>JACQCT010000015.1 GCA_016201435.1 Nitrososphaerota archaeon | reverse complement strand
TTGGTGAAGTTTTATTGTATTTAATTGTAGGTTTACAAGTGTTGACACTATAGATATGCGTCTAACCCTGTTTTTTTAGATACTCCTAATTGTTGCTTTTCTAAAACCTTTGACATTTTATCCCCCATGTTTTTAGCTGCAGTGACTTTTCTTTTTCCAATCCAATAATATGTCTCATCAGTAGTATCTTTTGCAATAAGAACAACCAGTCTACCAGTGTCTTTTCTGCCTGTACGACCTTTTCTTTGTATGTATCTGATTGAGCTTGGCACATTATCAAAAAAAACAACAAGGTTTACCTCTGATATGTCTAATCCTTCTTCGCCAACACGAGTAGCTACTAGTACTTTGTATTCTCCATTCCGAAATTTTTGTACTGTTTCAATCTGTTTTTTTTGCTTGAGTCCTGTTTCACCTGCTTTGCCAATTAAAAATCCTGCAGCAATACCCATTTCAATTAGTTTTTGATGAATTACATCCACTGAATCTCTGTAGCTTGTAAAAACAAGTGCCTTGCCCTGAAACGATTCTATGATTTCTTTTAATTTTATTATTTTAGAGTGTTCAATTCCTTTTGATTGAGCAAGTTTTGCAAGTCTTATGGCTTTGGCAAAATTTAGGTCATTTTCAAAAAGATCCTTTATTCCAATTCCTTTTTTCGCTTGTGTACGCTCACAAAACCTCAAAAATGATGTAATGCCGTGAGATTCTAGAACATTTAGTGCATGAATTATCCTTATTGCTGTAAAAAGTGGTTTTGCGGCCTTTCTATTTTGTCGTATTACAAATTCCCTTACACGTAAAAGTTGTGATAATGATTTGCTATCAGAGAGATTCAGACCTGCTCTTCGTAAATCTTGATATCGTGATTCAAGTGCTGCCTTGATACACACTTGAATTTCTTTCATCTCTAGTGGAAGATCAACCGTAATCCATTGAGTGTTGGTTTGCTGAACGTATGGTATCACATCAGGACTTTCTTCATTTCTTTGTGCTATGCTTGTAATTTTTAAAATGTTAAGAATTTCAGTTGCCTTGTCTTTTTCGCTTGGGAGTGTGGCAGTCATGCCTAAAATTCTCACATCAGCATTCTGGAATCTTTCTGCAATTCCAGAGTACGCATAATCACCAATTGTACGATGCGCTTCATCAAAAATTAACAAGTTGAATTGAGTAGGCGATACAATTTGTCTATCAAGATCATTTTTTGTAATCTCAGGTGTGGCACATATTACACTATTCATCCATAGCTTTTTTCTTTTTGCAACCAGATCTTCACCTGTTATTAGTGCAATATCATCTATGAGAAGAGTTTTTTTTAAAAATTCATAATGCTGGTGTGCCAGAACTCGAGTTGGAGCAAGAAACAACACTCCGCCAGTCCTTCTTGATAAAAACTCGGCAATAACCTGTAGTGCCACTGTTGTCTTGCCCAATCCAGTAGGAAGTACCACTAGACAATTTTCTTTTATTGCCTGATTTGCAAGATTTACCTGATACTCTCTATATTCTATTGATTCAGGCGTGATTAGCTTGTGTTCAAAATATTGTAAATCCAATTAACTTCATCTTCTTTTGGACAAGTAAAAAGTTTCTTTCAATTTCATCTTTGCAACATTCTACGTATATGAATACGAGGTTATAACGATCATAAAAATACAGATTAGACATGAATTGTAACATAACAAGATCACACTCTCACAATATTGAAATTAGCTAAATAACTCGCGTTTACTATGAAACTTGTCGAGGTATGTAAATTTGGAGCCTCTTGAATTTTGTGATCTTTGCTTTCAGCGAGGAAAGACCAATCTTTGTGAAACCTACAAAAACACATTTACAAAAATCAGCCCATTACATTTCACACAGCAAACAAGACTAGATAAAATTCTAAATAGATTAGAAATAAGACCGCGATTAATAGACAGACGCTGGACATGTGTTGTTGATTCGTCAAAAAGAAAGGAGTTTCTTGATTCATTATATGGAATCAGTGTTACAATGCATACTTTGGATGATCACGTGAAAGTCTTGACAAAACTATACAAACCTGAATCAAGAAGACTGGGAGCCCTTGAAGAGTTTGAACTTCCAAGCCTAGAATCATGGGAAGAGTTTAATCCAAAAACAAGGGCTTGGGACATGATCAAAGTCAAACAAAAAAATGAAAAGTTTTTTGCCAAAGTCAATCTTGGTAATATTTTAAAACGTTCTAGTTTTGAAGGAACTAGTTATTTTCGTGCTTATTTGAATAATGATTTACCAGTACTTGCACCGATGGAAAAGCGTGGCGCATACAACATCATGGCTACCATTACCGAACCTGCTACTGCATACTGGAAAACAGATAGTACAAATGAACGTGGATTTATTGAAAATAAGCAGTTAAATAACATTCCTGATGAGATTTTCAATATTTTGCGAAGACTTGGGACTACAAATAAAAAAATTTCAGAAATGTTAATTTTTGAAAATGAGGACTATGAAATTGTAAAAACAATACTAGGATGCATCAAGATTGACTTGATAAAATCTACTGAGACAATTACATCTTTATTTGATAAAACTTCGGTAACTCCAATAATAATTGAAAATTTAGAAAAAGAACGCCTTCAAGCAATGTTGAACATAATTACAGAAATTGGTGGTAAGATTGAAAGTGAAAATGAACATTTTACCATATCAGGAAAGAAAGGCTCGGTAAAACTAACTTTTGTAGATAATGACAAAAGCATTCAGGATGGTGTTGAAATTCGAATTTCAATATCTGCATTTGAAGACCCCTCTAGATTTACAGAAATTTTATACATGATAAAAAAACGATTAGGGCTTCAGGACCTGCCACTTGAAACCATGGTCAGCCAGCATTGGCCAATAATAACAGATACTGATTTACAATATGTAATACAATCTGCAATTTCATGGTGGGCAAGCAACTCGGTTTTGGCATCAAACATAATTGGTGAAAAAAATAAGTTTGCCAAAGTAAAAGAATGGTTTTCCAAAATTAAAGAAGGTAAAATCAGATCAAATTTAGATACCATCACACTAGGAAAGATTATCAAATTCAAAGAAGCTAAACAATAATGTACTAGTTAAAACATAAAATCAATATGAACAAACCCTTTGAGCGTCCTACATGGGATGAATATTTTATGTTGCAGGCAGAATTGGCAAAGCTTCGTTCAAACTGTATAACAAGACAGGTGGGAGCTGTAATAGTACGTGATCATAGGCAAATAGCAACTGGATATAATGGGACTCCGCCTGGTGTGACAAATTGCTACGAGGGAGGCTGTAAGCGATGCATCCTACGCAGCGAGGGAAAATTACAGTCAGGAGAGGGACTTGACAGATGTATTTGCAATCATGCTGAGGCAAACGCCATAATGAATTGTGCTATACTTGGAGTAGGTTCTGGCACAAAAGATACCACGCTTTACACTACTTTTGTAACATGTCTTGAATGTAGCAAAATGGCAATTACAATTGGAATTAGACGCATTGTCTGCCTTGATTCGTATCCAGAAACTGATTTTAATCTTTTAAAAGAAGCTGGAATCCACGTTGATATTTTAGATAAGAAAAAAATCCAATATTGGATAAACATCCTGCTTGAGGATTCAGCAATGAACCTTATTCCAACAAACTAGGTATACCATATGCAACAAAATATCATTGGTGCAGTAGATGAAGTAACAACAACAATGCTACCGGCATTACTTGTTTCTGCAACATATGACAGTCAAAAAAAATCCGTAGTTCTTAAATTCTATGAACCAAATTCAAAAAAAATTCTTTTGTGGACGGACAATACTGGCCACAAACCATATTGTTATTCCAAACTAGATCCTGAAGAACTAAAATTTTTATCAGATAGAAAAGATGTTCTGGAATTAAAAAAAACTGAGAAAATAGATCTTCTCAAAGACAGAACAATTAATGTGACAAAAATCATAGTTGCAGATCCACTTGCCATAGGTGGTACTCAGACAGACAAAAGCATTAGAAACATAATTGAGACTTGGGAATCTGACATAAAATATTATGAGAATTATCTTTATGATTATTCTCTAATTGTTGGTAAATACTATACTATCACAAATGGCAAGTTAGAAGAATACAGCTATAAAATTCCAGATGAAGTTCAACTTGCACTAAAAGGATTATTGTATGACAAAGTTACAAACATGGGAATTATTGATTCTAAAGAGTTTCAAAATCACATATCAGATTGGGCAAATTTACTAAACCAGCCAATTCCAAAAATTAGAAGAGTAAGTTTTGATATTGAGGTAGAGTCGGAAATAGGAAGAATTCCAGATGCAAAAATTGCTGATAAGAAAATTACAGCCGTTGGGTTTTCTGGAAGCGATGGTCTAAAGCAAGTTTTTGTGTTACAAAAAAAAGACAAGCAGCCTGGAAAAAGTGAGCTAGAGTCTGACATCAAAGTTTCATTTTATGATGAAGATAAAGAAAAAGAAATGATACGAGATACTTTCAAGATTTTAACTGACTATCCGTTTGTAATTACCTACAACGGCGATGATTTTGATATGCCATATATTTACAACAGAGCTGAAAGACTAGGAATAGATTCTAAAGAAATTCCACTAATTATGATGAGGGACTCTGCCACACTAAAACACGGCGTGCATATTGATTTGTACAGAACGTTTTCAAACCGCTCGTTTCAGATTTACGCATTTAGTCACAAGTATAATGATTTTTCGCTAAATAGTGTTGCAGAAGGATTGTTAAATGAATCAAAAATAGATTATGATGGTGGGCTTGATGATCTTTCATTATACGAGCTTGCAAATTATTGTTACAATGACGCAAAGTTAACACAAAATTTGACGAGCTTTAACAACGATTTGTTAATGGATTTGTTAGTTGTCATAACAAGAATTGCAAGAATGCCCGTTGATGACATTTCAAGAATGGGAGTATCACAATGGATTCGTAGTTTATTTTATTTTGAACATAGAAAACACAATTTTTTGATTCCTCAAAGACAGGAACTTGATCAAAAATCTCCATCTGCATCTACAGAAGCAATCATCAAAGACAAGAAATATCGCGGAGGATTAGTTGTAGAGCCAACTGCTGGAATTCATTTTGATGTATCAGTAATGGACTTTGCAAGTCTGTATCCTAGTATAATCAAGGTACGAAATTTGTCCTATGAGACAGTACGATGTATTCATGATGAGTGTAAGAAAAACACCATTCCTGGGACAAACCACTGGGTATGCACGCGTAAAAATGGCCTTACTGCAGTTTTGATTGGTTCTTTGCGTGATTTGAGAGTAAACTATTACAAAAGTCTTGCAAAAAATCCTTCCCTTGATGAGGATCAAAAACAGCTATATACAGTTGTAAGCCAAGCGCTCAAAGTCATACTCAATGCAAGCTATGGTGTTATGGGCGCAGAAATATTTCCACTTTATTGTTTACCAGTAGCAGAGGCAACTACAGCAGTTGGCAGATATACCATTTTGGAAACAATTGAAAAATGTAAATCAGTTGGTATCGAAGTATTATACGGTGACACCGATTCATTATTCCTAAAAGGCCCTACAAAAGATCAGATTCACACAGTAATAAGCTGGGCAAAAGAGCAATTTGGAGTAGATTTAGATCTTGACAAAGAATATCGATATGTAGTATTAAGTACAAGAAAGAAAAACTATCTAGGAGTACAAAAAGACGGTAAAGTTGATGTCAAAGGCCTAACTGGAAAAAAATCTCACACGCCTCCATTTATTAGAACTCTGTTTTATGAAATTTTAGAAATTTTGTCCAAAGTAAAAACAACGCAAGAATTCACTGAATCAAAAGAGAAAATTAGTGATATGATAGCAGGTTATGCAAAAAAACTAAAAGCAAAACAAATTCCACTTGTTGAACTTGCATTTAATGTAATGATAAGTAAAGCCCCATCAGAATATGTAAAGACTATTCCACAACATATTCGTGCAGCTAAACTTTTAGAGCAAATAAGAGAAATAAAAAAGGGTGACATCATATCATATGTGAAAATAATTAATAAGCCAGGAGTCAAACCAGTTGAACTAGCAAGACCAGACGAGATTGATTCTGCTAAATACATGGAGTTTATGGAAAGTACTTTTGATCAAATACTCTCGTCGATGGACCTTGACTTTGCCACCCTTATTGGTGCACCAAAGCAGACAGGACTAGACCAGTTCTTTTGGAACTAAGTGTATTGTTTTAGACAAGCGAGTGCAAATAGGTTATTCTAATATTCATACAATTTATAAGAGGATCATGTAATTTTTATAAATATGCGAAAAGATTCATGTAGGTCATGTGGAGAAACATTGCAAGAATTTCAATCCTGTCCAGACTGTAAAGAATGCATTCAATTCAAATGTCAACATTGTAGGAAAATTGGAGAACTCCAGATACATCCAAAATGTAGCATTCCTGGCAATGCCATTGCCAACTAAAGAATCTAGTCTGTCTTAATGTCAATTTTAAAAAACATTTACGTGGTATACTATTATATGATGTAATACCAAGAGCCCATCTAGTAAAATGAGTTACCTTGATCTTTACATGAATAGAAATCCGTTGATCACAAGTCCCAACGAAGAAAGCGAAATCTCTGCAATAGTATATGGAGTTCCATTTGATTCCACCCATTCTTTTAGACCCGGAACCAGATTTGGCCCAGATGCAATAAGATTAGCACTAAACAACATTGAGATATTTTCCACTAGATTTAACGTTGATTTGGAAAGTGTAAACATCGAAGACCTTGGAAATACAAGACATACCGTTGTTGCATCAGAAGTGATAGACATGGTAGGAAAGATAACTTCCGAACTTTCTAAAAGAGAAAAACAGTTAATCATCTTAGGCGGAGAGCATTCAATTACTTATGGAACATACACAAGTTTTCCAAAAGAAACTGGATACATCGTTTTTGACGCACATTATGATTTACGAGATGAATATGCAGATATCAAACTTAGTCATGCAGCATACCTTAGAAGAATAATTGAAAAACGTGGGTCTGAAAATGTCATTCATGTTGGTGCAAGATCTTTTGTAAAAGAAGAGCTTGCATTCAAAGAAGAACATAAAATTAGAACCATTACTGATAGAGATATTCGTGAAGGAAAAGGCCCAAAACTAGTAAAAGATGCAGTTTCTACATTTGATAAAATTTATCTTAGTGTAGATTTGGATGTTTTAGATCCTGCGTTTGCGCCAGGTGTTGGAAATCCAGAAGCGTTAGGCATCACCTCAAGAGAACTCTTTGATATGATATATTCTTTAGAAGAAAAAAAGATACCGTGTATGGATATAGTGGAACTTTGTCCACCATACGACAACGGTGCAACTGCATCACTGGCTGCAAAGATAATGTCCGAAGTCATTGCGATGAATATATCACATTAAGAAACAAAATAAGCAAGACTGGTCAATACTAGACATGGATGCAGATACAGTAGAGATATTGAAAAAAGGAGTGAATTTTTTGGAAGACGGTAAGTATGAAGAAGCTCTTGGTTGTTTTGAAAAAATACTGATATCTAATCCAAATGACCCTGACATTTGGAACAAGAAAGGCGTTGCTCTTAGAAGCTTGGGAAGATATGATGAAGCAATAGACTCTTTTAACAAGGCTCTTGAGATTTCCCCAAAAGATTGGGACGCATCGTGATTGCAGTAGGAAATATAGTTACAGAGAATTTTTTATATTTAGACCATAATTTGAGGTCGTTTTGAAAGATGTTTGTTCATGTTTAATCCCATAAACGGCTTTCCTAGAGTTTCTTCTTTTATTGATTTTATCAATTCATCAACTGAAAGAGTCTTTGCGTCAGCTGATTTCCTATCCCTTATGCCTATTTTCTCAGCATTCACTTCTTTTTCACCAATTACTATGATGTATCTTATCCATTCTGTTTCTGCATCACGAATACTTTTTCCAACGCTTTCGTTTCTGTCGTCCACATCTACTCGTATATCATTTGTTGATATTTTTTCTGCTAGTTTTTCACAATAATTGAGAAATTCTGGCTTTACAGGGATGAGTCTAACCTGTGTTGGTGCAAGCCATAAAGGAAATTGCGGTTTTCTTCCTTCACTGGTGTCTTTTGCAGCTTTTTCAAGTAGTGCATAAATTACTCGTTCAATGGCACCGCTTGGAGAGTTATGTAATATGATTGGATTTAGCGGCTTGTTATTTTCATCGATAAACTCAATGTCATAGCGTTTACCGTTTTCAACGTCGATTTGATCTGTAGATAATGCGGATGCCTTCCCCATACTATCTACATAATTAAATTCCCATTTTAGTACAAAATAGAAAAATCTCTCTTTCCACATCTCAACCAGTACTGGCTTTCCAATTTTTTTTACAAGCTCTTCAATCAATGGTTTGTTTTCGTTGTAAAATTCTTCAGTAAATCTAATTGCCATTTCAAGATCGGCCTCTTCCATACCAACACCTTTGATAACTTCTCTTGATAGATCAAACCTTTTGCGGAATTCTTCTTTGGCTTGTTCCATATCTTTACACATGGCATGACAATCAGGCATTGTAAATGCGCGCAGTCTTCGTAGACCTACAAGCTCACCTGATTGCTCTTTTCTGAAACTATATCTTGTCAACTCGTATAGTTTTAGCGGCATGTTTTTGTAGGATAGTTGAAAGTCTTTTGCCATTAAAAATTGGCCAAAACAAGCTGCAAATCGTAAAAAGAGCTGTTTTCCTTCGGAATTGATATTATATTGCCTTGCAGGAAATCTGTGAAAATAGCTTTCCATACTGGGATGATGAGAGTCATACATTATAGGCGTCTCAACTTCCAGTCCTCCATATTCCATAACCTTGTCTGTGACATATCGCTCTAAGAGAGATTTCATCAATCTTCCATTTGGAAAAAATCTCATGTTTCCAGAATCTGATGCCGGTTCGTAATCAGCTATGGCCATCTTTTTCATCAACCTAACATGTGGCGGAGGTTCGTCAACAGATCTTTTTTTTGCAGATTCGTATTTTGCTAAGACTTCAAGGCTAGGATGTTTTGCAAAATTAAACTCCTCAACTTTATGCATCTTTCCATCAGTTGACATAATATACCAATAGGATTGGATTTTTGATTCTGCCTTGACAGCATCTGAAGTAGAATCTTTATCATCAGCAGTGATTGTTTTTGAGTTTTCTGCCAATGGGTGACCTTTAACTTGAATTTTGTAGGATTTGGTCCACCCAAATGGAGCTCTTGACACTTCAAGATCCGTGGCAAGTGATTCCATTTCTTTTAATATTGATAGTGCAGTGCTTGGAGATGCAAGTTTTGAGCTAAGATGTGCATATGGATACAGCAATAATTTTTTGCATCCTACTTTTTTCATTGATTCTATAATTTCAGACATTGCTTTTTTTGCAACAATGGAGTTATCTCCATCTTCAATTGCTACAAATGCCACTACAACTTCGTCTATTTTTTTGGAAGTAGGAACAATCTCCTCAGCTGACTTTATTTCCTTTTTTACAGGTGTAAATTCAATACTATCACAATGAAGTTGTAATATGCGCATATTTTGATTCTTTTTTTGTTATCGACTTAAATGTTATGAAAATATTAAAAATGGATCGGAAGGGATTTGAACCCCTGACCACCGCAGTGTGAGTGCGGTATCCTACCAGCTAGACCACCGATCCGAGATACCTAGGAACGAGTATTATTTAGTTGTTGAAAACAGCCAATTTATCCATTAATTTTTTATTTTGATTTTATGCATTTAGTTTTAACAATATTTTAGCCACATTAGCACCAATCTTTTTGACTTGGTCTTCTTGTTTTTTGTCCTTTAATGTACCATCTTCATTGAAAGCCTCATAAGCTTTAGCTATTGTTATTTGATCTGGCATGACAATGACTCCAATGTTTCCAAGTATTGACCTGACATGAACTAGTCCTCTAAGACCACCAAGCATTCCTGGAGATGCACTCATTATTCCTGCAACCTTATTTTTAAAACAAGCTAGAGGGATCTCACCTTCTGATTGACGTGATGTCCAATCAATCGTATTTTTAAAAACGGCTGAGATGGAGCTGTTATACTCTGGTGAAGAAATAAGAAATCCTTGATGTGATAACATGAGGTACTTGAGCTTACGTGCATTAGAAGGAAGCTCATCTTTTTGCTCTAAATCGCCATCATAAATTGGCATTGGAAAATCCCGGAGATCAATTACTGTAACATCTGCGCCTGCTTCTGTTGCTCCAGTAGAAGATATTTTGACTAATTTTTTATTATATGAATCAGTTCTAGTGCTTCCTGCAAATGCAAGGATTTTTGGTTTTGCCAAATTAAATCAATTTTGACTTATATTATTCTTAGTTTGATATAAGACAGATGGCTTTGGAGGCTCATCAAAAATTACTAAATTCATTAGCAAAATCTATGGAAGACCTTGGAATAACCATTACACATTTGGATATTGATGGAACTCCTGAATATTTTGATGAAAAGTATAGAAAATTACCTGCTCCAAAAGAAAGAGACGGATACAAACCAGATTTGGAGGGAATGAAAGGAGTTTTGAGACATCTGGGTGAGGCAAAAATTAAGATTAATGATGACGAAAATCTTGCTTCTCAATTCAGGGCATTTACCAGTTTAGTAATGAATGGTAAGGAAATCCCGCTTCATGTTGCAGTACCCAAGTCTCTTAAAAAAGATCTAGAAAAAAAGCTGTACAAACTAGATCTTTATAAAAAGTACAAAAATGGCACGATCAAGATCTGGGCAGAATAATTACCCTTATCCATATTTGAATTCGGTCAACATTCAGACGTATAAGTTAGACTAAGCTAAATTATGTAGTCTAAGCTAAATTTTATATGTGCCATCATTACAATTCCATGTAGTTTTTGAGATGATCGGATTTTGGGTATGATGAGCAATATTAATAAAAAAACTATTGCAAAGTTCATTGCATTTTCAGGTCCTGCATTAATTGTCAGTATAGGATACATGGATCCAGGAAACTACGGCACTGACATTCAAGGTGGTGCATCTTTTGGATATGGTTTGTTATGGGTTGTCTGGTTATCTAGCATAATGGCCATGCTTATACAATACCTATCAGGCAAAATTGGGATTGCAACAGAGCATTCCTTGCCAGAAATCATCCGTGACAAACTTCAAAAGAAAATATTTGTCATTCCTTATTGGCTAAGCGCTGAGATAGTAGCAGCTGCAACTGATCTTGCAGAATATCTTGGAACTGTAGTTGCACTAAATTTGTTATTTGGAGTACCGCTGATTTATGCGTCAATATTTGGTGCTGTGGATGTAATTATTATTTTGGGATTAACATCACGTCGAGCACGTCTACTTGAACAAATGTTTTTACTTTTTGTCTCAGTCATAAGCTTTGGTTACTTTTATGAGATATTTATTGCAAAACCTGATTTTTCTTCAATTGTTTATCATTCTATGATTCCGTCATTAGCTAATTCTCACGCATTACTTGTCGCAGTTGGAATAATCGGTGCAACTGTAATGCCTCATCTAGTTTTCTTGCATTCTTCACTTACTAAAGACAGGGCACAAGGCAAATCTCTTGAAGAAAGAAAGAAAATGAGAAAACATCATCTTGTTGAGACAATAATATTACTTTCCATGGCAGGCATGATTAACGCTGCAATTCTAATAATGGCTGCGGTTGCATTTAATCCAGAAAATTCTGGAATCCAGTCAATATCAGAAGCTTACAAAACACTTGTCCCATTATTCGGGGTAGCAGCAGGCATAATTTTCCTAGTCACTCTGCTTTCATCTGGGATTGCATCATCTGTTGCAGGAACTCTTGCAGGTCAGGCAATAATGGAGGGATTGCTTGGGAAAAAAGTCAACGTTTGGCTAAGAAGAATAGTTACCAGATTTGTAAATGTAATTCCAACCACGATTGCAATTTTTCTAGGTTTTGATCCTTTAAACATACTGGTATACAGTCAGGTCATTCTTAGTTTGTTGGTACCTTTACCTATCATCCCCTTGGTAATTCTCACAAGAAGCAAAAAATTGATGGGCGAGTTTGTGAATAGAAAAATAACAACAATTGTTGCATCAATTTTTGTAGGAATAATTATAGGGTTTAATTCGTATATGTTATTGAGTTTGTGAAAAGATATATCATTTACTAACTCACGAACCATATCAATACATGTCTGAAATCAAGAAAACAAAGATAGATCACATACAGATAATTCTTGTCTGTGCCATATTTTCTGTGTTATTTTATACAGTATACTTGATGAATACAAGTTTAACTATGATCTCACTTGCTTTTGCGGCTTTTATCATGTTTTATCAATTATTTAGTGCAAGAGGAAAACTCTCATCAAAATTCAAGTATGCAAAAAAAATGCCATCACCATTTGCCATAATCATGATCGTACTTCCAATAGTTTTAGCATCAGTTGCAGCATACGAAAGTTATTCCATTTGGCAATCTCCAAACAGAATCATAATTTTGTGGGGAATGACAATTACATTTTGGAGTACGATGATGTTTGTACCACTTGCAGTATACAGCAAGTACAGAGAAGACAGAGTATCAGATCCTCTAGTATATCCATACATTACTGTTCTAGTTCCAGCATATAACGAAGAAAGAGTAATTGCGCGCACAATAGAAGGCTTGTTAGAATCTGATTATTCAAATAAGGAAATAATAGTTATTGATGACGGTAGTAATGATAAAACTTTGGAAATTGCAAACAAATACAAAAACAAAGTTAAGGTATTACACAAAGAAAACGGGGGCAAGGCCAGTGCCATGAACTATGGTCTTGCGTATGCAAAGGGCGAAATAATCATAATAGTTGATGCTGACACCATAATTGGCAGACAGGCACTAAAACAGATGGTCAAAGGGTTTGGGACCAACAAAGATGTAGCAGCAGTTGCTGGGAATGTCAAGGTTAGAAACAGAATGAATTGGCTTACTTGGACACAGGCACTAGAATATGTAGCAGGTATTGAGATAATCAGGAGAGCTTTTGATTATTTTGGTTCAATTACCATTGTCCCTGGTGCACTGGGTGCATTTAGAAAATCAGTACTGGAGGGGGTGGGTTCTTATCATAAAGATACATTGGTTGAGGATTTTGACGCAACAATAAAGGTATTAAAATCAGGATTTGTAATTCAAGGAACTACTCAGGCAACTGCATATACGGAGGCACCCCAAACACTACATGATTTTTACAAACAAAGAAAGCGATGGTATAGGGGAAACATACAGGTACTTACAAGACATTTTGAGACAATAGTAAATCCACGTTATGCGTTCTTGTATAGAATTGCATTTCCTTTTATGATAATTTCAATGGTAGTATTACCATTTGCTGGACTTTCTGTAATTGTTACTTCGATATTAGAAATAATCAATGGTGATTGGTTTTTTGTATTACAAATGTTCACATTGTTTGTCATACTACAATGTTTAATGTCTGCATTAGCAGTACGAATTGATAGAGACGATCCTAGATTGATTGCATTCTCACCTTTTCTAGTATTAGGATACAAGCAGTTAGTAGACATTCTTCTAATAAAAGCAGCAATAGAATCAGTGTTTAAAACAAAGACAAAATGGACCAGTGCCAAAAGGATCGGTGTTTGACAAGATGAGTCACCTGTTGAAAAAACAAGTTACAAAATTTATCATACCACTTTTTTTGGTACTGATAGCTTTACAACCCGTTATTGTTTATGCTGATCAAGGTACAGGCGCTATTGAAATTGATGTAAAATACACAAATCATGATAGGGCCGACTATTCTTCTATGACAGTAAAAGTGTATCAGGATTTTAATACTACACCATACAGAGAGATCGCCTCACTTTCTGCCAATCCCTACAACATTGTATCCCTACCAATTGGACACAAGTATAAAGTAGAATTGTATGCAAACGGAATGTATGCAAATACAGGCTATGTAGATTTACAGAGTACTCAGGTGGTACTTGATTTAACAATACCCTTACCTGGAGGGGTACGTTTCAATGTTTTCTATAATGATGGACTTACTCCAATAGATGGTGCCAATATATCAATAAAATCTCAAGATGGAAAACAGTGGACTGAGGGCACAACTGATAACAATGGCCAAACCACACGTTTTTGGATCCAGTCAACTAATCTACAAGACAACTATTACATTACAGATGTCTCAATTGGAGAAAATCTTTTGTATTCATATTTTCCTGTGGCCCTTCTTCCAGGAATTCCACAAGAGGCCAAGATAGTAACACCGTGGCCACCCATAGTAAATAGTCTTTTGACAGTAGAGGTTTTCAAGAGTTCATCTAAAGTAGTTACTCCATCAGATGGAAACTTTGTTGTAGAATTATATGACAATAATGGAAATAAGATAAAAGACTCACCAACAAATTCTAGGGGAGAATCTTATTTCACCAATCTCAAAGTCGGAGACTATGTATTTCGTGCAATAAACTTGAATGACAGCAGTGAGTGGGGTAACACAAAAATAACAATTAATGGAAATCAAAATACCATACAAATTTTCAAAAGTCAACCTGTCATAACAATTGGTAAACAGACATCCAACACTACAAAAAATCAACCCATACAAACATCTAATACAACTAAAAATCCCACACCAAGTAATATTCAAAATTGTCAATGTGTGGCATTTAGACTGAATAATATCCAAGATTACTGGTTAGATAATGTTCAAACAAAGATAATTGATGCTTTCCAGCAGAAAAATGCCAGCCTAACTATAGGAATAATTGGCAATTCTTTCGGTAATGATATCAAACTAGCAGGATATCTACATGATGAGATCAAGACTAACCCATCATTAGAAATAGCAAATAACGGATGGAAATTTGAAGATTTTACTACGTATGATCAAAACGAACAATCTTCATTCATTAAGCAAACAAATGACAAAATATTTTCCTTGTTAGGAGTTACGCCAACTGTCTTTATTCCTCCGTACGGTAAGATCAATAACGATACGTTTGGTGCAATGTATGAAAATCATATTAATTTTCTTAGTGCAAACACATTGACTTATCATACAGTTTATTATTCTTCCAATACAATTCATCGATTTCCAGCAACTGTCGCAACTGGTTATACTAGTACTGGCAATGGCACACTACATAGATTAACCAATGATGGGATATTTACTAACATTCAGAATAGCTTACACGATTATGGTTTTGCAGTAGTTACAATTTCCTTCCAAGATTATGCTACAAATAACGGAACCGTGACTCAAAATGAACCTGATCTTCAACAGATTCAGCAGCTTGAAGCATTAATTGATAAAGTCAGAAGCAATGGGATAAAAACTACAACCATATCTGGGATCAATAATGAAAAAATGTCAATTCTAATTCCATCATGGATTAAAAATAATGCAGGGTTGTGGAAAATTGGGCAAGTTTCAGACGTTGATTTTCTTAGTGGAATACAATACATGATACAAAATCACATCATAATAATTCAAAACCTTCCAAAATCTGGAGAATCAAACGGTAACGCTGTTCCCTCATGGGTAAAAAATAACGCCGGATGGTGGGCAGAAAATAAAATTTCAGATAACGATTTTGCCAAAGGCATGGAATTTCTAGTGCAAAAAGGAATAATCAGAGCCTAAATAAGTTCATCCAACAGATTTGGTCATAAATTAACTGATCTAAATCCTTCGGTGGTAATCCATTTTGCCTGTTCAATCTTAAATTTATTGTTACACTTTATACATACATATTCAATTGCCAGCTCCGGAAATTTTTCTCCACAATTGTTACAGATATAATAATTATCTATTGTTTTGTAATCCACACCAATTATTTTGATTTCTTTGTGACATTTTGGGCAAATGTTGTTTTTATAGGAGTCTTCTACAGAAACATTCCCACACTTAAAATGTTCTATTAGTTTACCTTGTTTGAAATTTATGCCATTACAGTGTGGACATTGAAAATTTTGTCCAATTTTTACAGAATCGCATAAATTACAAGAAATTTCCTTAATGTCTTCAATCTGAACAATTTTCCCTTTATTTTTTAGATTATTCAAATATTCCAAAACTTCTTCCTTTTTCTTTCCGGTGTATTCTGAGAGTCTTGCAAGACTGATTCTTGATGATGATCTTAACAAAGAATCCATCTCATCATGGTTGTTAGTAGATGCAGTTTCGGAAGCGTCATTTTCTTCCTCTAGAATTTCCATAGTACTTTTTATGTTCTCAAATCGTATTGGTTTTTCAATATATTGATATGCACCATGTCTTAGAACATTTTTTATTGATTCGTCCGTTCTTTCATTTGCAGTTTCTATTATTATCTTGGTGTTAGGATGAATTTTGAATATCTCTGACATGATATCGTCGCCATTCATGTCTGGAAGACTATAATCAAGTATGACAATTGGCATTTTGTCCGAATTTACAAGTTTTTCAAATACTTGGATGCCAGATCTGCCGTTATTACAAATTTCAATGTCGTGATAATTGAGTCTCTTAAGAAAATCCTGAATAAGTGTAGCAATTGCCAAGCTATCTTCTATTATCAGAATATTCTTTTTTTGCAATGACATTGTATTTAATATAAAATGCGACGTAGATATATAGGATTTACATTGTGCCAATAATAAAAAATACAAAAGATACTAAGTTTGGGAAAAAGATCCCAAGACCATTCTCAACAAATTCAAGTGTTTTTGGTTTTTGAACTGACATTCAGCCGAATTCAAGCGATTTGTGGAGAAAGTTTAACAAAAAAATAGCAGCCAATCTTATCAGAGTAGATAACAAAACGCTTCCAATTTTTTATTTTTGACAGGTAACTTCAGATTTTTCATTGCCATTATAAAGTGATTTTATTGTGTCAATATCGCACGAAGATATGTATGGATATTCTGTCTGAATTGTGGCATGCATCAAATCTTCTGGTGCACTGGAATGGGCAAGACCTAGAGCATGACCAAACTCGTGTCTCAATATTGTTTTAAACTGTTCATTGCTTAGTTTGTCAACTTCATAGATTGTAATTTCAGATTTTAGTATTTGATGTTGAAATTGGTCTGCAATTGATTTTGTAAATCCAGAATAACCATCACCACTTTGTTCACTAGTAAGTTTTATTGTAATGTCACCTGCCCCTGTTGGAGATTCGATTACCTCAAGTTTGCTAGGGATATAAAATTGGGTTTTATCCTTTGTTGTTTGAGCAAGAGCACCTCCCCATCCTACATAGTATGTTGAGGACGTACCTTGAGGCCCCTTGTGTAATAAAGAATCGTCAATCTCAACAGCTTTTTGTGACAAGATTACATCTTTAATCAAGTCAAGTTTTCCAGGATATTTATCTGCGTCAATTACATTGACATGTAATACATTACCATCAACGAGCCTCCATGACAGCCACGTATTAATCGTGTCTCCCTTCAAATTTTGTATGACATAACCGTCGTTTCTTGAATCAGTATTGGGAACTTTATATTCTTGCCCTACTAGCTCAACCACAAATAAAGAATAGGCAGTAATGACAATACCAATCACCGCAATGAATCCAGCTATGGTCAAGACGTATTTTCTAGAAAGTTGGATGTTCCTTTTTTCTTCATTTTGAATCATCTTGCCTAGAAGTAATTTTTCCTGCCCTAGTTCTTTGATCACCTGTGAGGAATCGGACTGAGCTTTCTTTTCATTTTCTATTATATTGAATTGTTTTTCATTAAGAAGATTAATAATTACTTTCTCAAGTTTTTTTATATTAGAGCTCACTAGTTCGAGCCTGTTTGTTTGTTCATCTGATAATTTTCCAAATTTTCCCGACAATAACATGTCTGTATATGCATGAATGGGAACCAGTGGAGTTCGCAATTCATGGTTCAATTTAGTTAAGAGCTCGCGTTCAACTGTTTCTTTGGTTGATAATGTATTTGTTAAGCTTGTTGCGAAATTACCAAAGTTGCCTAAATCATTTATTATCCCATGTATGTGTTCTGGATTATTCACATTCTGTGTATTTTCTAACTTTTGAATCAGTTTTTTTTGAATTAATTGAATCTGTTCTAGTTCACGAAGAAAATGTTCATCCATCCATCAACTATCTGATTTGCTAAATCATCTGGATTCAACCAATGATGGTATGGAACTTCGTTAATGTATGTGGTTGAATTGTAAAGCCAGCCTTGCATGATATTTTCTCCTATACCAGCAAAAAGCATTTGATTACTGTTATAATTATTCAACTTGTTATATAATTCCTGTAATTGTGAATATTGAGCCTGTAATTGTTGGTAAAGATTTTGATCCGTGTTACCAGTTGCTTGGAATTGTTGGCTTAACTGATCATATTGCTTACTTAACTTGTCATATTGAATCTGGGTTTGGATTGCGTTTGCATCACCACATAAGGTATATCCTCCATCATATCCTCTCTGTTCTGGTGAAATTCCTTCGGGAGTATCATGTTCAAAATAATTCCTTTTTCCCATGTCATTACTATGCTGTTCTGCAATCTGTGAGAGTTTTTGATCCAAACCCAAAGATTGTAAGTTATTTTTCTCTCTTTGAACATTAATTGCGGAATGAATTTTCTGTTCAAGATCACTCGGTACTATAACATATTGACTTTCTTGCATTGGTTTTTGTTCATTGAGGGTAGAAGTGGGTACCATGATTGGTGGAGTTTCAGTTGTAGGTTGTGGTCTTATTGGTACTGGAATATTGATATTTCCCGACTGATCTGATTTTGGTATAGAAGGATTTGTATTTACACTGTTTGTCATCATACTTTCTAAATTTGAATGATAAATTCCAATTGCAATACCTGTGATGAATAAAGATATTCCTATGATAATTCCTATGATCTTCTTTGGATTTGGTTTTCTATGAAAATTTGATCTATGATTACATTTGGTACAGACAAAATATCCTTGTGTGTATACGTAATTGTGTTTACAAAACACCAACGATCTTATAGGTTCATTGATAAAAATAGATCCCTGTTGAAATTATTAGAAATGAATTATGTCTATTACTCTTGACTTGCATTCTGAATCAAAGTAATCCATTTGTTCTCTCCTTCAATCTTAATTCCGCACTTGTCAGCAGGCGTCAAACCCTCAAGACCTTGATGAGGTCTAATGTAGTTATGAAACAACTGGTAACCTGTCAAAATAGGCGTGTTTTTCTTCTTTAGACCTCTCATTACCTTCTCTCGGTCACGAATCTCACCGTTTAGCCTCTCCATTTTGTTATTGTTCACATCACCTTTACCTTAACCAAAACTTCGTCTACTCTCCGTGTCACCACCCACGAATTAGTTACAAAATTTTAGGTCATTATCTTAAACTGGATGTTCTTTTCCTTTAGATAGTTTATCAGTTTTTGAGCATGTTTTTCATTTTCCGTCTCCAGACTTAATGTCACACCTGCAGTACCTGCAGGTATACTTGTACTCAACCTGTCATGCACTACCTCTACTATATTCACACTTAGTGCAGAAATTACATCAACTACTTCTTTGAGTGCACCTGGTTTGTCTGTTAATATGATGAATATTTTCACCATTCTTCCCATTTCTGTAAGACCTTTGGCCACAATCTGTCCAAGCAAATACATGTCAACATTTCCACCTGAAAGTATTGGTACTACTTTCTTTCCCTTAGATGGTCTTTTGTCAAGCAAATAAGCTAGACTAACTGCACCTGCAGGCTCTACTACCATCTTTGTTCTCTCCATTAAGAGAAACATTGCTTTTATGATCTGAGAGTCATCTACAAGAACTATATCATCAATTAATTCATTTATTATCTTAAATGTAAACTCACCAGGTTTTTTTACAGAGATACCATCTGCTATTGTCATTTGTCCTTTTACTGATTCAAGCTTGCCAGAATCAACAGACTTTTTCATTGCAGGAAATGCTGTAGACTGTACACCAATTACTTTTACTTTTGGTTTTTTTGTCTTTACTGCTTTCAAAACTCCTGCTGCCAAGCCTCCTCCACCTATAGGTAGATAAATTTCATCGACGTCTGGCAACGATTCCAAAATTTCTAATCCAATCACTCCCTGTGCAGCTATTACTTTCTCATCATCAAATGCGTGAACTATCTGAGATCCTGTCTTTTGCGATAATTCTAATGCTTTAGACCACGATTCATCATATATGGTTCCACTGAGTATAACATTTGCTCCATATGATCTTGTTGCAGCAACTTTGGCAGGTGATGCTGTCACAGGCATTACTATTGTACATGGGATTTTTTCTAGTGCAGATGCAAATGCAACTCCTTGTGCATGATTTCCTGCAGATGCGGCAATTACTCCTTTTTTCTTTTCGTCTTTTGATAAAGTAGCAATTTTTGCATACGCACCTCTCACCTTAAATGAGCCCGTTTTTTGTAGGCATTCTGATTTTAGATAAACTTGAGAGCCTGTAATCTGGCTAAATGTTGCAGACATCTCCATTGGAGTTTTACGTATAACGCTGCCCTGGATTTTTCGCGATTTTATTATATCATCAAAAGTAAGATTCACAAATTCATCAGATCTCTTACTGTATATTTGGTTTCTTGCCAAACGTTGTTCGCTAAAGAGCGCATGTATTTTTGATTTTAATGAAAAATTGGCATAAAAAATACATAAAGATGTCTTGTTTGAATAAAATTTACATCGATCAGGAAAAGGCTAAATACTATTTTGTAGGGATCATAGATCTGTGTCGAGGGGTCGCGCGGCATCAACTCCCCATATGATGGTGCCTTGCATCCAGTTCCATAGACCCCTTGACTAAATTATTAAATTATAAAAAAGAACTAGAATATAAACAATTTTTAATTTTTCATTACACTAAATACTTCATCCATTTTTTCCAATAATTTTTCTTTTATTTTTGGAGAAATTCTTACTGGATCAAAATTTCCTTCTTTGGTTTCGTTCTTTAAATGCTCAAGATCAAATTGGCACAGACATCCCTCTTCTGCTCCTATCATTTTCATCTCATCAATCATCACTGGAACAGTGTGATAAATCTCAATTAGCATGTTATCAAGCTCATTGAACAGATCTGAACGTCTTTTTGTCAATTGAGCAAAATTTTCATCCGTATTAGAATAGACCTGCTCAATCATTTCTTTGGCAAGATTGTCGTTTTGGAATAAAATTTCAAAGAGTTTTTGCTGATCTACTGTTTCATAGCCTAATTCTTTTAATTTTTCTTGAATCATCTGATCTCCTTTTGGTGCAAGATTGGTTTCAAGTTCATTTATCTTGTCAGTTATATCTGCAAGTTCCTTTTGTACGTCAATGACCCTATGGTTTAATTTGTAAAATAATAATGCGTGATATTGTAAAGAGAGATATCCTGTCAAAAGATAATTCCCCTCTCTTGCTTCAAATCTAATAAAGACACGTCTTAGATCTTTTTCATTTGAAGTTGAGAGACCCTGTGTCTTCCAAACTGGTAATTTTTTTAATAGTTCACCATAAAACTGTCTAACTAACGCAGGATCGAAAGTACGCTGTTCAGAAACAGTACCATCCCCTAGCATAACTTTTACATCTACATTTTTTGTCAGTGTAACAATATGTTCCAAAAATAACGACCTTATTTTCTGGCTTTTTTCTGTCATTGATTTAATAAATTCGTCTTGGGACTTTGCTGGGATTTGCATGGTTTTTCCTTCCTAGTCTCACTTAAATTTGATATGAAGAAATTCCGTTTGTTTTTATACCAAATAGTATAAAATTTACATATCAAACTATGCCTAAGGCGTCTTTTAAGAAGATAATTTGTTGGAATTGTAATGTAGAGATTGTTCAGTATTTTGATATCAAATACAAAGGCGAACGTGGTCAATGCCCAGTGTGCGGAGTGAATTTTCCCCTTGAATAAAGGAGACAAACATCTTGAGTAAAGACTCTTCTGAAGCAAAATCTGACCCAATGTCTACTAATAACATAATAGACATGATGCTAGGGGCAAGTAAAGAAGGCACATTAGATACCGAATCACTAATCAAGCAAACCCAAAAAAGAGTATGGAGTTCCCTTAAGAAAGGTTACGAGTATGATTATACCATAGATGCGTCGGATCAATTTTTGCGCTCACATGTAGACATGAAGTTACCTATGATTGTAGTCTTTGTCGATCTAGTTGGGTCTACAGAGATGACATTACAATTACCTACAGAAAAGTTAGGAATTATCCTAAGTTCCTTTTCTCAAGAGATGGGATATGTTATAAAACATCATGAAGGGTATGTTCTAAAATATGTAGGAGATGCGGTAATAGGATATTTTGTTACAGAAGATAGCCCGCTTTTAATAGCTGATAGTGCTGTCAACTGTGCAAGAACTATGATCGATGTAATAGAAAGAGGAATAAATCCAATCCTTAGTGAATATGATTACCCAGAACTTCGCGTGAAAATTGGCATGGATTATGGAGAAAACACCATAGTAAGATACGGATCAGACCAGACAAGATCACATGTAGACATACTTGGACCTGCAATGAGTATTACCGCAAAGATAACAGCTCTTGCCAGACCAAATCAGATCTTAATAGGAGAAGATGTTTATGAAAAATTACATCCTTCGTTAAAACAATCATTCAAAGAAGTCGAGTGGTATGGAAATCAGTGGACTTATCATGACAGAGAGACTGGAAAACTTTATCGTGTTTATGCTCTAGTTGATTAAATTGTAAAATTATCAGGGCATTCAATGTGCTCATAATGATGATCGGTAAACTTTTCACCAACAACGTACATTACAATTTTGTACAAATCAGTTGAAAGTATATTTTTTTTACATTTTATACAACACATAGATATTGTTTTTGTCATTTTATCAAATGAGATCTGTGGCTTCTATAAGGATCAGCGATCAGCTGATCTTGATAAAAAATGATCGCCGGTTGACAACCTGTTTTATGTATGATGCCTAATTTTTAACACGTAAAGGTGAAATAAGGGGCAAAAAACCTCATAAACATATGTGGAATATGGATACAAAAAAAATGTTAGAGTTTTACAATCAATATCAAAACATGGTAAATAGTCCATTTGCATTTCCACGTTTACCTCCAATGGCAAATCATCCTCGTGGCATAACTATGACCGGTAAGCTGAAAGACAACATAATTCGAGACAATTCACTAATGCTTGAAAGATTATCGGATTTTTACACAATGTTCCAACAATATGCAGCTGGGCTTTTTGATTTAGCACCAAACCAATTTGGTCCATCACACCCTATGCATAAAGGAGTAAATTCTATTAATGCACTTCAAGTCGAAAACGAGCAACTAAAAAAAGAAAACGCCGTATTAAAAAAAGACTTGGAAAAACAAAAACAGAAATAAATCCATCTTTATAAAGCCTGTAAAGTTATCCTGAATATGGTAAAAACTCCAGCCGAGAAATGGCAAGAAGATATTTCTATTTATAGAAAAAAATGCCAAAAAATTCTCCTATCATCAAAATCGGTAAGATATGTAGGATTAATCAATGAGTATGGAAGAACCCTGACTGGAATAATAAGACCTGGCACCAAGATACATTTGAAATCAGAACCAGCTAGAAACGAATTTTTTCTAATTTCAACTCTATTAACAATGCGGCGCTCAAATGATAATGCAATAGGTAGTATGGATTGTGCAATTTTTAAACATGATAAAGTTACTTTGGTTGCATTTCAAAGAAAAGAAGGGATTTATTATATTTCAGTAGATATGAATGTCCCCCTAAATTTGTTAGATAAAATAATTAGTAAAATCAAAAAAATAATCTAGAGTGGAGCAAAACCGTGGAATCCGCGTGCTTGTTTTGCACTATCTGGCGGAACAGGCTCAAACAAAGATATCATGTATTTATCAGGATCCAAAACTATTGCGTTTGTACCTGCCTTGTGAGATTCAATGTCTCTGTATATTGTAACGTTTTGTGATTTTAGTTCTTGAATGGCTGATTGGATATCACCAACAACGAGACCAATTACAATGCCATTCTCAATAGATGTACCTGTGTTTATTTTAGTGGTAGCTGGATGTAAAATAACTGAAGCCCCTTGCTTTCCAAGTTCTACCCAGTTTTCTCTTTTGTTTTTAATTGGCATGCCTATTATTTCATTGTAAAATTTTACAGATTTTCCCAAGTTTGATACTGCAATTATTACGCTACCAAGATGCTTTATGTTCATAATGAAGTTTGAATATACTTTGTTAAAAACCCTTATGCTATATTACTTGAACCATTGTTTCCGTTCTTTCTACCCCTTTGATGTTTTGAATTTCGGAGGTAACATCTTTTATCTGTGACAATGATTTAACATCGATTAAAGCCACTGCGTCAAATTGACCACTTACTGGAAACGAATCATATACTGATTTTACCATTCGCAATCTTGCAGCAATAAGTTTTTTTGGGGATTTTACCAGTACTACTGCTTTTACCATCCCAAATTTACCTCCACCTCAATTAGAGTTTCAGTAGTTACAATTTCTCTAATCTTCTTAAAATCTATTACAATATTATTGATTTCATCAATTGTTCCTTGAAGGACTACAGCAATATCAGCTCTACCTGTTACAATCATTATTTCTCGTACTACCTTGCGAATTTTTCGAAGTGTCAGTATTACATTATCTACCTTACCTGGTTTAACAGCAATTAGACAAAGCGCACGCATTAATGGTATTATGATTCACGTATGGATAAGTATGATCTTTTAAAACGATTTTCATACAATGATGATGTATGCATTAAAAATAAGCAGATGCTAGAATTAATCTTCTGAAGCTTCTTGAGAACGTGCTTCTTCAAGATACGCTTTACGTGCCTCAAGCTCAGCTTCCTTGTCCATATTTGTATCGTCTTCTACTACGATAATTCCTGCATCATCACTAGAAACCAAATCTTGTTTTAGTTTTGGCTTAGCTTTTGCTGGTGCCTTTTTCTTTTTTTCACTAGATCTTTTT
This sequence comes from Nitrososphaerota archaeon, assembly GCA_016201435.1. GTDB lineage: Archaea > Thermoproteota > Nitrososphaeria > Nitrososphaerales > Nitrosopumilaceae > TA-20. The sequence continues at coordinate 59,303 of JACQCT010000015.1, read as the reverse complement.
TTCTTTGTCTCTTTTTTCTTATCTTTTGCCAATTACGATTAACCAAAATTGGAGACCATATTATTAAACTTGTCTCAAGATTGTTCGTAGATCAGATGATCTAATTAATAAAATTACAGTAGTGCCGCCGGCGGGACTTGAACGCGCGACAGCTCGGTCTTCAGCCGAGTGCTCTCCCGGGCTGAGCTACGGCGGCACATCGAAATATCCAATTCTTGGGGAATTAAAGTGTGTCTTTATTTTTTCCAGGCAATGTCATTAATCGTTTTTCTTTTATTGATAACACGGGCTATAATAAAAAGCAAGTCTGCTAATCTGTTTATGTAAATCTTGCATGTCTTGTTTATTTCTTCAATTTCTGCCAAATATACAATGCTAGTTTCTGCTCTACGCGATATTGCACGGGCCATGTGTACTTGTGATGCGATTTGGTCTCCTCCAGGCAATATGAAATAAGAAATTGGACTCAATTCCTTTTCTAGATTATCTATACTATGTTCAAGAAACTGTACCATGTCATCTGTAATTCTGTTTGTAGTATTTTTTAAATCTGGATTAGCCAAGTCTGCACCAACTACAAACAAATCATTTTGAATTTTTGTCAATAAATTTGCAATGTCAGTATCTAGTTTTAAGGAGAGTGCAATTCCAAGTGACGAGTTCAATTCATCTACTGTGCCATATGCGATTATTCTAGGACTAGATTTTCGTATACGATTGCCTCCTATGAGACCTGTAGAACCATCATCACCAGTTTTTGTATAGATTTTTACCAATAATTGATTGGTAGTTTAGACGCTTTTATCTTGTTCGAATTATTTAATAGTACAAATAGTTCGGTTAGAACATGTCAAATTCACTACATATTCATGATAAATTACATTTAATTTGCAAGAATAACCTAAATGATAAACATGCAATTAAATCAAAAAATTTAGCGCATAACAATAAAAAGGAATTTTAATGTTATTTGATTTTTTTTATATCGTATCAGAGTTAAAAAAAACTCCCCGCAAGGGATGGAAGGAAAAAATCGGCATAGCACATCCTGAATCAGTAGCTGACCATTCATTTAGTGTGGCTGTTATGACGATGGTTTTTTCTGATTTAAAAAAACTCGATACTGAAAGAATGCTAAAGATGGCACTACTACATGATCTTTCAGAATCCATTACTGGAGATTTCACACCAGAAGAAATTTCTAAAAACGATAAAAAAGAAATTGAAAATCAAACGATGAATGAAATTCTTTCAAGACTTCCATCAGAAATTTCAATTGAATATGAAAAAATATGGAGCGAATTCCAAGATGGAACTTCCAAAGAATCATTATTGATGCATGAAATTGATCGTCTAGAAATGGCAATACAATCTTTAAAATATAATGCAGAAGGACATCCAAAAGACAAACTTGCGTTATTTTTTGAATCTGCAAAAAAGGACATAAAGAGTAAAGAAATTCTAGAAATTTTAGACGAGATATCCTATAAATAACAAAACATCAGTACAACTTGTATGCAGTATTTTGTAGCTCTCAAGATTGGCGAGAAGCGTGTCAAAGAAGCAAGAGAACATCTAAACAAATATGCAAATGGTACTGCAATGCCTGCTCTTGCATTAAAAGACAACAAAACAAATGTCTGGGAACCTGTTGGTGAGGAAAACTTGTACGCCGTTCTAAATGACGGTGGAGGATATGTGTTAACAGATGTAAGTGGATACATGGTTGTTTTATGTGATAAAAATGGTATTTCAAAAGCCATTGCAAGAGGGCTAGATACTGAACGTAAAGATGCAATAGTGAAAATGTTGCAAGCAGACAATCTTCAAGAATTCAAAGGTCAAGTATCACTTCCAGTATGATATAAAATCAAAAAATTGGCACACCAAATTAACAATACCTAATCAAATTAAATAAAATTTAGATTTTAATCATACCATATTGAATCAGATATTGAATCCCTTTTACAAATTCATCATCAGATATCTGATTGTCTGACCACCATCGGGCATTATTTTTTATCCATGATGGAATTTGTGTAAAAGGCGATGTAGAATCTATTGAAGTATCATTTATGATTTTTTGTTTTACAAGATATTGTAATCCTTTAATAAAATCATCATCTGCAAGCGAACCTTTGGCCCATCCTCCAGCACTAGTTTTAATCCAGTCTGGGATTAATGTAGTGTTTTGTACAGACAAGTTACCAAACCCATTGTTACCATAGATTAATTTGATTTCGTATATGTCATATGGCGTTATATCAAAATGTGAATTCCCTATTGCAATAACAACCGGAATCATAATTGATGGAAGACTTACTTCACCATGTATCCATCCTGATAGATCTGTCGGATTATCTGAAAAAAAATGACCTAACCCTAGTGCATGCCCAATTTCATGGCGTATAATCATTCCAAGTTGTGCATCACCTAATGCATAACCGGTATAATATGGCACCCAGTTCGTAGTGGTATAGATGTAATTTGCATCACGAGTTTCATTTTGTATTGCATTCACATTAACTTGCAAATAATAAATCTCAATTGTAGATTTATGATGTTCATAGTCATATTGTGTTATTCCTCCTATCTCAGTTTGTAATTTTGAATCATCAGGTTTTTCTTTATAATTAATGATAATATCGCAATTTGAATAATCAAATGTTTTTTGTTGCCAAAGAAAAACTTTGACAAGTGATATTTTCCATATGGGGGTATGGCTTGCAGATGTTCCTAACGAAGTATTTAATTTTGTAGCCCAATCAATTACAGCATATTCGGTTTGAGTAAGCATGCGATTTCCAATTGAATGAAAGTTCGGATCTGGTAATGGTTCTACTGCACATATGGTTGGACTATGGATTAGCTTGAAATCAGTTCGTTGAAAACCTTCTACCAGTGTAAATGATTGATGATAATTATAGACAGATAATATGAATATGATGAATATGGCTACAACGGATAATGTTCTCATGATTATAGAAACGCGTTACATTATTTAAAAACAAGATGAGATTAAATCCATTTTAAATTCATTAAACATTAAATTAGTACATTTACTGAATTCTAGGAATGGCAAAGAAATTTGAACATGAGATAGAGGTCAAAGGCCATCTCATAGATTCAATGATACTTACAAAAATATTCGATGTCATAATGGACTTGGATGGAGAATTCCAAGTACAGGAATTTCGAGTAGGAAAAAGAAAAAAGGATGAGAGCTATGCAAAGCTCCTAGTTCAGGGCAAATCACAAAAACATCTTGATGAAATTTTAGAATCAGTATACCGTGCAGGTGCCACTTCAAAGATACAGCAGGAAATCAAACTGCAACCTGCACCAAGAGATATGGTAATGCCTGATGATTTTTACAGTACGACAAATAATCGTACTGATGTTTTCTACAAAGGAAAATGGATAAAGGTGGAAAATATGATGATGGACAAATGCATTGTAGTTAAGGGAAATCGAGCTTGGTGTTCTCCTATTCGTGAAATTAAAAAAGGCGACACGATAATTGTAGGAGAAAGAGGAATAAGGATCACCCCTCCTGAAAGACCAAGAGAAGGAGTCAATCTTTTCCAGTTTATGGGAAGCAGTAGCTCAAGTGAGCGTCCAACACAGCACATTGCAAGAAAAGTTGCTCATGATATCTATAAGACAAAAAATGAAAAAGGCAAAATTGTTCTAGTGGGCGGTCCCGCAATTGTACACACTGGAGCGTCAGATTCAATTGCAATACTGATAAGATTAGGATTTATTGATGCAGTACTTGCAGGAAACGCACTTGCAGTACATGATATAGAATATTCCACACTAGGAACTTCGCTTGGAATGAATGTTCAAAATGGCACTTTGGCAGTAAGAGGACATAGAAATCACATGCAGGCAATAAATTCAGTTTTCAAAGCAGGCAGTATACCAAAAATGGTGGCAAATAAGACACTTGCGAAAGGAATAATGTACGAATGTGTTAAAAGAAAAATTCCATTTGTATTGGCAGGTTCATTGCGAGACGATGGACCGCTTCCTGATGTCATAACAGACATGACAGTTGCACAAAAAAAATACAAGGAGATACTCAAGGATGCAAAAATGGTAATAATGATATCAACTATGCTTCATTCCATTGCAACTGGCAACATGTTACCTGCCGAAGTAAAAGTGATAGTAGTTGACATCAATCAGCCAACAGTAACCAAACTGATGGACCGCGGAACATGGCAAGCTCTAGGCATAGTCTCTGATGTTGGCGCATTCTTGCCTCTTGTAACACAAGAGATTCAGAAACTAATCAAGTAAATTTATGTTCAGTTAATTTCTACCGCATATCATAATATGACTACAAAATCTTATAAAGCAAATAATCAACGGCTATGTTGTTTCATAGGCGTGGGATCCAGTACTATTACTTTTCTTCCAAGGGAGTAATCGCTACCACATCTTGGACAGTTGAAACTATTCCATCCTATTTGATCAAGAACTACTTCGTTGGAATGATTTGCGCATGTTAATCTTTGTTCCATGAAAAAGACATCATATTTTTCTTAATAAGCAGGTGTACTAGATTTGATATGACAAGTGAGTGTAGTTATGGATCGTAAGATGATGAGTAGATTTAATGTTCATATATGATTATTTCTTTATCATGTTATGAGATTAAAAGATAAAGTGGCAATAGTTACAGGTGCATCAAGTGACATAGGATTAGAAATTTCAAAAAGATTTGTTGAGGAAGGCGCAAATGTTGTTTTATTAGGCAGAAATTTTGACAAACTTGAGAAAGCAAGAAAAACAATAAAAAACTATGCAACAAAAACAGTTGGAATTCCATGTGATCTCACAAATGAGGCACAGGTGTTACAGACAGTGGAACAAATTTCTGATCATTATGGAAAATTAGACATACTTGTAAACAGTGCTGGTCTTATCAACGACCCAATACATTTTCATGAAATGCCCGAGTCAGATTGGTCAGCTTTGATAAACACAAATCTCTACGGAACTTTTAGAATTACAAAATCAGTCTTAATTAAAATGCTAGAAAATAAGAGTGGATCAATTATTAACATTGGTTCAATATCAAGCGAGCGTGCAATCCCAAAAGTGCACTTGACTGTGTACTGCACAACCAAGGCAGCAATTAACATGTTTACAAAAGGCATAGCAATAGAATATGCAAGAAAAAACATTCGTTGTAATTGTATAAACCCCGGGATCATTAATGCCGGAATGATAAAGTCATATCTTGACTATCCAGAAACACGAAAAGTCCTTGATGACAAGCAGCCATTAAACAGGATAGGAGAACCTATAGATGTTGCAAATGCCGCAGTTTACTTGGCATCAGATGAAGCAAGTTGGGTTTCTGGAATCATCTTAAATGTAGACGGTGGAAAATCTGCTTCTGAAGGATGATTAAAACAAAAAATAAAGTGTTTCTTGTTACTTGATTTTTATTCCATTCTTTTATAAATTGACTTGAAATCTTCTGCTAGTAGGTATGCGATATTTTGAAGATGCGTAACTTCAGTCATGTTTGATTTACCTCTAGCTATCTGTCTCATCTGTGTCATACATTTGTGAATTTGATTATGATCAGGCGGAGCCTCATCAGACCACGTATTGAAACAATCTACAAAATCAAGGCAAAAATTCAGCACTATTAATTCCCAGTCTTTAGTATTAGTTGGATATCCTATACCTTTAGCAAAAACACGAAATTCGTTACTTCTATCAATAAGAAGCATTTTTAGAGCTTGATGAGCTTTTTTTAAATCATATCTATCTAACGCACTTGAACCTTGCATACAAACTATATCATCTAGTTTTATTTTAAGGATATCATTATTTTTCATGATTTATCTATTGAACTATTGTAATCTGACATGTTACATATTCAGTAATATACTTCTAGTTTGTATTTTGATTGATTTTCTTTAGTTCATTGTATTCTTCTTGTGGTGTTTTTTTAATAGATTTCATTCCTGGTTTGTTTCTTGGCTTTGATCTTACCATACAGTTACAGCAGTTACAGTATAGATCTACAGTGTCATCAGTTACAGGATTTTTGTCTCTATCATGACATCCTTGCCTTGTGATAAAAATTCCACAAATCTGGCATCGTACTTGGCCTGATAAATAACGACTTGTTCCATCTCTTGGTTTTCTAACCTTATACTCTTTACAAACGCCTTTGCAAATGCCTCTATCCTGTTCCACAATTAATTCCCAACAAAGAAGAATAAATTTCCATGCATGTATTTAAAAAATGCATTATTGGGAACCTAGTTTTTTCCTAATCATATCAAGGGTAAGAGAAGGATTGGCCTTGCCTTTTGTTTTTCTCATCACTTTGCCCACAAGATAGTTAATTGTATCAGGGTTTTGTTTTGCTTCAGACACCGCTTTTTGTTCTTCAGTAAAAACTTCATCTATTGCTTTTATTAGTGATGATTCATCGCCAACATTACCCAAGTCTAGGTTAGAAATTATTTCTGAAATAGGTTTTCCCGTCTTTAATATTTCTTGTAAAGCAGTTTTTCCAGAAGCTCTCGTAATTTTGTTGTTCAATACGGCATCTGCCAAATCGGACAGATGTTTTGGTGTGAGTTTGAGTTGTTCTCGTTGTTCTTTAGTATCAGCAAAGCCTTTGAGATCTGTAGTTATAAGATTTGCAATTTCTTTAGCATTTTTTTCCGTATGAGATTGTTCAAATAAATCGGAATAAAATTTGTCAGAAGACAGGACTTCAGCAACTTGAGTTGGAATTCCATATTTGTTTATGTATCTCTCCTTTTTTGACATGATACTTTCGGGCATTGTTTTTTTCAAGTTGTCAAGTAACGATTTTTCAATTATTATTCTTGGAATATCTTCTTCTGGAAAATAACGATAATCTTGCTCTTCTTCTTTTGATCTAGCTGAGACAGTAATTTTTCTTGCCTCATCCCAGTGTCTTGTTTCAGCAGGAATTTGTATTCCTCTTTCTGCCAAACTTTGCTGTCTTGTTATCTCAAAGTGAAGCGCCTTTTCTATATCACGAAACGAGCCCACATTTTTAATTTCCACCCTGTTTCCTTTATCAATCGAAATGTTGCCATCAACTCTAAAGGCACCCTCTAGAGATGGATCTGCCACGCCAAGGTTCTCTACTAAATCAGCTAAAATGTTTAAAAAGATTCTAACTTGTTTTGGATTTTCAAAGTCAGGTTCAGTTATCATTTCAACAAGTGGAGTTCCAGCCCTGTTGTAATCAACCAAAGTAATCTGTGTTTTTTCTGAACTGCCGCTATACACTAGTCTACCAGGGTCTTCTTCTAGCTGTATTCTTCTGATTTTAATTTCCTTGTCTTCAATCATAATTATTCCATCATAACCAATGCTTGTTGGACCATATGCGTTATACTGTGTAATTTGGAAATTTTTTGGAAGATCAGGATAGAAATAATTTTTTCTGAAAAACCCAATCTTTTGGGGTATTTTGCACCCTAGTGCGATAGACAGCATGGCTGCTTTTTCAACAGCTTTTTTATTCAAAATTGGCAGCGAGCCTGGCAATCCCATGCATACAGGACAAATGTTGGAGTTTGGTTCAAAACTCCTATAGTCGGCCTTGCAAGAACAGAATAGTTTACTTTCAAGTTTTGTAAGCTGACAGTGAATCTCTAATCCTATCTTTGTCAAATTGGCACCTCAGGAAGGTTTGTTGTTTTCTGTAATGCATGGGCAGATTGCAATAGCTGCCTCTCTTGAAGCGAGTTTGCAAAGAGTTGTATTCCTATAGGCAAACCATTTGCAATAGCAAATGGAACAGAGATGGCAGGAATTCCAGAAAGATTTGCAATTATTGTATTAATATCAAGCAAGTAAATCTTTAATGGATCATCAATTTTTTCGCCAATCTTAAATGGCAAAATTGGCATTGTTGGAGCTAAAAGAAGATCTACTTTCTTAAAGGATTCAGTAAGTTGCGATTTAATTAAGCTTCTAACTTTTTGTGCTTTTTGATAATATTTCCCGTAATACCCAGCTGAAAGCACAAATGTTCCAAGCAACATCCTTCTTGTGACTTCAGGTCCAAAATTGCTTCGAACTTTAGAAATGTATGAATTATACTCGTATCCTTCTACACTAAAATCAAATCCGTATCTTATATTATCAAATCGTGCAAGGTTACTGCTTGCTTCTGCAGATGCCAGAGTGTAATATGCAGCAACAGAATGCTGTGCTGAATCAAGTGAAATCGGAATACACTGCGCACCAAGTTTTTCAAATGTTGATATGGCGTGTTTTGTCGCAGATTGGACGTCTTTGTCTACTCCTTCACCAACCATCTCTGAAATTATTCCAATTTTTTTACCTGATACACCTATGTCTATGTCCTTAGTATAATCAGGTGTTCCGTTTTCAATTGTAGTGTTATCATGTGAATCTCGCCCTGCAATAATATTCAAAATAAACGCAACATCTTCCACAGTTCGTGCAAGTGGACCTATCTGCTCTATGCTGTTTGCAAATGAGACAAGACCAAATCTGCTAATCAGTCCATATGTTGGCTTTAGGCCAACTACGGAACAAAAACTAGCCGGACTTCTCACAGAACCTCCAGTATCAGAACCAAGTGACGCAATACATTCAAGGGCACTCACAGAAACTCCGCTCCCGCCAGACGACCCACCTGGCACATAATCAGTATTCCATGGGTTTCGGCTAGGACCAAAACAGCTATATTCTGTTGTTGAGCCCATGGCAAATTCATCTAAATTCGCCTTACCAATAATTATGGCGTCTTCTGATTTTAATTTTGAAACAACAGTAGCATCATATGGCGCAATAAAATCTTCAAGCATTTTTGATGCACAGGTAGTTTTCATACCTTTTGTACAAATATTATCTTTAACCGAAATTGGCATGCCAAAACATGATCCAACTTTTTCTTTTGCCTTGATTTTTTTATCTATCTGTTTTGCTTGTTCTATTGCATTTTCATTTATAGATATAAACGCGTGAATGTTCTTTTCTACCTTGTTTATTCTTTCTAGTGTTTTTGCAACAAACTCCTCAGAAGATAACGTTCCATCTCGTAATTTTTGTATGTATTGAGATATTGATATTGCAAGGCTCATCTTAAACCATCTTTGGAGCCCTAACAAAATTTTCTTTAGTTTTTTTCAATTTTTCAATTAGATTTTCCTCATATGGAACAAATTTGTCTTCACGTAAATCATCAAGAGTTAATTCTTGTCTGAGCAAATCCTCAGTAGTAATCTCCACTTTGTCCAAGCGTTCAAAATAATTCAAAATTTGTTCTACTTGTAAAATAAATTTTTGAGGATCTTTAATCTCTATTTTTACTAAATCGCTAAGGTGTGCTATTTCTTTTTTATCTACCATTATTTTCCCTACGGTGTGAGTCTATCCACGTCTCTTGGATAAAATGTTACATCTCTAATGTTTTCTGTTCCTGTCAGTGCCATCATTAATCTTTCAAGACCAATTCCACATCCTGCATGAGGCGGAACGCCATAATCAAATACTCTAAGATGGTAGTCAAATGGGTCCAGTTTGAACCCTTTGTTTTTCATTCTTTCCTCAAGATCAGATCTTTTTTCAATTCTGGTACTACCAGATGAGAGCTCCAAATCACCATACATAAAATCAAATGATTCAGATATTTTAGAGTCATCTGCTTTTGCTTTTACATAAAACGGCTTTGGGCCCAATGGCCAATCCTTTATGAAATAAAATCCTGTAATGTTAAGTTTTTTCAGATTAGAGGCATATAGATCGTCTCCCCATTCGGTAGTTATTCCGGCTTTTTGCATCTTTTCTATTAGCTCAGAATAGGTGTACTGTGGGATAGAATTAGAAATTTCAGGAATTTGAAATTTAACATCGGAATTTGATTTTTCATTATAATTTTGTACTGTCAAAACTACCCGCTTTATTATATTTTCAATGTGTTTCATAATATCGTTGTAATCTGCAAATGCTTCTTCTAGATCTATTGAAATGGCCTCAGAAAGATGCCTGTTTGTTCTAGATGGTTCAGCTCTAAAGATAGGAGCAATTTCAAAAACTTTCTCAAAGCTCATTGTTAGTTGTTCTTTGTAAAGTTGTGGGCTTTGAGCAAGAAATGCTTCTTTGTTATAGTAAAATATCGGAAACAGTGCAGCACCGCCTTCAGTGGCTGTAGCAATCATTTTTGGAGTATTTACTTCAATAAACTCTTTTTCATAAAGATAATCTCGAATGGATTTTAAAACTAAACTTCGTGCCTTGAAAACATGTTGTAAGATACTTCTTCTAAGATCTACTGCTCGTATTTCTAATCTGGTATCAATGTTGGCAACAGTTTTTGCTTGTGATGTAAATGGTGCAATTTTTTCTGCCTGAGAAAAAATTTTCATCTCAAGAGGACGAATCTCTACTCCATGCGGCGCCTTGTTTGAAGGTTTAATTATTCCTTTTATGGCAATACTTGATTGTTCTTTTAGTTTTACAATTTCTTGCCGTAATTCTTCTCTAGAATCACCTTTCTTAGCAGTAATCTGGATATCTCCATTTTTGTCAGTAATCATCATAAAAGTAAGGTTCCCGTGGTCTCTCACACTAGACACCCAGCCCATAACGATTACCTCTTCTCCATCTAAAGAAGGATCAATCTCGTTGGAATACTTCGATCTGCGCCAAGTTCCAAGATTGTTGTCTGTCAAACCTTTTCATCAAATCTGTTCTACTTAGTGTTAATTTATGTATCGTTAGGAATTATTAACACTAACAAAAATAATTCATTAATTTATGTTTTGGATATCATTCCTGAAGTTTTGAATTAACCAGATGTTTACATTAAAGGGGAAAAAAGTGGTTCTTGTCGAGAGTTCCTCTCAGCAAGTTAAACCACGTACCTGTGTCTGGTATGCCAATATATCTTGATTCAGATTAAAAAAGAGTTGTCAACTTTTTTTGTGACAGAAACCCTATGATCTTAAACTTTGATTATTTCTTCTTTTAGAAGAAACTGAATCATAGAATTAGATGGTATGGATATGGGTACTGTCTCAACTGTTGGATGACTTTTTGAATTTGAAACATTTTGTTTTTTAATGCCTACAATTTTCTCACGCATCATATGAAAAATAGCATGACGTGCATACTCGCTGAATTTAGCATTAATACTAATATCATTTTTCACAATATTAATTTCTAGATTCTCAAATAATGAAACATATTTTATTACAATTTTTCCATATTTTCTTGGTACCTCACCATATGGAATTAACATGCCATTTTTGATAAGTGAATTAATTTTTCGATAAGAAGATGTTTGTGGTAGTTTACAGGCATCTATGATATCTAAAATTATGCGCGGTTTATTTACAGCAATATTTAGAATCTTTTTCTTGTTATCATCAGCATAGGAATGAAGAATTAAAGAAATTATTGATTTGTCTCGTATGGTTATCATTTTATTATTTCCATAAACCAATTTGTCCAAATCGCTATTCAATTAGTATCTAAAAAGAAGAATATATGGACTTTTTCATTAAAATTCGAATGTTACCAATTATGGAAATAGATTTCACATCACTTCAAAACCTCTATTAATTAACAAGATTATGCGATACTATTGACACTTACTAACAAAGAAAAGATCATCATATCAATATCAAATGCTATTACCTTGTATTCACAAAAATTACAAGAAGACACTCTTCCCCAAAACCAATCAGTCATAGATTTTATTCTTAAAACTATTCCTGAAAGTTCAAAGTCTGAATTATCAATGGATTTAATTGATGATGTGTTTTCTTTCATTTCAAATTCCCACATGGAACTTTCATAAAGAGCCATCTACAAGGAAAATTATCGATGACATCAATAGCCACTCTTGGTTCTCATTGTGCATTACAGGTCTTAAAGGGAGCAAAAGATGAAGGGTTTAAGACCATACTTGTATGTGAAAAAAAACGCGAGAAACTTTATCGTAGATTCAAATTCATAGACAAATTGATACTGGTTGATTCATTTTTAGAATTATCAGAGCAAAAGTGCTCTTCAATTTTAAAAGATGAGGATGCAATAATAATTCCACATGGCACACTTATTTCTCAAATGGATTCATCGCAAATAGAATCAATTAAAATTCCAGTTTTTGGCAACAAATGGATCCTCAGATGGGAATCAGATAGAAAAATGAAAGAAAAACTAATGATTGAATCAAATCTCAATGTTCCCAAGACAATCCCAAGTCCAAAAGATATCAACATGCTAGTGATTGCAAAAAGACATGGAGCCGCAGGAGGTAAAGGGTATTTTCTGACCACAAGTGAAAAAGACTATAGCAAAAAACGTGATAAGTTAATTGCACAAGGCATCATCAAAGGAGACAATGATCTGTATCTACAAGAATATGCATTTGGAGTATCAGCATATCTTCAATACTTTTATTCACCATTGACTGGAGAATTGGAATTTTTTGGCGTAGACAGAAGATATGAATCAGATATTGATGGCCTTGGAAGAATTCCAGCACCACAACAAATTGACGTCGATTTAATTCCATCCTTTAATGTAATTGGAAATAGTCCAATTGTCTTAAGAGAATCACTTCTTGACGAAGTCTATTCTATGGGCGAACGTTTTGTTGACGCTGCAAAAAGGTTGGCTGCTCCTGGAATGAATGGTCCATTTTGTTTAGAAGGAGTATATGATGATAATGGAAAATTTACCACGTTTGAGTTCTCTGCGCGAATAGTTGCAGGTACCAATCTGTATGTAGATGGGTCACCTTATTCTATATTTCTTTACGACGAACCAATGAGCATGGGAAGAAGAATATCTCGAGAAATCAAGATAGCTAAAAAGGAAAACCAGCTTGCAAAAATCACTACTTGAGTGTTTTATGCACCACTAAGAGCAATTATCAAATCAGTTAGAAAACCAGCACACAGTCCAAAAAATATACCAGTCATCATGATAGCATTTGTAGTCTGTTTTCTGCCCGAATTGTACATCAACATTGAGACATAGATCAATGCACCGCCAGCAATTGATAAGAACAATATGTATGCAAATGGAGAATCCCACAAGCTTCCCAATAGCGTACCAATAAATGTCGGTCCTCCGCCAATCAAACCTGCCAAAATTATGAAACGAATTTTTGGTTTGTTAACAAGACCAGTCAAAGGTCCAGCTATTCCAAAACCTTCAGTGGTATTATGAGCACCAAATCCAATTATCAAAAGTATTGCCAAACCTATCTCTCCTGCAATATATGATTGACCTATAGCCAACCCTTCGCTGAAGTTGTGTGCACCTATTCCTATTGCAATCATCATAGCAAGTTTGTATGCATTTGCTTCATGGAATAATTGATGCAGATGATCGTCACCTACTTTCAGGTTTTCTAAAGAAAGAATCTGCGGAAAAGATTTTTTTAGCATTTTTGTTTCATATAACACCAATCCTAAAAGACCAATTGCAACACCACCAAACATTGCAAAAAGATTCAGTGCTGCGTCAGACCAGGAAGATTTTCCTTGAAATGCCACATTTGCAGAACTCTCTGCTGATTCCCATGCATGACTAAAAACATCAATGATAAGAAATACCAAAATTCCCAGCGCAAATGCATTAAGAAATCCTTTCTTTTTAGCACTAAGATTCTGAAGAGTAGCTATTGGTAGGCCTAGAAAAATTGTAAATCCAGCTATAGAACCTAACAATATGAGTTGCCAATAATCAATCACTAATCATCACTTTATCACCAATTAGGACAAGCTAACTTTATTTAAACGAGAAACTCATTCTAAAATCTTAGAATGATTTACACGTCATTTAAATAGTTAGGCTATCCTAATTGAAAAAATATTGAGAAGAAGACATTCACTTTCGCAGTTAAAAAAATATGATGTAAATCAAAAAGTCATTGAAGCTCTAGCTGATGCACAATCAAGAGTGATTTTGTTTTCCATAATCAAACAAGGAAAAACTGCAATGGAGTTATCTGAAACACATCGAATTCCTCTTAGTTCAGTTTACAAAAAGATTTCAGATCTTGAAGACATAGCCCTTGTTAAAGTTGATAAATGGAGACTATCAGACAACGGAAAAAAATTCAAAATTTACAAAAGCAGAATAAGTAAAGCAGAAGTAAGCATTAAAAAACCAGAACCAACAATTATTCTGACTCCAAATGATCAAAATAGTTAAAGTTTGAGTAACTTTAGTATGCTTTAGTGCTTTTCATGATTTGCAATTGTATGCAGTGCTGCACTTTTGGCAGCCAGTTCAGCAGTTCTCTTGTTTTCAGAACTTCCTATTATTATCACGTCGTTGTCTTTAGGCTCTAATTTCTTTATTATCAATGAATGTATTTTTGGATTATTTCTCAATAAATCTTCACGTGTACCTGGCATCAGAAGTCTGCCATTTTTAAATATCAGAGTGGTCGCACCTACAGCACCAATCTTTATAGCTGCATCTCGTTGTTCAATGCCACTTCCAATGTTATAGGCAATATTCTTTACCAACACCGCATAGTTGAATTTCCCTAATGCGATACTGCATTTGAAAATATCCATCTCATTTGGAATTGCACCGTGTAATTTTGCATACACTGCTTTTCCTTTATTGGTGGACCACATTCCGGCATTCGAATTTTCTACCAAGCCTGACATTTTCATATGTTTTACAAGTGTCTTTACGGAACCCTCCCCAAGACCAAGTTCACGTATCAATAATGATCGGCTTATTCTTTTCTTATCTTCCATTAATTGCATTGTTTTGAGCACATGAACTGAATCAAAGCTCAACAATCTACTAGGGGCATATCTTTCTGCCACTTTAGAGAGCAATCGTAGAACTTGATGCATTTGTTTTCAATCCTGTTTAGATCGCTATTTGTATTTAAATTAATTTTAAAAAAGTATGAGTTGGATAAACCATCCAATCGCTTAAATACAATCCAATTTCTAAAATAGAAAATGACAAACATTTTGCAACAACTAACAAAATCAAGTCATGGAGTTCCAAAATTAGCAGTGGGAATTCTCTTGGTATTGTTTGGCGTAGGCTTTTTTGGCATTGGATTCGATCAAGGTCAACTTTTTAGTTTAGTTGAAGGCCCAAATGCATACGGCGATATGTATCTTCACGAGTTCTCACATGACATGAGACACGCATCAGGTTTTCCATGTCACTAGTGGTTTTTAATGAAAACCTTTCTTTTTCTTGCTGTTGTTCTAGTCTCAGGTTTTTCTGCAGGACTAATTCATGGTCTTATTAATTTAGTTGTAGTAGAGCCATACCTTGATAATGCTATTGGAATAGAAAATCAAAATAGATTTGCTTCTGGTGAAATACATGACACATCACAATTTTTGGAAGAGTTTGGAAAGTATAGAGTGTGGCAAAAAGAAGGCTCTATAATATCTGGTGGAATTCTAGGGCTTTCCACAGGAGCGTTATTTGGTATAGTATTTGCATATTCAAGAAATAAACTCCCAAGTAAACACAATATCACAAAGGCTCTAGTTCTTTCAGGAATAATGTGGTTTACATTATTTTTCATTCCATTTTTGAAATATCCTTCTAATCCGCCAACTGTAGGCGACCCAGAGACAATAGCGTTTAGAAGTTCAATCTATATTGCGCTTATAGCATTATCTGGTCTTGGCGCACTTGGTTTTGTAAAATTATACAGTAGATTACAAAATAGAAAATTTCTCATGCCTATAGGATACGCGGTTTACATGATCGTGGTTTTCCTATTGATGCCACAAAACCCAGATAAAATTACAGCTCCATTAGATCTGGTAAACGGTTTCAGAATGGCATCTCTGAGTACTATGACGTTGTATTGGATTGTTAATGCGATAATACTTGGTTTGCTTTGGCAAAAATTTCAGCCAGATGTAGTTACAACAAGAACCTAACGTAATGTTTCAAACTCACAACTTAACACCAAAAAATTCATATAAATTTAATACATGATTTAACGTCCAACAAAACGATATTCTTGTCACATGAGTATAGAGATAGAATCTACATAAGAAAGGACATCATATTGAAATTAACAGAACATGGCGAGATGAATCAAACATCACTATTAAGCTATTGTGGTCTAAACCTAATGAAACATAAAGACATACTTGACAGTTTGGAAAAAAAAGGATTTATAAAAAAAACAGAACAGGCGTGGGGGAGTAAAAAGATGATAAAATATGCTGTAACTCAAAAAGGAAGAGAATTTTGTAAGCTAGTTTTAGAACCTTATGAAGATATGTTTCCACGAAAGGAGAAAAAAGATGAGGAACAAAGTTAGCGAAGCATTTTATGTGTATATTTACAAGTGATTTCAAAATGTCAGAACCAGAAACAAACCCAGATAATAAAGATTTGAAAGAAACCAAAGATGATAAAAAAGAATTAGAAAACTTGTTTAGAATTCTAGATGATCTTCTAGTACATACTAATAGTTCAAGACGTTTATTTTTAATATTTATTGCATCGGCGCTTTTTTTTGCACCTGTTGCGCTGGTATTAGGAGGCGTGTTACTTGGACATCCAACTTATAACATTAGGCACCTACAAGGCGAAGTTGGAGAAAACTCTGCATTCATGCCAATGCAAGGAATGCATTACCAAATACTAACACAAAATGGCACTGTCATACAGGACATGCCCGTTCCACCACATTCCCCTAGAATAGGATTCATATTTTTAGGAACCAGTATTTTTATCGCAATTTCTATCATATTTGCTGGAATATTGTTATTTATTGCAGTAAAGGAATATCGTTTCTTTTCCAAATGGAACCACAGATTTACAAAATACAAATCGCTTCAAGATAAAGTCGATAAAGAGCTTGGAGAAGACTAGTCATAATCTATCTGATAAAAATATAAAGTAATTGCCAATTAGAGATAGAATTTGACAAGCGTTTATCTCAATTTTAAAAATCTTAAGACATCATTAAAAATTTTGAAAAACACAAGATTTGACAATCTTAATATTCAATTTAAAATGCAACACAATTATGAATAGATACTATATGATTGCAATACCGGCAATCATTACAATTGTAGTATTATCTTACATACTTTATCCGCATCAAAATCAGGATGATGCCAAAGTTACTTCACAGACACTAATGCAAAATGGTTCACCAATATTGGGAAACCCAGATGCTCCAATTACTATAGTAGAATGGGGTGATTATCAATGCACTTATTGTCATGCATTTTATAAAAATAGCAAAGATTCACTTATCAAAGAATATGTTGATACTGGAAAAGTCAATTTTGTATTTCGTGACTTTCCTCTCAATGGCCCAGATTCCATTCTAGCTGCAGAAGCATCGTATTGTGCAGATGACCAAGGCAGGTATTGGGAATATCATAACGAATTATACAAAAATTGGGCAGGAGAAAAAACCGGCTGGGTAAATAGAAACTCATTAGATCAATTTGCCAATACTGTAGGCATAGACACAACTCAGTTTGACAAGTGCCTTGACGATAAAAAATACGAGCAAAAAGTTTTGAATAATCAAAAATTTGGAGAGCGGATTGGGATCAATGCAACACCATCATTTTTGATTTTTGATAGTAAGAATGGAACTAAAATTATAGGGGCTCAACCATTTTCTGTGTTTAAGCAAGTTCTAGATTCATTCTAACCAAACTTAATATTCATAATCTTAAGAGGTCATTTAATGGGCAAACCTACAATTCAAAAACAAGACTCTGTAAAGATGTATAAATTACGAAAAACGTTAGAAGAACTTTCGGATAAATCAGGTCGTGGAACAGAACTTATTTCATTATACATACCACCAAAGAAAGCATTACATGAAGTGATAAACGGATTACGCGAAGAACAAGGAACCGCAGACAACATCAAATCTGATCTTACAAGGACTCATGTTGTTGATGCACTTTCACGTGTCATACAGAGATTAAAGTTATACAAAAAACCTCCTGATAATGGCCTTGTTGTTTTTTGTGGTGCACTTCCTGCAGAAGGAGGAGGTCCAATTGGTAGTGAAGTAATCAAACTTTACGAAATAGAGCCGCCAAAAGAACTGCAGACATTTCTTTACAGATGTGATGATCATTTTCATGTTGAATTGATGAAGGACATGTTAAAAGATGACAACATGATTGGGTTTTTGGCAATTGATGCAAAAGATGCAGGGTGGGGTTTGTTACATGGTGACAAGCTTGAGGTATTATCAGAAACATCATCTGGAGTAGCAGGCAAACATAGACAAGGTGGTCAATCAGCAAGAAGATTTGAAAGATTACGGGAAATGGAGCTTAACTCATATTATAACCGAGTTGCAGATACAACAAGAGAATATTTTATTGACATTTACCCAGTAAAGGGACTAATAATATCAGGACCAGGTCCTACAAAAGAGACCTTCATAAGAGAAGAATATCTCGAATATCGTCTACAAAACAACATCATAGCAGTCCTTGATGCATCATATGCTGGTTCAGAAGGGGTTCGCGAAGCATTTGCCAGAGCACAAGAAGTATTATCAGATTATAGAATGGTAGAAGAGAAAAAACTTGTTGAAAAACTCTTCCAAGAAATTAATTTTCGAAGAGGGCTTGCAATATATGGATTGAAGGATATCATTGATCTTTTAAAAAGAAATGTCGTGAGTATGATACTTATCACTGATGATACCAATCTACGAAAACTTGATGTCACATGTAGAAGATGCCAAAATGTACAAACCGAGATTTTGGAGCGGCCCAAACTCATACAAAGAACTCAGGAACTTTTAAGCTCGCCATGTCCCAATTGTAAGAGCATGGATTCAGAATCTGTCGAACATGATATCGTAGACTATCTAGAATTAGTTGCTGGCGAAACTGGAGCAAAACTCGAAGTGATATCAGGTTCAACTGAGTATGGTGCAATGTTATCCAGTATTGGAAAAGTAGGGGCATTTTTGAGATACAACCCAAATCAGTAACTCGATATGTAGCATGGGATTTTTGTAATAAAAAATCAATTCGGTAGCTCTAAATATTTTATAAAATCAACCCACACTATGGAACATGTATTACCTGAAGAATTTGATTCCAATATCCTAAGCAACGGAAAAAAAACATTGGTACTCTTTTATGCTGATTGGTGTCCTTATTGTACAAATTTTAAACCGACTTTTGAAGAAATTAATTCAGACACGGCACAGAAAAAGGCCACATTAGTAAATGAAGATGAGAATCCACTATGGGACAGATTCAACATACAGGCAGTGCCCACAATGATCGCCTTTCAAGATGGAAAAATCATTGCAAGAAGAGATGCTAAAAAGCACGTTGGTTTGACACGGGCAGACATGGAATCCATAGTAAAGGAACTTTAAGACCATTTTTATTGAACGTACACACTTGCAATACATGCTAACAAAGTGCAAGGTTAGATTTGATTTTACAACAACAGATTCTGCTTATTACATAGGTGGCAGATATGATCCTTTGATCATATTAACAGATATTGAAGGAAAACTGCCTGTACACATACAAAAATCTCAGTATAAAAAAGATAAAAATTCTGCAAAAATATCTGTAGAATATTTCATTATTTATGATGATGTGAATCTTCCAAAACAAGAAGCAGTAGGTTCTTTTGCAAGATTTGTGGGTGAAGATCCATATGAAAAGTTATTTGAAAACGATATTGAATTGGTAAAAAACCTAATAAAAACAACATATGGGGTAAGCAAAACCCAGAATAATAAAATTGAACATAAAATAATACATGAATGCATCAATTTAGCCAAGATTTAGCTTTATTACAAGATCAGTCTTATCGTAACATCATTTTGTAAATTCAGAGGGAAAAGATTATTGAATTAATTCTACATGTTTTCTTATTTTTGTTGCTAGATTTTCTAGATCATTGTCTTTTGGAATCATTCTTTTTGTCCATGTTGTACCAGTGCTAGAATATCTGGGCACTATGTGCACATGAACGTGTGGGATTATCTGATTTGCAGCTTTTCCGTTATTTTGTGCTATGTTAAATCCATCAGCTTCGGTAACCTCCAATATTGCGCGTGCAATGACAGGAATCTTTGAAAATAATAAAGAAACATTCTCTGCATTCATATCGGTAATTCTTTCATGATGATCTCTTGGCATGACAAGTGTATGACCTCTTTGTATTGGATATTTATCCATTATAGCGACATGAGTCTTATCATCATAAACAAAATGAGCCTTTACTTTTCCTGCAACAATATCACAAAAAAGACAATTCACAGAATACAAGGTTTTGTCATTTTATTTAAATTAATGCAAAAATGATTATGTAATACTAGTTAAAATAATAGAAACTACTCATTGAAGACTTTCTTTATTATCAAAAGTATTTTTTTTATCATGAGACTTTTTGAAGATCTTGATATGATCATATAGTCCAAATGAAAACAATAGGTATGACCACAAAAATAGAATATCTACGGGGTGCCCAGTATAATATGAATCGTCTAATGAAAAATATTGAAACGCAGTATCAGCAACGACTTCAACTAGCATTCCGATCAATAACAACGACCACAAAAAGTTTACCTTTCCCCTAAAGAATAATGTTACACCAATCATAGATGGAATTAGAACAATTGCGTCTGCTATTGGATAAATTGCACCCAAAATAATTGCAAATTCTGTTTCATCAGAATTGTTGTCAAGTGTCATATATAAATTCGGAATCAGAATTGCAACAGCAATCATTGATGCAATTAGTATCATTTTTTTTGATATCATATTTTTGAACGGATGTAGATATAGTAATGAAAATATAAAATAAAACGGATATCCTGACAAATAGAAAAAATCCGCACTAGACGGAAATGGTTTTTCCTTGTAAACTAGTTCATTAACTAACCATACCTGTTCTGCTACAAACCAAAGTGCAGCAAATATGGTAAAAATTATCCATGCTTTTCCATGACTTCCAGTCAAACCATTTCTTTTTGTTAAAATTCCAGATAGAACCAATACAGAAGCAGGCACTGGTACAAAAATCAGATTTGTAAACAAGTCTGCTGTTTCTTTCCCAATTGATTCAGCAATTAGAAATGCAAGACCAGTAGCAACTAAAGAAATTAAAAGGTATTTTTGTGATTGAAGTTTTTCTAGCCGCGTTTCCAATTTCACAACTCTATCTAATAATAAAATTTCTTTATGTGTTATAAATTAACATCGCATCAAAGAGTATTACTAAAACAATTGATACATGTAATCAATTAGAAATTGGGTTTTATTCGCCTTCAGGAAATTGATAAAATGATGGCATGTTAATTGGAGGATTGCCATACACTAGTGTAATTTCATCATGAGCATATAGTGGGGTATCTTTCAAGCTTGTAGTTACAACTTTTCCATTTACATAGATTATTGGATCCTGATCATTTGGAGGCATTCCTTTACTAGTAGACTGCCAAATGTCAAAGAATTGGCCTAGTGTGAATCCTCTTTCTTTTGGAGACTCGATGTGTATTACACCATCTGTAGAATGGGTGTGTAACCAATACAGACAGTGATTATTGTTTTCTATTCCAATAAATGCAGGAACGGTTAATGGATGACTATCAACAAAGATGTCAAGGTGAGCATGCACATGAAAAGTAACGTATTCAGTA
This sequence comes from Nitrososphaerota archaeon, assembly GCA_016201435.1. Lineage (GTDB taxonomy): Archaea > Thermoproteota > Nitrososphaeria > Nitrososphaerales > Nitrosopumilaceae > TA-20. Next base: position 37,627 of record JACQCT010000015.1, on the reverse strand, counting down.
GTATCACATTCAATTCCATCTATAAGGACAGTATTATCTGCCTTGGTGTTATCTAATTTTGATAATGCAACTACCAATGTTGCCACAATAGCCGCAATTATGGCGATTGCAATTATCTTATTTCTAGTCTTTCTTGGTCGTTTTTCATCATTATGTTTTTTATCAAAACCTGCATCTTTGTTTTTGCCCATTGTCTAGCCATATTCCATTTCTCAACTTATTAATTCAATCGAAATTTTTATGCATAAAGTTTGGGTACCAGTTTTACAGGTTCAATGAAAATACAGAGAAAGGTCGTTACTAGATACTGTTATTTAGGGTAAAAATTTGACTTTGATCAATTAATGGGCAAAAAAGATCGAGAAGAGCGAGTAAAGGAACGCGAGAGTTACGTTGAAAAACATCAGAAACAAAAAATGAAGTACAAATTAATAGCTCTTGGCGTCTTTGGTGGAATTATAGCAGTTCTTGCAATTTCAAGTTATAATTTCTATGTGTTATCTACTACTGTAACTCCAACTGGTGTTCCGCCTGGAGCAGGTCCTATTGGAGGAATTCATATTCATGCAGGATTGCTAACAATGATTTATGGTCAGATTTTTGATTATTCTACTCCAGCTTATCAGATAAAAAGTCCTTACATATCATTTCAGAAAGACAATGGTGAAACTGTTCACATGCTTGCAGCAAATGTGACTATGGGTTATTTGTTTCAGTCACTTCACATAGGGTTAACTGACAAATGTTTCATTTTCCCAGACAAGAGACAGTTTTGTAGTGATGACAAATATACTCTAAAGTTTTACATCAATCACCAACAAGTACCAAACATACTTAATTATGTGTTCAAAGATAATGACAGAATTTTAATTACATACGGCAATGAAAATCAGATCCAGATAAATGATCAACTAGCAAGAGTTGATTCCTTCAAATTAATTATCTAGGGTTCTTTAAGAGCATCTTTTAGTCTGTTAAATTCTTCAATTGTTATTTCTCCTTTGGCAAGTCTATTTTTTAGAATCATAAGTGAATAATCTTCTTCTACAAAATCATCAGCTTTTTCTACATATTTCATGGAATCGTCTATCTGTTCATTTATTGGTTTGAAATCAGAATTAAACCAAAGTTTATTTTTCTTTGTATAGAGAACTGCAACAATTACACCCGCGCCAGCTAAAGCAATCAGAGGATACAGAATATTATTAAAATCAACTGATAATGATTTATTTTCAAATATTGTTCCCATATTAGATGTAGAAGGATTACCAATAGAAACTACAAGATTCATATTTTCATTCAATGAGATTGCCTTAGATTTTGCTTGCATTAACTGTTGTAATCGTTTTGCATTTTCAATTCTTTTTTGAATTTCCTCATAAATTGCTTGAGCATTAGTGGTTTGTGTAGTTCCAGTATTATTTTGTGTTGATGTCACAGATGAATTCTGTGGGATAGTTTGTACTGGTACAGATGTTGTTGTAGCGTATACCACATTAGATGGATTACTTGTACCTGCAGAGTTTATTGCCGAGACTCTATAGGAGTATTGTTTACTTGGAATTAATCCGGTATCTGAATATGTTATCGTTGCACTGTTTTTAATTACATTAAACCCATTTCCACCATCTCTTTCAATTTGATATCCTGTTATTGACGAGCCTCCATTCATTGTAGGGGCTGACCAGCTAAGATCAATTTCTGTGGAAGAATAAGGAATTGCTTTTAGGTTAGTTGGGGAAAGCGGAATGATTGGCGAGCCATCTGGTGAGAAAACAAAAGATATGGTTTTGCCAGCAGCCTGGTTCATAATGAATGCAGTGGCATTGTAAATTCCCTTGAGTGAGAACTTTGGTTGATTACTTTGAGTGCTAGTATCAACTATGATTTGATATGCATTATTACTATCTGCAATCCCAGACGATAAAAGCACAAATTTATTGTTAGGATCATAGATTACAACTGTAACGTATGGTGAATCACCTGGTGCAGTTGTACCAGAAAAATGAATCTGGTTTCCTCCTTTGTAAAATGCAGCATTAGTTTGAATGGATGTGACTTCAGCATATGCCGGCAAAATTACCGATGAAATCAATGAAGATACAAATAAAATTGAGAATATCTTTATCAAGCTAATCTTCATAGACTGTTTTTCTACTTACATAATTATTAAAAGCGCGTAGAATTGATACTTTTCAATATAAAGCTAAAACAATGCAATTGTCTTTCGATGCATAACACCTCATAATCTAATAAATTGTGCCTTTGCCAATTACAAATACGTATAGGTAATTATTCGCTTGACAGATCCTGTAAAATGTTTCAATGACTACAGATTTGCAATCAATATCAATGACAGCAAGTTTGTACCAGAATAGAACATACTCACTGTATTAGTCATCAAATCAAATCATAAAATATGGAATCAGGGTGTCATAAGCAAGACCCTAAGTGGTTTAGACCATATCTGTTTATCAGAATTGTAGGTGTGTATCTGCTAGTCTCTAAGGCAATTGTAATTTTACTAGCAATAGATATCTATCAAATGTGGGGCACAACATTACCCGTTGTAGATACTAAGGTGGAATTTACTGGAGTCTATCTTGTTCCAATGATTGGCATATTACTAGTCTGGTCTCTACTCTCAATAATAGGTTCAGTCAAGTTATTTCTGTTACACAAGGGCGGGTTTTGGATCTCCCTTGCTGCTATATTTTTGACTCTTATCGTCTTTCCCTCAGCCTTTACTTTGTATTTGAATTTTGCAAATAATTTCTCGGCTGCCCTTATTACTACGCAAACAAATTATGCAATATCATCATTGACCATTGCTGCAGATATAACCATGATACCATTATTGTTAATTTCCCGTAAACGAGTGAGGTGGAAATCTTCAAATAAATCAACTGCGTAGTAGGCATCTCCAATTAAGACAATAATAGACGAGAACAATCTCAGACGGGGTTGGTGTACAGAGATAAAGCGTTTCTTTATCAGAATGCTCGTTCTCGTCTAATCTAACCTAGAATACTATTATAAAAAAATTATGCATAATTCCTACTATGACTTTTGTCTTACATTTTTAATCAATACTTTATTCTAGTCCAATTCGCACGGGTTTTGATCCATAGATCATTACCTCAACATTTGGTTTTTAATAAAAGTATAATTTTTAAATAATGACTGTTATGTTTTTAGATCTTTTAAGATCATAGGAATTATCATATATCGATTCATACTGATATGCTAAAATTATGCCAGTTTTCTCCCATCTGTATTCAAAATGGAAATATCTAGTAGAAATGTAGTGGTAGGACCGTCCAGAGCCCCTCACAGGGCTATGTACAAGGCAATGGGATTAAAAGACGAGGATCTTGGAAAACCCTTCATCGGAATATCTCACACTGGAAATGAAGCTACTCCTTGTAACATACATCTTGGAAGATTAGCTCAAAAAGCAAAGGAGGGAGTAAGCGATTCTGGTGGCACCCCAAGAGAATTTGCAACAATTGCAGTAAGTGATGGCATTGCAATGGGTCATGAAGGTATGAAAGCGTCTCTAGTCAGTAGAGAAATAATCGCAGATTCAATTGAGATAATGATAAGAGCTCACCAATATGATGGATTAGTTGGAATAGCAGGTTGTGATAAAAGTTTACCAGGTACTATGATGGGAATGGCAAGACTGAATCTTCCATCAGTTTTTGTTTATGGCGGCACCATTATGCCAGGAATTTATGAGGGAAAGCAAGTCACAGTACAGGATGTTTACGAGGCCGTTGGTTCCTATGAAGCAGGCCAATTAACTCTTGAAGCTTTGAAAAATCTTGAAAACGTAGCATGCCCAAATGCAGGTTCTTGTGGTGGCATGTATACTGCAAACACCATGGCATCAATTAGTGAAGCGATTGGAATTGCGTTACCTGGTAGCGCATCTCCTCCGGCTGAAGACCCACGAAGAGAAAAAATGGTATACGATAGTGGTAGGGCAGTTCTAAATCTTTTAGAAAACGGCATAAGGCCCAAAGATATTTTTACATTTGAGGCATTTGAGAATGCAATTACAGTTGCAAATGCAATAGGTGGCTCTACTAATGCCGTTCTTCATCTTTTAGCTTTATCTCATGAGATTGGAGTACGACTAACGCTAGAAGATTTTGAGAGAATTAGAAAAAAGACGCCGCATATTGCAGACATGAGACCTGGAGGATTTTATGTAATGTTAGATTTAGACAAGATTGGGGGAATTCCAATTTTAATGAAGAGTTTGGCTAAGAAAAATCTTTTAAATGAAGATGTTATGACTGCAACTGGTAAAACTCTCAAACAAAATCTAAATTCAATTGCACTTTCATTTGATACTAATCAAAAAGTACTCAAGCCAATTGAATCTCCAATTCATGAAACTGGAACACTGGAAATTCTCAGAGGTTCACTTGCACCAGATGGTGCAGTTGTAAAAGTAGCCGGAGTACATGCCACAGAATTTCGAGGCAATGCCAAAGTTTTTGATAGAGAAGAAGATGCATTTGACGCCATTTCAAAAAGAGAGATAAAAGAAAACGATGTTGTAATAATAAGATACGAGGGTCCTAAAGGAGGACCAGGTATGAGAGAAATGCTTGGAGTCACTGCTGCACTTGTAGGACAAAAACTGGGAGAAAAAGTTTGTTTAATAACAGACGGAAGATTCTCTGGTGCCACACGGGGTCTTATGATAGGTCATGTTTCTCCAGAAGCAGCTGTTGGTGGAAACATTGCTCTAGTAAAAGAAGGGGATGAAATCATAATCAATATTGAAAAAAATACTTTGGATATGATAGTATCTGAAAATGAACTTGCTCAAAGACGTAAGGAATGGAAACCTAGAAAGCCAAATTATGAAACCGGCGCATTAGCAAAATATGCATCACTTGTAGGTTCGGCATCCGAAGGCGCTATTACTAGTCCGCTAAGATAAATTAATTTTTTAAAATTTAAAAATCTACTGGAAGGTGATATTGGCAGAAAAATCTAGTTTTTTCCCTAATTGTTTTTGCGGTTATTGCTACTCCATCTTCTAGTCTTTTCTCACAGATACTACAAGATGCTTCTTTGACAACCGTTTTTAGAGCAGATGCTCTTTTAACAAAATATAGATCCTGAAACAACAAAATTTCGTTCCTATTCTGTCTTGAAGCCAATATCTGCGACATGTAATCATTACGTCAAGATCGGATATAAAGGTACCGTACTATACAGTAATTTCCTAAGATTCGACTGCTTCCAAACTAGTTGCTTAATTTTAAATAGAGTTAGAACAGGACTTTCTATATGGGTGACCGCATTTGGGCATTCAAAACTTAGTATAGTACCCCTAGAATATACTGGCTCCCAATTTGAACTATATAACAAAATTTCAAGAAACTATCACTATTCCTTTTTGTTTGAATCCTTAACTGGACCTGAAGAATTGGCAGAAACCTCGATTATGGGATTTGATCCTTCAATTGTAATCAAAGGATATGCAGACAGAATAGTACTACGTGACAAAAATGGAAATACAAGAACAATTATAACAAACGATCCGCTATCAGAAATAAAAAAACTCCTTCATGAAATTCCTGATCAAAAATATCGTTATCTAGGAGGAGCAGTTGGAATAATAAATTATGATGCAATCAGATTATGGGAAAAGATTCCAGATTCTCATAAAAAAGAAGACGTGCCACTAATGGAATTTGGAATTTACACAGATGGAATCTTGTTTGATATTAAGGAAAAAAAATCATTTTATTTTTATTATGACAAAAATAGAATTGATAGTGTAACATTTTCTGAGACAGAGTTTGAAAAGTTTTCATTATCAGAAATTTCAGAAAACCTAGATAAGCAACAATTTGAAAAGATGGTTGACAAGGCAAAAAAATACATACATGACGGTGACATCTTCCAAGTAGTGCTTTCTAGAAAATTCAAATTTTCTGCAGAAGGCGATTTGCTCAAAGTATACAAATCACTTAGACAGATAAATCCGTCACCGTATCTTTATCATATGAAAATGGGTAACAGAACTATTATTGGTTCTAGTCCTGAAATGCTACTTAGGATAACTGGAAGAATTGTTGAGACATTCCCTATTGCTGGCACTAGACCAATAACTGAAGATGAAGGAAAAAATGAATTAATGAAAAAAGAAATGCTAAACGATGAGAAAGAACTAGCCGAGCATACAATGCTAGTAGATCTTGGTCGAAATGATATCGGGCGTGTTTGTAAGTATGGTTCCGTACGTGTAAAAGATCTTATGGCTATCAAAAAATTCAGTCATGTACAACACATGGTTACTCATGTTGTTGGAAGCTTGGATCAAAAACATAGTATTTTTGATGCAATGAAAGCTGTGTTTCCCGCAGGAACTGTTTCGGGGGCACCAAAAATTCGTGCAATGGAAATCATTGACGAATTAGAACCTGATGAACGGGGATCATATGCAGGAGCAGTTGGATATTTTTCTTTTAATGGTTGCTGTGATTTTGCCATTGCAATCAGAACCATATTTTTTGATGGAAAAAATGGATTTATTCAAACAGGAGCTGGTATAGTATCAGATTCAAAAGCTGAAAATGAATGGTTAGAGACTCAACACAAAGCAAATGCAATGCTTAATGCACTAAAGGAGGCATCAAAATGAAATTTTTAATAATTGACAACTATGATTCGTTTGTTTACAATATTGCACAGCTTCTCGGAGAGCTTGATGTCACGTCAGATGTAATCAGAAATGACAAAATAACGCTTGATGAGATCAAACAACAAAATTATGATGCAATAGTGATATCCCCAGGACCGGGAACACCAGAAGATGAAAAATACTTTGGAATATGTAATAAGGTAATAACCGAACTAGGTCCAACCACACCAATTCTAGGAGTCTGTCTAGGTCATCAGGGAATCATTCATGCGTTTGGAGGAAAGGTTGTAAACGCAGGTAATGTTAGACATGGAAAGACAAGTCCAATTGAACATTACAAATCGCCATTATTTGACGGAGTTCAAAATCCGTTTAAAGCTACAAGATACCATTCACTAGTAGGGGACAAGACAGAGATCCCAGATGTGCTCAAAGTAACCGCGGTTGCACAGGATGATAAGGAGATAATGGCAGTAAGTCATAAAAAATACCTCATCGAAGGAGTTCAGTTTCATCCAGAGTCAGTAATGACTGTGGAGGGGAAAAAAATTCTAGCCAATTTCATAAAGTTGATAAAAAAATGATTACAAAACTAACAAACAAACTTTCACTGTACCAGGATCTCGGATATGATGAAATGAGTCAAGTCATGGATGAGTTACTAAAGGGACAAATTCCTTCTCAAGAAGCAGCCAATTTTTTAAGAAATTTGACTGACAAAGGCGAGTCAGATGAAGAACTTTTGTCAATGCTAGACAAAATGCAGCAATATGCTATTCATATCAACCCAAAAAGATCTGGTAGAATAATTGACGTATGCGGTACCGGTGGCGATAAAATGAAAACATTCAATGTTTCCACAACAGCGGCATTTGTAATAAATGGTGCAGGCGGCACAGTAGCAAAACACGGAAACAGATCAGTTTCTGGAATTCATGGTAGCGCAGATATTTTTGAATATTTTGGGTACGATCTAGATATGCCACCAGAAAGGGTGACTGAGATTATAGAAAAATGCGGAATAGGATTTATGTTTGCACAGAAATTTCATCCAGCAATGAAAAACATTGCAGAAGCAAGAAAAATTCTTGGGACAAGAACTGCATTTAATTTACTTGGACCATTAAGTAATCCAGCAGGAGTAAAGAACCAGCTAGTCGGGGTATTTTCTGCAGACTATCTTGAAAGAATAGTATTATTACTAAAGTCACGCAATGCAGAAAATGTAATGACAGTATTATCACATGATGGTCTTGATGAGCTATCCACCACATCAAAAAATCAAATTTGTCATCTCAAAAATGGCAAAATCAACATTAGAGTTTTAAACCCTACAGATTTTGGATTAGCAAAAGGAGCTATAGGAGACATTCAAATTTCATCAAGAGATGATGCCATTAAGTCGTTTATCTCTGTCTTGAGAGGAACTGCAAATAAATCAATGATCGAAGTTACCGCATTAAATGCCGCTGCAGGTTTGATAATTGCAGGTATCGCCGATGATTTTCATGATGCCATACCAATGGCGCGGGATTCTATAAAAAGTGGCAAATCATATGATGCATTTAGAAATTTTATTCGTTTTTGCGGCAATATAGAAAAAGTCGAGGAGTTTGAAAAATCATGAAGGACATGTTACAAGAACTTGCAAATAATTCACAGAAAGCAATAGATGAAGGAATTTACAAAATATCAAAAAAATTACCAAGATCAAAAAGTAACATAATTGATAACATTAGAAAAAATAAACACGTCTCACTAATTACCGAGATAAAATTTTCTTCTCCATCTCTTGGAAACATTCGCAGTGTTTCAGATCCTGTGAAGATTGCAAAATTAATGGTTAAAGGCGGCGCAATTGGGTTATCCATACTTACACAACCACATCTTTTTAATGGTTCACCTGAGTATTTCCAAAAAATTCGTCGACATGTCAGTATACCTCTTTTAATGAAGGATATTGTCATCGATAAAAAACAGATAGACGCGGCTGAAAAAATAGGCGCCGACTGTGTATTACTTATACAATCAATTTTTGATAAAAAATTTGCTGGTGATGTTGATGAATTTATTGCCTATGCTCACAAAAAAAACATGGCGGTACTTTTAGAGGCTCATACAAAAGAGGAATTTGTTAGATCAGTACGAACAAATGCTGATATGCTTGGAATAAATAATCGTAATTTAGATACACTAGAAATTGATCTTAACACAACAAAAGAAATACTCAAGGATAGAAAAGAAAGACGCATAATTTTCTCTGAAAGCGGAATAGAAGATCCAAAAGATATCAAATTTCTTCACAAATGTGGTGCAGATGCATTTCTAGTAGGAAGTAGCATAATGAAGAGTAGAGATATCAAGGGACATGTGGAAAAATTGGTGTCATCAATATGAAAATAAGATATCCAAAGGGTGGGAAATTTGGCGAGTTTGGAGGCAGATACATTCCAGAGACACTAGTTCCTGCAGTAGAAGAATTAGAAGAAGCTTACTTGAAATTTAAAAATAATAAAGAATTCAAAAAAGAATTAGACTATTATTTACGCGAATATGCTGGTAGACCAACTCCATTATATTTTGCACAAAATCTGACAGAAAAAATTGGTGGTGCCAAGATATATCTAAAAAGAGAAGATCTTTTGCATGGAGGAGCACACAAAATCAATAACACATTAGGTCAAGCCCTTCTTGCAAAAAAAATGAAAAAGAAAAGAATCATCGCGGAAACAGGAGCTGGACAACACGGAGTTGCAACAGCAATGGCTTGCGCTACACTTGGTTTGCCATCCGAAGTATACATGGGATATAAAGACACTCAACGCCAAAAGCTAAATGTTTTTAGAATGAAACTTCTTGGTTCTTCTGTTCATTCAGTAATGGAAGGAACCCAGACACTAAAAGATGCAATAAACGAAGCAATCAGAGACTGGATCACAAATGTAGAAACCACTTACTATCTCCTTGGCTCAGCAGTAGGTCCACACCCATATCCAGTCATGGTCAGGGATTTCCAATCAGTGATTGGAAATGAAATCAAATCACAGATGAAAGAAATTGAAAAGAAAACGCCAGAGGTTGTTATTGCATGTGTCGGTGGAGGCTCTAATGCTATCGGAACATTTTATCCGTTAACAGATACAGATACTGAGATGTTTGGTATTGAGGCCGGTGGAGAAGGAATTGATACAGATCATCATTCTGCAACACTAATGGCAGGATCAAAAGGAGTGCTACATGGAATGTTGACATATCTTTTACAAGACAGTGAAGGACAAATTCTTGATACACATAGCATTGCAGCTGGATTAGATTATCCGGGTGTGGGTCCAGAACACTCATACTTGAAAGACAGTAAACGTGTGAAATACGATAGTGTTAGTGACCAAAATGCAATTGACGCATTTTTAATGCTTGCAAAATATGAAGGAATCATACCTGCACTAGAGTCATCTCATGCTGTTGCATATGCTATAAAAATTGCAAAGAAATTTTCCAAAAGTGATTCTATCGTTATTACTTTATCTGGCCGTGGAGATAAAGATGTTGAAGTAGTAGAGAACTATCTGAATCAAAATGTCAAAAATAAAAAATAAATTTTTGGAATTAAAATCCAAAAATCAAAAAGCACTAATCGCATATGTAGTAGCTGGATATCCTAGTGAAAATGATACACTATCTGCTATACGAGGTTTAGTAAAAGGTGGAGCTGACATAATTGAGCTTGGATTACCTTTTTCAGATCCTCTTGCAGATGGACCTGTGATTCAAAATGCAAGCTATATAGCATTACAAAAAGGAATCAATTTTTCAAAGTTTCTTAATCTGGTCAAAAAAATAAGAAAAGAGACAGATCTACCTCTAGTCTTGATGACATACACAAATCTACTTTATAAGCAAGGCTATGAGAAATTTATTGCACTTGTAAAAAAGGCAGGAATTGATGGATTTATACTGCCTGACATGGCAGTAGAAGAAGCCGGAGAATATCTAAAGGCCATACGTAAAAACAAAGTTGACGCTATTTTCTTAATATCACCAAATACATCGTCTAAAAGAATTAAGAAAATCGTTTCAGCGTCATCTGGATTTTTGTATCTTGTTTCAGTGTTTGGCACAACTGGCAAGCAACAAAAAATTCATCAATATACAATAGACGCAATCAAAAACACAAAAAAACTAGTTAACGGAAAAATTCCAATGGGAGTAGGTTTTGGTGTGAGTACCCCCCAACAAACCAAATTCTTTATTCAAAAAGGTGCAGACGCAGTAATAGTTGGAAGTGCATTTTTAAGATTGATTGAAAAAACGCCTCCAAAAAAGATCGAGTCAGAGATTGCTAAATTTACAAGAAGTCTAAAAGCAGCAACAATTTCACAATAAGGAATATGATTTGGAACTAATTTGGAACAATCTATTTAACATTGCTTTGCGAAGCCAGAGAACTATGACGATGGAATCTATTCAATACTCAAAGAAAGTCGCACTGGGAGCAGGAATAGTAGGCGGAATCGCGGGCGGAGCATTCATGTATGGAGTAATGAGCATAATAATGACGCAGATAGGGATGGGAGCAAATTGTTTTGCTATCATAATGGGTCTCATCACCGGTCAGTCCTATGAAAATGCATTAGGTCCAGGAATTACAGCACACTTTCTTACAAGTATGGCAATAGGCGTAGCATTCGGTGCAATAATTACTACCAAGAAATTTCAGATTAAAGGATTTGGCAAGGGAATAGGATTAGGAGTTGCTACTGGCATTATTGCTTTTGTTGTAGCCCTTGGAACAGTAGTTACTCAAATAGTGAAAAGATCTTCCGCAAAATCAGGAATAGTCCCATAACTTTCTTTTATTACAGTTTTATAATGAAAATGAAATGTGCTGATTGCAATTGTTTTCCTGAAGAATGCAAGATTAGCAAGTCAGCAAAATTATGTCCTAACTGCACGTTGGATGAATGCTGTTGCTGGGATTCAGACCTGTGAGAGTCTGAGTATTACAGTATCAACCTGATCTTTCAGATTTTTTATTAATTTTACATAAATAATTAAGACAAGGAATAAAAAGAGCATTTGTTATTCATAGATATGCAGGCAGAATCTGTAAAGTATATTTTTGTAACAGGAGGAGTTATGTCTGGCCTTGGAAAGGGAGTAGTCTCATCTTCGATCGCAAAATTACTGCAGCTTTCAAATCAAAAAGTTTCGTGTGTAAAAATTGATCCCTATCTAAACTATGATGCAGGAACCATGAATCCTATTGCGCATGGCGAAGTCTTTGTGACAGAAGACGGAGGCGAATGCGATATGGATATTGGAAACTATGAAAGATTTCTTAATCAAAACATACCAAAATCTCATAACATAACTACAGCTCAAATTTATTCTAGTGTAATAGAGGCAGAGAGAAAAGGCGAATATCTTGGTGCATGTGTCCAAATAATACCCCATGTTACCGATGCCATAAAAGATAGAATTAGAAATATTGCAAAAAACGAAGATTTGGATGTACTGGTAGTAGAGTGCGGCGGCACCGTAGGAGACATTGAGAGCCTTCCCTTTTTGGAAGCATTAAGACAGATGAGATTAGAGGAAGGTCCAGAAAATATCATTTTTGTACATGTTACACTTGCACCATCACTTGATGTCGTAGGAGAACAAAAGACAAAGCCTACTCAACACAGTGTACAAGAACTGCGCAGAATTGGTATCCAGCCAGATCTACTAGCAGTAAGATGCACACACCAGCTAGAAATGGCAGCAAAGAAAAAGATATCACTTTTCTCAAACGTATCTGTTAAAGATGTATTTTCATGTCATGACGCAGACTCTATTTTGACAGTTCCACAGATGCTGTATGATCAAGGAATTATTGATATTATTTTCAAGAAATTTGGCAAAGTTGGCTTGGTAAACACTTCGGCAAACTGGGACAAGTGGAATTCAATTGTAAATTCTTTTGCAGTCATAAATCAAACTATAAAAATAGCAATGGTTGGAAAATATGTAAAACTTGCAGATAGTTATGTTAGTGTAAACCAAGCACTCAAGCACGCTGGTGCAAAAATTGGAAAAAATGTTATGATAGACTGGATTGATTCTGAAGAATTAAACGGAAACATTGACAAGCTTTCATCATACCAAGGCATACTAGTACCAGGAGGTTTTGGCGATAGAGGTTCTGAAGGAATCATAAAGACTGCAAACTATGCAAGAGAGAAAAACATACCATATCTTGGAATCTGTTTTGGATTCCAGCTTGCAGCGGTAGCTTTTGGTCGCTATGTTTGTGGATTGTCTAATGCAAATTCTACTGAAATTTCTCCAAATACTGAAAATCCAGTTATTGATCTTTTGCCAGAACAAAAGACAATTGAAAACAAGGGTGGTTCACTGAGACTTGGTTCAAACGAAATCAAAGTGGAAGACAATACTCTAGCGTTCAAACTTTACAAATCAAACACAATTCTCAAAAGACACAGACATAGATACGAATTCAATCAAAAATATCTTGATGCATTTACCAACAAAGGAATGATTTTTTCAGGATATAGTGATAACAAAAAACGAATGGAGATACTTGAAATTCCCACACATAGATTCTATCTAGGTGTACAATTCCACCCAGAATTTAACAGTAGACCGGGATTTCCAGAGTCATCGTTTGAAGCCTTTGTAAATGCTGCAGCTCACGCATAATTATTTTGGAATTTCGTAGATTCTTTGTCGTGTATCTCGTAAAGAGACTCTTCTTTTGACATAGCCTTTGTCAAGTAGATGACGCAAGGCAAGCCTTACTGTCCTATCTGGGAGAAGTGTTTTTGCCGCTAATTCTTTTTGGGACAATGAACCCTCATACTCTAGTGTCTTTAACAAGAGTTTTGAGCTAGGCGGCATGTTTAGAAGATCATCGGCAAGCTTTACCTTCCTTGTTAATGCAGATACAGTAGTAGAATCCTTCTTCATCCGGATTATATTTGCAGGTATTGGAAATTTAGTGCATGCAACCATCTGGTCAACTTTAAAACGGTCCTTTCCATCCATGACTACTTCACATCTAAGGCTAGATGAAATGTCATCAATCTCAATAATACTGTCATCAGATACGATTAGTGGTCTTCTTGTTATATCTAACGAGTTTACTGAAACAATTCCAAAAACTTTGGAATCTTGAAATATCGCTGGCCCACCTGCAGACATTGAATATGCAGACGAACCAATCGGTGTTGTTATAATAACACCGTCGCTGCTGTCATGCCAAACTTCTTCACCGTTTATTCTTAGTACATGTTCAACCAGAGTTGCACTCTTTGATGAAAATATTGCAACGTCATTTAATACAGGATAAACACTTTTACCATCAATTTTTACACCAAGACGTGTAACGTGTTCGATTGTAAAATCTGCTTTTTTTAATCTATTTAGAAATGTAGGAAATTCTTTTAAATCAAGTTGAGCAAGATAACCACTTGATTCAAATTCATTTATGCCAAGTACTGGAACAGTAGTATTCAAATCATGATGAAAGTAATTCCTAACGCCCCTGTCACCACCAGTAACTACCACATAATCAACATCTTTGGAAAGTTGTTTGTTGCCTAGTAGAAATGATTCTATGCCATGACTTTCAAGCGATAGTTTTACTGATTTTACAGTTCTTTCTTGATCCTGACTAAATATCGCTACTCGCATGATGTGATTTCAGTTTTTGTGCAATAAAAGCCTAGATGTGCTTGAATTTCACTTGGTTGTACAGGTATGCGGCATTTTTTTCAATATCACCTTGATACGGAATCTTAGAAAGTCCTGTTTCTTTTGTTTCCAGTGCTGCTTGTGCCGAGCCTACCGCAAAACAAATTGCCCATAAAACATCTTTTTCCTTTAGAAACGTACATGCAAAAGTAGCACAAAAAATATCTCCTACTCCGGTTGTATCTCCAACTTCGATGTTTGGAATTGTCAAGTAGTATAACCTATCTCGTGCAAGCAGTGTAATTTCACGCTTGTTTGTGTATAGGATGTATTTTGCTCCTTTTTTTTGTAGTGCCAGCATCGCACTAGTTTCTGTCAGACCTGTGAGAGAAAAGGCTTCTTCGGGGTCTACTTTGATTGCAGATATTTTTGAAAGATCAAGGCTGGTTCGTTCAAGAAATATCTTATTTTTTTCATCTGCTCTTCTCAGAAAACCCTGTGGATCAAGCAATGTAAATTCAGAATTTTCTTTTATTTTATCAAGTGTTTCTTCAGATATCTCATCAAATACAGGACTGACTATACAGCCATCTGCATCTGATTTTTCATATTCTATTTCATCACACTTTGTTTTCAAATACAGATTCCTATCAGTCCCAGAAATCTCTAGTAAAAATCTTGTAGTAGGATTTTGTGAGAGTGCATTTTGCGGAATGAAAATCTTATTTTTTTCCAAGTATTCACGAAACCCAAAATCAGGTCCTACTTTTGTGTGAAATTCTACATCGAATTTTACGGCCCTAGCAGTCAATCCGCAATAACAAGCTGGCCCACCAGCAGTTTCAACTACTGTACCCACTCTAGAAATTTCATCAATAGTACAATGTGAAAATATTCCAATCTTCATCTGTTTCTTGGATAAGTAGTACCCATTTAGTCTTTTTTCGATCTTTTCTTCACTAAGCATATGGTACACAGTATCTGACCTTTCTCCACGGTCAGTTCAACATTTGACAACATACAAACAGGCATAGGCCACGCATAATTCATTAAGAAACACACTGACTTAAATTTGTTAAATTTTGGGCATGAGTTTATAATTTAAAATTTTTTATTTTATAACAAGATATAAAGAGGCAAGTCAGAGGATAATCATGCCGTTAAAGCGAGCTAGTCGTGGACGACAAAAGGGAGGAAAGGGATCCTCTGGGCGTATCCAGTGTACAAACTGTGGTGCTACAGTTCCACGAGACAAGGCAAAAAAGGTCACATCTAGATTAAATCTGGTTGAACATACACTCGCAAAAGAGCTAAGAGCTCAGGGAGCATACATTGCATCTCCGACAGTATTAAAATGGTATTGTATTTCATGTGCAATTCATTTTGGCATACTAAAGATTAGATCTGCAGACTCTAGAAGAAACACAGGCAGATTGCGATAATCAATCTTTAATGTTTCTAGCCGTTGCAATTATTCTTTGAATAAAAGTTATTCCAGCTATAACTACAACAATTATTACAGCATAATTTAGGAATCCTGCAATTCCAACAATAGCAATTACTAATAATCGCTCTGCTCTTTCCCCAATTCCAATTCCCTGAAGCTGTACTCCAAGTGACTCAGCTCTTGCTCTTGTATAACTTACAAGAAGCGATAGTGTAATTGCTAATAGAACTACATATCCTTCAGAATATCCACCAATCAATATTCCAAGAAATATCGCTACTTCCGCAATCTTGTCAAATACAGAATCCAAAAAGGCACCTTTTTTTGATGTCTTTTGTGTAACTCGTGCAACCTGTCCATCAACAATATCAAAAAATCCTGAAACCAAGAGCAATATTCCTCCAATTACAAAAGAATATTCAAAGTGTAGCGCATAGATTACAGCTGACGCAAATGCAAATACAAGACCTATTACAGTCCAAAAATTTGCAGGCAGGCCTGTTGATGCAAATATAGTCCCAATTTTTTGCAGAGTGGGCTTTAGACTTTCTCTGAAATTGTTAAGCATCGGATATCAACAATTTGTCAATAATTTATACCATTATAAACAAATCAATCACGATCTGCGTAGATGAATTATTTTCGTACCATATTACCACGGGAGAGTTAAAGGCAAGGTTGTTAGAATTACTAGGTAGATCAAACAATGGTTGAGTTAGACTATATAACAAAAACGCAAATCGTTAGAATGATTCTTGAAAAACAAACTGAGAAAGCATTAGAAAAACTGAGTGAGTTTTATCATGTTACCCCTCCACAAATAGTTGTTGGAACCATAAAAGGAAAAAGAAGAACTGTTTATGCACTTTATATTCCAAAAGAAAGAAAAATTTATGCGCTAAATTCTGACATCTTCTTCAATCCTTTTGTGGTTTTGCACGAATATTATCACCATATACGATCAAAGCTTGGAGTCCACCGCGGCTCAGAAAGAAATGCAAACAAGTTTGCTCAAGAGTTTATTGATGCATATAAGAAAAGTGTAGAAATATCTGATAGAATCTAATCTTTCTGAATATAAAATCAAAAGTGTAATTTTTGCAAGTATATATAATATTGAATACAACATGAGGCATGGGCATTATTGCAAAGGGTGCCAAGTGCAGTGTTATTGGTTGCGATAAGGACGGAATTCGTTCATTGACTACAGCAAAAGTAGAAGGAACTGGTCTAAGTATTTCTGCTAGCTCAAAAAAAACAGTCTTGTGTAAAGAGCATTACAAGGAATGGAAAAAAGCAACGAAAGAAGATAGAGATGTAGAAAGAGCCAGATATGACAGGTTCTAGTCTTATTGAAATATGCTTCTGAAAAATCTTTGTAATCTTTATCCAATTTTTAGTATTAGGCTAAGGTTTATCTAAAGTATTTACATAGTATTGCATTATGAAATTAATTCAATTATTACTGATCCTGACTTTGACTACTGGTTTTCTAGTTAATGGCATAATGACAGCATCTGCAGAAATAGCTTCCACAAATGCTCAACATTGTACCACATCAAACCCCTGTCAAAAGATATGTGGGGATCATGTTTGTGCCGCAGGTGAAGTCTATCCACCACTATCAAATAACACAAAAACCCAAAATGCTACGGCCATAGTTTCTGCAGTAACAGAAATGCCAATGTCTCAGAATACTACCAGTGAAAATAACACATTTCAAAATATGACATCAGGAATATCATCCATCTATGACCCAAATGGAACAAGGATGGTGTCAGACAGTAAAATGTGTCTATCTGGCCTCGACACATGTGTTATGGTAAAAATGCTACATGCGTCTCCAATAAAACAAATGAATGTTGGAATTGGGGCTCTTGACGTAAGCTGTAAGACAGATTTTCAATTAGTTTTGAAAACAATCAATAACTTACCAGCTTGCGTAAGCTCGTCTACTGCAAATGAACTTGTTAAAAGAGGATGGGCATTAAGTCAGGATGCAATGATGAAAGAAAAATTGATGTTCGAACCTAATAGCCAATGAAACCACTAGGCTGTAACTAACTCAATTTGTCGCGTCGAATGTCTTGAAATATCTTTGTGTATGATTGCATGAGTTTCCTGTTTAAATGTCAAATTGCACCTGTAACATTTCCATGCTGTCATACTCATACTTTCACTAAATCACTTTTTTCTATATAAAATCCGCGTAGCTTTCGTACTTTCCAATTTATCAGATACATCAAACAGAATAGTTCTTAATTTTCATGTTTTTATATGCAGATTACAAAATTGTCACAGAGTATTTTAATGCCAACAAACCTTTCGAAATAAAATGACTTCATTTAAACAGGAACAGTGGAATTTGACCGAGCTTGTAACCGATCCAAAAGGTGTCGCATTTAGAAAACAGCTTGAAGAGATTGAAGCCAAAGTAAGAAATTTTGAAAAAAAGAAAAATTATCTTAAACCAAACATCTCCACTCAAAAGTTTGCACATCTACTCAATTCCCTCGAAGAGATATCTGAAAAGTTTAGCAAAGTTAGCGGATATGCCTCTTTAGGATATTCTGCAGACACTCAATCAGATGAAGCCACATCATTATTAACTAGAATGACAAAACTTGGATCTCAGATTGAAAATCGTACTTTGTATTTCGATCAATGGTGGAAAAAGCAATTAGATCAAAAAAATGCATACCGGTTAATGAAATCATCAGGAGAATTATCAGAATTTTTAAGATTCAAAAGACTATTAGCTAAATATTCACTTTCAGAATCTGAAGAAAAAATAATCAATACTCTAGATGTCACCGGCAGTACTGCACTAGTCAAGATCTATGATAAAATCACAAACGCATTTCAGTATGTAGTAAAAATCGATGGAAAATTGAAAAAATACAACCGGGAAGAGCTTGGAGTACTTGTTAGAAACCCCAAATCCAGAACAAGAGAAGTTGCGTACAAAGCACTCTTATCTCAATATGACAAACAAAAAGGGGTTCTTGGCGAGATATATCAAAATCTGGTACAAAACTGGAAAGATGAGAGCGTCGAGATTAGAGGATATGCATCCCCAATATCTGTCAGAAACATTGCTAATGACACAGATGACAAGATAGTTGATTCTCTTCTTTCAGTTTGCAAGTATAATGCACCGATATTTCAAAAATTCTTTACGCTAAAAGCAAAAATGCTCGGAATGAAAAAACTTCGACGCTATGACATCTATGCCCCAACATTAAAGGTAAAACAAAAGTCATACAAGTATGATCAGGCAGTCAAGATGGTATTACAGACACTAAATGGTTTTAGTCCAACGTTATCAGAATATGCAAAAAAAGTCTTTGTACAAAATCATGTTGATTCTTCTATCAGACCAGGAAAAAGAAGCGGGGCATTTTGCAGTACCATATCACCAAAGATAACACCATACGTTCTTGTAAATTTCAAAGGTAAATCAAATGATGTGTTTACATTAGCTCATGAATTGGGTCATGCCATACACAGTATTGCCGCATCAGACAAATCAATTTTTGTGGCAGAAGCACCATTACCGCTAGCAGAAACCGCATCAACATTTTCAGAGATGTTATTGTTTGATGAAATTCTAAACAAAGTTTCTAATGAAGAGAAAAAATCAATACTAACAGAACACATTGATGATCTTTATTCAACTATATCAAGACAAGCTTTTTTCACATTATTTGAAATTGCCGCACATAAAAAAATTGGTGAAGGTGCAACTGTAGAAGATATTTCAAACGAATACATGAAAACTCTCAAAGAACAATTTGCTAATTCAATTGATATGACAAATAATTTTGGTGTAGAGTGGAGTTGCATTCCACACTTTTATCACTCTCCGTTTTACTGCTATGCATATTCATTTGGAAATCTGTTGGCATTATCATTTTTCCAGAGATATAAAAAAGAAGGCAAATCCTTTGCGCCTACTTATATCAAAATTCTTTCTGCGGGAGGATCAAAGAAACCAGAAATCCTGCTAAAAGAACATGGTATAGATATTTCATCACAAAAATTCTGGCAAGATGGTTTTGAATATATCAAAAATCAAGTCAATAGGCTCTCAAAATTAGATAATTAAAATCGCCTAGCAGCCAAGCGCCCCCAGCTGCTAGGCATGTTCCCCTGCGGTTTGAACCGATGTCAACAAGATTAAGCATAAATTACCATTTAAACCATTGGAATCCTGATCGCTTAACTAAAACTATTTTATTTTATTTCACATACCAAGGCCAAGTGAAATATCCAAGGTGTTGCAATAAAGATCCAGTATATTTGATTACTTATGACTGCGGGCCTGATCCAAAGGAAACCATCCTTGTATGCAAGGATCATTATTTAGAAGAACCATTTCAGCGGTTTGCAATCAAAATTGAAAAATTGCAAGAGTAGACTTAATAGTTCGATCTAAAAACGTGCATTTATTGAAATATATAATTATTTTTTCTCTTGTTTTTTCAATTTTAGTTTTCAATGTTTTTAATGTGTATGCACAGCAACCTCTACTTGCATCATTTCATGAGGCTGCACAAGTTCTAGTTGATCAAAAATTTCAAAATCAAACAACTGTATTCATAGGACTTGAATCTACCAGTCCACTAGAAATGCGCGTCCCTGCAGAACTTGATCAAAAAATACGAAATACCGCTAATATTACATCTGTTACAATAACAAATGCACAGAATTGTGTTTTAGGAGTTCCAAAATATGATTCATGTGTTTTGGTAACTATAGATGATCCATCACTAGTAGAATCATACAACATTACAAAAATTCAGACACAGTCTAAGGCAATAGGAGATAGTCTGATAGATAACATTAACAGTGCGTTTCACTTGAATTCCGAATTTAACAATGTATACATAAATCCAAAAGGAGAATTTAGTAATGCATTAGGTACATCTGGTGCAGTTTCAGGGAACAGGACAATTTCCATAGTATACACAATGTCAAGTTCTAAATCAGATTATTTGTTTGATGGTTTTACTTCAATATTACTACCTCCACAAATAAAAGATGCAGGTGGATTTTTGGATGCTGCAAAAAAAATGTCAAGCAACTCTAATTCATCTGTAACTTTTACCATAATACCAAGAACCGGTGTATCAATGTATCAACTCCAAGTATCCGAACGTTTTCCAATTAAAAGTACCATAACTACAATTAGTCCTCTGGATCTTTTTGGAGTAGATAATCTTGATAGATCAAGTTACTTTAATGCTGGGTTTTTCCCGCTAAATTCAATTCTTCAAGTCACACTATTATCAAATCAGCCAATAACAATTACTGACCATGGAGGAGATCTTGTTCCAACTCAAGAAAAAAACGGACAGAAGATTCCATCAGATCTTACAAAAGCAGGATGGTTATTTGATCCAAGTTCTGGTAGCCAAATAACAGGCGTCTATCTTTTTGGAACAACTGTATCTGCCAGTAAAAACGATCTAACATTAACTATAGGAAATGGAACAACGGGAATTGAAAACCCAGTTCAACCACCTGCGTATACTCCACCACCGGCCAAACCGACGAATGTAGACTATTCACCATATGTCTTAATTGGGATTGTTGCAGCAGCAGGCGTTGCAATTTACATATTTCTTAGAAAGAGATAGTTATAGAATTAAAACTGCCGCTGCAAAAACGGTAGTCCAGCGTCCTTTTGGATCTCCAATAGCGCTTTGTGTAATATTTCTTGTTTTGTAAATTTCTCCTGAAATTTTCCATTGTTTTCTTTTTTCGTCCCAACTTTTATCAATATCAAATTTCACTCCAAGTGAAGATGCAAGCATTTGTGCGGCAATATCCTCAGCATAATCTCCAGCTTCCTTTTCTGTTTCTCCAAACGATTCATATTCTGATAGATAACCATATTTGGTTTTATCAGCAGGTTCAGCAATTCCAACAGACGCAGCCATCAATCGATGTGGCTCGTTACTTTGTTGTCTAGAATAAATTACAAATTGAACGCTGCCTGGACGAATTAATTTTAATCCCTCTACACGAGGGATTAACTTTGCACCCGGAGGGAAAATACTAGATATTAAAACTAGGTTCGTGCCAGAAATGCCAGCATCTCGTAGTGCATATTCAAAACTTGTTAGTTTATCTTCGTGGATTCCCTTACCTCTGGTAAGGAATAATTTTTTTGCAACTAAGTCTAGCACGGTTCATTTCTATTTACTGATCTTTAAATATTTATGGATGATATGTTAAAAATTATTTCAATGATTTTAGAGATTCAATAATATCATTACCATGAGATTCAACCTCAATGTCTCTAAAAATTTTTGCAATTTTTCCTTCTTTATCTATGACAAAGGTAGAACGTTTGGCCAAACCAGCCAGATTGAGACCAGCATAAGTTTTACAAGTTTCTTTTTTTGGATCACTCAAATGTAAATAAGGAATCTCATATCCTTCAACGAATTTCTTTTGATCTTCAACTGTATCCACAGATATAGCAAGCAATACAGCATCCATAGCCACAATCTCAGTATATGCGGCTACTATAGTTTGAGCCATTTTGAAGACTTTTTTTGAAGGACATGCAAATAGGTGGTTTTTAGGGTAAAAACATAAAACTATATTTTTTTTGCCTTTAAAATAACTAAGTTTTGCCATACTGCCATCATTAGCCTGTAGTTCAAAGTCTGGTGCCACATCTCCCTCTTGCATGAATATCGTTTTCATATCTGGTTTAATACTATTTTGGAATAGTTTGTGGAATACAAAACGCCATAACTGAATGATCTAAATATGAAAAGACTTTTTGAAAGTCAGGTAGTACAAACAAAAATTAAGACATGATGTTTTAGAAACATAACATGAAAGCAGCATACGTAAAAGGTCCAGCCGACGTGGAGATTAGAACCATAGAAAACCCAGCCGTAAAAAACGGCGAAATATCAGTCAGGATGCACGCATGTGGCGTCTGTGGCTCAGATTTAGAGAAAATCTACGGACAATACAGTCAACCCTCAATGAGACTTGGACATGAACCATCAGGAACAATTGTACAGGTAGGAGAGAATGTCAAAGATCTCAAAAAAGGTGACAGAGTATTCGTTCACCACCATGTACCGTGTTATTCGTGTCATTTTTGTTTACATGGAAATGAAACCATGTGCCAGAAATATTCTGAAACAAATCTTCTTCCGTGTGGTCTTGCTGAAGAATTTGTTGTACCTGAGTGGAATGTATCTCATGGCGGAGTCATAAAAATACCAGATGTCATGAGTTTTGACGAAGCTGCGATGATCGAACCACTTGCATGTTGTATAAGAGCATGGAATAAAATTAAAATAAAAAAGGGCGATTCAGTTGCAATTTTTGGCGCAGGCCCTACTGGAATGATGCATGTAATGCTAAGCAAAGTTTACGGGTTAAATGAAATTTTTTGTTTTGATGTAAATGATTTCAGATTAGATTTTGCAAAAAAATTTCAAATAACTGAATCTATAAAATCAACAGATTCCAAAGCCCATGAAAAAATCCTTTCAAAGACACAAAACAGAGGAGTAGACATAATAATTGTTGCCACAGGTAGCCTTAGTGCCATAACTCAGGCCATAGAGTTTGTAAGAAAAGGAGGAACCATAGTTTTGTTTGGCGTCCCGTCCAAAGATGCTAAACTTCAACTTGATATCAGCAAAGTCTATTCTAAGGAAATAACAATCATTCCAAGCTATGCAGCGTCAGAAACTGATACCATGACAGCATTCAAATTAATTCAGGATAATAGCGTACAAGTAAAAAAGCTGATAACGCATAGATTTGATCTTAGCGAGTCAAAGAAGGCGTTAGAGTACGCACACCAAGGAAATGACGCTATGAAAATAATTATAACAAATTCAGAAACGCTTAACTAAGGTTTTTTTGGAACACTATGACATGGATTGGGGATTAAAAAACAGACTTGCACGCATAATCAGACCACATAGCGGTCGCGGAGTTATGCTAGCAGTAGACCATGGTTATTTCTTAGGCCCAACAGAACATCTTGAGATACCACGTAAAACAATCCAGCCGTTGTTACCTTATGCAGACTCTCTCATGTTAACACGCGGTATTTTGAGAACTTCGGTTGATGAGAAATATCCTATTCCTGTAGTCCTTAGAGTATCAGGAGGTTCTAGCATCATAGGAAAAGATCTCTCAAATGAAAAGATAACCACTTCCGTAAAAGAGGCAATAAGACTTAACGCATCAGCGCTTGCATTATCAATCTTTGTAGGAGCACCATACGAACATGAATCACTTGTAAATCTAGGAAAACTCGTAGATGAGGGTGAAGAGTATGGCATACCTGTTCTTGCAGTTACTGCAGTTGGAAAAGAGCTTGAAAAGCGTGATGCGAGATATCTTGCATTGTCGTGTAGAATCGCAGCAGAGTTTGGTGCACATGTTGTTAAAACATATTATTGTGAAAACTTTGAAAAAGTAGTAAACAGTTGCCCCGTACCTGTAATAATAGCAGGTGGGCCAAAGCTAGATTCTGAACTTGATGCATTACAATTAACTTTTGATGCACTGCATGCAGGTGCAGTAGGAGTTGACATGGGAAGAAACATTTGGCAATCAGATTATCCAGTTCCAATGATAAAGGCAGTTCGTGCACTGGTACATCAGCGTGTTACTGTCAAAGAAGCACACGAAATATTTATCAAAAATAAAGAAATTGAAAAAGCCCCAAAACCTACATTTGAAACAATTGCCGCCCAGCCAAAAACTAAAACAAAATCTACAAAATCAAAAAAGACAAAATCAAACTAGTCTGATATTTTAGAAAGATGCACGTGTACTATTTTCCATTTAGTTGATTTTATCAAAACAAAAGTTGCTCTACTTAACATAGAAATATGTTGTCCTCTGAAACTATAGTTATCAACTATCATTCCTGTCTGCCTTAATTGAAATGTAACGACAGCGCTATTTTCGAAAAGATCGATCCTAGGATCTATCATTTCATATTCATAATCAGATATGCTAACAAACCTTAATTCTTGTAATGCAATTGTAGTTGCATAATCTTTGAGGTCAAATGGTGGCACATCACTATAGCTCGAAAATCGCGTATCGTTTAGTTGTATTGCAGCAAGTGGTGCAAGGTTTTTTGTTTTTCCAGCATCAAAAAAAATCGTTATTATTTCCAGTATTTCTTCTCTGTCAGACAAAATCAACCTTGCTTGAGAAGCTTCTCGTTTAAGTTTTTTGAAAACCATGCCAAAACCATTATTTTTTGTCACGTGAGAGTGAGTGCATACTGAAATAATTATCATGTATCTAGGCTGTTTTTAATAAATTTAGGCGATTTTTCTAGCAATATTTATAAATTATTCTTGTTGAAATTCTGTAGACTGAAATGAAGTTAGGAGGATCGGCGAGCATTTCTAGTATTATGTTGCTAGTCGACCTTATGCTGTAAGAATACAGCTTAGTTTCTGGTGAAAAAATTATGGAAAAAATGTCAGGTGCTAGATCATTAATGGTTGCCCTTGAGAAGGAGGGCGTGGAGCTAGCCTTCGGGCTACCCGGAGGCGCAAACTTGCCAATCTACGACGAGTTATACAAAAGCAACATTCGCCACATATTGGTAAGACATGAGCAATCTGCGTCACACATGGCAGATGGATTTGGCAGAGTAAGTAGAAGACCAGGAGTCTGTTTTGCAACTTCAGGTCCAGGTGCAACAAACATCGTAACTGGAATCGCAACAGCACAAGCTGATTCATCTCCAATGATTGCAATTACTGGACAAGTTCCATCAAAGATGATAGGTAAAGATGCATTTCAAGAAAGTGACATTATTGGAATTACAAATCCAATTGTCAAATATGCTTTTCAGCCAATGGATGCCGCTGAAATTCCAACAGTGGTAAAAAAAGCATTTTACATTTCATCAACAGGAAGACCAGGTCCTGTTTTAATAGATATTCCAAAAGATGTACAGCAAAATGAAGCTGAAATGCATTTTCCAAACGAGGTTAAAGTCAGAGGGTATCACCCGTGGGTAGACCCAGATATTAGAGAAATTGAACGTGCTATAGACATGCTTCTTTCTGCTGAAAGACCAATCATTCTTGCAGGTGGCGGAGTAATAATTTCTGGCGCCTTTGCAGAATTACAATCAATAGCAGAACTTCTCATGATTCCAGTAGTGACTACTTTTAAAGGAAAAGGATCATTTCCAGAAAACCATCCATTATCACTTGGTCCGATAGGAATGCATGGACATGCCGAAGCAAACAAAATGATGGTAGAGGCAGACTGTGTTCTTGCTGCAGGTTCTAGATTTTCAGATAGATCAGTTGGAACATTTGAAGAATTTGAAAAGAGATTAAAAATCATACATATGGATGTGGACCCAGCAGAGATTGGTAAAAACCAAACAACAACTGTTGCCGTAGTCGGAGACATCAAGGCATCATTAAGAATAATGGTAAAGATGTTAGTTCAAAAAGCAATCAAGCGTGGTGACGACAATCCTTGGTTAAAGAAAGTAAATGAGACCAGAGATTATTATAGAGAAAATTTAAAGCTTCATCCACATCCACTTGGTGCAGCTAAAATTTTACGCAAGTTAAGAGAGGTGCTTCCTCATCAATCAATTGTAACTACAGAAGTAGGTCAACATCAGATGTGGGCTTCATTATTTTTTGATGTCATACAACCTGGTACTTTCTTTAGTTCAACAGGTCTTGGCACTATGGGTTGGGGATTTCCAGCTGCAATTGGTGCAAAGGCAGCAAAGCCAAGTGTTCCAGTATTAGATATTGCAGGAGAAGGTAGTTTCAACATGACAGAAAATTCACTTGCAGTATCAGTTTTAGATAATTTGCCTGTCATTGTTTTGTTGATGAACAACTTTTCACTTGGAATGGTGGCACAGTGGCAAAGAACATTCTACGATAGAAGAATGATCGGAATTGATCTTAAAAACTGTCCAGACTATGTTAAACTAGCAGAATCATACGGAGCTCAAGGCATAAGAGCAGAATCCATTGATGAGGTTGGCAAAGCTGTTCAAACTGCACTCAAAAGCGACGTTGCAACTGTAATCGACATACCAATAGACCCACAGGAAGACGTTTTACCATTTGTAGCACCAGGTACGCCACTCAAGGACATGATCCTACCATCATAGGAATTCCCATGTGGTCCATAATTTCCGTACTAGTAGAGAACAAACCAGGAGTCTTGTTTAAAGTGACAAATCTTTTCAGATCAAGAAACTACAACATAGATAGCATCTCAGTAGGTATAACTGAAAACCCAGAATTCTCCAGAATGACAATTACCACATCTGCTGACGAAAAACAACTCAATCAAATAATAAAACAGCTTGACAAATTGATCGACACTGTTGAGGTAAAACGCTTAGAAGAGAAGATGAGCGTATATAGAGAACTAGTACTCATGAAGATCAAAGTAACCAAGCCGTCAGACAGTATGGAAATAATGAACCTTGCAAATGCTTTCAAATGTCAGGTTCATGATGTGAGAAAGACGTCAATCATAGTAGAAATAACTGCCACACCAGACAGAATTAATGCATTTGAGGATCTAGTGCGAGGATACGGAATTTTAGAGATTGCTAGAACAGGCATATGTGCACTTCCAAGAGGCGGCGTCAATGAAGATTAGAATTTTTGATACAACACTAAGAGATGGTGAACAAACACCTGGAGTAGCTCTAACACCGGAACAGAAACTAGGCATTGCAGAAAAGATAGACGCACTTGGTGTTGATGCCATAGAAGCTGGATTTCCAGTAATTTCTGATGGAGAAATGCAAGGCATCAAGTTGATATGTAATGCAAATTTTCGTGCAGAAATTTGTGGTTTAGCAAGAACCGATAAAAAAGATATAGATGCCGCAGTTGCAGCAGGCCTCAAATACATCCACACATTTATCGCAACATCAGACATACATCTCAAGTACAAACTAAAACTAACACGAGATCAAGTATTAACAAAAGCAATCGAAGCTGTAGAATATGGAAAATCTCTTGGTTTGCAAGTAGAATTCTCTGCAGAAGATGCAACAAGAACCGATAGAGAATTTCTTAGAAAAGTTTTCAAAGAAGTTGCAAATGCCGGTGCAGATAGAATAGACATACCAGATACAGTAGGATATTCCACACCAGGGTACATTGCAGAGATAACTAAAGATGCAATCGAAGCATCACATCTACCAATTAGTGTACATTGTCACAATGATTTTGGTCTTGCAGTTGCAAATTCAATTTCTGCAATTCAAGCAGGTGCACAATGTGCTCATGTTACAATAAACGGAATAGGAGAACGGGCAGGCAATGCGTCTCTTGAGGAACTTGTAATGGCGCTTCAATGCTTACAGTTTGATAAAAAATATGAGACAAACATTAACACAAAACTTCTCTATGAGACTTCAAGGTATGTTTCCAGTGTAGTAGGAATTCATGTACAGCCAAACAAAGCCATAGTTGGTGAAAATGCCTTTGGACATGAATCTGGAATACACACCCATGGAGTTTTGAGTAATCCATTGACCTACGAGCCAATTAGTCCTGAACTTGTAGGCAGAACAAGATGGTTCCAAGTAGGAAAACATGCAGGAGCTCATGGGGTTTCTGCAATGCTTGAAGAATATGGAATTCAACCAACAAGGGATCAGACTCATGAAATTTTAGAGAGAGTAAAAAAACTCGGAGACCAAGGAAAACATGTTACTGACGTCGAATTGCTTTCAATAACAGGAGAAGTAATGCAAACTCAAGGCCTAAAGAGAGTAGTACATCTTACTGGATTTTCTGTATCAACTGGCATGGGCAACATGCCATATGCATTTGTCAAATTAAACATAGAAGGAAAAGACTTTATCGGAACTGATTATGGTGTTGGTCCAGTAGATGCATCAATAAATGCAATTCAAAAAATAACTGGCGAGATAGCCAAAGTACGAATTAAAGATTACAAGTTAGATTCCATAGCTGGTGGTTCTGATGCACTTTGTGAAGTTACAATAAAGGTAGAAGATGCATATGGCAATCTTGCATCAGCAAAATCAGTAGGAGAAGACATTGTAATTACTAGTGTACAAGCTATGATCGATGGTATAAACAGAATAATGCTTAAGAAGATTCTAAAGCAGAAAAATTTGGGAACATAAATGTATCAAATTGCTCTCATAACAGGAGATGGCATAGGACCAGAGATTTCGGAATCTATGATCAAAGTTTTAGAAGCAGTAAATGACAGACTTGATTTAAAAATAAAAATAGAGAAACTTGAAGCTGGTGACAACGCATTAAAAAAAACAGGAAAAGCATTACCTGAATCAACTTTAGAATCTATCAAAAAATCAAATGCATGTTTGAAAGCTCCAGTAGGTGAAAGTGCCGCTGATGTAATCATAGTCTTAAGAAGAATGTTAAATCTCTATGCAAACATCAGGCCTGCAAAGTCATACCCTAACATGCCTGCATTAAAAAATAACATAGACTTGGTCATAGTTAGGGAAAACACTGAGGATCTTTACACTGGCATGGAATTTGATCTTGGAAATGCAGCCGTCGCTTTACGCATAATTTCAGAAAACGCATCAAGACGTATAGCAAAATATGCATTTTTAATGGCAACCCAGAGAAACCAGAAAAGAAAGGTTACATGTGTTCACAAATCCAACGTCATGAGAAAAACAGATGGTCTTTTTGCAAGATCTTGTAACGAAGTTGCAAAAGGCTTTCAGGACATACACTTTGACCAGATGTATGTAGATGCATGTGCCATGAATCTAATCAGACAGCCAGAAACATTTGATGTAATTGTTACGACCAACTTGTTTGGCGACATTTTATCTGACGAGGCAGCTCAGGTTGTTGGAGGTTTAGGTATGGCTCCTGCCGCAAACATAGGAGATGATTTTGCGTTATTCGAGCCAGTTCATGGAGCGGCATTTGACATTGCTGGAAAACAGGCGGCAAATCCTTCCTCTTTCATTCTTTCTGCAAAAATGATGTTTGAATGGCTTGGAATGAAAAACAATGATCAAAAATGTTTTGAGGTAGCAAAAAAAATAGAATCAGCTGTATATGGCGTCGTACAAAATGGAATAAAGACCAAAGACATTGGTGGCAACATTACAACTAGTGAATTTACAGAGCACGTAATTTCAAATATTACTTAAGGTCTGATTTCGGTGGTTCTAGTGACCAAAAAAACATTGCAAGACATACTGGAATCATAATCAGAATGGCGGTACCAAACGAGATCCAATAAAATGTTGGATCAATTCCAGGAATCAAAGGTATTGGAAATACGGTATACGCCCATACAAATGCAATAAATCCAAGAAGGATCTTGTTTCTTTTGAAAATTTTCCAACCAAGTTTTCTTTTTGTTATGAAACAACGTTTGCATCTTGTCCTATCATCTGTCATGCATGATGTGCAACAACGTTTTTCACAAAAGTAACACCTCCGGTCTCCAAATTCAGAGCCGCAGAAATCACACTGTTGCACTAGGATATTTTCATCAGAATAAGATTTATCTTTTTATGGAGAAAGTCTTTCTGGGTCACGCGGATACAAGACAACTTCTCTGACATTATCTATTTTTGTCAGAACAGACATCAATCTATCAAGGCCCAGCCCCCAACCTGAATGAGGCGGCATGCCCCAGTCAAATGCTCTAAGGTGGTCTGCAAATTGGTCAGGATTGAGTCCTTGTTCCACAAGCCTTGACTTTAGTTTTTTTGGATCATGCAATCTTGTACCGCCTGAAGAGAGTTCAAGATACCCGTACTGGAGATCAAATGAGCGAGACAAAGTAGGGTCATCATCTTTCTCATGAATGTAAAAGGGCTTTAGCTTCATGGGCCAATCAATTAAAAAATAAAAACCAGGATGCCTTTCTCCCAACGTACGTAGATGCAAATCCTGTAAATCATCTCCAATTTCAAGTTTTATTCCATCACGTGATAATTCTTCAATTGCTTTTTTGTATGTTAGGCGTTCAAATGGGGTAGAAGGTTTTTTGATTTCTATGCCAAGCATCTTTTGTTCTGAGGCGCAATTTTTTTCAGTATAATCAAACACATTAGCTACAACCAGCTCTAAAACATCCATCACATCAGAATAATCCATAAATGCGGCTTCTATATCCACGCTAGTAAATTCTGTAAGGTGTCTTACTGTATGAGACTTTTCAGCTCTATAATACGACGCAATTTCAAAAACGCGTTCTAGCCCTATTGTAAGTTGTTCCTTGTAAAGTTGTGGACTTTGAGCAAGATATGCTTGCTTTTCAAAATATTTGAGTGAGAAAAGATTTGCTCCGCCTTCACTTGCACTACCAATTATTTTCGGAGTATTTACTTCAATGAAATGATTTTCTGTAAGTGTTTTTCTAATTGAAGCAAGTACGTGATGTCTTAATTTAAAAATAGATGCCGTTTTTTGATTACGAAGATCAAGTGCTCTTGCGTTTAATCGGTTGTCAATATTACTCTCTAACCTTCCAATAGGATCTATTGGCAATGGATGTATAGCTAATGTCAAGATGTCAATTTTTTCAGATTTAATTTCAAATGGAAAATCTCTAGCTTTTGATTGTTGAACTGTACCATTTATCCTAACTATGCTTTGCTTATTCAATCCCTTGGCTTGTTCTAATGCTTCGTTTCCCACAAGAACGATTTGTGCAACACCCGTAACATCTCGTAAAGTCAAGAATGTAAGCTTGCCAAGCTCTCTTATGTCCTCTATCCAACCTCCAACTATCACTTTTTTTCCTATCATCGAAGAGTCAAGGTGGCCAATGTAATGAGTTCTTTTGAAATCCATGAGATTACCTTATTTTCTCTCAAACTCTACCGTAATCTCAATTCCGCGTAGGTCGTTGACTATGGAGACTACCTTATCTGTATCAATTGGAAATCTAGGTGTTCTTTTTCCAGATACAATCACTTTAGTTTTTTGAATGCCACCTGGAGCCCAAACACGATTAATAGCTAGTATCTTAATTGGAAAGAACAAGTCTTCAATGAATTTCTTATCAGATGCACTTTCTTCTACAAGCCATATTTTTCCTGGAAATTCGCCTTGTAGCAATCTATAAAGATCTCGGCTTTGCCTTACGGTCATAATGTCTGAACTGGTTAAATACAAAATATAGTTGCCAGTTGATTCCTGACATGAGTTAAGAGTAAATTTTTCAATTTGTGGTATTTTTTGTGAAAGATGGACCAGTTTGATTGCTGCTTCCACGTCGGCTTTAGTTAATTTCCCTGAATCTAGTTTTGACTCACATTGTGGGCAAAGAATACCATTCATGGCATCAAAAGTACAAATTGGCGTTCTCAAGTAAATCGGTTTTTTAACTTACTAAAACTAGAATATAACCCCTTCTTCCAAAACCCACATTTAGTTCAATGATCTAAAATGATCGATGCATTACATTTCTGTAACTGATCTTAAAACACAATACAAGACACAAACAGGTATTGTTCATGCAGTAGATGATGTAAGTTTTTTTTTAGAAAAGGGCGAATCTGTCGGAATTGCTGGCGAAAGTGCGTGTGGAAAGAGCACCCTTGGGCTTTCCATAATGAGATCACTTCAAGGCGGCAAAGTAGTTTCAGGGGACATATTATTGGAAGGCAAATCCATAATTAAAATACCAGAATCAGAATTTACAAAAAAATACAGATGGAAGGAAATCTCCATGATCTTTCAAGGAGCCATGAATTCACTAGATCCCGTGTTTACAATAGAACAGCAATTATATGAAATTTTAAAACAGCATAATTATACAGGTGACTTTGGTGCGAAAGCTTCTGAAACTCTAATCTCTGTTGGTCTCAATAGTTCAGTATTAAAAAAATTTCCCCATGAGCTTAGTGGAGGCATGAAACAAAGGATCATTATTGCAATGGCGCTTCTTTTAAATCCAAAATTTGTAATTGCTGACGAACCAACAACTGCGTTAGATGTGCTTGTACAAGCACAGATTATCAGTCTACTAAAAAAACTAAAAAAAGATGGAATGAGCATTATGTTAATCACGCATGACTTGTCAATAATATCTGAAATTGCTGAAAAAACTGGAGTCATGTATGGTGGTAAAATAGTTGAGTTTGGTAATTCGTCTGAAATTTACAAGAATCCAAAGCATCCGTACACACAAGGTCTCCTTGAATCCATACCATCATTGAAAGAAAATAAGAAACCAAAATTCATCATGGGAAATCCTCCTAGTTTGATAAATCCCTCTCAAGGATGCAGATTCTATGAAAGATGTCCGCATGCAATGGAAAAATGCATAAAGGAACCCCCTAAAATAAAAACAGATTCAGGATATGTTTTGTGCTGGCTTTATGAACAATTTCCAATTTTTAACAAACTCTAACGATAAGACATCGTTTTAAATTATTTAAAATATTAAATTATTTTTTAAAATATTTATGGTGTGTATTGTGCGTAGTTTGCACCAGTAGTTATATTACATGTTCTTGGATGATCCGCATCATAACAGCCTACTAATTTTTGATTTACTGCATCCATTCCTTGTGCAATCAATACATTTCTGTCTCTTCCATTACTATCAGTTGTTTGTGTATTATCCAATCCAACATAGTGTTGTCCAGATACTACATTCATTTCATCAAGTAATGCTATTGCTCTTGCTTCAGAATCTGCCAGAGTTTTTTCAATATATGCTTGTCTGTCTCGTCCATTTTCATCAGTTGAAACACTTGTTGAACCAGCATAGTTTGTAGTCAAACTTGCCAATTGTGCAGCCAAATCAGCATTTTGTTGCTCCAATGTTGCTATTCCTTGTGCAATCAATACGTTTCTGTCTCGTGCAGTCTCATCAGTTGTTGAAACTTGATTTATGCCAACATAGTGTGGACTCAAACTTGCTAATGCTAGTGCTATTTTGTAATTATTTTTGTCCATTTGTGCCCTTGCCAATGCCATCTGAGTATTTCTATCAATATGCACTGTCTCATCAGTAGGAGTATTTGTTAGACCTGCATATCCTGTAGAAAATTTGTCCAAGCCCAAAACATGAATCTCACTAAAGATTGTCATGCCCTTTGCAGCTGCGTATACGTGACCATTTGCAATGTTGACATTTCTGTCGAGTCTTACAGTTTCATCAGTTGGAGTATTTGTAGATCCAGCATATTTAGTACCTTGATCTAATGGCAAGGCATGGGTATGAGAATATTTCAGTAATGCTCTTGCAGCAGAAATAGCTGCATTCTGTTGAATGGTGCTTTGGCTATCATCAGCTGATGCCAAATTAACAAGGTATTGTCCACTAAAACCGAACATTACAATAATCATTAAACCGGCTACTATCTTTTTTTGCACGAATTCTATCATATTTCATGGGTTTTAAAACCTTGCGATACCTAGGATTTTACGATAATGATCGCTTGATATAATTCGAATTTCTTAGTACTATGTTGGAAGAGATTCTTTCAGTACAAAACCTAACCAAGTACTTTGCAAATAAAGGGATTTTTTCTTCTTCAAAAATAGTCAGGGCGGTTGATGGAATATCCTTTTCATTAAAAAAAGGCGAAGTACTCGTTTTAGCAGGAGAATCAGGATCAGGTAAAACTACTACGTCCAGATTAATCCTTAGAGCAACAGAACCAGATTCTGGCACCGTCTTTTTTGACGGTGTGGAAGTTACCAGAGAAAGTAGAAATCTAGACAAGCTTAGAATGCAGTGTCAGATAATATACCAGGATCCTTATGCAGCTATAAACCCCAGGATGAAGGTTTCTGATATTATAATGGAACCATTGCAAATTCATAAAATAGGAACCATGGCAGAAAGAAAAAAAATGGTAATAGATGTACTTCGTGAAGTTAGACTTGAACCTGCTGAAACAATTTATGAAAAATATCCACATATGCTTTCTGGCGGTCAAAGACAAAGAATAGTTCTTGCAAGAGCGTTAGTTACAAAGCCAAAGGTAATCATTGCAGACGAACCAGTATCAATGCTAGATGTTTCTGTAAGAGCTGAAATTCTAGAGCTAATGAGAGAACTTCAAGAAAAACGCGAAATATCCTATATTTACATCACACATGATTTGTCCACCGCGCGCTATCTAGGACAAAGAATTGCTATCATGTACCTTGGGAAAATTGTAGAAATAGGTCCAATTAATGATGTACTTTCTCATCCAAGACACCCATATACACAGGCGCTCATAGATGCCATATCAGAACCCAATCCAGACAATCTTTATCAGGATAAAAAGATCAGAATCAACGAACCTTCAGATATTGATGTCTATCAAGGTTGTCGATTTCGTTCAAGATGTCCTTATGCTATTGAAAAATGCAAAGAAGAACCTCCTCTTGAACAAGTAGAGAAAGATAGACTTGCTGCATGTTTTGTAAAAATAAATTAATTGGCGACTTGTTGCACATTTGAAATCTTGTGCGAAACTACTTGTGAAGCACCATTCTTTGAGAATACACCATAAATCAGACTTGCTTTTTGTACAGTAGAATCCTTTAATGAAACCATAATCATCTGGCTTACTTTAGCGCGTTCTTCAAGTATTTTTGCAAGTCGTTCTGTGTTTAGTGCATCAAGATGAGCATCTACTTCATCAAGCAGATAAAACGGCGATGGCTTTAATGTCTGTAATGCTAAAAGAAATGTTATTGCTGCAAGTGTTTTTTCACCACCACTAATTGATGTAGATTCTCTTTTTTGCTTGTCAGGGAACTGTACGAGAAATGACAGTCCGGATGCAAATATGTCATCTTCATTTTGTATTTCAAGCCAAGCGTTTCCTCCTGTCATTTTATGAAAAACTTCGCGAATATCTTTGTCTACTTTGTCATATGATTCCAAAAATGTTTGTCTCTTGTTTTTATCAACTTCTTCAATGAATTGTACTATAGAGTTTCGTTCCTCTTCAAGTTCATTTTTACGAGTTGACATGGAACGATAACCGTCTGAAATCTCTAAGTATTGCTCTGGAGATTTTGTGTTAAGAGAGCCACTTAATGTCTTTCTTTCTGAGTCTAGTGCTGCAAATATTTGATCTACATCAAAAGTTTCCAAGATTTCTTGGTATCCAAATGAGGAAAGCGTATCGTGTATCTTGACTTCATTTTCAGTAAGATCTCGGATATCACGTAAAAGAGAGTCGGATTGCCTTTCAAAATTATTAATTTCCTTCGTAACTGCCTTTTCACCATCATACAAATCCTTTAGCTTTGCATCATATTCTTTGAGTGCAGAAACCGACGTTCCAGAAGTCAATATTAGCTGTTGTTCTTTCTCCCTTAACGATACCAATATGAGATCTACTTTTTCCTTTTCTTTTGCAAGTGATCGTGACTCTACTTCAAGATCATATTTTTCGTGATTAAGTGTGGATTGTTCCTGAGAAAGTAATCGCGTATTTGATTTAAGTCCAGCCTCCTCGTTTGTTAATAAGGTAAGCTGAGATGTTTGTTCTCGGAATTGGGTAGATATAGAGTTCACAGTGCTCAGAAGGGCAGATTTTTTTTCATTCAATGCTGTAAGTGCAGATGCGATTCGTGCCTGTTCTTCCTCAGCATAGTTTTCTTGTGTCATCAAAACTCGTTCTTCCAAAGAAGCAATGTAAGATTCGAGTTTTGCCGCGTTCGTTTTTAGACTTTCTTCATGTCTTTTAAGTTGTGAAATTCTGGATATGAGTTGTTCTTCTGATGACGAGATGGATTTTAGTTTCGCTTTAGCATCTGTAAAGCTCAAATCAACATTTGCAAGCCCTGTATCAGAAGCATTATATCTATTGTCTAGACTTTTTGTTATTCTTTCAATTTTTTTAAGCTGAGTCTTTTTGTTTTGAATGAATTTTTTCAAAAGATCTAGAGATTGAACTAAACCGTCAACAGATGTACTTAGAAGAATAATTTTGGTGAGATTAGAAATTTTTGAGTGAATATCAACTACTATAGCATTTGCATCTGCCTCAAAGAATTGTCCATCAACAGTTACTGCTCTAAATCCTTTTTTGGATAAAATGTATGCTGATTCGTTTGAATTTACTAGAATGATATTTCCAAAAATAAAATTCTTTAGAGCGATAAGTTTTTCGTCACATTTTATGTAATCAGACAACACTCCAACTATTCCTTGTTCTTGTGGTAAAGAAATTTTTGAATTAGGAATGGCATCTAGTGGTATAATACGTATTTTCGGAAGTTTCTTTTCTTGTGCAAATTCAGCAAGACCAAGCAAAGTAGCAAAGTCATTTACAACAAGCGCCTTTAACCAATCAGAGCCTACTGCAAGTATTGGTCTTTCAAATTGTTTGTCCCATGAGAGCATCTCATAAACAAGGCCTAGTATTCCCAGTCTTTTAGAATCTTCTTTGAGCTTTGCGATAGAATAATCCTCATGCATGACTTCTTTGACAACTCTAATTTTTGCTTCATATTGAGCAGCTGCTTTACTTGCTTTTTCTAAAATTAATGTCGTATCCTCAACATCTTTTTCAATTTTTGCTTTTCTTTCAGACATGTTTGCCAGTCTTGATTTTAATTCTTTTATGGTGGCTTCGTGTCCAGCACGAATTATTTTTAATTTCTGTTCAAGATTTAGTAGTTTTTCTTTTTGTTCTAATATTGACTTGATTGTTGTTGAATTTTGTTGTATTTTATTTGCAACATCACTTCTTTCTTGTTCTGTTTTTGAAAGTGAAAGTTTTGCATCGTGAAGAGAATTTTTAATATTTTTTATTCTTTCGTCTACTTTGAGTTTGTTTGTTGCTG
>JACQCT010000014.1 GCA_016201435.1 Nitrososphaerota archaeon | reverse complement strand
CAAAATACAATACAAGCGACCATACAAACCAGAAGGGATCTGTTGTCATTCCGTAAATGGGATCAAATGTAAATGAGTATGCTCCATTTTCTGTGACATCATACATGTGTAGAAATGGAAAAGGTGTATTGAAATGAAATGTATATGGAAATATATGTAAAATCTGAAACAAACCATAACCTGTCGTTATCGATCCTGCAATTAACAAATAGTGTAATTTCTTCATAACGGTGAATTGAACAGAGTCTCTTAAAACAATATATGCATAATTTATCAGCAATCCCTAAAAACACTGTAAACTGAAAATTAATGTGAAAACTCTAAACTTTTTGTTTGTTGTGGTTTTCGGGGTGGTAGCTATCCTTGTAATAAGTCACATTACAGGCATTCAAGCATGTACACCATATGAGAATTGTGTTAGAACAATACATAACACTGTAGTTCAAACTGCATCTTTCAATGGCAATCAAGGGACATATGCTATTCCATATAACATGACAAACGGAACACTTGTGGCAAGTTTATTGGATCTGCCAGCAAGGGAATTAATTTTCAGATTTAATGCAACAGGTGATGGTCAATTGACAGTAGAGTTACCACGAGATATTATAGATTCTGCAAGAGATGGTAGAGAAAAACCATATCTTGTTTTTGTAGATGACATGTATTCAGGAACAAAAAGAGCCAAGGCTGATGAAATTCAAACTACCAATGCCAGCAGAACATTAAAAATTGATTTCACAAAAAAAGACAATGAAATAGGAATTGTCGGCACATATTTTATAGAAAACAACTCTACCGCGAAAATACATAATGGATATGGTGCATGGTCTCCATTGCAACAGTACGAGAAAGGATTTGATGCACAAGATATTGTATGCAAACAAGATCTTCAGCTAGTAATTAAATCAGAAGATGGTTCTCCAGCTTGTGTAAAACTATCTAGCATCAACAAACTTGTGTCACTGCATTGGGCACTTAAACCAGTAAATGAATTAACAATTGAAGAATTTAAAGACACATACAAAGTTGGAGAAAAAATAGACTTTGCATTCAAATTCAAGGGACTTTTCGTTTGTGGCTATCCTTCCTTTATAGTTACAAATACAGAGAATAAAACCATATGGGAATCTCCTATAGTGTTAACATTATGTGATTCTGACACTGGTTATGGTGAAAGTAAGTGGAAATTTGGTGATCTGTATTCTTTGTCTATAAATCAAACTGGCTCATACAAAATGAATATGTCATTTTCTGATAAAACAGTGGAGAAAGAATTTTTTATCATACAATAATGAAAATGAAAACTCTTGTTCATTTCTTCTATCTTCGTTTTTTCATCCATTGCACTTCTTTTTTAAGTAATGATAGAACAATAACTAGTAGAACTTGAATTTTCAAATCATAAATTATCAAGGCACGCCCAAAGAAGATAAAGAAATTGCATCGTTACTGACTCGTGTTTTTGTAGAAGAGGGCTATACCGACAAATCAGTCGCAGAGAAAACATTTGTGCCTTCTGAAGTGCGAAAACGTGGTGAGATCATTTTGGCCAGGTCAGAAATTGGAACACTTCTTGGCATGATTATCTGTGTTCGTCCTACGAATCCAATTTGCCAGGTGGCAGAGATAGACGAAGCTGAAATTCAATTACTGGCGGTTTATCATGAAGCACGTGGTCAAGGTATTGGCTCACGTCTTATCGCGGCTTGTGAACAACGCGGTGTCTCATTTGGATATGCCAAAATGGTTCTCTCGACTCAGCAAACGATGAAAGAGGCACACCGCGTTTACGAGCAATTGGGTTATAGACGGAATCCTACACGAGATTGGTCAAAGGATGCAAAGATTTTCTTTGTTTATGAAAAACTTGTTGATGTATCCAAGCAAAATTCAGAATAATACCTGAAGATTTATCTTTATGAATCAAGATAATTTTTGGTGAAAGAAAAGAGAAGTAAATACAAGGAATATCTAGCACTAAACAAAAATCTGTTTATTGCTTTTGTTGCAGCAGAAATAATTGCTGCCATAACATCTCAGATCCTTTCAAAATCAATTAGCTATCTTAATACGTCTATTACAATGGGAGCCGAGTACTCGGTATATTTTTCCACCTTTGGGCTGCTGTATTCCATTGATAACAGGAAAAAATACAAGCTTGAGAGTGGAAAAACAGACTGGCCTAGGCTAAGAAAAGATCTAATAAAAATAACTACATCTCTTGGCATTGGAGAAATTGTTTATACCATATTACGATGGTTTTCACTTGACTATTTTCTGATTCAAAGTTACCCGCCGTATATTTCATCGATAGTATCCGCCTCCATCTCTTTTGCAATTTATTTACTAGTGGTTAATCTGACCGTCAAAGCGACCAGACTTTACTAATTGAAAATGTTATTGAAACCTAGAAGAAAAATAGTGTTGCAAAAAAAACAAGCAAAGATGGATATTTGTCTTGCCACGAGTCTTTCAAGTTTCAAGTAATTCCTGCAAGTTAAATTCTATATTTCTTAATTTTTTTATGAAAAATAAAATTTGATGAAAGATTTAGATATTTTATAAAAACAAAATGATCATCCTTTTAACTTTGAATAACATTTTTGAGGACAGGGTTTGGGCATTTGAAAAAAATTCTATTACTCCCAATGTTTGCTGTACTGATTTCTATTCTGTCATTTTTGCCTCAGGATGCACATGCTCAGCAACTTTGTGCCTATGCTGTTTTCAATCAACCTCTTCCACAACCTTTCACAACAGGGACATCAATTCCATTTACTGTGAATTTTGGTGGGTCTTTTAGCTCAATCCACGCGGTAACCTCATACAGCTTTTTTGATTCTACTGATCCATTTGTTGGAGGAGATTTTTACTTTATTGATAATTTCGGTGGACAGCAAACACTACCCGGTTCGCCTCCTGTTACTGAGATGATAGTAAACCAAATAGATCCAACTGTAACAAGTAAATTCCTTGGCGGTACCTTTTCAGGATCTTATTCTTCACAACAAGGATCGTTCACGCTAAACAAATTGACATTTTGCATACAACAACCTGCTATCTTCGATGTTCCACCAACTCCACCGGATGGATCTACATTTAACATTCACAAAGGTGATACGATTTCATTCAAAGTTGAATGCTCAGACCCGAATCCACCTGATACTGTTGTGCTTGAACCTTTTACCTCATTACCCGTAGGTGCAATTTTTCCAGTTGAGACATGGCCTATCGGTGTTATCACAGGAAATCCAGTAAGTGGCACATTTAGTTGGACCCCTACAAGTGCACAAACGGTAGCAGTAAAGTTTAGTTGCCAAGAACAATTAACTACAACATTTCACACAATACACATAATTGTAACAGAAAACACTCTTAGCATAACTGCTCCACCAAACATAACGGTAACAGCTAATACAGCGGGTGGAGCAACAGGAGTAAATCTAGGTACTCCAACAACATCTGGAGGTACACCACCAATAACTATAACAAACAATGCACCAGCCACATTCCCATTAGGTGTGACATTAGTAACATGGACAGCAACAGATGCTAACGGTAATACAAGTATAGCTATACAACAAGTTACAGTAAACCCACTGCTTGTCAATATTGATATCAATCCAAAAAGCTTCCCCAACACTTTCAATCCAAACTCTATAGGAGTTATTCCAGTAGCAATACTTGGCTCCAGTACTTTTGATGCAAGCACGGTAAATCCAAGCACAGTAAAATTTGGACCTAGTATGGCACCTGCAATAAAACCTGCCTTGTTGTTTGATGTAAACGGTGATGGTAAAAAAGACATGGTACTTAATTTTAAAATACAAAATACTGGAATGGTTTGTGGTCAGACAAGTGCTACATTAACAGGACTAACCAAAACTGGTGTTCCAATACAGGGAAGCGATAGCATCAAGCCACTGCCTTGCAGGTAATCTTTTATTAATTGAACCCAAAATAAGACAATGATAGTAGCTGGGTCTACCAGATCCAACGCTTACTAATAGTTAATCTACTTTCCATAAAGTCCCTTTCATAATTATATAGTATGCAGATGTAAAGCAAACATACGAAAATGACAAATCAAAAAGTTGCTATTGTTACTGGCAGCTCTAGTGGAATTGGATATGAGACTGCACTTGTACTTGCAAGAAATGGTTTTCGTACATATGCAACTATGAGGAATTTAGAAAAGGGAAAAGCTATCTTGGATGTAGCAAAAAGAGAAAAACTTGAATTACATACCATAAAGCTAGATGTCACAGATGAAAAATCTGTAAATGACGCCATTAAAACTATCAAGTCCGATGCAGGAAGAATTGATGTACTGGTAAATAACGCAGGTTATGGTCTAACAGGATCCCTTGAAGATCTATCCATGAGTGAGATAAAGGCGCAGTACGAAACAAACGTCTTTGGTCTGATAAGAGTGACTCAAGCAGTTCTGCCTACTATGAGGGAACAAAAAAGTGGCATTATTGTAAATATTAGTTCCATAGGTGGAAAAATGGCAATGCCGCTGTCATCACCGTACATTGGTACAAAATTTGCAGTTGAAGGCCTCAGTGAATCTATTGCATATGATCTTGAACCGTTTGGAATCAAAGTTGTCATAATAGAACCAGGTGCAATTAAAACCAATTTTGATACTGGCATGGTGGTGGCTCAAAAAAATCAAAACCCAAGTTCGCCATATTATCAAAACATGCAGAAATTACAAAACTCCTTAAACTCATTTGTAAAGAATGGAACTCCCCCTACCAAGGTTGCTGAAGTGATATTAAATGCAATTACAACCCCCAATCCAAATCTGAGATATACTGTAGGTGACGACGCTGCCTTGCTTGCACAAAAAAGAAAAGAGCTGCCAGACTCAGAATTTCACAAACTTGTTTTAGAGTTTTTTAAATGAATCATAAAAATATAGAAATCATTGT
This sequence comes from Nitrososphaerota archaeon, assembly GCA_016201435.1. Classification (GTDB taxonomy): domain Archaea; phylum Thermoproteota; class Nitrososphaeria; order Nitrososphaerales; family Nitrosopumilaceae; genus TA-20. Next base: position 321,221 of record JACQCT010000014.1, on the reverse strand, counting down.
GGAAAATATTAAATACGCATTTGAAACACATCACACATGGTAAAACCAATTCCAGATGGATATCATTCTGTTACTCCAACACTGACCATAAGTGGAGCATCTGACGCAATAGAGTTTTACAAAAAAGCCTTTGATGCAAAAGAAGTTTACAGATTCCAAGGACCAGATGGCAAGTCAATAATGCATGCCGAAATCAGAATTGGAGACTCGGCAATCATGCTCTGTGACGAAATGCCACAAATGGGATGCCTGTCCCCAAAATCAACAGGCGGACCAAGCGGTTCAATATACCTGTATGTGAACGATGCAGATTCTGTCTTTAACAAAGCTGTTTCTGTGGGAGCAACACCAATGATGCAAATGATGGATGGATTTTGGGGGGATAGAATAGGTGCACTTTCAGATCCTTTTGGTCATCGATGGACAATAGCTACCAGAAAAAAAGACATGACAGAAAAAGAAATAGAAGAAGCTGGCAAAGAATTCATGAAAAATATGTGCAAGTAAACTCTAGGGGTTCCGTGTGAGTCCAAGTCTTTTCAGAATGAAATCTAAAATAAAACCTCAAGACTTATCTAATTTCTTCTAACATACAACATGTTGGAACGACCAAAGTATGTTGCTCTATTAATTCTAGTATCTGTTCTCCTTTTAGTTCCATTAACATCCTTTGGTGCAAAAATAGACATAAACCCTCTCATGCCATGGAACTGTCCTCCCACTGGAGACCCTACTGCACCTGCACCAATAACAGACATAGACGGCGATAACAAAACAGACCGACTGTATGTTCATATCGAAGACAAAAACGGAAATGACTATGAAATTTGGTGTTTGGATCACGGGGCTGGAGGAGATTTTGCAGCATATGTCAGTTTTCCAAATGGAACTTCAAAATATCTAGACAAGTGTGAAATGGAATGCGGAAAAAATCACTGGTATATACTAGTAAACGGTTCTGCCAAACTTGAAGAGATAGGCAATCAAACATTTACCTTTAATGGTACAATAAAAAAAGAGGTTCACCACAACTGGGTTCCTCCTGATGAGCTTACCTCGCATCATAGGGCAAAAGACTATCATAGCTTCTATAATCCTATTACAGGAAATTACACAAGAATTGATACCGTTATAGACGAAAATAACACAGAGCACATTGTCAAGACCAGTTCCAGCATACTATTTAGCTACAACCCAGGGTTCCAACTAGGTCCTAATTTTGTTTTATCCGATACTATAGGAAGTATCAACGAACTGCCTCCAGAAAATGAAATAAACTCTACTGAAATAGATTTAGAATCAAATGGACAGACAAGAACCTTTGAGGTTTGGTATCCTGAAATAATCGGAATTAATGACATTACTTTTAGCAAGGACAGTTTGATTATTTCATTAAATTCAAACCATGCAGGATACATGAATCTGTCAATTCCAAAAGGTCTACTAGATCATCCCGATGGTGGAACTTTTTCAGTAACAGCAGATGAAATGAATGTAATCCCAAACGAAAATGCTACATCAACATACAGGACATTGGACTTTGCCATATCTCAAGATGCCAAGGTGATTACCATATCAAGTGTTATTCCATCTAATGATTTGGCATTACAATCAAACAATCAAAAAATCCCTAGCTGGATTAAAAATAACGCAAAATCGTGGTCCCAAGGACAAGCTCAAGATTCTGATTTTGTCAAAGGAATTCAATATATGCTTGAACAAGGAATAGTAAAGATTCCGCCGTCTCCTGGAGGATACTTGCAAAACTCCAACCAGATTCCTTCTTGGATTAAAAACAATGCAAAGTGGTGGTCAGAAGGACAGATTGATGATTCAGAGTTTGTAAAAGGAATGCAGTATCTTGTTCAAGTTGGCATAATACAGGTAAACATAGTACAACAGCAGCAAGGTGTTCTCAAGCTTGAGAACTCTACTCAGCAAACAGATCAAAGCTCTGTTCAATCGATAACTCCCACAACCTGTAAATCTATTAACGATATTTTGCCAGATCCAAACTGTACGCCAGGAGCAACTAATCCTACAGTAACGCAGGCTAACATTTATTCCACCATATGCGTTAGCGGATATACAAAAACAGTAAGGCCGCCAACTTCTGTAACAGATCCAATAAAACTAGAGCGCATGCAGGCCTACGGATTTACTGATTCTAAAAACAACTATGAATTAGATCATTTGATTCCACTTGAGCTTGGCGGTGCACCGTCAGATGTTAGGAACTTGTGGCCTGAACCATACTACACAAATCAAAATTCTTATGACAAAGATGGATTTGAAAACTATCTGCATGACAAGGTCTGTTCTGGCGCCATGACTCTGCAAACTGCACAAAATGAAATTGCTACTAATTGGGTGAAGTATTGGTCTGAGATTCATCCAACTCTAACGATACCTAGCCAAACCACAGTCAACACAAATCAACCTATCCAAAAAACAAATTCGCAATCTTTGGGAACACTAAATGTAAATCTGCAAGGACAAAATGTTATCTCACGCGGCAGCACTCAATCCATGACAGTTACTGTCACAGATGGCTCAAACCCAGTAACTGATGCTTCTGTTTTGGTTCATGTCACATATGCGTCTGGCTCTACAACAAAGGATTTTGGCGGCATGACAGATTATACTGGTCAGTATAATTTCTCATGGCAAATTGGAGGAAATTCAACGCCAGGAACATTTGATGTAGTAGACGCAAGCAAAGATGGGTATTCTTCTGCTCATGGAACATTTTCATTCCAAGTAGTTCCTGCATACTAATAGTAAGAAAAGTTTCAAAACTCTCCAACTAATCAAAAAATAACATCATAGCACAACAGCAGATGATACTTTTACAGCATGATTCTATAATAATCCCATCTTTCAGGGTCAAACTGTTTTACAAATTTAATTTTTTCATCTCTATTGATTCTATTTTCAATCACGTCTCTTAGTGCAAAACTGGTCAAGTACATGTATCTTTTGGCATGAGCTTGCATTGTAAACAAGAGCCTCATTTCACGTCCACCCCTTTGCCCCCAGTATCCCATTTTGACCGCAATTGGTTCAAGAAAAACAGTATTGAATAACCCATGGTTTTCATCTTTGACTTCGGCACGTAATTTGTAGTCCTCCAGCGGACCCCCCTTTGCAAAACCAATTATCGGACCCTGGTCATTTTCTAGTCTAAGTGTATTCAATATGGTACGTGGATCTTTGACGGATTCTGCAAATTGTTCCTTCTTGAATTGTAAGGGACGCGGCAGTTCCTCAAAAATCGTGAACAGGGAATTTATGAAATCATCATCTTGTCGGTTTGCTAATGGTTCCATCTTGGTAACCAATCTTGCATTATCATAGACAAATGATGCGTTTATCTGAATCTCTTGTTGTCGTAATTTCATAAATGATAAAACGTTATCCATAAATGATTTTCTCATTTGCTTGGGCAGTGAACGCAAAATTCTTTCACACATTTCAGACTCGTTGTTGAGAAGATCCTCAAAATAAGCTACTGCACGTCTCACTAAAAAGAATGGATGCCAAGCTAATGCATGGGCATTTTTTTTCGCCATTTCCATTGCTTTGGGGAAATCCCCCAGAGCATATCCTGCAATTCTATCGGCAACAGAAAGAAACCATCCAAGTTTTTTATAATGCTCTATCTTATCCGGATTATCTCTTGTGATATCTGACAAGGAAAAGAATTCCTCAACATGTTTTTCAGCTTCTTGTTGTAATTCATCTTTCCAAGGATAAGTGGTTCTAAGAATTAATGCCGCTACTATGTTTGGGTCAATGCCTGAATCTTTTAAAAGTGACAAGAGTTTCTTGTCATCAAGTACAAATTTTGCTGCGTCTAGTTCATGTGGCTTGTCGACTTTTTTTTGCGGATCATAATCGTGGAAAAGTGATGCGACAAAAAGATATGCAAGGTCTTCTTTTACGAAATCACTTTGTAAAGTTTCCCACTGCATTGCAATTAATGTAACATATGTTACTTCTAATTCGTGAACAATGTTATGATAACCATAATAATCATTACCTAGTCCGTGGGATTCAAATAATTCTATGGTGTAATCAAGTATCTCAGAATAGCAAGATTGTACAAATCCATTTTGATTCATTATATTACGAATTTCATCACATAATGCAACAGTATTTTGTAGCTGTAACACCATGACCCCGATCGCATGACATGGTTTTAAAGAATTCGAAATTTTGTCTTTGTGGTATTATTTTTTGTACAAAATTTGATGAAACATCAAAAAATTACATCATTTTATTTTAGATCTTCTAGTGTGATTGATGTTGCCTCAACCTGATTGCCATTTTTGTCTAATAGAGTAACATACAGAGTGTGCAAGCTTCCGCCTTGGGAAAGCCATTTGGAAAGATCCAAAACCATATTGATACTATTTGAGACAGGAGAATTATTGTACAAGATATAATCTACACATTTCTTTTGTCCATCTGACGTGTCAAGCTGAATTTTGCCAACTGAGCACTCCACATATTTGGAAAAATAGGAGGGTTTTTGAACTGCAACTCCAACCAAATTTCCCTGATCATAAAATCCCTTGTTGTACGGACTGGAATTATCCAGTTCCTTTCCTGTAAGAGATACGGGACTGGGATCTTCAAAAATATCCACATTGTATAATGAATATCCTGCAGGATACTTGCCATTCATGATTAGTTGATTTCCGTTTAGCTTAAGGGCCTGCCAGCTTATCAGGTTGGTCTCAAAGTGTTCTACAAAATAAAATCTCTCATGATTATACGCAATACCAAAGTTGACATGAGTATGATGGGGTTCTAGTATGTTGTCTCGATGTCCCCAATTGGATTGAGAGTCATTGTACATCATCTCATATTCACCTTCTTTTATCACCTGATATGGGTCAAAGTTATTCTGGAAACAAATTACACTTGGACAGTAAGAATATTTGTAAAAATCATTTTCTGCCACAGCGTTTTTTCCACCTAGTTCCGTATAGGTGACATAGGGCTTGACGTTATTAGTATTCCAGTGGGAAAAATAATTATTTTTTAATTCGTCATCTGCATGATTTTGTGCAGAGCCTATGTCACTTAATACCACAGGTGGCAATCCATGGTCCTTTCTATCCTTGTTGACAATTCCTAGTGCATATTGGTATAGTGTTGCTAGATCTGGATTTTTTGGTGATTGCTGTATGGGTGAAACTGTTGATACTTTATTTTCTATCTCATTGGTGGTCTGTGTAGCCTTTTCAGATATATTTTCTAGTGATTTTTGTAAAATTCCAGTGCTGGATAAATATTGAAAACCATACAATCCGGCTAGAAAAATTAACAAAACCACTACAAGTTTCACGCTTCTTTTTTTCTGTCTGACACTTTTCCTGTTTCTTGTTATACAATCTGCGCAGACACCGCTAATGGTATCAAGATCTTCCCTATGACAAATAGTGCAGGTGCCCAATCTTTATGTTTAAAATTCTTGATGTTAAATCAATTTGGATTCAAAATGGAACCATGATAGTATCTGGGTCACCAGAATCATCGTAATCATATAGAAGATTACGCAATATGGCAAACACTTTCATTTCCAGCTAACTTGTTCTTATATAAAATAAAGTATTAGGGGATGATATGCTTAGAATACAAGCAAAACACGACAGATCAGAAATTTTTCTTGCCTTAATTGGGGCTCTAGTTATCTCTTTAGTTATAATTGTCCTCACAGGTCTAGTTATTATTCCATACCAAGTGGGCTTTGTGATGATTATAGTTGGACTAGTAACCGTGTACATAGGTCTCTCCCGCCTATCTAGAAAAATAGATTCTAGAAGGCTGGAATTAAAAAAGTAGGAGATAATAAATTGCCAGATGGAAAAGGTGATCCTACAGAATCGGAAGATCCCAATTTTCATGACGAACATGTAAATGAAAAGAACATCAAGAAAAAAGTAGAGCCAGTTGCCAGATCAGAGAATAATCCGATGATTAAAACTAGGAGTCCTTTGTGGTATGAGCTACCGCTTCTGTTTTTTATTATTGGAGGTCTAATAGCTTACTTTAAAATCAGAAAAGATGACCCAAGAAAGGCAAGAAATTGTTTACTTCTTGGTATCCTACTAACTGTTCCATTGGTAATTGTATTAGGTTTATTCATTGCCTTTGCAATTCCTACTGGAACAGAAAATCCATTCTATGTGATCACCAGTGGTTCCATGGAACCAAACCTGCATGTTTTTGATGTGGTAACCATAAGCCGGGACTCCTTTAACGATCTCAAAGTAGGGGACATCATAGCTTTCAACAGACCTAGCGGTCATGACAAGGTTATAGTACATAGAGTAGCAGAGATACTGAACAAGGATCCATTAACAATCAGAACAAAGGGTGATGCGAACACTGGTTCTATACCCGGAACCGATTTTCCAGTAACTGATAATGAATACATTGGTAAGGTAACCCACATAATTCCTAAGATGGGTTATGTTACAAGGCTTTTGGCTCCGCCAGTAAATAATATAATTACGGTAGTGCAAATTGGAATCCTACTTATTCCAATTATTCAACATATTAAATATCGAAAAAAATCTAATCTATGAAATTAAATCTTCTCTTTTTAAAACAACCTGTGAAATAGGCAGAGAATTTTCGGTCTTATACAAGATTGCGAAGGCAACATGCTTTTTTCACTAATCAACCAAGCTATAAGAACAAACAGTAAGTAAATTCAAAAGACGTCCTCCCTTACAAATCCAATTATCAGTTCCCAAGACTAGTGTCAGAAACAAAATCAAAACACTGTATAAAATGTAAAAAGGATATTTCAGATACAGATTTGTACAAAATTGTAATGTATATTGTTGACCAAAAATTCTCAGATCATCATTACGAACATGTAGAATGCCCAAGCCGATTTTCTGTCTAGTTTTAAAATAAAAAATTTGGAAAGGAGTTTTGAAAGTATGCAGGATAAACTTTCTGATTTCCGTTTTTGGTATGCCCCTCTTATATAACTCGAATGCTTACCTTTGTAGCAAGTCAAGATATGGAAGACAAGTCAAAACCAAAAAACTACTTGGATATTCTAGAAAGCCTGTTTGTGGCAAAGGAACTAACCAAACAAGAGTATGCTGAACTAAAAGAAAAATATGAACATAATTTACAAAAACATTCTCAATCTGCATATTAACTAATCAGACCAGTCATATTTTTCACATCCTCAGAGCCAATAGAATTGGATTTCAAAACAGTAACTTACCGAGTCTTACAGGATTCGAATCTTTGGGTTCAGACGTGAGAATTCGAGTCTTATTAGATTCAAACTAAACATAACTGAAAACAAATTTGGAAACAATTTAGAATAATGTAATTATACTAAGAGATACAAATGATGGCATGAACAACAAGAATATACAATTAGCAACATTTGCCGCAGGTTGTTTCTGGGGAGTAGAAGAAGCGTTCAGAAATACCAAAGGCGTCAAGTCAACAATGGTAGGATATATCGGCGGAAGACTGGAAAACCCAACATACCAAGACGTCTGCACCAGCAAAACAGGGCATGCAGAAGCCATCCAAGTACAATTTGACCCAAGTGAAATATCATACGAAAAACTCCTGGATGTCTTTTGGTCTATCCACGATCCGACTACGATGAATAGGCAAGGTCCTGACATAGGTTCGCAGTATCGTTCCATGATTTTATTTCACACACCAGAGCAAGAAGCGATTGCTAAAAAGTCAAAAGAAGATCTTGAAAGATCAGGGAGATTCAAAAATAAAATTGTGACCGAAATTGTACCTGCATCGACATTTTACAAAGCAGAGGACTACCATCAGCAATATTACATGAAAAGAGGCGGCGGTAGCTGTTATGTACGATATGTGGCAGAGTAGAGGATGAGTTTGAATTTATGACACAGAAAATTTCAAAGAGCGATGAGGAATGGAAAAAAGAGCTTACTCCTGAACAATATCGTGTTACAAGAAAGAAAGACACAGAAATGCCATTTACAGGGCAATACGTTACTTCCAAAGACAAAGGGATGTACAAATGTGTGTGTTGCGGAAATGTTCTTTTCAAGTCCGACGACAAGTTCGACTCTGGTACGGGATGGCCAAGCTTTACCAAACCAGCTGATGATTCCACCATAGGAAAACACACTGACAACAGCTATTTCATGCGCAGAGTTGAGGTTACATGCGATAAATGCGGAGCACATCTTGGTCATGTTTTTGATGATGGACCAGGACCTACTGGAATGAGATACTGCATCAATTCATGTGCACTGAATCTGGAGAAAGAATAATTCTAAAGATAATTTGGATAAAATTTGGAGGATCATTAATATATCATTTCTTTATACAGTTCACATGACTACAAAACAAGAAAACATTTCAGAAATTTCACAACAACTAGAACAATTCAAAAATGTAAGAACCCAAACCCTAGAGCTTGTTAAAACATTAGAAAAAGATGATTTTGTAGTTCAAACTGCAGCATTTATGAGCCCACCAAAGTGGCATCTTGGACATGTAAGCTGGTTCTATGAGGTTATCATGAATAAGATAGACCAAAAATACGAATTTTATTCTCAGGAATTTTCCAAGGTTCTAAATTCATACTATCAAGCATTTGGTGAGCCTCATGAGAAGGCAAAACGAGGAATTCTGTCAAGGCCTACCGTTGATGAAACGCTACAATATTTCAATATAATAAATAAAAGAGTGGAAGATTTTCTCAAAAAATCACAAATTAATAAAAATGAAATTTATCTTTTCAAGATGGCGTTTAACCATGAATGCCAACACCAAGAACTACTAGTGTATGATCTACAACATCTTCTTGCTAGTACCTATAGGCCAGTAAAACAAAATACTCCGCCAAAACTATCACAAATAGAAAAAAAATCAATTAAAATTTCAGGCGGCATATACGAAATGGGGTACAATGGTTCTGACTTTAGTTATGATATCGAACTTCCAGAACACAAAGTTTACCTGAATCAATATTCCATTGATGTATTTCCTGTAACAAATGCAGACTATCTAAAATTTGTTGAAGATGGAGGTTATGAAAATTTTAGATTTTGGCTTGCAGACGGTTGGGATGTTGTAAAGAAGAACAACTGGAAAGCTCCAATGTATTGGGAAAAAGAAAATGAGAATTGGTTACGCCATGACTTTAGAGGAAAACAAAAACTACATCCAAACGAGCCAGTTTGTAATGTTAGCTATTACGAAGCAGATGCATACTGCAAATGGGCAAAAAAGAGATTGCCCACAGAAGCAGAATGGGAAAAGGCATCTTGTTGGAATGAAGACAAACAGATAAAGACAATCTATCCATGGGGAAATGATCATCCCACTAAAAATCATGCAAATCTATTAGAATCATACCTGTGGTCACCTGCTGAAATAGGATCTTATCCACTAGGAAAGAGTCACTATGGGCTACACCAGATGGTGGGTGATGTCTGGGAATGGACCTCATCTGAGTTTGCAGGCTATCCTGGCTTCAAGTCTGGCTTTGCTGAATACAACGACAAGTGGTTTGCCAACCAAAAGGTTCTTCGTGGCTCATCATTTGCCACCCCAAAATATTCAATCAGAAACAGCTATAGGAATTTCTTCAAACTCGATGAAAGATGGATGTTTGCAGGTTTTAGGTGCGTGGAAGATATATGATCACAAAACAAAAACTAGAAATTAAAAATTATAAAAAAATTGCAGTAACTCCCAGGTTTTGTTATTTCCAACCAAAGGCTGAACTCAAGTCCACAATTGCTCAAGAAATTTCATACAGCTTGTCACAAAAAAATAAATTCATTCATCCCAAGTTTTTCTATGATGAAGCAGGTTCTGATCTGTTTGAAAAAATTTGTAGTTTGCCTGAATACTATCTAACAAGAACAGAAATAGAAATTTTGAGTTCAATAAAATCAGAATTATCAAAATATCTTGTTGGGGATTATGCTCTAGTAGAATTAGGAAGCGGCTCATCAATTAAAACAAGAAAATTATTAAAAGTTTTAACTACAAAACAAAATGATGTAGAATATTATCCAATTGACATTTCAAACATACTAAAAGACAGTTCAATTAATTTACATGATGAATATGATAATTTGAAAATAACTGGAATAATTGATCAATATGAAACAGGATTAGAGTTCATAAGACAGCTAGACCACAAAGAAAAGCTTGTTGCATTTTTGGGTTCTAGTCTGGGTAATTTTGATCCGGAAAATGGAATTGAATTTCTTAAAAAAATTCGATTCTCTATGAGAAAAGGTGACTTGTTTCTACTGGGTATCGATTTAGTAAAGGATGCAAAAATCTTAGAAAACGCTTACGATGATTCAAGTGGGGTGACTGCAGAATTCAATCTAAACCTGCTCTCACGCATCAATCGAGAATTAGATGCAACCTTTGACCACGACAAATTTGAACATGTGGCCATTTTTAATAAAAGACAAAAAAGAATCGAAATGTACCTAAAATCAAAGGTAAAACATCAAGTTTTTGTATCTGCAATCAACCTCTTGTTAAAATTCAAAAAAGGCGAATTAATTCATACAGAATATTCTTACAAGTATACCATACCACAAATAAAAAAAATGGCTCAAAAGACAGGATTCAAACCAGTACAAATTTGGAAAGATAAGAAAAATTATTTTGCTGTTGTATTGTTTTCAGTATATGGCATATGAAAAAATCATGTGAACACTTTAACGGCATAAAGGAAAACGTTGCTCCTAAAACAAAGGGCTGCGAAGAATGTGAAAAAGAAGGAACAGACTGGGTTGAATTAAGACTTGCCTTCTATGTGAACATGTATACTATTCAATAAACAAATGTCAAGTGTCAGATTTTAATTAAATGCCAAGTAGTTTTTTTCTTACTTGGTATGGTTAATTTACCCTACTAAGTACGTAATTACTACTATATTTAAATAAAATACTGTGTATACTATACCGTGAAACAAAACACAACAAACAACCAAAATCTAGTAAAAAATGAAACAAGCAACGCAAAGAATCGTTCGGTATTACAAGTAACCACTGCCAAGACCACATTGGAAGGCGAGGGTTTTGTAGTACACAGAGCATTTCCAAATCACAGCCTTAGGGAATTTGATCCATTTCTTTTGTTAGATGAAATGGGACCAATTGATTTGTCTGAAGGCGAGGCAAAAGGTGCGCCAGATCATCCTCACAGAGGCTTTGAGACTGTCACATACATGATTGACGGTGTCTTTGAGCACAAAGACTCGCAAGGACATTCAGGAAAGATAAGGGCTGGAGACGTACAATGGATGACTGCAGGCTCTGGAGTAATCCACTCCGAGATGCCAGAAAAAGAATTTTCGCAAAAAGGTGGCACACTGCACGGTTTTCAGTTGTGGGTCAACTTGCCAAAAAAAGACAAGATGATGAAGCCACGTTATCAGGATCTACCAGCAGACAAAATTCCAATAGTACAAAATGATGGCGTCAAGGTGAAAGTAATTGCAGGAGAATCAATGGGAAAGCAAGCAGTCATTGAAACAAGAACTCCAATTATGTATCTTCACTTTACTTTGCAACCAGGTGCCAAAGTAACACAGACCATTCCACAAAACTACAATGCATTTGCATATGTTGTAAATGGAAAGGGTTTGTTTGGCGATGAACAAAAGCCTGCACACAAAGAACAAGTCATACTCTTTGAGCAAGACGGAAACAAGATAGCAATCAAGGCACCCAATGACACAGAATCGCCTTTGGATGTGCTTTTGATTGCAGGTGTTCCACTTGGCGAACCCGTTGCTCGTTATGGACCGTTTGTCATGAACACTGAAGAAGAAATTAGACAAGCAGTACTAGATTACAACAGTGGGAAAATGGGCAAAATTGACTTTTGAAACGACATTCGTCATTTCTGAAAGCCGACCGCCTTTCCCACAACCACTTTTTATAGTTAGATAGTATTTTGCTACTAGGTATGGAAACAGAATTGGAAAAAGAAAACAAGATTCGCAACCAAATCGAGTGCCAGGCTGATGAAATATGGAGCGTTCTTGGAAAGGCTTGGGCCTTATTGATCTTGAAAAAACTTACAGAAAACGAAGCTACACGGTTTAATGAAATCAAAAAAGCCATACCACAGATAAGCAACACTGTGCTGTCTGACCGACTGCACGATCTTGAAGAACAAGGCCTGATTACAAAAAAGATCTATGCCCAAGTGCCAATACGAGTGGAGTATAGCCTAACAAAGCAAGCAAGAGACCTTGGAAAAATTTTGGAACTGTTGAACGGCTGGGTTATAAAATGGAGAAAAAGAAAATCATGAGCCAAGAAAAACCAAAAATCGTTTGTTTGCCTAACGGTCCATACTACTTGATAAACAGTCAAGAAAAGAAACAAGTTGAAAACCTCCGAAATTCAGAGGACGAAAAATATTCTAACGTAATAGGTATTGCTCTATGTAGATGCGGAGCTTCCAAGAATAAACCGTTTTGTGATGGAACACATGGAGTAATTGGTTTTAAAAGTGAAAGAATAGAAAAAAGTACAGATCCAAAAAAGAGGGATTACAAGGGACAAAAAATCATAGTTCATGACAACAGAGCTGTTTGCTGTCATTCTAAAATTTGTGTGAAAACATTATCAACGGTTTTTGATGTTAACAAAAGGCCTTGGATTGATCCTGATGCAGATAATGTTGAAAAATTAATTGAAGTTGTCAAAAAATGCCCGTCAGGTGCGTTAAGCTATACCATAGAAGAAAAAGAATACAAAGACTATGACAACAAACCCATGATCACTGTTTCAAAAAATGGTCCGTATTTTGTAACTGGCAGAATTGAAATAATCGGCGAACTCTTCATGGATGGCGTGTCAAAGGAACATTATGCTTTGTGCAGGTGTGGGGCTTCCAAGATCAAACCTTTCTGTGATGGGATGCATGCCCAAATTGGCTTTAGGGACGACTAGTGTTAAGAAGAAAAAATATGCAACAGCAACTTGGCAGTTATCATTTTAGATAGATCTTGTCAATATAGCACCACTTCCAATCCTCACCGGGTTCAAAAGACTGCATGACAGAGTGTCCAGTTCCATTGAAATGTTTTGTTGCATGCTTGTGTACTGAGGAATCACAACATCCTACATGGCCACACATCAAGCATCTCCGCAAATGGACCCAGGAAGAACCTATCTTTTCGCACTCTTCACATCCACTAGTCCTAGGATTAGCATTTTTGTTAATGTCTTTCAAATGATTGCATGTTTGGGGCTGTTTCAAATGCTATCTAGTAAATGATATCTTTAACATCATATATTAAGTTGACAATTATCACGAGAAGAATATTTGCAGTTTTAGAAGATTCAATCAGTAAAATTATTTTGAATTAAAATAATTTATCATGATGGTTTCATCAGAATTTTTCCAAAGATATTTCCCTTTAGCATCTTGGTATGAGCTTCAGCAGCGTTTTCAAACGTGTATGTAGAGTCTATTACAGATTTTATCTTCCCCTTTGACATCCAAAACAATCCGTCTTCAAGTTCTTTTCTAGTCCCCTGCGTTGCACCCAAGATGTTTGTCCCTTTGAAAAATATGTGTCTAAGATCTGTATTTACATCGTAACCCGTAGTAGCTCCGGTTGTAACCAAAGTTGCACCATATTTTAAAAGTGTCAATTCCTTGTTCCAATGAGAGCCTCCAATGTGCTCAAAAATTACGTCAATGCCAGGCGAAGTTTTTTTCTTTTTTGCAAGTTCTTTTGTTATTGCAAATACATCCTTGTGCCAATCTTCCTTTCTGTGGTCTACTGCATAGTCCGCTCCAAGCTTTAGACATTCATCAAGCTTGTTTGGACTAGCAGTTGTGATAACATCACAACCATACAACTTTGCAATCTGGATTCCAAATGTTCCCATACCAGAGCCTCCCCCCATGATGAGAATAGTTTGTCCCGGTCTTATCTTTGCACGTCCAACGAGCATGTGCCAAGATGTGACAAGAACCATGGATGCAGCTGCTGCTTGCTCATAGCTTACACCATTTGGAATTTTTGCAACATTGACTTCAGGAAGATGAGCGTATTCGCAATACCCTCCCCATAGTGGTCCTGTTTGAAACCCCCACACCTTTCTGTATCTGCAATCAAATTCCCTTCCATCAGTACAATCTCCACAAATTCGGCAAGAGATGTTTCCATGTGAAACTATTCTGTCACCTATCTTTAATGTGGTTACATCTTCTCCTATTGCAACAACTTCTCCTGCCGCGTCAGTTCCAGAAACATGTGGCATGGGAACCTCAATTGGTTTTCCACGCATTCCCCAAATATCGTTATAATTTAGTGCTGCAGTATTTACCTTGAAAACAACCTCATTTGATTTTGGTTTTGGTTCTAGTATGTCCTTTATTTTGAGGATCTTTGCAAAGTCATCATCCTTGGAATGTTCCTCGTAAACTAGAGCCTTCACAAAAAAGTTAGTTTTGGTAGGCAATATTAACAATTTGCAATCTTGTTTTCAAACCAAAAAGAAATTCTTTCCAAATGTGGAGATAATTGTTTTATAGAGGCATTAACGAAACAGGCACTTATACAATGGTTGCGTAATAATATTATGCCAACAGCATACGTTTTGCTAAATGTCAAACCTGAATCAGAGCTAGAAGTGATAAAACAAATCAAAGATATTATGAAAATTGAGTATGAATCTGTAAGACATGAGCTTCAAGGAGTATACGGCGTCTATGACATTGTAGTAAAAATAGAATCAGAAAGCATGGATGATGTGAAAAACATACTAGCTAAAATCAGAAGGATTGACAAAATATCCTCAACCATAACAATGCTGGTCATAGAAGAACAAGAAGTATAGATTTTGCACTAGATGATCATACTTCATTCTTTTCATTTTGTTCTCCTCACTTTAAATGCAAGTATGTACTCGTAGTAATTGGTAAAAAAGAATTGTCTACTGGATATTCGCCATTTAATTTTGCAGAACGATTGGTTAAACAAAAGGGTTCTGGATCTCATATTATTGTAGGAGTGCTCATTCTCATCGTTGGTATTGGGATAGGACTATCAATTGATAATTCGTTGTTAATCTACGGATCGCTTGCTTTAGGTATATCGATTATTATATCTGCATTTTTAATGATTATCAAACAATATGAACGAGCAGTAATACTACGACTGGGGAAATATCAAAGACAGGTAGGTCCCGGTGTTCAAACTAGACTGCCTTTTGCAGATAGCATTCTTGTTGTAGATGTAAGAGAAAAAGTGAGTGAATTCAAAGCTGAAAGAATGTTAACAAAAGATAATGTTCCAGTAACTATTGATGCTATACTTCGTTACAAAATAATAGAGCAGCGAGCTAAAGACGCAATACTAAATGTAGAGAATTTTAATCAAATGATACAACAGGTTTCTCAAACAACACTTCGCAATAATATTGGCTCTTCATTATTCCAAGATGTGCTTTCAAAAAGGGAAGAAATCAATCAACATGTTAAGACCATAATTTCAAGTGAGGCAAGTAACTGGGGAATGGAAGTAACTGGTGTAGAAATTCGCCAGGTAATAATACCACAAGAGTTGGAATCTGCAATGTCAATGCAAGCCCAAGCTGAGCGTGAAAAAAGTGCTAGAGTGACATATGGAGAGTCCGAAGTTCTGGTTGCACAAAAATTTCTAGAGGCAGCAAAGGTATATGCCGATAATCCTGTGGCATATGCGCTAAGACAATCCAATATGCTATATGAGTCCATAAAGGTTCAAGGAAATACCATAGTCATGATTCCATCAGAATCACTCAATTCGATGGGATTTGGGAACTTGGGAACTACTATTGCATATCTAGAAAGCACCAAAAAGGCTGTAGCCCAACAAAAATCAAAAGACGATAAGGCCAAACAGAAAGATGTTGATCCGCAATAGAATTTTTCTATTCTGAACCATGTCTAGGAAATTCTCTCTAAAAGCGATTCATTATTTTCATAGCATAGACGCAAAACAGAATTTTTCTCAAGTGATTTTAACAGGTACAACGCTCCTCCCTTTCTGACCTTTTTGATGTCTTTTACGATGTAAATTTTCTCCGAATCTCTTTTTGACTCTGAGATTCTAACTCTTTCTCCACGATTGAAAACTGGCATAGTTTTGGAAAAGATCAATTGTAGATTAATCTTACTCATAAATTCTCAGTGACAAAAAGACCCTCAAATGTGGAGAGTTTTGTAACGAGTCTTACAGAATTCCAAACTAAACATAACTAGAAGTAAATTTGGAAACAATTTGGAATAACGCTTATGTAATTCAAAACAAGGTGAGATGCAATGAATAAAAAACTGAGATACTTGGGATTGTTACTAATCCTTCCAGTATTTACGGTCGCATTGACATCAACTTGGGAGACATTGCCTGTTGCAAGTGCTCTTACTAGCCGAAACAACTTCAATGATAACCACTATACAGCACTCTATCCGGGAGGCCCAAGAATTTGTGGAGATCATATTTGCACTCCAGGCGAGTATGACAAAATGCAACAAGGACTGGCTCAAGCACAGATGAAAGGCAAGACTGGTACTACAAATCCATCACAAGGACAGAACATGATGCAAAAACAGAACATGATGCAAGGAGCAATGACTATCTCAGATCTTGGCTCTGTGTTAAAACTATCTAATGCAAATCTTCCTTTGACAATTCCATTGGTAAGAGGATTGTACGATGGCAAGGATGTGTTTTATATCACAACTGAAGCGTCAGATTCTGATGCGGCAACAGAACTGACAAAATTCACTAATTTTCCAGTGACTTTTGCACCTGCGTTATCAAAGACTCCTCCAGCAGCATCTGCTAATATCTACCTGTTCAAAAATGGCGTCAAGGGTGACGGAATTATGGGCTTTCAACCACAAGTAGTGGATTCAATACCTGGTGACGCAAAGTATAGTCCATTATGGCGAGTTAACGTTGTAGAATGGAAAGACCCAACATCTGCAACTACATTTGGTTCTGAAGATGAGGTTTTAGCAGCAGAATCAAATGGAAAGATTACTATCACTCCAACAAAAATCGTTGTTAACTGCCCAATAGTACAATGGGGCGGAAACAATGAGGGAACCATACCCGCAGGACACATGAAGATAAGAGATAGCATAACAGAATCTGGCGATTATGGAAGTGCACAGGTACTAGACATTGACACACAAAAGATGCAAGTAACCTTTGTAGCTCATAGGGGATTTGCTCCTGATGGCTCTACAATATACTACATAGCCACTGATGCATCTCAAATGGGTCCATCTGATGCACTAGGAGTAATTTTTGCAAACAAAACTCAGGCAACCATATCAACTAGCTCGTCTGCGGATTTGTTCCAATTTTCAAATGGCATCACAGGCTCTGGTCCTCTTGGATATCAGTCAGGATTGGCAGCTACAAAACAAGGTGACCAGTACTATAGTCCAATGTGGAGAATACAGGTAGTAACATGGAAAGATCCGTCAATGGCAACCGTACTAGAAAATGTTCAAGATTTAACCAGTAAAAGCGACATGACAACTACAAATCTTGCTGGTTTTATTGTGAACTGTCCATTCTTTAGTGTAGATACCGTGTTTGCTCACATGAAGTGAGATAACACAACTCTATTTCTTTTTTTTTATCTAGTTTTTCTACAAAGAAAATTAAACTACCTGAGAAATTCTCCCAAGCAGCTCTAAAATAGAATCAATGGTATCTGATCTTATCAAAATTTTTGATCGCAGCTAGACGACAGTTTTTTTAGCAATGGTGCTGTTTATTATGTGACATGTCAGCAACGGTGCAAGACATAAAAATTGATGAGTTGTGCAATTCAATCCTACGGATTAGCAAGAACATACAATCTGTTGCTATCATTAACAAGCTTGGCAGACCCATTGAAAAGGTTACCAGAGATGATGGCCTAAAACAGCTACCGCAACCAAAAGAAGAGATGTTTTTCATGCAATGTGTCTTAGAAATTTCCATGGGAAAAGACTATGATTCTGAATATGGTCCAATTAATTACCATCTATCCGAAAGGGAGAATTTGACAATGATCACATTTCCTATGCGTGATCATGTCGTACTGGTGACAACCAAGAAAGACACTGTTCCCATATCACTTGCAAAAAAGATTGTAACTACAATTAATGGCTATCAAACCAGTTGAACTTGGTGAAGAAGATCTGAGAATAATTAATGTTTTGGAATTTTCCCATATTTTTTGTCCGGTCTACAGCACTAACCATGACATAAAAATACATCATGACAAATTACAGGAATTGATTTCAAAATTAGAAAAGAACCTGACATGAAGAAAAGGATTCAAAAACATGAAGATGAAAGAAAGGCTCTCCTAGGAAATGAAAATTCTATTGAATTAACAGAAGAAAAGCGTCGTTGCCCAAAGTGCAAGAGCACGAATCTGCTTGCTGTCGGGGAAGGTGCAGATTCTAGTCTTTATTGTTTGGATTGTGATTATGCAGAAGGGGTTGGGGTTGATAAGTGAGTGTAAAATTAAAGAAAATATGTAAAAGATGCAAAACAGAATTTAACGACCAAAATGGTTATCCTGTATGTAATTACTGTCTACAATTATTAGATAATTGGGAATGATTAAAATCAAATTTATTTCAAATTATTATTGATTAGAACCTTTATCACAAGTCTTTTTGCTTACAATCACCAATATGTTGTATGGTCGGTAAGGAAACAGCCTACATTATGATAAATTGTGAAGTAGGTTATGAAGAATCTATAATAGAGCAGCTAAGAACTATCGAAGGCATAAATGAGGTACAAGGTGTGCTTGGAAATTTCGATATTTTAGCAAGGATCGAAGTACCATCAATTGCAGATTTAAGAGAAATAATAACCTCGAAAATTCGAAAAATCCAAAAAATTCGTTGTACTACAACAGTAATTTGTTCTAAAAATGGCAGATCTGATGAGGATGATACCTGTTGAAAACAATATTGGCAACAACTGCATGATCATTTATTGTTCTCAAGAATGCCGTCCGTCATGGATCTTCACCAGAATCAAACCTACAAAATAATCTCGAGTTGAAAATCTAGTCTCATTGGATTTAGGATGTGAGAATTATATCCATGCCTTCAAGGAATTCTGATATGGGTTTGATATGGTAAAATTCTCTCAATCTTGATGTAATCATGCGTTTAATTGTTGCACAAGTATTTGTATTAATTTTTCCTAATGTCTCATTTAGATGTCTTGGATGCTCGTAACAATCTGATAAATACAAACGGTGGTTTTCATATAACAAATTACTGGCAGTTTCTAACAACTTTATTACTCCAGCTTCTAGCAAGGATTTTTCTACACTAAAAACAACTAATGCCTTTCTTGCTTGATCAACATTTGTTGCCAACATTTTACCATATAACTAAACCATGCAGACTTGAACTAGTGAGCTAGTCTTCAAAGAGGCAGCGTTTATCTTGACTTTAATTTTGACGCTGTTTTCCTTGATGACTATATTTACGCCTTCAAATATTGAACTGTATTTATTTTCAATTATTCCATCTTGTGTAGAACCATTACTTGAAATTAATATTCCATGTTCCACTAATGAATTGACTTTGGCACATAATACCGTTGAAGAAATTTTACATTCATCTGATATTTCCGTGATAGTTTTTGGCGCAGAAAGAACAGCATTGATAATCATGTTGTTATCTTCATGCGAAAGTGTTTCTAGTATTGTTCTTGCAAGTGACGAATTTTCAATTGTGGTCCAGGAACGTTCTTCTGCTTGGAGTTTTTCTATCATCATAACTTTTTCGAAAACTTGTCTTTCCAGCCCTTCAGCTCCGTCACCAAAGAATTCTCTTAAAACATTATCAAGCACTTGAAATTTTTGAATAGACTGGGTTAAATTCATACCATGGCGTTCAAACAACCTTTTCTCTATTTTCTGTAAAGTTTTTTCTCCAAGGTTTTCCCTAATTTCCTCTTCCATTGGCTTTACTAGTAGTGTGTCCAATCCTGCCATGATACTATTACTTCGTATTGTGCCTTAAAATCAAGATGTGTGTATAGAAATAAAGTGACAAATTCTCATGAATACAGGTTGAATCTTTGAATTGAGTTTTAGATAGTTATGAATACGTAATTATTATTGTTGAATTGCCAAAATGGAATTAATTTCATCGCTAAAATTCCGCTCTCTTTATCTTTTAAACTTGGAAATGAATGCTGTGAAGATGGAACTGTAGCGGACACGATTTTTCCAAACTCCTCGTGCTATTACATTCCACCTTGCAACTTACTTTCCAACATTAACAAATTGGTATTATATTCAAAAGATGTTCTTGTTATTTTCTGAGTCATAGACCCATAATGTAGCAAGCCTTACAGGACTCAAACCTCTGTGAATTCAGATCTGTGAGAGTTTGACTTATGATTTTGTTGACCTTTGAGAGTCATGTAAATTGTGTTCGTTTTTCTTTTAGAATGTCTTCTAATCTGTAGAAGATTTTTAGAAGAAATCCCTTTTCTATCAATATTGTAAGAGGTCCACGTGCCCCTTTTGTAGACATAACATGCCTATCACTTCTAATAATTGAAGTGAGAAGCCTTTGAATGTTGACAATATCTGCACCTTCCAACATCTTTGGATTCTCAACAAGAGTCATTAATCCAAGATTCCACTTCAAATAATCAAACGCTGAAACAAAACCTTCATCATATAATGCTCTTATGAACCTGTGAACTTCGTCTGAATAATTGAAATCATCCTCAGTAATAACAAAGAATTTACTTTTCTTATTTGCAAAAAAGGGAAGAAATTTTAGAATATTTTCAGGTTCTTCGTCGTAATATCAGCATACTTGTCAGTCATGACGTCCTTACTTTGATTATGATCTTAAAGATTCTCCAACAAATCATAACGTTAGTAATTATCAAGTGTATACCTCAGTCGTTTCACCGCAGTAAATACATTTATCTAAAAAACTGTTTATCGGTCTCCAATTATGTTTTCCGTCAGGAGACTTTGGGCATCTTTTAGTTTCACTCAACTTTTTCACTCGTCATAAGAACACCTGCAGTTCTGCCAAGTTGCATAATGTTTTCTAACACTGATATGTCATTGATATAAAAAAAGTCTAAGATAAAGGCAATTTTGGCAGTTGTTCACAAGGCACAACAAATCAAAACGTATCTCAAAACGTAACGGGCCTTACAGGACTCAAAAACAACATGTTCGTTAAGAAGCTATGCCATACAAGAAAAACCAACTCACTTTGTGATTTTTTATTTATGGCGTCTCTTAAAATAAAGTAGGGCATGAAAAGACTAATTGTCTGATGATTTAGCCACCTCAGTCCAAAAGTTAATGGACATGGGCAAAGGTGATATTCCCAGACTGCAATACATCCTTGAGACATTAAAGGAGGGAAAATCATTATTTTCCTCAGATAAGAAATATGTAGAAGACCTAATTTCAAAATACATTCCACAAGAAAAACCCCAGCCAAAGTCAGAAAACAGTGAAAAGGGAGGGGAAGACATACCAAAAAAGTTGTTTCCAGAAAGAGTAGAGTACAAATCAGAGAGCATAACTTTGATTTTTGCAATAATCGTAAGTCTTTTTGGATTTATGGGAGTTGGTCACATGTATTTGGGCAAGGTAAAAAAAGGAATTGTAATTCTTGTTCTTGGTCTTGTGAAGTCTGTTGCAGGAATTCTTCTGTTAATAGGAGGGCTTGCGTTCTTAGGGCAAAATTCTGTAAGCTCAAAAGTATATGAACCACTTGGATCATCTCACATAGACCCAACTACAGGCATTATAATTCTAGCAATTGGAATTGGATTACTAATTGGTGTGATAGTACTTTTCTTCTGGCAAATATTAGATGCCCGTAAGTTGTGCAGGAAGTACAACGAATACGTGACAGAACACGGTAAAAGACCTTGGTAACCAAACAAATTCTGTCAATCCTGTGAAAGATACAGCTTCAAAAAAAGACTATCAATTAGAATTAAAATAAAAAATTAAAGAAAGGAGTTTGTAGCGAGTCTTACAGGCTAGACCTTTGATTGAGAACGCTAATTATTATAGTAAACTGTATGTCAATTTTTGCACACGGTTTGTTTTTTAACTGGGTGTTTAAAGACAAAAATATGGTTGATCTTAGCTCTGGTGTTGCTAGGAAGGCACTGGTAAGTTTGGCTATAGAAAAAGCTCTACTTGAAATCGGTAATGCCGCCTTGGAAGAGGTTGGAAACAGTCTATATTCAAAATACCGATGTTATTTTATTGATTGTCTTGAACATCCAGAATACCTAAAGGATGTACTCAACCAAATATTTGGCTTGTCGCACGATTCCATAATACAATCAATTGAGAAAAATCTTGGAGATCTTGCTCATCAAAAACCTATCACGGAATTTCTTGTAGCCATAAGCATGTAAATATGATAACTTCTCTAGAAAAATTAAAAACAAAAAAATATCTGTTAATTTCATTATCATCAACAGCTTTTGTAATTGCTTTTGCAAATCTTTTTGGAGAAAATCCTGCAACACTAGCTTCGGATTGGATTAATTTACCTGTGACAGGTGCAGTTGTGATTTTATCTATACTGGCAATTAGAAAACATGGCATAACAGGTAGTCATGGCAAGGCGTGGGTATTTTTTACAATATGTATTGCATTATGGTTTGTTGCAGAACGAATATGGATGATTTACGAACTCGGATACCATACAAATCCATGGCCTTCTGAGGCCGACTTTTTCTGGCTAGCAGGCTATCCCTTGTACTATA
This sequence comes from Nitrososphaerota archaeon, assembly GCA_016201435.1. GTDB lineage: Archaea > Thermoproteota > Nitrososphaeria > Nitrososphaerales > Nitrosopumilaceae > TA-20. The sequence goes on along the minus strand of JACQCT010000014.1, from coordinate 298,387 downwards.
TGTTTTCTATTTTATACCTTAAACCTTTCAAAAATTCGATTACAAAAAGAATCTTGATTTCTGCAATATTCATTCCTGTTGTAGTGTTGATTCCAACTTTGTATCTTACCCTTGAAAAGGATTCTGAATTAAGCAATTATGAAAAAGTGTTGGACGCAAGTTATCCTGTAGCAGATGCAATTTCTCTTGTGCCTGCAGTAATAGGAATTAGTCTTTTTTTCAAAGGTAACGTAAACTTTTCTTGGGCTCTGTTATTATTTGGAACATTATCTTTTACTGTGTCTGATTTTGGCTATCTGTATCTGACACTTGGAAATATGTACTATACTGGGCATCCAATAGATATCCCATACATCTGGGCATACATTCTTTTTTCCTTTGCAGTATACGGCGACCTGAAGATTTTTAGAAAACCCGACAGGGAAAATGTTTATCACGATCAAGAAAAATTCAAATGATTTTTTCATTCCTTGTCAATGAACTTCTTTAGGAAATTAAAATAAAAATTTGGGAAGGAGTTTTGTTCTATTGCATCTTTACCATGGTATGTCTTTTTGCCTGTACTACAAACGCTATGAAGATTCCTCCAAAGACTGCACCCACTATTGTCGATGCACCAACTACTCCATTTGCACTAAGAACCGGAGTTCCAGAGCCTTCTCCTGGGTGAGCTTTGACTTCGGCTATTTTTTGCCTTGCAAGTACAAGTGCTTCCTCTAATGTAGGACCATTTTTTTCAGTTGGATATACCTGTGCTGCAGCCAATGGCAGCATTGTAGCTGTTGCCAAAAAGGCAAAAAGAATTCCAGCAAGGATTGATTTTTTTGCTATCATGATTTTTGGTATGGAATTATTGAATAAAGCGTTTGATGAAAGTAGAATTTCATCAAAAGTTTTACATAGAATGAAGAGTACATTATGGTACATTTTGATATGATGCCAGATAAAACTAATCAGCCAACTGCAGATAAAATAGGAATATACGATACAGATGACGAGAGGCTCAGAGTACTTGGCGAGGTTCTAATAACTGACGTAAGCAGGACAATTCTGAAAATGCTGTTTGACGAAACTTTGACTGCGAATGAAATTGCGACAAAGACTGAATATTCGTTGCAACTTGTACGATACCATCTAAAGAAAATGCAGGACGTAGGGTTAGTTGAGATATCAAAGATTGGGAAGAACACAAAGGCACACGACATGAAATATTATTCCGCTACAAAATTTGCAATAGTTATTTTACCATCCAAGTTTTCAGAGAGGGCTAAATTAAGCAAATCACTGTTCAACTCGTTCAAATCAATTTACAGATTTGGTGCAATAGGAGTTGCTGCGGTAGGTGCGTGGTTTGCAACAGGTATGCTGCAGGGAGCAGGACCAATTTCTGATACATCTAAAGGAACGCCAGATGTTCCAAGTGGCGGAGGTTACACTAGCTACAATCCGTTTTACAACACAGTAGGAGGACCTTATTCTGGAGATGGCGGTACAGGTTCTGGCGCATCACTTGAGGAGATACTCAAACTTGCAAGAGAAAAAGTAACTGCAGCAGTTCAGAATCCGCATGCAGGATCTGGAACACCGATTTTTAATGGATCCGTACCACCAGACTTTTTCTGGCCTGTTATGATGACAGTTGCTGTTCTAGCATTTGGATTATCATTTGAGATAGTTTTGCGCATGCTCAAAGTCAAAAAAGAGTAACCAAATTGAAAACCAATATGATAAAAATCAGCAAAGTTTTATTTTCATCAAACACTTTAAATCATTTTAGTATAATTGCAGGTGTAAAATACCTGACTCTAATTGGAATTGCATCTATGATTTTATCTCTAGTGGCAATAGTTCCAAGCTATGCACAGATTTGCTACGATTGTGATGGCTCTTCATCAAAAAGTAATGCCCAGCAAAACCAAGTGCAGCTAACCGACAAGGGAAGCATCAAAGTAGGATTCTATACAGATCCAGAGTATCCAAACACTGCAAACCAGACAAAATTTAGCATAAGTTTTGTCAATAAGGATAGTAACATGATTCAGCAGCACATTGATTACAAAGTTTTCATAAAGAAGGGAACCGATCAAATCTTCGGAGTTCCATTCACTCATACTGCCCAAGGCTCTGTCACAGTTCCATTCCAGTTCACAGATGCCGGAACATATCAAGTAGTTGTTGAAGTGGATGGCATACTTTTCCAAGCAATTCCTCCAGAAACTGCAACATTTACGGTTGGTGTTGAATCTTCCTCAGTGCCAGAATTTCCTACCAGCACAGCAATCATACTTGTAATTGGAATAACATCCATAATTGCATTATCTGCAAGATCAAGATTAATTCCAACCAATTAGTTTCTTTTTTTGAAAATGAAAACTTTACACCTGAAAGTGCTTGTGTTTTTATAACCTAAATTACTCTTGAAAAGTGAAAAATAATGAAAGAAAATCAAGATGGTTCAGAGCCAAACCAGAATAATGATTCTCTGATCTCAGTTTCGTCTTCTGCATGGCTTGCTCTTGCTATCATATGTGGACTTGCTCTTGTAACCATGTATGGAGAAACGATGGTCCTGCCAGCTATTCCTGATTTTATCAAAGATTTTAGCATCTCATATAACACATCGTCTTGGATTCTTTCTTCATATTTGATAGCAGGTGCAGTAATGACGCCTATTGCAGGCAAGCTTTCAGACATTTATGGCAAAAAGAAGATACTCCTAATTGTGATGATGATATATTCTGCAGGAATTTTGGCTGGAGGCTTTGCAAATTCGTTGCCTTTTTTGTTAGCTGCTAGGATTGCACAAGGTGTAGGGATATCTATGTTTCCAATTGCATTTGGTATAGTACGTGATATCTTTCCAATTCAAAAGCTTGGAATGGCTCAAGGAATATTTACTTCGACATTTTTTGGCGGCTCTGTAATAGGTTTGATAGCTGGCGCAAAAATAATTTCTGATTATGGTTGGCATGCAACTTTTTTTTCTGTATTTCCTATTGCAATAGGATTAGCCTTTATAATGAACAGATTCATTAATGTAAAAAAAACAGAACAAGAAGATGCCCAAACAATGCGAATAGATGTCAAGGGTGCTCTAGCATTGTCTTCTACAGTAATTTTGTTTTTAATAGGCCTGTCTTTTCTTCAAGACATCAGTTCTGGGAATTTGGATTCTCTGGCCTTTTTTGCGGGATCTGCCATATCGTTGATAATTTTTGTAAGTCTTGAAAAAAGAATTTCTCAACCTCTAATTGATCTCAAAGTGCTTTCAGACAAGGTGCTCTTGCCATCAAATATTATCATGATAATAGTTGGAGTTTCTACATTCATGGTATACCAGACAATTCCTATACTGATACGCAGCCCAAAACCTCTTGGCTTTGGTGGCGATGTGATAACAATAGCGGCAGTTCAGCTGCCGTTCATGATTGTTTCCCTTTTAGTATCTGCTGCAGGTGGCTTTTTCCTCTCAAGAGTGGGTAATTTCAAGCTCACAACACTTGGAACAATAATTTGTACAGTTGGATTTTTCTCCATACTGGCATTTCACAATACTGAATCTATGATATCTGTTACATTGGCAATAATTTCTGTAGGGCTGTCATTTACGATCGTAGGATGCTTTAACATAATTCTAATGTCATCGCCACAAAAGGTACAGGGAATATCTCTTGGCATGAGTGTACTATTGATGCTTGTAGGTAATTCACTTGGGCCTTCACTTGCTGGCATGTATCAGCAAATGTATCGGGATACAATACCAAAACTTTCTGGCAGCTTTCCGTCTGCACAAGCATATGATCAGATATTTCTAACTGCGGCATTATTATCTGTAGTTTCAGTTCTTCTTGTAATTGTCTTGCGAAAAAATATAGGAGCAAGAACCAATACAATACGAGGTTGAAACTCTACATCTTTTAATAATTCTTGGATTCTCTTACAGCAAAGAAACTAGGTTCTAATCTGCCAAATTGATTCAAAAGTTATGAACAAATCTATGTTTATCTCATTGAATTATTTTGAAAACAATGGGATTTGAAAAACATTCTTGAGATTATTACCACACCTATTATGCCTATGACTACAACCATTTCAACCACAGGGCCAAACTCTGGAACTATTTGTGTACCGGTAATTACTATCACATGAGTTCCCTCTATGAAGGGAATTGTAATGGTTCTTTGAGTTGGTGTTTTTGAATTTTCTTTAGCATCTCCTGATATGTAGCCTCCAATTACAAAATAGAATGGGCTATCCGCACCACGGTCCTTATCGTCTATTAATTCTCTTGGGAGAGTTACTGTCAAAAGACCCTCTTTTGTTGCTTGTATATTGATGACAAGAGATTTGGCTTGTATATCTGGTTTAACAGATAAAATTGTGGCACCCCCTGTATTGTTATACTGAATTGAAAATTTTGTATTCGCCACGTTAATGATCTTATTTGATGCTGCATTTGTTTGCTCTTGAGCAAATACATCACTAGACAAAAACACTGCTATTGAAATTAAAATACCGATAACAACAAGCCAAGAAAACGACATAAAGACAAGAGGCGTTGCAGATTGAAAAGCATTTGGATGTAATTCTACTTTTGGACAAAAATCATAACATATATCATAATGTAGTTTAGTTTTTACGAACAAAAATGGGTTCAAAATACTAATGATGATATCTAGTCTCATCGGACTAATTTTTTTATGTAAATATTGAGTCTGAATTATTTCATGGTGATTTTGCGTCTTAATTTTCTGATTATGAACTTCCTTTCAAATACGGAACAAATTTGTCTATTTTATTAAATTTAGTAATGGTGTAGCAGCAGATAATTTCCATTTTTGGCAGATCGGATTTTTATATAAAAACATGAAACAAAAGTCGGTCTTAAATGACGGGAAGAGAAAAAAACTTGACTATTTATGAATCAGAACCAGGTTCACATCTATACAAACAACGGATTTCTCTTGAGAGTATACAAAATGAGTTTTTAAAATTTGGTTTTACACCCAATCAAGCCAGGGTCTACATATATTTGGCTAAATCAGGACCTAAGACAGCTGCTGAAGTTTACAAGACTTTGTCATTTCCTCGTACTGAAACCTACTTTATTCTCCATGCACTACAAAGTCGTGGAATAGTTACTGGAACTCTTAACTCGCCTGCAATATATGCCGCCCTGCCTCTTGAACAATCAATTGTGGCAATAATCAATGCAGAAAAAGAAAAACTCAACATGTTATCAAAACAAGCAGAAGAACTCCTAAATTTGTGGAAACAAATTCCAACCTTTGCTGCTGAAAACACCGATCGTGTTAGCGAAAAAATGCAAACGCTTCAGGGACAACCTCAAATATTTAGCAAGGTTTCTAACATGATTAGTACTTCTAGGGAGGAAATTTTAATTTTCGGATCAATAAAGGATCTTTCAAGATTCTATCACTCTAACATTCTTGATATGCTATCAAACTCCATAGTAAAAGTGAAGATCATAATATCTCCTGCCAAAACTATGCCTTCCTTTGCAGAAACAATAGATAAAAAAAGAATAAGGCTGTTGCCAGAGAGCAGTAAAGACAACCAATGTTTTCTGATAAAAGATAATGAGGAGATTCTCATGTTTTTGAGAAATACAACTCAGTCTCCAAATGACATATTTGCAATGTGGTCAGATTCTGACGCACTTGTAGATTCAATGCATAGGCTATTTGATTATTCTTGGGATGATGGAGAGGTTAGCCGTTGAAACAAAATCCATTGAGGTTAGGCAATTATCGTGTAACCAAAAGGAGAGTTTCAAATCTTGGATGAAAAAACGATGCTAACGGACAATAAAGCGCTATTTGCCATGGCAGTAGAGGATGCGTTAAACGAAGGTGGGCAACCAACACTTAGACTTGTTGCAAATGAGCTACTCGGAAAATACAAGTGTTCTATTGCGGATTGCCTTGAGCATCCTGAATATTTGAAAAATGTGCTAAATCAAATATTTGGTCATGCAGACATTGTTGTGATAGAGAAAATCAAGAAAAACTTGGGTGAATTTAGCGTGGAAACACCCGTAAACCAATTCCTCAAGGTATTGGCAAAGTAGAATTGCAAACAAGTCTTGAGAAATTATGGGATCACAAGTTCTTCTTATTTTGTCTGCTTGCCGTAGGCTTTGCTGTACTAGTTTCAAATCTTTTCGGCGCGCAGACCGCAAACGTGATGACAGATTTGCTTTACGTGCCAGTATCTGGAGGAGTCTTGATACTGTCTACAATTATCGCAGTCAAGTTTAGAGGTCAGAGTGATCTTGGAAGGGCCTATCTTTTGTTTACTGGATTTGTTTCGTTTTGGTTTGTAGGAGAACTTGTATGGCTGAGATCAGAGCTGGTTTCGCATCTCCTGCCATTTCCTGTGGAAACAGACTGGATGTATCTTGCAGGCTATCCGTTTCTATTGGGATTCATGGTTTATTATCTAAAGCCATTTCGGATGGCTATCTCAAAGAAAATGCTTTTGCATGCATCTGCCGCGACCGTGGTTTTTCTTATTCCATCACTGTATACGATGTATTCCTACAATCCAAATACGAGTCTTCTTGGAATAGTTTGGGCAGCACTATATCCGATATCTGATGCCATTGTATTGTTTCCAGCTGTTTTGGGGTTGTCATTATTCTTAAAAGGTAAGGTGGGTTTGTTGTGGTCATTTTGTTGCATTGCAATCATACTTAATATAATAGCAGATTCTGGATTTTTTTTCTTTGATACTGATAATTCAAATAGCGGAAATCCTCTAAATATCTTGTCGTTGTGGTCGTACATCCTGTTTGCATTTGGAATCTATAGTCACGTCAAGCTTTATAGCTCTCCAAAAAAGAAATCCTATGGCAATGTTGACGATCTAAAATAAAATCTAAACTTGCAAGCTACTTTGGTATTGAAGTATCAACTTGAACTTGACATGATGTAAAGTCCTTATCATATCTGGCTATTGCATTGAAGCTTTTTGTCTCATATGCACCTATGTCTGATATGTGACCGTTTCCTGTAGTCAGGACATGTCCTGCACTGTCAAGTAACATCATTTTTAGGAAGATGGTTCTATATGGAATACTTCCACCGGTATATTGACCAATCATTAACGCATAGGATGTTCCCTTGCCGCACTGTATGTTGCTAAAACCTGTTGAAGGATCAGCAATAGTACTGTAAGATGCAGTTGAATTATTAGATGTAGTTGTTATGGTGTTATTTGTTGTTGCACTAGCGGCTTGTACCAAATTGATATTGCCAAGTATACTTACAGCAGTTCCTATGCCAAATTGATCAGGACCAGTTTTTTTGATAGTACCAATATGTCTCATGGATAAAGCAAATTTGGAGAGATGTTGGGACTGGATCTTTATTTGACACTGAGTTGGACTAATTGAAGCAGAAGATATCTCGCCAAGACCATTATCTGTCCATGCGCCTGCGCTAAGTGTATACGCATCAATTATTGGACAGCCTGAATCATCATTTTGTATTACAAGCGAGCTTGTCTTGTTTACAACCATAGTTAGTGTAGGAGGTTTGGCATGGTTTGCTGGATTTCCCCAATTAAACCCAACACCGGTTTGTTCATATGGATACTGTATATTCAGGAAAAGAATAATGGTTCCATCTATGTCGTCTGCTGGGATTGAGGAAGGAATCTTGTTATCAACTTCTGCTGTTAGCCATTCCTCTGGAGCAGTTCCACCTGTAGAAGTGGCTGTTGGAGATGACTGGACATCTATTTCCTTCAATCCTCCAAAGCTAGGAATTAAGGAATCTGCAACTGGAATTATCATTTCCTGACCCGGAATTATCTTTGCAAGTGGTGGTGTAGCTACAAATTGGCCAGATGTTGAATTAATTGTTGTAACTACAGTTGGTATTATAGCAATGTCAGAGGTAGAATTTGTAAGTGTGTAAATGGGCATGCCAATGGCATTAATTATTGTCTGTCCATCTGTTAATGGTGGAAATAATGTATTCAAAAGTATTGAAAATTGTGAATTTATTGCGGTGTTAATAGCTTCAGTATCTATTTTTTCTGCCATGATGATTTCTGGCAGCTGATTTATTGCGGTGATGGGACTTGAGACAATGTTGTTTACTGTTGATGATACAACTGGCGTGATAGTTGATTGAGTTGTATTAGATAACGTTGAAGTTGTTTGTGTTGCAGAAGACAGTGTTGAATTTGCTAGTGCTGTAACATCTGATGTTGTTGATGAAATAGAATTATTATTTAAAAGGGCTGACGCTTGAGCAAAATTAAATACAATTAATACGATACTAATAACCACAATTTTTCTGATTAACAAATGTACACCAACCCATAATTCTTATCCAATTGTTCCTTTTAAAGAATAAGGTGTATTTTCCTAAAATGGAAATTACCTAAATACAATTTGCTGATAAAAATTTTCTGTCATACTAAATATTAGATTTTTTTGTTTCGGAAAATTCTTTCGCGAAAATCCCTAAGAAGAAACATTCACACACGGAAATTTTTCCATTTATTTCAAGAAAAATAATAACTAGTACATTATATGGAATAGTATGGTTTCAGAGATGAGAGGAACTTGCATCATATGTGAATTTCAAGTGCGGGGAAATACAATCGATGAACTAGATGTAAATTTCACATCGCATTTTGAAAATACTGGTCATGAGGCCTATTTTTTTATGGATGGTGATAAAAGAACGGAAAGAAGCGTTTCCTAAATAGTAAAACAATTTCCAACAAATCTTAATGTGCATCAATTCTTGGAATGATTTTTCACACATTATTTATCTGGCAAATAATATTTTTCATTTTATTTTGAGCTACAAAATCAATCATTTCTAGAGAAATAATTCTTATTTAGTTTTCTCATTATTCTGTAAATCTTTAGATTTGCCTTCCGCAATTACACAATCATGGCATAATCTTGGTTTTAAAATTGCCAGCTCTTTGTGCTTTTTACAACGTTTGCATATCTCTTTCATTGTGGATATGCCACCATTGTTACACTGTAGTGTTTCAATAAAATAAAGTTATTCAGACTTTGACCTTTAGAGATGATGCTTTTCTATAAGGTCTTGCAGGTATTGCTGGTCTGAAAGAGATAGTGGTTCTTCCTTCCTAAGAGCAAGTAGAATCGAATATAGACGCATTGTATCTCCAATGCCATTTTGCATCAAGATTATGACTGATTTCATTAAATCATTTGAAGACATTATTTTTTGCTATTGAATTTTGTCCTTCAAGCCTTCCTGAATTTTTATGGCAGTAGTTGGACAAACAGTCTCACATGCTAAACAATAGATGCAAGACTTTTCTGCAAAAGGATCAGACTTGTCATATTCATTTAGATTGTTGCCAGGACCATTAGAAGTTGGGCCTTCTTCTGGCTTGAGGTTCCAACCAAAAACTAGAACCGGACATGCACTTATGCATGCGCCATCTGCAATACACAGATCAAAATCAACTGCGACATTTGTTCCATGAATCCCTAGGTAGCCTTTTTCAGAGATGTGTTTCTCAACAAGTTCTTTATCATGTGAATTTATGCCAGTAAAGTCAAGTTCTCTCTCAACGCCCTCTCCCCAAACATAGTGCTTGTCTCCTGATGCCTGATTGTTGTGCTGCTCTGCTTTTTTGGATAGCTTTTTGTAAAAGTCGGGGTCTATTGGCATGTCAGACACTAGTCGGAATAGAATTTAATATTATTCATAATTGTCTAACATTTTCAAGCAGTATTTTCAGACTGGTTAATTGATGGTACAACTACCAATCTGTAACGCAGGTCTGAATTTTCTTTGGCCTACTCCAAAAATCAGGAAATGATATCATTCCATTTTATTTTTATCTACAAAATCCCGCATCAAAGCAAGAATAAATGACAAGGTTCTGATGTTTTCTTGGTTGTAATTAAAATGCTTGAATCTTATATTCTCGTCTAGTGTCAGTGCTTTATTCCAAATCTTGTGCATGTCTGATCTTTCAATTGTCCATACAGAATTTTGTGTAGTGATATGAATTCTGCCGCCCAGATATTTTGCTTGAAATTCGCTTGTTTGTGATAATGACTGGAATTGTTTTGTTTCCGAAAGGCCCTTTACTAGTATGTCCCAAAGCTCTTCAAATTTCAACTATTCCAATATCATTTAACTTTGATTTAACCTGTCTCTATCTAAAATGGTATTAGCGCAAGAAACTCAATTATTGTTACTATGGATATAATGAGGATGTTGAATTTTGATCTGTGATGATATAACCATTTGACTAAATTGCATACAGCATTTTCATTTAAAATGGTGCCATGAGATTTGTTCTCAAATTGATTGCCCAATATTTTTACAACCTTTGACCAAAAAATTACCATGCCAATTGGGATTGCTATGCCTACAATTGCCAGTCCAATATTGATTGTGAGCACAGTCACATTTTGTAAAAATGATTAACAAACAGTTTAGATCAATTCATTTTTCCATTTACTTGAAAAAATTGATCTTAGAATAGACCTTTCAGGTTATCTTCTATTTCTCTTATTTCTTCGGTAGAGAAAACCTCGGGATTATTCTTACCTGCATGTTCCATTATTATTTTCTCAATTACTGCTGCAACGAAACTATCAATTTCTGGCTCAGTAAGTCCAAACTCTTTTGTCAGCATATCAATAGTTGTCAGAGGCAGATTTATCGTCTTTTGTGCTTGCATGTAATACCAACCCCGTTTCTAGCGCCAATAAAAATCATTAGCATTTCATACGATCCTCCGATAACTAGGTAATTAAAATAACGTCTATAGTTTCTATGGGATACGAACTTGGTTATACATGCATATGTGATATTAAATCAACTGTAGGTTAGTTACACATATGAGAAGAGTCATTTTAGAACCGATCTAAATTGATCTCATTTACATTACCAGAGTTTACATAAATTCAAACTCAGATACAATGTAGCCTGTGCATTTTCTGCATATAATACGTATATTATGTGCATTTGAGTGAGGTTATATTGCATTTCCAAGAGGTTTACATATATTGTACATTCAAGCAGAACTTGTAATAGCAGGAGAAAAGCAGGTGTCTAACAAATCACACATTTTGGAGGCAAAAAATATAGTAAAACACTTTGATCATAATGGAGAATCCATGCTTGCGCTAGATGGAATAAATTTTGATGTGCAAGAAGGAGATTTTGTATGCATAGTTGGGCCATCAGGATGCGGAAAATCTACGTTTCTAAATATAATTGCAGGGCTAGAAAAGCCAGACTCTGGTGAAATTTTGCTTAGTGGTAAACCGATATCAGGACACGATGCTAAGATAATAATGGTATTTCAGGAAGGTGCGCTTTTTCCATGGCTTAGTGTAATTGACAACGTCGAGTTTGGATTGAAAATGGCCAAAGTGCCAAAAAATGAACGCAATCAGATATCTCAGAGATATTTAGAAATGATGCAGCTGACCAAATTTGCAAATTCCTACATACATCAGCTTTCAACGGGAATGAGGCAACGAGTAGCTATTGCACGAGCACTTGCAATGGACCCCGATATTCTTTTGATGGATGAACCATTTGCTGCACTAGACTCACAGACAAGAGACATGCTGATGGTAGAATTACAATTGATCTGGCAGAGAACAAAAAAAACCATACTGTTTGTAACTCACAATGTTAGCGAATCAGTAATTCTTGGCGACAGAGTCCTGATATTCAAACATAGGCCTTCGAAGATAAAAAAAGAGATAAGAATTGATCTTCATAGACCTAGGCTTGCTGAAGATGAAAACCTATTACACTATACACATGAAATACTTGGCGAATTAAAAGATGAAGTAAAAGAAAGCATCAAAGATGAAGTAAAAGAAAGCACAAAAGACGGATATGAAGACATGGAGCTCTTCAACTAAAATAATCTGAGACATGTATCTTATAATGAGAAATTAGCCCAAACTATTGACAGGAAGAAAAACCGATACAGACTTGACAGAATCATAACAGATCATTAAAGCCTGTAATGTATTTGAATTCTAAGACATCTCTGTTCTTATATAGAAAAAGCCTGCCAAATTACTAGGCATGGCTCGTGTAATGATAGCAGAGGATTCCGAGGCAGTTAGACTAGTTTTAAAAGATTCACTCAAAATAGGACATCATGAAATAGTAGCTGAAGCAGTTGATGGAATAGAAGCAATAAAAAAATTCAATGAGACAAATCCTGATATATTATTATTAGATGTAGCAATGCCACAAAAAGATGGAATAACCGCGCTCAAGGAAATAATGTCATCAAATCCTGATGCAAAAATTATCATGATAACTGCAGACGAAACTTTTTCTACTATTCATCAAAGTGCAGAAGATGGTGCTCAGGCATATATAGTGAAACCATTTCGTTTTGAAGACGTATTAACTGCAATCACAATGGCACTTAACTAAAATCATTGCAAGCAACTTTGTATTGCTATTCAGATTCTTAACTGATATTGAATCAATTATCTAGTTCAAGTAGCTCGTAATTTATTATTTCTAGTTCTGATTCCAGCATTTGTTTTGATTTTTTTCCTTGTGGTAATTGTGTTTGCGTCATGTATTACCATGAATTGGATATAATATAATCAAATTCAAATATGCATAAAAAACCAGGTGTATGCAATTCTGGTATGTTTTAAATTCATGATCGTTTTTCCATAGCTTGCGTTACCTATTCATTTATTTGAAGACAGTATCCAAATCAGAAACGGTATGGTCATCGACTAGAATCCTGGGTTCAGACCTGTGAGAGTCTATTACTTTAAGTTGATACTTTTAAGATCATGGCGTTACAGTAAACATTGATTGCATTCCTGCCAGAATGTGATCATTTACATGACAGTGATACAACCAAGTGCCGACATTGTCTGGATACATGTCTAGTACCTTCATGCTCATTGGGAGCAATTCTGCCATATCTGTACGCATTCCATCCATGAGAAGAGTTTCTCCATGCCAGTGAGGGGTGTGCAAGTCAGTCTCGGTTCCCATACCTACAACATACCAACGAACATGCGTGTTTGCTTTCATTACTAGTCCTGGAAGATTGCCAAAAATGTATCCGTTTATGGAATGTTTCAAGTTACTTTCACCAAAATCTGGATCATCTTTGTTGACAGATGATGGGTCTTGTGTAAATGTCTGAATATTATAATCAAAATACGGACTGCGACTTTCATCAAATATTGAAAACATTGTAACAAATTCTTGGTCAACACCATTTGGCGTACCATCAGGATTTGCTTCACCATGTCTTGTTATTATGATTGGACCGACAAGTCCTGCATACGAGTCTGATACCTCATCTACATGTGAGTGATACATCCAAACAATTGAGCTTGGATCATGCGGTCCAGGATCTGCACGTTCTGGTACTTGCCAGAAGTAAGTGTAATTTCCACCTTTAGATATTGATTCGCCAAGTTTGTCAGAGTTTAGCACTCCATCATTGTATACCGCCCCCTCTGAAGCTTTATCATACAAAACACCATGTGCATGCATGCTGGCAGGAATGCGGCAATTATTTTTGAACAATACCTTAATTGTATCACCAACCTCTGCATGGATTACTGGTCCAAGTATGCCAAGATGTTGCCACTTGTCAGTTCTAGGTTTTTGTGTGGAAAAAGTATCATCAGTATATTCTTGGTAAATACATTTTAGATACACACTGCCTATCCGGTCCTTTTCATTTTCTGTGTAAACTTTGGCAGTATCATCATCTGCGAGAGGTTTGCCTGTTATCTCATTTATCCCTGTTGGGGCAAAATTCCATTTTACTTCATCTGCAGCAATGTAATAGGTACGTGTCTGTCCTTTGTAGTCTGTAGGGGTAACAAAATTGTAAAGATTGGCATTGTAATCATCATGATTATGATCCTGTCCACCTATGATTCCTCCTGAAAATGCCCAAAAGATGGATATTACTGCAGCTATTGGTATTCCGATTGCAATGATTTCAGTCCTTGTTAATTTCATAATATCAGATCATATCAAATGAAATTATCAAGCGCTTAACAGTGAAACATTTTGTGAACTTGTTTTCATTAGGACAAGCTAATTTTAATAGATATTTAATTTGTATATTGAAAATAATTTCTGATTCTAAGAATATGTTATATGATTAAAACTTGGTCTGAAATAGTTCTATAATAGTATCTAATCTTTACAGTCGGTCTTTGGATTTAGCCTAGTAGTTTTAAAATCTCAAATGGAACTCTTCCCAAGTCAACCTGTCTTTCTGATGTTACCATAAGGACCATGTCTGCTTTCAAGGGGAAACTAAATACAATTATTTTTCCACGATAAGAAAGGGAAAATTCAACTGGACCAAATTCCTCATCAAACTCGTGACGCATTCGCACTCGAAGTGACAGCTCCATAAATAACATCTCGTCTTTTTTAAAAGACTCCAAGGCCTTTAGGCCTTCTCTCATTCCTCCTGCTTCTAACTTTCCCTTTGTGTTAATTACTCTGGCAGAACGAATCATATTATCTATTTTGAAAACTTTGTCACATAATACCTCAAATTCATTTTTGTTTTCAAGCAATACACAAGCAAACAACACACACAGATTTTAACTTGTTCTAAATTTTAGCTGGGTTCTAGGACTAACTGTTAGTTCAAAAACTCTTTTTTGAAAGCAAAAAGAAGAATAACTTTGACCAATGTAAAGTTATAGAACTCTTACTGCCAAAATGCATGGCAGAAGATGTTCCTGTAAAAAAGTCATTTATTCAGGAGTTCATGGACTTTTTACAAAAATTTTCAGTAATAGGCCTTGCAATTGCATTCGTTATAGGACAAGCCGCTTCCAAGTTAATTAGCTCATTTGTAAATGATATCATAACGCCATTTATTGGATTGCTTACACCAAATGTCGGTGATCTCAACAAGGCTGGATTTACTGTTAATAATTCTACCTTCTCATACGGCGACCTTATCTCAAATACAATAAACTTTTTGATTATTGCACTAATCATATTTCTGGCATATAAGCAGCTTTCAAAGTTTGGGTTGATGAAAGATCCAGTAAAAGGCTAGCACCAACACCAAGACTCGAAACTTTGAATTCAAATGAAATCATTTGATACTAAAATAAAAAATTGGAAAGTTTTGTACGTCTTACCAATTCTGAATTAAAAAAAGAAAAGTAGGAGATTTTTTGGGGGATAATGTTTTATCTCCTACTTGTTTCAGAATATATCTTCTGCAACTTTGATGCAAACTCTTTTTGTCCTTCAGATTGCAATTGCATTGATTGCCACATCTTGCCAAATGATTCAATGGCAGCATCTGCAGCTTTGTCCATCGCAGGTCCCCATGCAGATTCGATTCTTTTCTTTAGACGGTCTACCTGTGCTTCGTGCATTGCTTGAAAGAACGACTTGTGCCACATCCTCATAGAAATTTCTATTGGATCCATTGTTTGGCAACCACAACATTCCTCGTATGATTTGCCAGAGCCGCATGCGCATGTTGCATGTGTTTCCGTTTTACATGATTCGTCTGTGCATTCCATATTACTTTCTTATAGTCACTATAGAAAGGTAAGTATATAAATTGGAAAGTAACTCTATCGCAAGTAAGTGAGATTTTAGTAAGTTGATGCCACAAGAGCTCAAAAACATGTCAGATCAGATAAAGTGCTGTCCTGTAGATAACACATTCAGGCTTGTTGGTAAAAAATTTACCATACATATACTTCGTAACATGCTTATTTTGAATCAAACAAGATTCCATCAATTTCTAGAATCAGTAGAAGGGATTAACCCCAAGACTCTTTCTGTAAGATTGCGAGAGATGGAAAAAAGTGGTTTGATAAAGAGGCAAGTCTATGCTCAGACTCCTATCAAAATCGAATATACTGTTACGGAAAAAGGAAGAGAACTAAAATCAATTATAATGCAAATGGCTGCCTTTTCAATGAAGTATTGCAGCTCTGATGTATTCAAGGATGGCAAACCAAGAACATTAGAACAGGTATTTGGAAAACCAAAAATGACAGTCAAGTAAAGAGTCTTATCAGACTCACCTACAAACTAAAAGATATACTTTAACGTTACGTAGAATTTCTACTGATGAATACTGCCAGATGGTTATATGCAATAATAGAAAAGATTTGTTAATGAAAATATTAGGAATCTCATTTGTTTGGATTCTATTATTATGCTCGTTAGCAGCTCCTATCGGATTTTTGTCTGCTTTTGCTACTGTGGGATCTTCCACTGCAATCATATCATCACAAAATCCATCAACATTTGGTCATTTAGTAACATTTACTGCTTTTGTAACACCCAACAACGCAACAGGAACAGTACAGTTTAATGACACTAGTACCAGTCCACCTACTACTCTTGGTGCTGGTACGCTAGGCATTACAGGTAATACAACATTTTCCATATCTTCCCTGTCTGTAGGATCACACAACATTGTTGCTAGATATCTTGGTGATGCAAACAATAACTCTAGTGTGAGTGGTATCCTGGTACAGACCGTGAATCTGGCTTCTTCTACTACAACTTTGAGCTCAAACACTACCTCCATATTATTTGGCAAGTCTGTAAACTTTACAGCTACAGTGTCTCCGTCATCTGCAACTGGAACAGTACAGTTCAATGACAGCAGCACTATGTCACACACAGTATTGGGTACAGGTACAATATCTAGTGGTAAGGCAACATTTGTCACATCATCATTATCAGTAGGCAGTCATGGTATAATAGCAACATATCTTGGTGACACTAACGATTTTTCAAGCGCTAGTGGTACACTGGTACTGACTGTAAACCCGGTACCTGTTTCCTCCATTACAACTTTGAGCTCAAACACTACCTCCATATTATTTGGCAAGTCTGTAAACTTTACAGCTACAGTGTCTCCATCATCTGCAACTGGGACCATACAATTCCTAATCAATGGAACCAACTTTGGCTCTCCGGTAACATTGTCAGGCGGCAAGGCCACATTTGCTACCTCTTCACTTCCTGCTGGAACTAACAAGGTGACAGCATCATATTCTGGTAACAGTAACCTGAATCCTAGTACCTCGAACTCTATCACAGTTACAGTTGCAAATACAGTTCAAGGTGTAACATTAGGAAAGGTAACTGGTGGAGGTCATATCGGAAAGGGCGTGCATTTTGGATTTAAAGTAATTGCTGACAGCAATGGCAAGAAGAAAATTAAAGGCATCCTTGAATACATTGACAAGAATTCAAAAATAAAATTGCACAGCAACAACATGACCTCCTTATCTATAGACCAAAGCCTGACACACGCATCATTTAGCGGAAAAGCCAGAGTAAATGGCACATCAAGTTTCACATTCTCTGTAAGTATCACTGATCCGGACAAGAAGGGCGAACATGACACATTTTCCATTACAATAACTGATGGTTCAGGCAAGGTAATCTATCAAAACTCAGGCCAAGTGAAAGGTCACATTGAGATTCATAAAGCCCACAAAGACAATCCTCATGATGTAAAACAAGTTAATGAAAAAGATTCTGACAATGAAAAGAATTCTGATAATGAAAAGGACTCTGATAACGAAAACGATAAAGGAAAAGAAAAGCAAGATCTTTCAGTAAAGCATAATATAGAAACAAATAACTCACATGGAAATAATAAACACAAAGCTAGTAAGCAACAAGACGACTAGAAAAATTTAAAAAATAAAAAAAAGCTCCTTTACACTAGTTTCGTGTAGGTGTGCATGCTTGAATCCAATATTGCAGTACGCCTTGGTTTAGACCAGTGAACATTTTTGCATTCTCGTTGAATGTATTGATCGCTTGCTGAGTAGCATCAACTGCAGCCAGCACTACTTTATTTTGTACTGCTTGTGCCTTGATGAGCTCTTCAGTTGTGTCGTTTACTATCTTTACCATTGCTGCTGGAACACTTGTGTTTATGCCAGATTTGGTTGCAAATTCATGATTCATGGAAATGGCTGATTCTGTTGCCTTTTGCCATGCTGCAACGTATGAACGCTGAAGATTTGTTATTGATTGATGATATTGTGGTATTGACTTTTCTACCTCATCAAAAAATCTGTCTGCGTTGTGCTTGTAAACTGCGTGGATTTCTTTTGATTCTGTATGGAACTCTTTTGGTTCCGGTGCTGATTTACTCATGGATTCCCTTTATTGGTATCAACATATATACCTATTGGTAATGGTTGGTAATTAAAACCAGTAATCATGAGAGTTGAGAAACCAGCCCCCGCACAAAAAATCACTAAATATGATTTTAAATATTTTACAAAAATGGGTCCAAAATACGATCAAATTCAGCCGCACAAATCTGAATGATTTTACTGGTTTGTATGTCAACACAAGACATTTCTTCTTGGATCACATCTGACTGAATTTCTTGTTCACAGATCTCTGACAATACGTTACATTGCATCTTCTTCATCAAAAGGATTCACCGTATAGAATTCGTCTTTCTATGTTGAATACATAGTCCTATGAATTAACATAAACGCAAAAACTTATCGTCTTTAACAAATTACCTCTATTTGTAATAAAGTAAATAAACAACTTTGAAGAACAATATAAAATGCCACGAATTGTTCACTTTGATGTACCAGCAGATGATCCTGCACGAGCACAGAAATTCTATAGTGAGATCTTTGGATGGAAATTTGACAAGTGGAATGGTCCAATGGAATATTGGATGACAATAACAGGAGACGACAAGCAACCAGGAATAAACGGTGGACTATGTAAGAGAATGCCAGGCCAAGCTGGCATAACAAACACCATCGATGTATCATCTGTTGATGAATTCTCAAAGAAGATCCAATCAAAAGGTGGAAAGATAATTGCACCCAAGATGCCTATTCCAACAGTAGGATACTTTGCTCAATGCATGGACACGGAAGGAAACGTGTTTGGTATAATTCAGTTTGATAAGAACGCAAAGTAAATCTCATTTTTTGTATATTTTTTGAAACAAGCTATATTTACCTAAACAATTAAATAATTGTTTAATTATTATATTGACATGGAATCTCTCTGGAAGGCAATGGCTGATGATAGCAGAAGGGAAATCCTATTGTTGCTTAGAAAAAGAAAGATGACTCCCGGTGAGTTGGCTGGTCATTTCCAATTTACTCCTCCTGCACTATCTAGTCATCTTCGTATTCTAAAGAATGCTGATCTTATTACTGAACAAAAGCTTGGAAAGAACAGGTATTACTCACTTGACGAGAGAAAATCACTTGAGATAATTGATTTTTTTGAAAAGATGTGGGGTTACAAAATGAACTCACTTAAAGAATTTGTCGAAAATAAAGAAAGGAAAAAGAAACATGAGTGATCTGGATATCAAGAAAATAATTGAAATTGATGCATCTCCAGAAGTGGTATTCAAGGCTATTTCTGATCCAATGGAATTAACCAATTGGTTTCCTGATGCTGCAATACTTGAACCTAAGACTGGAGGCAAATTCAAGTTCTCCTTTTTCAAGGATTCTGATAGGCGTAAGAAAATGGATCAAGATTTTTTTCCTGAAGGCAAGGTTCTTGAATTTATTCCAAATAAAAAACTGGCATATACATGGCAGCACAGGAATATTCCTGACTTTCCTGAAACTGTTGTAACATGGGAATTGGAACAACTAAGTAAGAACAAAACCAGATTGACTCTGACACATTCAGGATTTACAGGAAAAGAGGGAGATCAGAAAAGTGCCAAAGAGCACAATCAGGGTTGGTCATACTTTCTTGGCGAACTAGTTTCATACTGTAAAAAATAAAAAATCCTTTCTGATTTTAAGAATTAATTTTATGGATTGTATCTTGTATATTACGGGCTTTCACTCCAATACTGTGATCTTTCTTCCAATAGAGTAATCACTGCCACATTTTGGACAGATAAAATTTTTCCATCCTATTTTATCAAGAACTATCTCTTCATCTGTGTGGTTTGCACAGGTGAGTCTTTGTTCCCTGAACAGACCACTTTCTAGGTGAATATTAGCAAGCAATGTATCACCAGCCAAGACTCGTTCCCGTCTAGTCTTGTTTTCTTTTGTTGATATTGTTCTCATGCCTGCACTTGGTCGAAAAATTATATATCAATTCAAGAGGTTTTTGCAACAAAAATGTTGTATAATCATAGTCATCAATAATTGTCATACGTGATGAATTAGATGAATAATCAAAAACAAGTTTGACACAAGATCAATCTTATATGATTGGAAAAGCGAAGCACACTATTGCAAAGGCTCACAATTTTAGCTGTCACTGTTACTTTAATTACTCTAATCGGATTTCTAAATCATAATGCTTATTCTTTAGACTCAACAAATATCACAGTTACACCAAACCCATCTACAGTAAATTCAGGGGCTCAAGTTACATTTACTGCAACAGTTGCTGATACTACCAACTCTACAAACATTCCAACTGGTACTGTAACATGGAGTGATGGCGGTTCCGGAGGCACATTCACTCCAACTCCATGTACCTTGTCATCTGGAAGCTGCACAACATCATACACTGCTTCCACGACATCTCTTCCCGGAGTAGCGATAACTGCAAACTATGCAGGTGACAGTACCCATTCTACAAACTCTAGTTCATCATCGTTGACAGTAAATCTAATCCATTCCACAATCACTACAGTTACACCAAATCCTGCAACATTATCTACTGGTTCAGTAACATTTGTTGTAAAAGTAAATGATACGTATAGCTCGCCAACTACTCCAACTAGTACTGTAACATGGAGTGCTGGCGGTTCCGGAGGCACATTCAATCCAGCTTCCTGTACATTATCATCTGGAACCTGCACCACATCATACACTGCTTCTACAAACTCTGCCAGCTCAGTTGCAATAACTGCAAACTATGCAGGTGACAGTACCCATTCTTCAAGCTCTGGAACATCATCGTTGACAGTAAATCAGATCCATTCCACAACCACTACAGTTACACCAAACCCATCTACAGTAAATTCAGGAGCTCAAGTTACATTTACTGTAACAATAATTGACAGTCACATGTCTCCGACTACTCCAACTGGTACTGTAACATGGAGTGATGGCGGTTCCGGAGGCACATTCACTCCAACTCCATGTACCTTGTCATCTGGAAGCTGCACCACATCATACACTGCTTCTATTACTTCTACTAGCTCAGTCACAATAACTGCAAGCTATGCAGGTGATTCTGCTCATTCAGGAAGTGCTGGAATATCATCTCTTTCTGTAAACGTGCTGCATCGTACAACTGTATCCCTTACGCCAAATCCGGTAATCCTGTCTTCTAATGGAACAGTCACATATGTTGTTAAAATCAATGATGCATCAAGCTCTCCTACCACCCCCTCAGGCACTGTATCATGGAAAGATAACAATGCAGGTGGCCAGTTCAACGCAACCTCGTGTACGCTTTCATCAGGTGCATGTGTATCAAGGTATGTTGCTTCTGGAAACCCACCTAATGTGATTACAATTAATGCGACATATTCAGGTGACAGCACTCATTTGAACAGTTTTGCCACATCGCAAATATCAACAAACGTCATTAGTGGTACCACCACTACAGTTACACCAAATCCTGCAACATTTACTTCAGGAAATGCAGTTACATTTACTGCTACTGTTGCTGACACTTCAAATCCATCTACATCTTTGATTGGAATTATATCATGGAGCGACAATGGTGCGGGTGGAACTTTTACTCCAAATAATTGCATACTTTCAGGTAACCATTGTTCTCTGTCGTATACCCCACACTCTGACTCGTCTACTATGATAACAATAAGTGCCACATATCTAGGCGATTCTTATCATTCGAGCAGCTTTGGTGTATCATCATTGTCTGCAACATCTAGTACGCCATCTACGCCAACTACACCATCAACTACACCACCTCAACCAACACTACCATCACCCCAACCATCTGCAGGGGTAATTGTTAGTGCTACTCAACAGGACATTGACAATATTGACAAGGCAAAAAATAATGAAACAATAGCAGCAGAAATCAACATAATGAATCAGACTGTACAAACCACATCTATTGACAATAACATATCAGTTCACACAAATAATACATCGCCTGATTCACTTAGTGTTACTGTCAGCGCACCAAGTCAGACAATTCCCAAAGTTCTTCTCATTAACCTTGAAGATGCAGCAATAAATGCAGGTAATCTAAAATATCTTGGAATAATGTACGACGGCAACCAAATCGCTCCAGCTGTAGATGTAAATTCTATACTGCATGCAAAGAGCACAGACAATCCCAGTTTTGCGATAATTACTACTCAAAGCGGAGCACAGATACTGGTATTGATTCCTCACTTTTCTACACACGTCATAACAATCACCAATATGTCAAAAGTAATTCCGCCAATTCCAGAGTTTCCCTTTGCGATGTTAGTACTTGTGATTAGCACTGCTTCATTGTTAGTGTTTTACAGAATAAAATTTAAAATTTAGAAAATAAAAACACGACATCTTTATTCATAATTGATCCTTCTAATTCGGAAACAGATAAGAATCATTTACAATCTTAGCTAATAAGACAAAGTTAATCGACTCACAATAACAAATTAGTAAAGTGAAACTTTCTCACATAAAATGAAAGTTAATTCAAGTATTGCTCAAGAAATAATGCAAAAATCCAACCAATTCTTTAGTCTTCGAATAGTCTCGATGTTCATATTTAGTTTAATTCTTGTTTTATTAGCATGGTCATTAGGTTCTACTAACTTTGCTGCTGCAGTAGCAACAACTGACAATTTCACATTCATAAATCATCTACAGACTCGGACGTATCAAAATATTGTATTTGTTCAACCAATTTTTACTCAAGCAGCCTATAGTGATAATGGATTTTATTACTACTATACAAAGAAATGTGACTCCAAGTGTTTGACAGTTCATATTCCCTTTTACTATACAGGATCATTTGTTTCAGGCGGAGCATCAAATTCCATACTCTTAAATCAAAATTTTTCTCATATTACGGATGTTGATATTGATAAAAACCCACAGATATTAAAAAAATATGATATAGTGATTTTACTTCATAACGAATATGTTACTAGAAATGAATTTAATGCCATAACACAACATCCGCATGTTATCTATCTTTATCCCAACACGTTGTTTGCGGAGGTAAAGGCAAACTATGACAACAATACGATTACGTTGGTTAGAGGACACGGTTACCCAAATGAAAGCATTCAAAATGGTTTTGACTGGAAGTTTGATAATACAAAATTTGAGCAGGATGTAACTTGTCTTAATTGGCATTTTTATGACATTGACAATGGCAAAATGCTCTCATGTTATCCTGAGAAAAAAATCTATTTTGATCAATCGTTTTTGCAGGGAATAACGGATTTACCTTCTGTAGCCAAATCTACACCACTTGTTGTCATCACTCCAAGTTCCTCTGCAAGTCAAGAATGTGCATCAAAATCCTCTTGTTTTCAGCCTTATAGTGAAATGGTCACTGCGGGACATACAGTATTATGGATAAACAAAGATTCGTCATCTCATACAGTCACAAGTGGAAAACTATCAGATGGTCTGACAGGTACGGTATTTCGTAGCAGTTTGATTAAATTCGGCAATTCGTTTTCACATACCTTTACTGAAGAAGGAACGTACAATTACTTTTGTGTTGTTCACCCATGGCTGACAGGCCAAGTCATAGTAGAAAAACAAAGTGCCCTGTAAAAACAGATTAGATATCACATAGTTTTTCATCAAGTTAGATCTTTCATTGCATAATTATTCATTACACATAAGCGAATCGGATTCAACCAATCCCCTTTTACAAAATTCAAATAAAGCCATACAGTTGAGAAAGGCTAAAAAAAAGAAAATTAAACGAATCGCCAAAAGACGGACCGTTAGAAAAACAAGATACTCATCAAAGGTTTCCTATCGTTTAAAGGAGATTCCAATAAAACAGATTCAAGTATGGAAAGAGGCTCAGGCAAGAAAGCTTAACAGAGAAGGAATTTCAGAACTAGCAAAGTCAATCAAAACCGAGGGACTACAAAATCCTCCAATGGTGCAAAAAGAGGGAAACTTGTATCTCTTGATGTCAGGGCAACGAAGGTTAGCTGCACTGAAAAGACTAGGTGCAAAAAAGATTCCTGTTTTGGTTTTGACCAGAAAAACAGAATATGAGATCCCGGATGCCAAGGCAGCTTCTGTTGTTGAAAATATTCACCGCAAAAACATGAATGTAAAAGACATGGCTGACGCATGCGCATTCTTGGCAGAAAAGGTGGGAAAATCAAAGGCTGCCCAATCATTGGGACTTTCAATGTCGACATTTAAGAAATACCACGGTTTTGCAGGAGTGCCAGAGAAGCTAAAAGAACTTGTGCCAAGGACAATCTCAAGGGATGGCGCAACAAAGTTGCATCAGATCATCTCAGATGTTTCAAAAGCAGTTAAAATCGCGCATCAAATATCAAAACTTGAATCATCAACAAAAAAGCGATATCTTAAGGTTCTAGCACGCAATCCAAACTTATCCCACAAAAGGATAATGAAAAAGGCAAGATCATTGACATTACAACAAATTGTTTCATTAAGGTTGTCAAAGAGAAAAACCCGTGGACTAGGGGTACAGTCACGCCGTCAAGATATACCCCCAAATGAGCTTGCAAACAAGATTGTGTCCGACTGGCTTGCAAAACGTGGATACTAGTTTTAACACCAAAAGAAACATTTTCCTTGTTTTTGTTGTCAAGGATGTAGTTTTTATTTTCTAAATTTTAAATTTTATTCTGTAAAACACTAACAATGAAGCAGTGCTAATCACAAGTACTAACATCGCAAAGGGAAACTCTGGAACTTTAACGGAATTTTCCTCAACAAAAGTCCATTTATTTCCGTCATATTGCCATGTTCTTATGTCATTGTAGGTATCAGACAAAGATGGCGTATATGCGTTGTAATCTTTGGTATCATAATTGTATGAAATATCCATTACCATATTGTTCAAAGGAATGGCTAACGGTTGATTAATTGGTGTAAATCCAATCGTGCATTTTTCATGAGGCTTCAGTTCTAAAACAGTAGAGTATGGTCCAATATGTCCATATGGTTGCTGATTCCATTTCTCAATCACTGTAAAGTTTTGCAAAATAACAGTCGTATTTTGTGTGTTATAGATATCAAACCACTGAGGGGTGCCTGAGAAATCCTGATTATTGAAACAATCATAGTTAGTACTATTAGTAAACTGGTGTAGTGGTTGACAGGTTTTACTGCCAATAAAATATGTGCATTTGACCTTGTGGCCAAGAACTAGATCTGTCAAACAGTTATTTATGTAGCCATTAAGTGGTGGCGAAATGCATGTTTGATTGTCAGAATATAATGCAAACGGACTATCTAGTTCTACTTGGGTAACTATAACAGGTGATGTTTGTTCTGCATATACAAGATTAGTACTGGCAATAATAATTCCACATATTGCAATTATTGAAATCTGTAGATTTTTCACATTGATTTTCAGTTTACAGAGTTTTTAGGGATTGCTGATAAATTGTATTGGCCTGTCCTGTAATATTTACTAGATTCCAATTTTTTTCAGATCACTGAAGAGTCCTGTATAATGCATGCATTTTATATCAGCAAATCTTTGTCCAATGTTGTTTCTTAAGATACCCAAACTTCCTCCTGTCACAACTGCTCTGATGCTTGCAAATGGCGTTGTACTCGCATATGGCATGATAACAGGCACACAAAACCAAATAATCTTGCAATATGGCTTTGTTCCAAATTATTTTTTTTATGGAAATCATGCTTTAGCGGACAACGTAACAAGGCTTTTTTCCTCAATGTTTCTTCATGCCGGAATTGCCCACATTGCATTCAATCTTTTTGCTTTAGCATATCTTGGCGGATTTGCAGAGAGATCAATTGGCAAAATAAGATACCTAGGGGTCTACATTGCTGCAGGAATTGCAGGCGCATTACTTTATGGCACATTGTATATTCTTGTAGTGGGAAATGGTTCTAGCGTATTGATAGGTGCGTCAGGTGCAATCTCAGGTGTAATGGGAATAACAGCAGCGCTTGGCAACATACGAGGATATTACTGGCTGGCAATACAGATACTGTACGCCTTTATTGGTTCTATTGTTTCCATTCCAATCGCATTTACGGCGCATATAGGTGGATTCATTGCAGGATTGTTGTTAACAAGATTACTAATTGTTGTGGAAAAGAAAAGAAGAGGCTACTAGCTTGAATGATTTCAATGACTGGTAGCAAGTAACCAAAACTGCCGAGCTATCTTTCAAAATTAACTACTGGAATCTAACGGTCGCGCTAAACTTTTTGGATTTTTGTTGAATTTACTGACTATGTATTGTACTTTGTCATCGCCTTCTGGTAAGGGATTGGCACATCGCCCACATTTTGGCAAAGTAACCATTGCATCATAATCAATCTCTCCTATGAATCTGTCACACTTGGAACAACGGACTGATTTTTTATCATAAATATTCATTACACCATATGATACGCATTCATCTCTAATAAACTGGTTTATGCGGCATTTACAATTGTGAAAAATCCAGTCAATTTTATAGGTATTACAGTTTCAACATAACAAGTGTCTGAAGAAAATAATGCCGGCACAATCTGATTTGAACCTGAGATTCAGAAATTATAATTTCAGTTTAGCAATACTGTGATTTTGTATCTGTAGAAAAAACTGTCATCGAAAAACTAAGATAATGTAACAAGTTTGATTTTTAGGATCTCGGCAAGTTTCCATATTTGTCAAACTTGGACTGTACATCCTTACTTGCATTGCCATACTTTACATTGAGGTCGTTGTTAACTTTGGAAATCTCACTTCTAGAAGTAGTAGCATTTTTAATGAATGCATTTCTTGCCTGGTCATAACTGCCTCCGTTTTGAAGAACTTGGTTCTTGGCAGCAAGACCCTCATTTGTTTTTTGTTCCGTAAAGTTAAACTGGCCCCAAAAAATGGTCTGAACTGTTTGATTTACTTGAGAAACAAATTCAGCATATGCGTTTCTTGGTGTAAACGGATTAAATTGTGCAAACCAATTTCCAAGGTCAAACTGTAGTTGCTGATCGGCAAGTGCTCGTTGACTTTGCTGAAATTTCTTTTCCTCCTCAATCTGCTTTATCTTTGCATCCTGTTCTGCCTGTTGTTTTTTTGCAATCTCTACATTTTTGAGAATTCTAGATGCGATAGGATCTTGACTTAAGTTGTTCCCAGATACAGTTTTGGAATTATACTGTTGAGATTGTGATACTGGCACACCGTTGACAAAAAATGTCGTGCTAGCAAGCCCTGTTCCATAACCAATTTTTTGTGCCTTGACATTTACTAGGTATTGTGCAGGATTAACAGGATTTTCATACTGGTATCTGAATTTACCGTCAATGTCTGTAAAAATTACAAAGGTTCCATAGGAAGTACTGATACTGACTTGGGCATTTGAAATTGGCCTGCTTGCTTGATCTGTTACAGTTCCAGTCAATACTGGAATCTCGCTTGATTCAAGAGGGCTTTTTTCTGGTTTTATCGTAACTACTAAACCTCCAATAGGTACGATTGCAGATGCAGTATGAATGAGTAAAACCGATGAGAGCATTATTGCTAGGAAGAGGCTTGTTTTCATTTTATTTTGTTTTGATTTGAAATTATAATTAATGGTATCAATTGTTTTGATCAAATAATGTACAAAATTTAGAGTTAAAGCAAAAACTTGAGCACAAATGAATGGCCTAAGACAACTCATTGATTAAAAACATATTTTTCAGGAAGATCAATTAGCAACAATTCTGATTGTATCCTAGATTCAATTAACAAACTCTTCTCATTTTCTATTCTTGCCACATCTTGTCTTTTCATGGTATTTCCATTTACCTCTATCTTGCCATCAATTACAAACAAGTATGCCTTTCTTGAAAGGTCAACCATTAAATGCAACTACACCGTATACAATGTTGTTACAAAATGTTTCCTGTAACGAATTGATTGTTCAAAATATCTTTTTGGTGGTATCATGGACAAGGTAAAATTTTTCGCAATATTTCTTCCCGTATTGATTGGACTGGCATTTTTATTTCGAATACTAGTGCCTATAGTAATTGCAACAGTTGTGATTTGCATCATTACGATGGTTTTATTTGGCAAGAAAAACAATAATGGGTTTTTTAGAAAATTTCAAGCAGCAACGCCAACCAAATTTGTCTGCCTAGAGTGCGGCTATTACCACAATGAAAATACCTGCCCAAAATGTGGCTCTAAAATAAAAAAATATTCCACCAAACCATAAGGAATGAAAAGAGATATCAATTAAGGTGTGGTTCTTGATTTACAATGTCTGACGAGAAAAAGAAGATAAAAACAACACAAGAGGACTATGACAAGGCTTTAGCTTCAGAAGACCCCACTAAAATTACAAAAGAGGAGCAGGAAAGGCTGACTCGTGAAGCAGTAAAGAAATTCAAATCGCTATCCTGATTTTATGTATTGTCAATATGTCATACTAGTAGTTTTGCTTGAGGTATAATTAGCATCTCACGTGAATGAAGTTTATCTGTAACAATATTTTTTAAAATATTATTTCTGCTTTTTCCCAACAGTAGTTGAACAACATTTGCATTGAATCAATTAGTGATTTGGAATTGGTCCAAACGGCAGCGCTGTCATTGGCATGATAAGATGCGTTTTTTGTGAAGAGAAGCGCTTCAGAAGAATCTTTGAGTATAAAGCAACTGGTGTCAGTTTTTCCATCTGGCAATACTTTGATGAAAGCTTTGTCTGCCTCCTCAATAAAATTTGGAATCTTTTGTGCAGGACAGATTACAAATCTTGCCTTCAGAGTTGAATGGTCTAAAATTTCAAAAAAGTCTGCATGATAAAACCTGGCAATGTCCTTTTCTGTACCTAACATTAAGAATTCTTTTTGACTATCGCGAATCATGGATGTGATTTTGATATTTATTGAAGTGCTACCTTGTAACACTTGCAATTTTTCTCTCGGTTCATCATTTACTTCTGTAAAAAATGATGGTACTTCGTTCCATAGTTCTATAGCTCTTTTCCTTTGTTTTGAAAGGGAATTGATCTTTTCGCGTTCCATGTTGAGTATGGAAGTTAACGCTTTCTCTATTGGTAAAGCAGTATACCTTGCAGGTGAGATAAATTCTGTTGTAACGATTCCTTTACTTTGTAAAGTGTTAATGATATGGTATGTCTCGGTTCTTGGAATTCGTAATGCTTTGGAGATCTCTGGAGCTGTTTTTGACCCAAATTTGCCTAAAAATATGAAAATCTTTGATTGATTAGAACTCAATCCAAATTCAGCAAGTACCTCTCTTAATCTGTCTGCGGCAATCCTATTTTTGTAAGAGGTAGACCCAGGCTCGGAATCAAATATAGTAACATGTTCTTTCTCCACGTACGTATTTTCAGATTTCAAAAAATCATTCATCATATGCTTATACCTTCACTAACTGTGTAAGTCTTGCATTTAGCATGCGAAAACTATCAAGCTTTGTCCAATCCATTTCCTCATGATGTCTCCTACCTAGCTCATCAACAAAATTTTGCATAAGAACAATTGGATCTTGATAATTGTCAGCCGAGTTAAAATGAGGATATGGCATTTTTTGAGATAATAAATTAGAACCTTTTTCTATTCTCAGAGATTTCAATAACCCAAATCCAACTTTATCATTTCTAGCAATCATAAACATAGAGAGAAATCCAGTTGCGAATAAAATAGCGGTAGCTGCAAAAGAAAATCTTGTGAGTTGAAGATTTATTGGAATAACTACTGTGAGTACAAAAACCAATAATGCTGAATGATATAGTAGATATTTTTCATTCTGTGAATCATACAAACATGTTAATGACTTCATAAAGGAGTTATCTTAAATCATGATATAAAAAGACCGACGCCCATTTTTGGGAATCACTTATCATAGTTATATTGATTCTTACAAACACAATTACAATATTTGATATCAGACACTGGTACATTATAGAGATTTAGATTATTATTTAGTTATTTCAAACTTTGAAATTTTATTTTTAAGAAGACTTCTTTCTTTTTTTGAGTTTGTATATTTTGTAATAATCCAACTACCTATTGAAACCAACATAAACATTGCAACGAATATGAGCATAATTCCAACGATTCCAATTGCACCTATATTTTCTAATTCTATCATTTGCTCTCGTCTATTGGTTCCTTTACATCGTTTAATTATTTAAGAAAGATCTGCCAAATTTGGAAATCACTAGTGAGGTGAATCTTGATTCAAAATGTCTCATTTAATTTCCTTTATTCCAAGAAGTTTTGCTAATTCAATAGGAACTTGTTTTTTTTCTTGCTGAGATTTAATGCTTAATTCCTTTGCAAATTTTCGCATTGGATTAAACTCTTCTTCTGTTGTTTTTTGTTCTACATTGATTATTTTTAATATTGCATCTCTAATTAATGTAGAAGAAGGGCAACCTATTATATTGCAAACATCTAGCAATTTACTATGCTCCTCTTCGGTAAGTTTTGTAGAGACTACCCTAAAGTAGACCATGGTATACATAGGCAAGACTAGGTAGATTAGTAGCGTTAAAGCTTAGAATGAGACAGACAGTTTTTTTGGCGCCAAAATAGGCAGAATGAACACTTCCAGAACCATATTGAATATCAACCACAAGTTAGCTTATTTGTTTTAGTTACGATAACTGCATGTCCTATCGAACTACCATAACGGGGCAGATGGCATGATGCATTACTTTTTGTGAAACACTACCAATTAACAATTCATGAAAAGTACTCCTACCACGAGTTCCCATAATAATCAAATCATATCTTTTAGTTTTAGCAAGATCAATTATTACCTGAGCAGGATCTCCCTGGATTACCATTATTTCTATTGACACATTGTTTTTTGCAGCTTGAATTTTATATTCGTCCAACATTTTTTCGGCTTTGGTTTTAAGTTCATCTATTAGCTCAAAAGTTGTAGCACTATCACCTCCCAACTCACATTGTACAACATGAACAACATCTAATTTTGAATTGCATTTTTGTGCAAGGTAAATTGATTCTTCAAACGCCTTTTTTGCGGATTCTGACCCATCTATTGCAACAAGAATTCTTGAAAACATGAATGATTACATGGTTATTACCCATATTATTGACTTTCCACAAAAGTTTGTTTGTCTTATCAAATGATTGTTGTAGATAAGATTAGTTTTATAATGCAAGTTTGATTAATTCTTTAAACCAAGTTCTTTTCTCAGAGATTCGACTCTGTTTCGTATAGTTACAGCTGTTATGCCAGATGCGTTTGCAATATCTGCCTGCTTTTTTCTCTCATCGTTCTTTACACATGATAAATAAAGAACCGCCGCTGCCAAACCCATGGGGTTTTTTCCTGCAGAGATTTCCTTTTCTACCACTTTGGACAACAAGTCCAATGCATTTCTTCTTGTTTTTTCACTTATCCCAACCTCACTTGAGATTCGAGTTATAAATTCAGATGAGTCGTAAGGCTTTGGTCTTAAATCCAAAGTTTTAATTAAATTCCTGTAACTTTTTGAAATATCCTTTCTTGTTATGTTTCCAACACGTGCTATATCATTTAAGGTCCTTGGAGTATCTGTCTCTCTGCATGCTGCATAAAGTGATGCACATGTCATACTCGCAGAACTTCTTCCCATTGTTATTTTGCTAATCATAGCTTTTCTGTATAGGTATGCAGCTTTTTCTATTACCACATCTGGAATACCAAGCTCTGCCTTCAACTTGTTAAGAACTAAAACGGCACGCATTAATCCTCTACTTGTTAATTTTGATTTGCTACGGTTGTCCCAAACTCTTAATCTACCAAATGTATTTTTCATATAAGAAGACAAAGAATTTCCTGACGCATCTCTATTTATGGAGTCAATTATTGTAGGTAATCCCATATCAAACATTGCAAGCGACTGTCCTGCACCACTTCTAGTTTTTGTCATGAATTCAGACAGATCATATGTTGTGTATTCAGGACCAGAACTTTCTATCTTTTCCATTAAAACAAGACCGCATCTACTGCATACCTCCTCTCCTGAAACATTATCTGTTATTACTGGTCCTTTTTTACATCTAATCTCTTCGCATTTATTGAAAATTTCCTCTGGCGTGTACTGCGTAATGATATAATGGTAGGTTACGATAATTATGGATTCCGCACCAATTCATAGTAGTATAACGAAGTAGGTTTAGCTAACTTTCAATTATTATTCCAATTCATGTATAACTAGAATAATATACACATGTAATCTACAAAAGTTACAACATACGCCGATTTAAAAAAAAGAAAATAAAAGCGATTCAGTTTTGATCAATCCAACTATGTAAATAGGATATAGTCAGAATTAGATTTTGTACTCTATAAAATACAAAATTATCTTACAAAGAGATCTACAATACCCTTATCTATTGCAATGACGATCTAGATGTAACTAAGATGAAAAGACTTGAGCACAAATGAGGACCAGAACAACAAATTTCTAGAGACACTCAAATCAAA
Organism: Nitrososphaerota archaeon; assembly: GCA_016201435.1. GTDB lineage: Archaea > Thermoproteota > Nitrososphaeria > Nitrososphaerales > Nitrosopumilaceae > TA-20. The sequence goes on along the minus strand of JACQCT010000014.1, from coordinate 265,770 downwards.
TTATAAGCAAAGAATCAAAGAAGCAGACAACTTTTCAAGGAATTTCTCAAACTCTTCGGCTGATTTTAGAAGTCAGTATCTTGCAGGGTTGTCTGACATGCTTCAGTACTATCTGGATCTGCAGAAAAAGCTCACAAAAGGCTATCCATTATGGTATGACGCGGATCTGATGAGCAGGCAATCAAAGTTGATCACAGAAGCTTGGATAAACACAACGCACAATATGTTCTCATCTTATTCTTCATTCCTAGATTACGGGACAAAAAACATGAGGGTCTTCAACCAAGGAATTATCCAGTTGATGCAAATTGCAGAAATGTTTTATGATATGTCAGAGAATGTGCCTCCAATACAAAGAAATATGTTAGTTGAGCTTATCAAGCAGACAAAAGAGCACAACTACAACTTTGTGCAAAAACAACTGCCAAAGAAAAGAGATTCCTCTTACAAAGGGACCCAGAAAAAACAAGTTATTGCAAAGTAAATATCATATAACATAATTGGCGTAATGATGAAAGTCTGATTAATATTGATTTTCTATTTGTAGAGAAAAAAAATAAAGAAAGTAGTGTACTTACTTTCTAATCTTTAGCCCTATTTTTGCAGCAATTCCCCATGAAAGCAAAGTGAAACCAATTGGAAACACTCCACTTGTTAGGACTGACGAAATACCCTGTACTGATATTCCGTTGTTGCTGTATGCGGCTAGGACTATTGGCAATGCTGCCAAGCCAATGACGGTCATTTTCTTTTGGACCGTCAAGGCGCCGTGTTGGTTTGTCTGTAGTTCTGTTGTCATGTTTATCTGGACTCCTAAACAACAAAGATCTATTTAGAATCGGCCTAACTTTTGATGGCATCTTGGTTTAGTTGTTGAACTTTTTGACAACTTTGGTTCAAGTTTTGAACTTTGACGTCTATTTTACAATTTTTCACTAGTTATTCAATGGATGATTTGGATAGGGTAATTTTGAATTTGTTAATATCAAATGGCAGAATCTCGGCACGAAATATTGTAAAGATATTGGAAGAAAAAGGAATTTCAATCTCTGAGAGAGGAGTAGGAAAGAGAATGGCAAAACTAGAGCATGATAAGGTCATTCTTGGTTATACCACAATGGTAGACCTTCAAAAAGTCAACATGGCAACTACTCGTCTTGTCACTGTAAAATTTACATCCCCTAGAGACTTTTTACAAAGAATGGAGGAGATGAAGAAATATCTTACAGAATCTCCATTTTGTGATTTCTCTGCTAGAACAAATGGGGACATTGACTGGATAGAGATAAAATTCTTCAATAATCACGAGCAGGCAAAAAAAGAGGAGGACCTGTACAGATCTTGGTTTGGTGATATCATTGAAGATTACAAATCATATGATCTTGATATTCAAAAGTGGGGATGGCAGATATTTGACGAAGCAAATTTTGATAGATTCATGCAACAAATATTAAAAAAAGAACGACGTGTTCTTGCCCCAAGCCAATCGGTTAGAGTATACTCCTGATTTATAGTATAATAGACAGAAAAAAACAGACTAGAAACTTTGGCTATAACCTTTGACTTTAAACAATTCTAGAAAATGAATTGTAAAATCTACTACAAATAAGATTTTAGATGCCAAGATATGAATCTAAAATGGAATCATTATAGTACTGGGTCTTAACAGAACCGAACCTACAATCTATCAGCAATCTCTAAAAGCAATGTGCTACATAAATTGAATCTAGATTGCATTTTTGGTCAGGATATTATTGTCTGGTGGACAAGGAAGATGGTGTATCAGATCTTTCACAGTATATGGGAATATCAGATGTTATTACGGTTGTCTCTGATTTAGGAAATAAAATTCCAGATAAATCATGGATGCTCTATCTCCTTGAACTCTTTAACAAACAACACATTCCTGTTGAGCTCAATCTAATTTGCTCATTCAATGATGACGGTAAATTTCATGCAATATTTGAAGGTGAAAACAAATACGAATTTAAGATAAAACCAATAGTAGGCAGTTCATATCTGCGCCAGATAATCATGGAGCCATCAAAACAAAGAATTGGTTACCATCTAAGAGATGAAATTTCTGGTCAGACTGACTCCTTCTTCTTTGATGTAAATGGAAATTCATTTGATTTTTCCATATCAAAACACTTCACAGGTCTTGAATGGCATAATAGAATTGGTGATACACCTTATCCAATCAGATATGAAGTTGAAATATCAAACCTTGCCTATGGCATAAATGACAACTCTTCTGATCTGGAATCTTTAGCTTATTTTCCATACAATCGATTACTTTCTGATAATGGTGGCTTTGCAAAGGAATACCCTGTCTCTTTTCACAATTTTGATATTAGAAATAGATTTATCACCTACAGAATTGGCTCTGGCAAACACAACATGGGAATCGTAAATAAATTCTTCAAGTCACATATATAACAAAAGAGAAAACCTACACCAATTTTTTAAACTATTATAGACATAAAATAACTTTTGAAAACTTACATCTTTTTGTAGTTGTAAGAAACAAAACAACTACTAGAATTGTGTCATATACCTATGATCATTATACCTCACAGTTGAAACACCAATGATAAAAAACGAACTTAAAATTATACCAGTATTTTAGCAATGAAATGGAGAACACAAACTAATGAAGCTAGTGCATTTTATCGGCACAAACTCCAATTACATAATTCCTATTATGCTATTTCTGGGGGCTTTTTTCATTTATTCGTATAATCTAGAAGGACAGCCTTGGCATGGAGACGAGGTTGTCTATCTGAGCTGGGCTGGAAATTACATCCAATTGATAATGAAGGGAGATTTTGGTAATCCATGCTTAGTATCTCTTGACAACTGTCACCTTTTGTATCACATACCTGCATATGGCCTGACCTATAGTCCAATCCGAAATTTTTTGATTGGTTTTCCAATGGATGTAAGAAACGAAGACAGTGGATACTTTAACATTTGGGCCTGTTACTGGCAATGCTCTGATCATGCTAATCTGCCTACAGTTCAAGAATTCACTGCAGGCCGCCTCTTTTCACCGCTTTTTGGTTCTCTGACTGTTGTAATTTCATTTTTAATTGGAAAATTCTTTTTTAACAAATATGTCGGCGTTATCTTTTCTCTTCTTTTCTTATTCTATGATCTTTGGTTGTGGTACAGTAGGAGTGTGATGACTGAGGTCCACTATGTTTTCTTTAGCATGTTATCGTTATTGCTTTTACTTTATGCTTTCAAAACTGGCCACTTGAAAATTAGATATTTAATTTTAAGTGCCATTACATTTGGTTTTGCTTTTACTTCAAAGATGCTGTCTGTAGAATTCTCTGGATTGTTTCTTGGCATTATTTTGTTTGGGGGTATGTTCAAAAGAGATACTGGTTCTACTCTTGGCAAAGGGCACATACCTAAAATCTGTCTGTCTGTTTTCCTTTTTATTATAATAACGGTATTGTCATTTTTTTTAACTCTGCCAGGATTTTACGAAAATCCATTGCACCAAATCGCAGTGACAAAAAGTGATATGGACAATTACAATCACGATGTTTGGTATATCGGATATCCAACTATTCATGGCATTCAGATTAAAAATATGATAACAGTTTTTCATTATGTTCTCTTTCCAAGTTTTATAGAGCGGCAAATACTTGAACCGGCTTCCAGTCAGTTTCGCAATTTTAGTTTGACTTCTCCTCTAACCTATTCAAGTATACCATTAAGCATCTTTTTCTTCATTGGACTTGGATATCTAATCTACAGAATAAGAAAATTCAAAAATTATGCACGAGATGGTGTGGTTTTAATTTGGTTCATTAGTACTTTTATTTTCACACTTTTGATAGCAAAGGATTTCTCTCAAGAGAGATATCTACTACCTCTTTTGATTTCAATCATTTTTATTGCCTCTTATGGATTCTGGAATTTCATCAATGGTATAACATATCACAAAACAAAAATTGCTTTTTCTGTGTGTTTTGTATTTGTCCATTCTGTGACCGCCTTGTTGGACTGGCAAAAATTTTATTTTTCACCAAGTGTGGTGTGGACCAGCCCACTTCCTTTTGGAACTCTGCAAGGATCGCTTGATAATTCATTTACATTTGCTGTAAATGTAACATTTGTGGGATTTTTACTTTTTATGATAGTAATTCGATTTCGAGAAAGAATTCGTCAACCGAAAACTTACAGATGAAGAACTGGGACACTTCAATCTTTAAGGGGCTTTTGTCTGATTTTGACTTGGTGTTCAATTAGGGGTTTGAAGTGTTAAGTTAGGGGTTTATTCAAAACTTCATTTATCAAACAGTTCAATAATACATATTGATTCACGAGTTATCCAATCTGATTGACGTTCTCCTTCTTTTTGTGGGGATTTAGTTTCTGCTTTTATTATCCTGTCGACAAGTAATTGAGTCGGTTTATCAGGCATCCATAGTTGAGCAACGTAATTTCCTTCTTCTGCAAATTTACGAGGATCAGCATTAACGACTTGTTTTTTATCAAATCCCTTTTTGATTAATTTTGATTTTACCAAATCTAGTAGTTCGTCATGTCCATGAAGAAGCAGATATACAAATTTAGTGCGATCAATATCTACCATATTGATAATCTACTTGTTAAGATCCTTTTAGAACAAATAGATTTGGTAATTTCATTATAACCATTCTCTACCATATAGCTTGATAGAACCAAATGGATTATCAAGAATGGGTGAATGACATTTTTTGACTTTCTCAATTCCCTTTCCTAGATGATTTGCATGAACTTTGTAGTAAACTTTAGAACTGATAAAAAATTAAACGATATCATGAGCATGTGGCTATACAACATTCAACTTATGAGGTATTATGAAGAAGTGTTAGCCCAAGCTGCTCGAAATTATGCTTTTACCAGCGATAAAAAGTGGGAACAAAGATACAGGATGCTCGAACCAGAATCAGATAAATTATTAAAAAAGGCTATTAAAACTGCGGACAAAAAAGATGAAAAGTTCTTTTTAGCTATGGATAAAGCAAATCTTGATCTTGTGGAGATGGAAACCAAGGCACTTGAACTTGTTAACAATGGTCAAGCAAGCGAGGCAGTCAAGCTATTAGAAAGTGATGAATATGAAAGACGAAGAAAGATCTTACGAGATGGTCTTGCTGATCAAATCAAAGCAAGAGAATCTGGGGAACTGGAACAACCTTCCCAGTCAACTGATATCATGAGTGATTCTATTAAAACTATTATTGATTTAGAGAGAGAATCATATGAAAAACTCAGAGACACAGATGTAATAAAAAAAGAATTCTTGGCCATGATAACTCATGAATTAAAGACACCACTTGTGCCAATAGTAGGCTACGTTGATATTTTACTCTCACAAAAATGGGGAAAAATAAATGAAATTCAGAAGGAAAAGCTTGAGATCATCAGAACTAGTTCAAAATTTCTCCTAAAGATGATATCGGATCTATTAGATGCTCAAAAAATTGAACTTGGGCAGCTCGCATTGGTAAAGAATCCACACAATCTTTCTCAAATAATAAAAGATACACTTGCAAGGATGCGACCTGATCTGGAAAGTCACGGCATTATGGTCACTACAGATCTTCAAGAGAACATTTCTTGTTTATGTGATAATACCAGAATAGAACAAGTCTTAATCAACCTAATATCAAATGCTATGGATTTCTGCCCAAAAAAGAACGGGGAAATAAACATCAAACTACGACTAGAGGACAACACACATGCAAGAATCAGCATTATTGATAATGGTGTTGGAATACCAAAAAATAAACTTGATAAAATATTTATAAAATTCTATCAGATAGACAGCTCTTCCACAAGAGAGCATGGCGGCACAGGACTTGGTCTGGTTGTTTGTAAAGGAATAATTGAAAATCATGACGGTAAAATCTGGGCAGAGTCAGATGAAATCAATCCAGGGACTCGGATTCATATTTTATTACCCATTTTAACTTGTTAAATTTTAAAAAATGAAAACTCTACAACTCTTGTAAACCACATTTTATCGAATAAATCAAATTAAAATTTAACATTTTTACAAAAATGAGTCCAAATTAAGACCAAGATGGTATCTGGTTTTACCAGATTAGTATTTACATTATTTGGATGTAATTTACAAAGTGTTAAAAAGTCATTAAACTACAAACACACATGAGCGATTCTAAACATGACTCTCAAATAGAAAATATCGCATCACAAATTATTTCAGATAAAACCCCACTTGACGAACAAAATCCAAAGACATTACAAAAATATTATGACTATGTAAAGACAAATTTCAAGCTCAAGGAAGACGATGCAATTTTACTAGTAAACGAGGCCTTTTTGTATCTAAAACTAAAGAGCACCGATTTTGATCCCCTCCAAGAAGGTGATAAATTCGGGGCAGGGTTTAGCTAAATTATATATTTCATAAAAATTTTTTTAGAGCATTCCCTTTTATCTGGGCAATTTTTTCACCTAGTCATTGTCTAACGATTTGATAAATTCAGTAAAACAATTGATGCAGATTGGCAAAGGCGATTCGGGAAGGCTAGAATACATACTTGATATGCTAACTACAGGCCGCGTATTGCCATTTTCTGATCAAAAATACCTGGAAAACATCATTCCACTATATCTAGGAGTACACGATCAAGAATCTGTACAAAGAAAATATGAATATGTTACTGAACAGCAAAAAGAAATAGAAAACCTGACCCAAAGACTGGTAAAGCTTGAAAGACGTGGGTTTGAAAGTTATGTTGGAAAAAAAGCAGTCTTCTTTTTTGTTACTGTTTTTGTGGGATGGAATGCATTACAGGTATATAGTACGGCATTTTTGAACATGTTTTTGCCTGTTAGTTTGATTCAGTATTTTTTTCCGTTAAACTTACTTGTTAACGCTCTTAATTATCAAATAGTGCAGTTTGTTTTTACTGCGATGATGTACGCTTGGCTGTTCATTGGTTTCATACATCTTGCAAGATTTATCAGATCAAGAAAAATTTCCACTTGACACTAGAAATTCAAATAACATCTGTTATTCAAAATATGACAAATACCTGTTTTGGTTATTCTAAAAGTCTTTTTAAATTCTGAAACTCATTTGCCGTAATTTCGCCTTTAGCTAGTCTTTCTTGTAATATTCTAAGACTGCGATTGTCTATTTGTATTCTTTCATCTGTAAATTGGGGACTGGTGTGAATTTCTTTTATTTTTTTCATTTCTTTTACTTCTTCTACTTTTTCTGGCTCTTTTGCATCTCCTGTCATTAGATTTACTGTAACCTGACTTGTAATTTTTCTGGCTATTGCTCCAAACACCATAAAACCAAGTCCTGTAAGTGCTAGCCCTACAAATGAATATTGTATAAGGGGAACAACTGTGCTTCTGGATGGATAGCCCATCTGCTTAAGTATAGAGCCGCTGCCGGCACCTGGTATTGAACCAGTCATTGTTCCCATCATGTAATGTACCATCTGAGACATGAGAGTGGGGGTATCCAGATAACCCGGGACTGAAATTAAGACAAGAACTAATCCAATTATTACAGGTCTGATTCTCATACCGTTTCAAATAAAATACAGGATAATAATCAGTTGTTTGTATCAGAATAGAACATCATTAGCCAAAGGCAAATATCATAATGGAAATATCGCATGAATTCATACCATAATTCATGTTTGCAGATAGGATTGAAGCCGGAAAATTACTGTCAGAAAAACTAAATCTCAGAGGTAAAAATTCTCTAGTTCTTGCAATCCCTAGAGGAGGGGTTGTGGTTGGAAACCAAATTGCGTTGGCACTTGGTTGCAATCTGGACGTTGTGATATCAAAAAAGATCAATCCCCCAAACCATCCAGAATATGCAGTAGGCGCAATAATGCCTGACGGCACCATACATTGGAATCAAGATATGGCTCAATACCTGAACCATCCATATTTTGTAAATGAGATAAATGAAAAGAAAAATGAATCCCAAAGGCAGCTTGAAGAATTTCGAGGTAATTCCACCTATGACCTGAAGAACAAAACTGTAATTTTGGTAGACGATGGAATTGCGACAGGCGCAACCGTCTTTGTCATATTAAAATGGCTTGCAAAAAATAACCCAGAAAAAGTCATTGTAGCTTCACCTGTCATTCCAGCCAGTACCTATGAACAACTCAAAAAAATGTCAGATATAGTGGCATTATTGATTCCTACAACATTTAATGCTGTAAGTGATTTTTACCAAAAATTCGATCAGGTTTCAGAAAAAGAGGTAATGTCAATTTTAAGAAAATATCGCTAAATTTAACCAGAAATAAAATTCACGGTTTGCAAATTAACTTTAAACACGAATTATGCCGCTATTTACCAGATATTGTATTCCTTTGACAAAATCATTATCTGATATCTGGCCACTTGCCCACCAGCCTGCACTTGTTTTAACCCAGCTAGGTATCTGATGTGACAAGCTAGACTCAGGCTGGGTATGCGGAATTTTCATTACTCCCTGTTTTATCAAATATTGTACTCCTTGAGCAAACTCTGAATCACCAATTTGTCCCTCGGACCACCATTTTGCATTGTTTTTAATCCAAGACGGAATTTGCAAATCAACAGGTGCTCCAGAATTTGCAAACATGTTGGTATTAATCAAATCATATTTGGTTGGAAACGTAAGATCAATAGCTGAAATGTCTGCATTTTCTGACTTGGGTATAAGATGAAGATACACTAGCACACCTGTCTCCTTATCATATCCTATCTCGTTTGTGGCAGTTTCTGTGTTGTTTGCAACGGAAACCACGTCTATCTTGGAGCCATTGAAATTTTGAGTTTTTTCAGAAACACCAGGTATATTTTTATCAATATTAATTGGAATTGGTGCCATGACAAGAATAGGAATACCGCTTCCATCCAAAGTCTCATTATAAAACCCAGTTTTTAGATCCAATATGTTGTTTGATTGAGTTTTGGTACCATTGAAAATACCGGTTATGCTGACACTTACCTTATCTGTACCGATATGCTCTCCAAAGGTGTATGTTTCAATAGATGGCACTTTGTCAAATTCTGTAGAATATGTTATAAAATCACCTGGATGGACGCAGATGTTTCCTGGTTGACATTCTATGTTTGGCTGTGATAATGCAAAAGCATTTCCTGATGTGTTTGTAATTCCTGCAATCATGATTAATATTATGAAAATTTTCAGATTTTTCATAAGAATCGGTCCCTCAATCCGGATTTAATCGCTTGGGTTGGCTTTGTTGATTGTTAGATTAAATTTTAGCTCATGATAGAAAATGAACCAGAAGACACATGTGTCTGATGAGGATATGTTTATCAGACTGGTTTATAATAATAAATTATGTCTAAAAATGAAAAGTCTACAAAAAATTGGACCAAGTTATGGAATGAATATACCGCAGCACTAGAAAAATGGAGAGTATCATTTCAATCATTACAGAAAGCAGGTAAAGACATTCAGACAAAATACAATGAAGTGATGGAAAAAGCACTCCATGAATCAAGTCAAAGTACCATGAACCAGTTTCTTGATAGTTGGAAAAATGCAATGAACAAATCTGGTTTAAATGCATTCAAACAATTTGGCGAGAATTGGCAAAAATCAATGGACCAGTCAGGAATGGATCAGCTTAAAACATACGGCGAGATGATGACGAAATTTGCTGAGACGTGGGAAAAGATGTGGCGAAAATAAATTGGCGTGACCCTCTTCTCAGAACTTGGGAGATTACTTCCCGCTGAATTAGTGCCAATGCACGTCATTCACTTAATGGCTTCTGAAGGGTCACGCATGTTCAATCCATCATTCTGCACTGAACGAGCATTACATATTATAGGAATTACAACTATTTAACATAATATCATTATTATTACATTTAAAAAATGATTTACACTAGTTTTTTTCTAAATTATTCTAGAAAAACAGGAAATTTTATGCTCCTTACATATGATCATTTCACCTGGTTTCTTCTAATGTCTTTTGAATCAAATACATGAATTTAAAAAAGGAAATGCCGTTAACAAATTGTTCATAATTGGAAAATGAAGATTTAGGAATATGTCTTGACGAGTGCCTGAAAATACTAGATGATAACGTGGATATCCTTTCCAATATAGAGTATGAGCTAAATCAGCAAAAAGAAGACGAATTGGTTCCAGGAATGCAGCTGACTGATTTGATTGACATGAGTCTAGATGTTGCTGATTCTTCTAGACTAAAAAAAGCAGAGTTTACTTTTATGCAACGATGTTTAGAAAAATCAAACTCATAAAAAATCATATTCACAAGCAAAAAATAGTCCTCGTATAACAAAAAGTATGACATGAAAGACATTAACGAAATTATGCCAAAGATACCTCATATGCGGTGGGGCGCATTACTGAACAAATATCCTACAAATGACAAGGTAAAACAGATGAACAAAATATTTCCACACAATGGCAAATGGCATACCGTTTTTGAGGAAGATGAACAGATGTTTGTAGATGGAGTCCGTATCTGGAAAAAAGACATGAATGCTTGGACATGAAATTTATCTAATTGAAATTAAATTCTACTTTCAAAAAAAGATAAAAACGGGCTGGTTTGTTAGTAACCAAGTTGGATGATTCAAAGTCACTTTTAGAGGAAGCATATGATCTCTGTCAGGAGGGTGAATATACTCTGGCCCTTGAATACTATGATCTTGTTCTCTTTAAGGATCCAAAAAATCTGATGGCTCTAATTGACAAAGGCGTTACACTACAAAATCTTGAGAAATACCGACAGGCAATAAAATGTTATGATAAGGTGCTGCAAATAGATCCTGCAAATAAAACCACACTTGTCAACAAAGGATCAGCCCTACACAGCATAGAGAAATATCACGATGCAGTTGACTGCTATAATATGGCACTAAAGATTGATTCTAAATATGCCATGGCAATTGCATACAAGGGATTGGCACTAGGTGAGCTTGGATTGTTAAAACAAGCAATAAAGTGCTTTAATGACGCATTAAAAATTGACAAAAAATACGATCTTGCATTGAACAACAAATCTATCGCATTGCAACTGCTCAAAGCCAATGATAAACTAAAACCAAAGTTGCAAAAACCATAATTACAATGATAGAGCATTTTGTAGTAAGATTAAACTAGAGAAAATCCAATTTAATTCATATGAAGTACTTTCTGGTTGCAGTTTTATTAATTTCAATTCCGGCATGCTATGCAGCTTCTATTGCACCTGGAAGCACTGTACCTTTTTTCATAAATGATAGTAATCTTGTTACAAGTCATAAAGCAATAATGACGATATCTACTTCAGGCTTGGTAGATTTTACAATTAACGGAGTACCTATTCCAGGTCCAGATACCATGACAGAAACTGCAGTTGACTCGGGGGTCTTTCAGCTTTATCTTACTATTCCATCAACAGTAAATGGAAAACCGGTTCAAGACGGTGACGTGGTTGTAATGACATACCACGAAAAAGCAGATTATTCTGGAAATCCCACCGACATTACACAATCTGTCACAATATCTGTAACTCCATCTGTACCAGTTTCTTCAAGTTCATCTCAAAATAGAGTTGGAATTGGGCAAACTTTTTTACTCCAACTTTATGCACCAAACTGGAATCTTGATTCTTACACACCTGACTCAATTCCTCTAAATCTAATAGAATTTCGAGATGGTGGTTTAGTTACAACTCTGGCAGATCCAGCATTTAATATCCCGACAGGTGATATACGAGAGACAGGACCTGACACAAATCTTTTTGCAGCACAAGTAAAAATTCCAAGGCAGGTTGATGGAGTTACACTAGACATTGGATCTACAATAGAATTTAGCTTTACAGACCAAACTGAGGGTTCTTCACCTGCAACATCACATGTTCTAGTAACAATAGGTCATGAAAATTTGCAAAACGTTTCACCATCGACAATTTCTCCACCTAGTATTACAACTCTTGATTCCATAAAGGGTGCGGCAAATCTATGGTGCGGTCTCAATCCAAGTGATTCAAGTTTTACAAAGATACTGCAAATTCTATCTGATAACAAATATGTCACAATTACAAAATCAGGTTCGGCTACACAAATTCCTTTGTGGTTTAAGCATACTTCTTGTTGGTGGTCTAGTGGCAAGATCTCAGACAATGACTTTCTTTCTGGAACACAATTCTCACTTGACAAAGGGTTTCTAAAAATCTGATTTAGTTTTATACACAAAGTCACAAACACCTTCATTTTAACCCTTAAATAGAAAACAAAATTAGCCAAATCAATAGATGAAATTTATTTTTGTAATTGCAATTTCATTACTTGCACTTTTGTTGCAAACTCAATTAGTCGATGCAACAGGTGTAGGATTTGATAAAAAAGCATACACATGGACAAGCCTAGTACATATCTTGATTTACGCACCAGATTTTGACTCTGATCCAAACCTTGTAGATACAATAGATGTTTCTGTATCCACAAGTGGTCATACCATATCGCCATACGAACTGGCAGAAACAGGAACCAATACAGGAATATTTGCTGGTAATGTAACCCTTACAGGAGATCCAATTCTCAAAGGAATTGGAGGAGTAGATGGAAAAGGTGAGATTCCAAGTGGCGCCCAAAGTGGACACGGTCCAAATGATGGATTCCTACCATCTGAAAACAGCGATGGTGTAACAGTTTCCTTTGAGTATAACAGAGATCAAACCATAACAGGCTCTGCTCTTATACAATGGAATGTTGGTCAGATAAAATGGCTCGAGCAAAATTATCAAACAAATGCACAAGGTGTATTGCAAATAATCGATCCTGACATGAATCTTAATCCAAAAGCAATAGACAAATTTGAGACCAGTGTCTGGTCTGACTCTGATTCAGGTGGAACAAAAATTACAATGTCAGAGACAGGAAAAGATACAGGAATTTTTCAAGGTACCGTGTATTTTACTACTGATTTCCAGTCTTCAGGAGGGAGACTTCATGTTATAGAAGGGGATATAATTACTGGTGAATATGTAGATAGGACACTTCCTTATCCACATTCACCATCTGATGATGTGCATCTTACTACAACCACCATTGTTGGAAAGCCAATTGCACCACTTGAACAAGTAAATTCAAACAATCCAAGAATCGTGGATTATTTGGGAAATACGATAACAACAGCCAAGGTAAACCAACAGATATTGATTGAAGCTGATCTAAAAAATATGCAACAAAGGGATCAGCCCTTTACATATCTTGTACAAGTTGAGGATTCTAACGGTGTCACGTTGTCTTTATCTTGGATAGCAGGAACACTTGGTGGAAACCAATTTCTTAATCTGGCAGAATCCTGGTTGCCTCCATCTTCTGGTAAATACACTGCTCAAATCTTTGTCTGGCAAAGCTTATCAGAACCAAATGCACTGTCTCCACCGCTGTCAACTACCATAACTGTGGCATAGTTTGTAAATGCTGGATAACAAGAAAAGCCTGAATTCTCTCCAAAAAAGATAATGTGAATTTTTATAGGATTTTTTTATGTTCTACACTTTTTAATCTGGTCTAGATTTTGGTTTCTGGTTGAGTAGATATTACCTCTCCCTCACCAAATCTTGATGCGTAAATTACTTCATGGTGATTTTTGTAAAGTTCTGCAATCCATTTTTTACGCTGACTTGCTTCTATTTTTGAAAGATCATATGGACACATAACAGATCCGCCAATATCATCAAAATGATTATGTGTTTCACGTTCAAGTTCTAATTCAACTGACATTCCAGTAATAGTGCTTACATCTGGAACAATTCTTGAAACTATTCTAAATGGTGATTGTAAATCACATAGTATCATTCCTATGTCTCTCTTACAACTTTTCATTATTTCATCACGACTGCCGAAATTCTGATGTATTTGATATACGCGTAGTTTTTTATTTTCAAAATATTCAAGAGGTATTCCATAGCTTAACATTTTAAGTACAATAGAGCCAGAATCACTTTCTGTGGCATATATGCACTGTTCTCCTTTCGTCAATCCGTTTTTTAGAAATCGAAATTCTATCATTCTTGCATATTCAGAATCCTCATAAAGTAGCATCATGTGCTTTCTTGAATCAAGCAAATCTACAAACTTGAATAGTATAGGATTTCCCTCCTCAAATGTTGTTTACATCCCATTGATGACGCATTACGTATTGCATGTATCTATATATTTAGCCGCCAATATTTTTCTCAACTTGGTAAACTAGCTAAGATCTTTCAATGTTAGCTAAATAGATGATATCAATATAACAAAATAATTACTCGTAATGAAAATTTTTCTTAACATTTCAACTGGCACGGTGAACTTGTAAAATGGTATCATATGATGATGATAATATGCAAAAAGCCATTGTTACTCTTGCTATAGAACAGGCATTAATCCAGTTTAATAATGCATCATATGAAATAGTTATAAGCAAACTACTCACTGATTTTGAACGCCATTTGTCAGATTGTTATAAAAATCCTGAATATTTGAAAAAAACGTTAGTTGAACTATATGGTGATTCGTACAAAATTCTTGTGGAATTAATTAAGGAAAATCTTAGTGAATTTTTAACCAGAAAAGGCGTTTCAAAATTTCTTCGTGGATTAACCGAAAAATAACTTGATTATTCAAGCTTATGGACTATGTGTAGTTTGATATGACAAACGCAACAAGCTAACTTGACATAGTTGGATTTGTTGCAGATAAAATAAAAACTCTATGCACTGACTGCAATAGGCCTTGTTTTCAACCTGCGTTTTTTGTGCTTATCATATCTGCAACGATTACATATTGTTTTATCATATGGAATTTTCCTTTCACATAACGCTATTAACAAAGCAAGTGATTGATCTGACATTTCCTCAAATTCATTTTTGCAACCACAACGACAAGTACAAGTTCTCATTCTTAATTAAACAAAGATTTCACAGGTTAGATAAGCGCTAGTTTTCACAATTCATTACATACAACATACTAAAGCCGATCCAACATCTGATTATTCGTAGATCATTAATTTAGAAAATTTTTACTCTCAAATTGTATGTAAAAATGTGATATAGTATCATGTTACATTTGGTATAATCATTGAAACGTCAATTTGATTTAGCTACAATTCAAAGTATTTAGCTAGTTTGTGCAGCCAAGGCAATATGCTATTTTTCCCATATTCTAGTATGCAAAAAGCTGTTGAATCAACGACTAGACAGGATACAGAGTCTGCCTACATGCTGATAAACTGTGAACTGGGGTTTGAAAGTTCGATCATTGAACAGCTAAAATTAATACCCAACATAAAAGAGGCACGTGGTGTATTTGGTAATTATGATATCTTGGTCAAGATCCAAGCCGCATCTGTAGAATCTTTAAGAGAAATAGTCACTTTTAAGATCAGAAAAATTCCAAAAATTTACTGTACTACAACAATAATGTGCTCAAGAGTGCTTGTTTAGCATCATACGTGCATGATTTCATCTCTTATTAGCGGGAAATATGATTCGATAATCTCGCCTATCATCAAAATCTCCTCAGAAGAAGCTTCTCTATCATAGATCATTTTAAACGCGGTAAGGGAGCTGCCTAGAATTTGACCTATTATAATGCCATATATAAAATCCAAATCATGTTCAAATTTCCAATCATTTTTTAATTTTGGATATTCTTGTTTAAGGGTGGGAATGGTCATGATTATTTCGTGTATGTTATCTTCAATTTTGTGACGAAATTCTAAAGTCAGATCCACTACGATCAGTATCAATCCATACTAATCTTAATATGTATGTGATTTAGTAATTTTATCAATGGTAAAACTTCAACATATGGGATTGCTTGCAATAGCAATTTCATCAATACTGGCATTGTCAATTACCTTGCCTGCTGCTACTGCGTTAACACAGAGAGACAACTTCGATGATAGCCATACAACCGCAAGATTCCTAGGCGGTCAGAAGATTTGCGGTGATCACATGTGCAAGCCTGGCGAGTATGATAAACAGCTAAAGCGATTGAATGATGCACAACATGCACTAGCTATTAAATGCAGAGAAGCATTGAAACAAGGAACAAAGTGCTAGATTAAAAATAGTACTTTACAAAATAGGTTTCAATTATTAATTTAACAAGTATGCTAGTGGAACTTAGATTTTCATTATTTTACTATCTATCAAATATTGTATGCTGGAATCAAAATCTTCATCTGAAATTTTTCCCTCTGCCCACCAGACTGCGTTTGTTTTAATCCATGAAGGTATTTGTATTGAACTAGAATCTTGTTGAGATTGTGACATTTTTATCATTCCATATTTTGTTATGGTTTGAATTTCTAATGCAAATGTTGCATCATTAATAGAACCTTTTGACCAGAGCATTGCATCATTTTTAATCTGTGATTTATCTTTCAAGACGGACTGTGTTTCAGATTTGTTTTTTGCATACAATGCGAACTTGTAAAGACTAGAATCTAAATTTGATAATATTGCTTGGTCTGGTATGGATGGTGCAATAAGAGATAATATGCCAGAAGTTTGTAACATCATACTCATATTCACTATGGTTCCACCATCTGGCGTACCGTCAAAACCCAATGTTTTTTGTAGTGTAGTAATAATTCTGCTTCCTTTTAGATCTCCTGAGGTAACCTCTATTACATATTTTCCATCAGGATCTTGGGTAAACAGTGTTTGAACATCGAAAAAAATTCCATTTGAACCCACATTGAACTTTGCAGTATTTGTTCCAGTTAATTCAACTGATCTAATATATTCTGGAAAGATCTGTGGATAACTCTGTACATTTGAGAGCGTTTCAAGTAACGCCTGATTTTTTACATCTAATGTTTTTTTGAGGCTTAGCTCTTTTTCAGCGTATGCTGGTTGTAAAATTATTAAAAAAGAAAATACAAATAAAATTGGAGTAAAATAAATTCCAGCGTATTTTAGTGTTTTAGGCATGTGAATAAACAGATGATGGTACTTTTATGTAATTATCAGGCAACATTCCTTTTTCATTAAAGTTTTTTTGAATCTTGGAATCTGCAAGTCCATTTTGTATGTTCAACTTTGCGTTTACTAGAATCAATTCCGAATGTTTTATTGCTGCATATTTGGTAAATACCAGCATTGCTTCTTCCCATGTGCCACCATTATCAAGAACTTTTTTCATTGCTGCATGTCCTGCATCAATTCTTTGTGATGTAAAATTAAACTCTCCCCAGAAAACATTTTGTATTTTTGTATTGTTTACAGTAGAAACAAAGCTTCTAAAAGCAACTGTCGGTGTATGTGGCAAATTATTGATTTCCATTATTTGCTGTGCCTGTTTTTCTAATTGTGCAGCAATCAATCTCTGCTGATCAATTAGTTTTTTATTTAGCTCTGTCTCCTTTTGATTTTTTTGCAGTTCTGCAATCTGTTTTTTGGAATATTCTATTTCAAGCAAAATTTTCTGTGCCATGGGGTTATTTTTTAAAGCATCCCCTGTAATGGTATGGGATTGAAATTGCGATTGATTGCCTGATTGAAGTTGACCTTGAGCAGATTGTGTGCCCGCTAATGTCGTGAATAATAATGCGATGCTTATTGTAGCTACCAGAGATCTGATAACGAATCTCCCATCTAACATCCCGAAAGATAATTAGCTTAAAGGTATATAACTATTGGTATACCAATCATTTGTATCAGGTTCAATGGTATGCCAATTATGAAAAAACTTGACTTTGAAAACAGTCTAGGCTTGATTATTAAGAGTACCTCAAAATCTCTTGAGAAAGCATTAGATGTTGAATTGCGCGGACAGTATGGACTTTCAAGTGGTCAATGGAAGGTCATACTTGTATTATCTATTCAAAATGGACTTTCACAAAAAGATCTTGCGGAAAGAATTTTTGTTGATAGTACAACACTTGTTCCAATAATTGACGGCATGGAAAAAAAGGGATTAGTTGAGCGCAAAACTGATTCAAAAGATAGGAGAAATAACAACGTATTTCTAACAGCAAAATCTGAATCATTTGTTGATCCGATAATAGAAATCATCCTCCGTATGAGAAAGATTTTTTTTAAAAATATTCCAGAAAATGATTTGGAAATTACTAAAAACATACTAAAAAAAATATCTGCAAATGCTGATTCCTATATTGCTAAAAATGAAGGCAAAATATCACAACCACTACAATAAAGAATCTTAGAACTAAAGAATAGGTTTTAAAAAGAACAAACATATCTACTTTAACATGAGTGCAGGAACTATTCGCAAAGCAAGAGATCTTGCTAAAAACGGTGTAGTGAAAATAGAAGATGACCTGTATCAGGTAAAGTCCTCAAGTGATCCATCGAAATCATATTTTATAACATCAGATTCATGTGACTGTCTGGGATTCAAAAATTTCTACAAATTCCATCACGGAAAGGGCATAAAAGCAAACTGCTCTCATCTTGAAGCAGTAAGAATTTTCAAAGAAATGAAAGAAAACCTTAACAGTAAAAAATAAAAAAATTACTGTGGAATTTTTTTGAATTCTTTTTCTTTTATGGTAACAATTCCAGTTTCCACAACTGGTCTTTCACCAAGCGCCTTTTCTATGGCATTGTTGCTTAGCTTGAGTGCTTGTTCTATATTCATGTCTGCACTATATTCTCTTTGAATCTCAGTTAACGCTAGATCTGAGGATTGACCTATTGCAAATCCTGATCCTCCAAAGAATGTTCCACTAGGATCTACTTGGTATAGTTGAACTCCCTTTTGATCAACACCTGCTATTATTACTGAAGCAGCTTGTGGCCTTACTGCATAGATCGTATATCTATGTAAGAATGTCCCAAGATGTTTTGCTAAAGAGCTTACGTCAATGGTATTCTCAAAGGTTAGTCTGTGTCTTTGGGCCTCTACTCGTAGCTCATCAATTAGTTGCAAGATGTCACCAATGTATCCAGAGCCTGTGGCACCAACATGTGAGTCAATGACAAATATCTTCTCTGATGGATCTATCAATGTACGTGTTGGTTTGATGTGGCTTGATATCAAGGCAAATTCGGGCGTTTTGATTCCAATTGTAGTTGAACCTCGGTTTACTGCCTCTAATGCACTATCAACTAGAACTAGTCTACCCTGTGGGCCGTAAAAGTTTGTATATCTGCCTCCAAATCCTGCAGACGAGTCTTCTGACATTTATCTAGTGACCTCCTTTACCAACAAGTTTGGAATTGCTAATACGTCAATTCCATTGCCAGAGCCAGGATCGCGTTCCATTGCAGCAGCCACCGCCTTACTTACTATCTCTTTTGCTTTTTCATTTGTAATGTCCTTGTTGTATACGCTTTCAAGAACCCCATATGCTATTGGTGAGCCAGAACCTGATGCTGCAAAATCTTCGTTAGTTATTGCACCACTCATGTCAGCAACAAAGACATGTCCTCCGTCTTGATCAACGCCTGCAACCAACAATTCTACGTAATATGGTTGGTAGTTTCTGAGGCCTGAGTATGCCAAATTTGCAATCAGTCTAGTTGATTCTTTTACATCTAATGGAAATCCTCGCCGTAACTCCATCAGCTTTCTTTCCGCTTTTGCAACTTTGATCAGATATTCTGCATCTGATAGCTGTCCTGCTATTGCTATTGCCAAAGTGTCATCAATTTTTGCAATTTTTTGTGTTATCTTTGATCCAATGAAAAAGCCCTTGCTTGCTCTTTTATCAGAACCAAGAACAACTCCCTCTTTTGTCTTTATTCCAACTATTGTTGTCATGATACTATAATGGAACCCTAACTATTAGTTGACCACGCATCAAAAAATTTAGTCACAGTTTAGTTTAATTTGTTATTTGGATTTGTTGAAAAGCTACCGTATTGGTTCCCATATAGTTTAGATACTTCTTGGATAATTCTATATGCACTAATCATGGCATCTGCCTTGTCTTTCTCATTTGCTGCGCTTGATTCTATGGTTATGTAATTTGGTGCAACTCGAAGATTTAGATCAAATGAACCAAACTCGCTTAACCACTGCAATACGTGATCAGTTTGACTTTCTACCATGCCAATCCATCGTAGATTTTTGAACCATCGCCCAGCCATGCTGCTGATTATATCACTTGCATGAACATTTGATGGTACATATGTCTGAAGAAGTGGAGTGTATGAAATTTTTAGTTTAGGATCTTCTTTTGCGAGAAAAGCTCCTTTTTCACTTAGCTTGTAACCTAATTGGGATTTTTCTATTAGATCTAATTCATGTAATCGTTGTAATGAACGTGACAAACTTTCCTGATGCATGCCTAATTTTCTCATTATTCCTCTAAAGGTATAGTTTGAATTGTTCTCACTTAACACATCCAGAACTTTGGAATCATTTGGTCTTACATCTAACTCATCTATATGTCCTCGTCCTTCCTGTGATGAATTAATCATAATGTCATCCATTGATTATCACTTGTATTTTCATTCGTAAATACATTTGTACGATTCCACTTATCATGCTTGCTATTCAAAGATACATCTTAACAAGAGTGTGTATTGAATTACCTTAACTAATGGTAAGTTTGTTTGTTGACAAAATTGCATGTGACCAAGTTTTATGACTGTTAGTCACTCCAATAATTTACAAATTATAGCATATGTGATAATAGCAAAGTTCAATTTATCATTATTTTGATAATTAAATGGAAATTGACTGACGCAAGAATCAAGGAAAGTAAATTGCATGACATTGCACATTTTGGGATAAGATCAGTAGCTGGAGTTCTCTTTATAGTTCACAGTACTGGAAAATTTAATCCTGAATTTTCAAATTTTTTCGTAAATGTGGGCCTTCCTACAGAATTACAATTTCCTATAGGAATTTTGGAGCTTCTTGGAGGTATTCTGCTCGTGTTGGGAATTCTTACTAGAATTTCAAGTTCTCTTCTTGCAATAGAAATGCTTGGTGTGATACTATTTATAAAAAAATTAAAGAGCTTTTCTGGGCAGGGAGGAGCGGAGATTGATCTGATTGCACTAGCCATACTTTTGGTCCTTATAGTAACTGGACCTGGTAGAGTTTCAATTTCTCACATTGTGAAAAAGATTCCAAGATTTTTGCAATAAATAACTTCATGAGATTAAATAGAAAATAACCAACAGGGGGTGGATTACTTGTTGCCCCTGTTGTGGGTAATTTGGTATGTTTGGTGGCTCACCATTTATTTTTGAGCTCACTATCAAACCACAACTAGAATAAATAAAAAAGTCGTATCAATACTACCAAATCTTTAAAAACATTATTTGGCTGGCTGCTAATGAATTTACAAATATTCTGACACTTTTTGTCCTTGAAACCCGTACTGAATAATTCATGAAAAGCCCTTTTAAATGGAAGACACAGATACTAATCATGCGTGATGTCGATAATGATTCTATGAAAGATCAAGAAATAGACGATCTTGCCGTCAAAGCTGAAGAATATCTTGAAATTATAAGTACTGAAGATGAGCGAATTAAAATCATTGGTGAAGAATTGGCAAACGATACGGGCAGAGCTATATTTGGAAAGATTTCGCAAGGAATTGCAAGCCCAAATGATTTGGCAAAGGCGTTAAACATCTCGCTCCCATTAATCAATTGGCACATAAACAGACTGCTAAGCGTTGGATTGGTAAAAGTAGAAAAAATAGAATTAAGCTCAAAAAATAAACAAATGAAATACTATGGCCCTGTAAAGACTGCGCTTGTAATAATTCCTCCAGAAAATTCATCAGGTAACAGTGTATCGCAACCAAAAAAGGAAACAGTACTGCTAAAGCTTAGGCAGTATCTGGCAAGCTTTGCAGCTTTTGCTGTTGGCGTATCTGGGATTTATTTTGCAGAAAAGAGTCAATCTCCAGAGACAGAATCATATGCTCCTCAGATGGCCGCAAAAAACATTGCTCCAACTGAAGAATCCGTACATGCCGCAGCACCTATGGTTCCATCTGTTGCAGCAGCTCCCACTCCGGAACCATCTGTTTTATCTGGAGAACCAATGATGGTTTTAATTGCAGTACTTGGCGGTGTCGCAATATTTTGTGCGGTGTTTTTTGGAATTAGATTATACAATAAAAGAAGAAAAATAAAAAAATTAAATTAATTTTAAATTACAAATTTCAATGATTCATGACAAAAATAAAAAATATATCATATTTGAAATTATTTTATAATTTTTTAGCAAAAAATTAGATTAAATTCAAATTTAATCAAAGCCTATATGCACTGTGTTCTATTATGATGTAATGACAACAAACAGAACAAAAACCATGCTTGCAACACTTGCTGTTATTGCAATTGTTTCAACAGTAATTGTAGCTAGCATGCAGACATCACAAGATCAAGCATATGGGCAACAGGTGCCAGTTTCTTTTACGACAAGTGAAAAAACAATCACTGTTACTGGAACTGCCGCAACTTCGATATCTCCGGACATTGTAACCTTGCAGTTTGGTGTTGATACTGAAGCAAAGACCGCACAAGATGCAATCTCTGAAAATTCTCAAGTAATGGACTCAGTTGTTACTGCAGTCACAAGTCTTGGAATAACAAAAGATGAGATAAGCACAGCCAGTTTTAACATCTATCCTGTCTACAACTACTCAGTGCCAGAACCATATACTGGAATACAGAAAACAATGCTTACTGGATACAAAGCTTCAAACATTTTGTTTGTCAAGACAACCAAGCTATCTTTGACTGGAAAGATTATAGATTCAGCAGTTGGAGCAGGTGCAAATAGAGTAGACGGCGTGTCGTTTTCCTTATCACCTAGCATGCAACAAAGTGCACAAAATGATTTGATAAGCAAAGCTGTTTTAGATGCCAAATCAAAGGCAGAAAAGGCACTTGATCCATTAGGTAAGAAAATAATTGGAGTGAAAACGGTGAATCTTTCAGACTATGTTCCTCCAAGACCAATGTATTATGCTGGAGCCATGCAATCTTCAGTTGCAAAAGATACCCAAATTTTCTCATCAGATCAGGATGTCACGACTACTGCAGACGTAATATTTTTGATTGGAGATCAGTAGCTCCCACCCCCTTTTTTATTAAATAAAAATTCAATTAAATTCATTATTATGGTAGGACAGAGTTTCATTAGACTCAAGTTTGCAGTTATGTGGATTTACCGTGATATATTTGGTCTAGTCTTTGAAATTGCAATTATGGAGGTTATGGCAATTACAAATACTAGTACTGCAATTGGACCAAACTCTGGAACTACCTGTGTTCCCATGATCTCTATCTCCTGAGAACCGTCTGAAAAGGGAATTGTCAGAATCCTGTCAGCAGTGTTTGATTTTAATTCTTGAAATTCAACATTCTCTCCATCAATTAAGACAAAGAATTGATCATCTTCACCATTTGCTGTAGCATCTATCAGCGTTCTTGGTAGTGTTATTGTCAGAGTACCATTTCCCGTGGTAACCACATCGACAAATAAAGATTCATCATCAGTATTGACTTGTATGTTGCTTACTGTTCCACTATCTATGTTATAATTAACATTGAAAGTTTGTTGACCGGAAGGATCCTTTACCAAAAAAGAAGAAGGCTGAGCATGGACAAATCCGACGGTTATACACGAACTTATTAAGAATACCAAAACAGGAATAAGTAGAAATCTCACAGCAGGAAATTGATTATCAGGTATATTTCATTTTCGGTAAATTTGGAATAAAATATAACAAACAAATTCATTTAAAATAAAAATGATTCTAGTCAGATTTATAACGAATGGCCACAGTTATGACAAAACTTTGCGTCAGAATTTTTTGATGCGCCACAAGAAGGACATCCTTGTGAACTAGGATTGTATAATGGCACTGTAAATGCCTCCGGCTTTGGAATGGTTTGATGATTTTCAGCCAAAGTGTTTTCATAATTTGCCCATGCTGATGAATTTGATGAAACAGGGTGTGATGGTGGAATGGTATGTTTCACTGGATTTGGTTGTTCGTTTCTGATTGGTGGACTTGCAAAAAGATTTCTTTGTTGTTGAACTTGAGAGGTAGCTGATCTTTGTTGATAAATTAATGAGGGAGCTGTCATTTCTATATCGTGGATTTTTGGAAAATACTCTTTCTCTTCTTTTATTTCTTCAACTGAATCCTTTATCATTTCTTTGTAATAGAGAGATACCAAGTGCCCAATTGTATTTTTCAGGCTCAAACCAAGCTTGTCAGAAATCTCTTTTAGCCATATGTATTGTTCTGTGCTTATTGGTACGCTTATAGCCATACAAAACGAATCTCTTGTTTTCCTATTTATGATAGTGTGTACCTAAATCATACATACAGTACTATTTGAGACGTTTGTGGAATGCCTTATTCTGTGGAAAAATTTTCAGAATCTGGAATCTCTTGGTTTTCAGTTATTTGCATTTTCATCCTTAGAGGGTAGCAACTCATAACTAGTGTTGGAAACTCTTTAACAATAGTCATAGTGTGTATTATTAAATGACAAACTTGGATTCTGGCTATGAAACAAAAAAATTATCTATTTCTTCCCTTTTCCTTCATCGGGTGCGCCTTTATCATTACCGTTGTGATCACCACGTATAGAAGTAAACCCATGTGCATTTTGTGAAAGCGAAGAGTTAGAAGACGACATACCTTCAATTCCCCTGGTTTTATTTACCATCTCCATTGCACGTTCCATACCTATTTTTCCATGTTGTAGGCCCATTCCCCTTAGATGTTTTAATACATTTTCAAGTCCCCTTAATCCATTTTTGTCTACATCATCGTTAATTTGTTTAACTGCTGTATCATTGTCATGAACTGACGACATGCCATTTGCTTCATGTCTTAAAATGATGATGCTTTCCCTAAACTTCTTGAATAGTTCTTGGAATTGCTGTCGTTCATCTTTGTACTTTTCTTTGATGAGCTGGAGATTTTTATGACATTCATCTGCCACTTGGCTTTTCGTGTCATTAGTAGCATCCTTGATTTTTTCTCTACAATCTTTGATTGCGTTACGTGTCTCGTTTTTTTGTTGCTTAAACTGATCTGTTGCTTGATGAACAAAATCAGATACTTGTTGACCAATGTTCTCCTGTGCAGAGGCAGAAGCGTTTACTGACGCAGTTTCATTTTCACCAGTTTGAGAACTAGTCTCGTTTTCAGCAGTCTGAGACTCATTCTGATTTTCCATTTCCGCATTTGAATAACCTAAAGGAACAACTAGTACGCTTGAAAGAAAGATAAGTGAAAGCCAGATTCCCTTTCGCCTCATGAACATAAAAATAACTAATTTTGTTTATTTAAAGAATGCGTAGCTTTTGTGGTTTTACATGCTCAACAATGGTCTTTAGAATGCAAAATTTGTATAAAAGTGTCGAATTGTTTATTTATTACTTTTTCGATCATATTCAAACCATGAATTGTACTAATTTTAAACCATCACAATTTCTTGCAAGCATAGCTGTGTTCAGTCTTGTGGGATTACTAGTTAATTTTTCAACCTATTCTGCATTTGCAGAAAAAGAACAAGTTGGTCTAAATGCTGATGTTTCTACAAAAATTAATTTAGGAAAGACAGAGGTAACATCAAATTCTACAACTCAAGCTAATGCCTCTGCAGGAAATTCAGGTGAAAATACAAAAGGTGAATCTAATGAAAATTATAAATCACAAGAAAATACTCAATCGCAAACAAATGCACAAGCAGAATATCATGAAAACTACAAATCATCTTACGAAAAAATGTCTGCAGATTCAAAAAATTCGTTTACAGTTGAAACAGATAAGCATCTTTACAAATCTGGTGACGATGTAAAAATTGAGGGTTCAATCTGGTCTGGCTTGATTACGGAGCTTGGTGGTGCAAACCTAGTTTCAATACAGGTATTAGATAATAACGGTACTATAGTTAATGATGGAAAATCTCAGATAAATGGCGACGGACAATACAACACGGAATTTACTTTACCTGACAATGCAAAAAATGGTGCATATACAATAAATGCAAAAATTGATGTAAGTGCAGACTTGCTAGGAAGTTTGACACTAAAAACCCAAGCAAATCTACAATCCTCTACAAAGTTTGTAGTTGTAAGTCCTAATGCATTTGCAGTTAAAGCAGAAGGAAAAGATTTTGATGTAGAGTTAGCAAGTAATTCTAATGTAAGTAATCTACAATTTGATGAGCAAGCAAAAAAGATCTCTTTTATAGTCTCTGGTGAAACCGGTACAAAAGGAATAACAGACATCACCATTCCAAAATCGCTACTAAGTGGCAACATTAGCGTGATGATAGACGGTCAGGTTATGTCACAAACTGATGTTATTGAAACATCTGATACACAAGACAAAACCACACTTGAAATCAACTATCATCATAGCACACACACAATTGAGGTGGTAGGAACAAACGCAGTGCCAGAATTTCCAGCTTCAGTATTGGTTATGGTTACAGCAATTGGCTTGCTTGTGATATTTGGTTCAACAAGGCAGTCCGTAATAAAATCTCTATACAAATTTTAATTGATTCCGCTGCAAACCATCTCATAAACATTACGTAGCATAACTACACTTAGTTTATTTGAAAAATTTCATTTATGGTATAACTGTTGCAAAAAGAAATCATTTTACTTATTGTTTCAATTGCTGTTTTTACATCTGTTTCAACCATACCTGCATTTGCTACTAATGTTCAAGTTTACATAGTAAATGGTAATTCCACAATAGGTTGTGCATCTACTTGTTTCATGCCATACCAAGTAACAGCATCTGTAGGAGATACGATTACTTGGACAAATCTTGACAACAAAACTCATACTGCTACAACAGGAACAACAAATTATGGACCTGTGGGAGTCTTTGATAGTGGTATAATTGAACCAGGTAAATCATTTACACAATTTTTTGGCACGGTCGGCAAATATCGTTATTTTGATAAAACTCATCCTTTGACTACGGGAATAATTCTAATAGATACTGGGAAAACTAGTCATGCTGAGCTGGCATGGGTTAATGGTTCATTAAATCTGCTTGATCAATTTGGGAATACAACAACGCCTATTCCTGGTAAATCTGTTACAATAACAAAGGATGTTTACAATAGTGGTGGTACTGATGCCACATCCATAATGTTTAGACTGAAAATAAAAAACAGTACAAATTTTCTTGTTTATGATAATATGATTTATGCAAACATTGGAGCAAAACAAACTGTACCAATAAGTTTTAGCTGGTTACCAGAAAAACCTGGAAGTTATAACTTATTTTTTGATGCAAACCCTTCAAATACAATAGGTGATACTAACGAAAATAACGACATTACGTTTGATAGTTTAATGATTTTTAATGGGACTAAAATTGATGAGACTCTTCCTCAAATTAATGATAATGCTCCTGAATTTAATTATAACACCACAATTGTACCGGAGTTTGGTCAATTAGCCCCAATTGTTCTTGCAACTTCAATATTGTCAATAATCGTATTTTCCTCAAAAAGAATAATCAGCAGATAAATTTTTGCAAGATACTAATAACGAGAAATAGATTAACAGTAACTAAGGAAATTGTCTTCAATAAAATGGCTCATTTTAGTTGGTGTGATTGCATCAGTTACGATCCTTGCATTTACTGTATATGACTTGTCAAGATCAAATGAAAAAAACACTGATATCGGTTTATCTCAAAGTGATAATGAGAATCAAAATAATCCATACGTAAAAGAACATTCTCTACCTGTTGGAACTTGGCCTAATGGTATATTGGTTGATAAAAATGGAATTATTTGGATAGCAGGATCTAAAACTGATTCATTATTTAGATTTGATACAAACCAAGGAAAAATATCATCATACCCAATCCGAGATGAAAATTCACAAAATTACGCAACAAATGATTCGTTTATGGTATGGACCATCTTACAAAACAATGATGGATTCATATGGTTCTCGCAGTTAGGAACAAAGTCCATTTGGAAATTTGATCCGAACACTGATAAATTTACTGCTTTTCACTCAGTGAGCGCCGCACCTTTTCAAATGAAATCCGACAAGGATGGAAACATTTGGTTCACTACTCTCACAAGTGACACAGTTGGTGTAGTACAAAAAACTCAGGACAAGACTGAACCATATGTGATTACTGAATTTAACATAGGAAATGACACTCAGCCAGCTGGATTATTTTTAGAAAATAACAATTTATGGATTACTGAGATTGCTAAACAAAAAATTGCAAAATATCACATCATATCTGATAATGGTGTAATAACAAATATTGAAAAAATGCTAGAAATACCAACAGATGAAAATGTATCACTTGGTGCTCCAACAGATCTTTTTGTACTAAATGACACTATTTGGTTAACTGAACACGGAACAAGCTTTATCACTGAATATCAAATAGGCTCTAAAAATCTAACAAGATTTCCAACGTCGCAAAATGCATATCATGTTACCACTTTGCCTTTTTGGATAAGAGAAGTAAATGGCGGTAAGGGAATGTGGATAAATGAACATGAAGGCAATAAAATTGCCTTTTTTGATATGGTAAATAAGACTCTCACAGAGTATGAAATTCCGTCTCGCCCTGTAGATGGATATCTGGTATACCCACTAAATATTGCCGCTGATCCATCTGATGGTAACAAACTCTGGTTTTCTGAATGGAATACTGATAAATTTGGTATGGTAAGCAACACAATTCCGCTACCATTTGATATTCATTCAGAAGTTAACAAAATAATACTGAGTAATGATCCATACAAACAACAAACACTCAATATAGAAATCTCCAAAAATAATCCTGTTAAAAATAATCTCGTATTCCTTAATGCATCAAGTTCAATACAATCCAACGCGGGGCTTGGAAATATGAGCGTAAAGTTTTCTGATGATGTAGTTGATCTGACAAAAATGCACACGGTACAGCTTTTGCTGCAAAATAATTTAGTACCTCCAGGAAATTATACGCTTGGAATTAGTGCATCCGATGGAATGGTAACAAAAACTATTTTTCTTGATCTGCAAATACGGTGATTAGTTAAATCAATCTTTATTTTTCAAAGAAGCTAGCAGATACAATTTTATTTTTAATGGCATAGTCTTTGATTTGGGACAATCGTAACTCTTCGATTATGAAATGTATGTAATCGTTTCTATACTGTGGTAATTCTATCTGTTTTCCAGTTTCTTTTTCTTCAAAATATTCTGGTTCTGGTTCTCTACCAAGTATGTCCATACAAAGTTGTTTTAGTTGATCAAGCTCAAATTTATTTAATAGATTATCTTTAGCCTGTAATTCCTGTTGGAAAATTCTATCTTCTTCCTCAATCTCGTTTTTTATTTTTTCAATCTCGATTTGATTCTGATTATTTTCACTATCTTTGCCATGTCCAAAGAATTTCTTAAAATCCATTTAACTTAGGGGGTTTAATCTAAAATATAATTGTAAACATTATGAATTTCTATTTGTACGATTTCTATCATACGTCTCATAGCCATATACAAACAATGTTTAAAACACGAAAATTTGTTGTTGTATCATGAATAATGAAACTGGAGAACAATGGTCAGAATGGCTAGATTTTAATCAAGATATATCTAAATCTGCTCCAGAGACATCTGGAGTTTTTGTGATGCATACAGCAATGAAAATACTGTTTATTGGCAGCGCTCAAAACCTAAGATCCTCTCTCCTAGAATCACTGACGACACCATGTTTAGGAAAGGCAAAGAGGTTTAGGTATATGGTTACAGATTCACAGGAAAAAATCAAAGAACAACTTATTCAAGATTACACAAAAAAACACAATGGTAAATTGCCAGAATGCATGGAAACAAACTAGTTTTTTAATTTTAATTTGACCACAAAGCTTACTTTGTACAATTTTGATCGTTCCTCATGAAGATGAATTGGAAATACGGCGGTCATGTGGTGTTGTGGCTTGGTCTGATTGGACTAGGCGCCTTTCTATTTCTAAATTTGGATCTGGCACATCGTAAAAGAGAATTATATTTGATCTTTGGATTGGCAATGATTTTTATGATTAGTGGATGGGTAGGTGTATTTCGATTTTCGCGTATATGGAACATGATTAATTAAAATCTGATCAATGGTTTTGATTTTACTTAAATTTTAATCGCCTTTAGAGCCACAGGAACAAAAGCCATATTCATCTATTCTGGACTTGCAGATGAGACATCTTTCTAGATATTCAACCTCCCATGGCTCTTTGCCAAAAAGCCTAAAATGGTCATCAATTTCTATTGGGATGATTCGCTTTTTTGGCAATTGATTCTTTACCACTGAATAATACATTACATACGTAATTAATAATTTTACCAGATATGCTCTCTCATTAATTGCAGTAAATAGTGGCTATTGATATGTAATGTATCGAGTTATTGATAATCTCAAATATTTGAGGAAATCTAGTCTATGTCAATTAAATCATCAGTTTCTTTTATGCCAATGAATTTTGCCTCACATTTAAAACATTGCCACACAAAATCATTTCCGCGTTTGCCTTGGTACTGCATGGGTAAATTACACGCAGTACAGATTATTTCTTTCACAATTTATGTTGGTTCGAGTTTTATTTATCTTAATCACGTTATTGTGGGTTGATGTTTTCTGTTTAAGATAGCACTGCCAACAAATGAAATAACTAGATTGACTGACAAAGCTATCACTGCTATGTAAAGAGATCCAAACGTAGTATTAAAAAGTGAACTAGATAACGGTCCAAAATTATTTACAGATTCCACCATGTAAATTCCTAAAAATATTCCTACTAACAAACCCGCAATAAGTGGTTCTTTTCTTAATGATTTTACATACATTCCAAAAAAAACGGCAGGTAAAATCTGTGCAATTAGAATTCCACCTAAAAGCTGGAGTGATATTGCATAAGTAGCTGGCACTGTAAAGACAAATCCCAAGGCTACAAACTTGAATACAGTTGATGAAATTTTTGTAATTCGAATTTCAGATTTTGGTGTTAGGTTTGGTTTTATTTCTTTGATGATGTTTCTTGTAAGCAAGTTTGCCTGTGCCATTGCCATAATGGCGGCAGGCACCAAACCTCCAATGAATATTCCAAGTAATGCTATTCCTGAAAACCAACCTGGCATAGAATACAAAATCAGAGAAGGTACCACAAGTATGCCACGGGAACTCTCAGGAAAGCCAGATAAGAAATTCATTGCAGAAGGCACGGCATAAACCAATACTCCCATCAATGCCATTATTGCAAGACCAACCCCGTACAGCGGAAGCAATCCTGTACTGGTTCGCAGTTTTTTTGCGCTTTCTGCACTCAAAACACCATTTATCGCATGTGGATAAAGATAAAGTGCTAATGCACTTCCAAGTACCAGTGTAGCATAAGCTGGCACAAGAGAATCAGAAAGAGTGACGTAGTTTGGTTTGATTTCTTTGAAAACATTTCCAAATCCGCCTATACTAATTGGTACAACCACAATTACCGCAATTACAGTAATCCAAATCAATATGTCCTTGAAGATTGCAGTTAATGTTGCTCCGCGTAAACCGCTAGTAAAAGTAAATGCTGCCAAAATTGCAAAAGATACCAACAATGAAATCTCTTCTACTATCTTAGAATTGCTAGTACCTGCAAGCATGACAGTGAGGACAGCTTGCATTCCAACTATCTGTAATGCAATATATGGCAACTCTGCTACAATGCCAGTTATGGCTATCATGACTG
The DNA here is from genome assembly GCA_016201435.1 of Nitrososphaerota archaeon. Lineage (GTDB taxonomy): Archaea > Thermoproteota > Nitrososphaeria > Nitrososphaerales > Nitrosopumilaceae > TA-20. The sequence goes on along the minus strand of JACQCT010000014.1, from coordinate 234,053 downwards.
CTAGTGCCAAACTGCTGAATCTGTCCTTGACAAAATCGGACGCAGTGATGTAGCCTTTTTCTCTTGAAAGAGACCAGAGTCTTGGCATTGTTACAAGTGCAACAGCAAAAGTCAACATTACATATGGAATGGCAAAAAAGTAAAGTGAACCTTTAGCAAACACTCCTGAAGGAATTGCAACAAATGTGTATGCAGTGTATAGATCCGCGCCAATTAGAAAAAACACAAGTGTAGTGCCAAGCTTCCTGCCAGCTAACGACCACTCGTGTACATCATTGAGATCTCCCCTGCGCCAATACTTCCCATAAAAGCCAAGTGCAATAAACACTACAAAGAGGCACACAAATGGAATTAGGCTATCTAGTCCTATCACTTTGTGCTCCTATTCATTAAATATGAAAAAGACAGATAAAATCCAGAACAAGCAACAAGCCAAATAGTCTGAAACCAGTAAAAAAACGGCAGTCCAAAAAGCTCAGGAACGTCTCTGTTGTATAGAGGTACGTACAGATTTGCTGCTGATGGTATTAGTATAAGAAGTGCGAGTATTATGTGCCGCACTCTGATTTTCATATCTGTGTTGAATTAGATCGCAAAAATATAAGCATTCATGGTATTGGTATTAGCATTGAGCAAAGTAACATTTAGAATATTAATCATAAATCAAATTTGACATGGAAATAGATGAAAAAATTTTATCAAAATTAATTGAAGCTGATGACATAAAATGCAGTCTGTACCTTGATGGTAAAGAATATCGTTTAGAACAAACCCGCGTAGCAAAATCGTCTATTCCAGTTAGAAAACCAACCACTAGAGGCGGTGTATATTTTTCTGATACTACTGCATACAAAATCAAAGCCACTACAAATGATCTGTCTCTCATCCCTTTGATATCTAAAGTAATGTTAGGACCAAACACTGATTTTAAACCACTTGAAATCAAAACTAATCTAAATATTGATGGAAAAAGTCGTAACATAATACTTACAACCCACCTTACAAATACAATGAATAGTGTTACTAAATTAGAGCTGCATTTTATAGTTGACAAAACTAAATTAGAATAGAAATTAGAGGATAAAACTTATTGTTTAATCATGATTTTGTTACAAGTTTTTTCTATTGACTGAAACTATCTTATAGGTGTACGCTAGGAATAAAATGTGAAAAAAATTTATGTTTTGAGTCTGTTTGTGATTTTAACACTCTTAGTTTTATCCATTAATTTCAGATCAGTTGAAGCTGTCTCATCAGGATTTGGTACTCCAATAAACATAAGCGGTAATCATGGTGACTCGATCTTGCCACAAATGGCTGTGTCTGAGAATAATGTATACGTAGTATGGAATGATAATTCTACAGGAAAATATGGTATACTTGTTGCAAAAAGCACTGATGGAGGTACAACCTTTGGGGCCCCTGTTGATATTAGTAGGAATATTGGCTCTTCCGCCTCACCACAATTTGCAGTATCAGGAAACGATGTGTATGTGGTGTGGCAGGCAAAAACTACAGGCAAATACCAAATAATTTTTGCAAAAAGCACAGATGGTGGAGCCACCTTTAGTGCTCCTGCTAATATTAGTAACAACTCGGGAGATTCAAGCTATCCGAAGATCATAGCATCTGAAAATAATGTCTACGTTACATGGTCATTTACTGTCACAAACAAAGACTATGATGTACTTTTTACAAAAAGCACTGACGGTGGAGCTACCTTTAGCACTCCTGCTAATATTAGTAACAACTCTGGAGATTCTGGTCTGCCACAAATGGCTGTATCTGGAAATAATGTGTATGTGACATGGGAGAATAATGGTTTAGGTAATTTTGAAGTATTTGTGGCAAAAAGCACTGACAACGGTAATACGTTTACTTTTCCTGTTAATGTCAGTAACAACGAAACCCCTTCTGGTGCACCTCAAATTATTGCGTCTGGGAATAATGTCTACGTATCTTGGATGGATAAAACTTCTGGAAATTATGACGTATTTGTAGCAAAAAGTAATAATGCAGGTTCCACTTTTGGCGCACCGATTAATGTCAGTAAAACTCCAAAAGACTCTGGCTATCAACAAATGACTGCATCTGGAAATAATATCTATGTAGTGTGGACTGAAACAATTTCAGATAAAAATTATGATGTATTTTTTGCAAAAAGTACTGATGGTGGATCTGCCTTTGACACTCCTGTTAATATCAGCAATAATGTGGGACAATCAGGATGGGCAGTAGTGGCTGCACCAAACAACATCTATGTCGCATGGGAAGACAGTACTGCTGGAAATTATGACATGTTTATTACAAAAAGTACTGATGGTGGGTCTACATTTGGCGTGCCTATTAACGTAAGCAACACTCCAGAAGAGTCTGGTTTCATACAAATGATTGCCACCAATGATAGTGTCTATCTGTTATGGCATGACGGTAAACTAAATCAACATGATGTCCTTTTTACAAAAAGTATAACGTTTGTCCCAGAATTTGGTGCTCTTGCACAGTTGGTACTAGTAGTGGCACTAATTTCAATAATTCTCATATACACAAAAACAATGACACGATTAAAAATAAGATATATGCCATGATCAGTTTATCTACATCTAATTTTTAGATTCTAAAAGCTCAATCAAACCACATTTTGTATTTTTCATATTCAAATCTACAAAAGCAATCAACCTATTATCAAATCCAATTACTGGCTTGACAAGAATGGTGGCTCCTTTATTTTCCATGCTTGCTAGTTGAGCATGAATGTCGTTTACCTCAAAACAAATATGATGTATTCCTCCTCCATTTTTTGCAAAATCATAGACAGGCGAGTCTTTTTCTACAGGCTCAATCAATTCCAAAAAAGGTTCACCAATTTTTAAGAAACAAATGTTTACTTTTTGACTTTGGACTGGGATTGTAGTACTAATTGTTTCAAATTTGATATAGTTTGTAATCTCTCCAATAGAATCATTGATCTTAGGCACGACAATACCAATATGGTGCAGTTTCATACAGTGATGTACTAAATAGAGTACAATAATCTAACGAAAATTTGTAGTCATAATAGTAGTGTTAATTTTATATTGATATCAAACAGACGAGAATTGTGTTAGAAAAACTAATCAAAGACTCCAAAGCTCTTGAGAAAGCAATCTCTGGTGAAGAGCTTTCATACGATGACGGCCTGGAATTAATGTCATATGATAATTTGTATATGGTTGGTGCAGCAGCTGATCTAATTCGTCAACAACGTGTCGGAGATACAGTTACTTTTGCAGCATCCTACTATCTTAATTATACAAACGTATGTGCCGCAAGCTGCCAGATGTGTGCCTTTTACAGGAAAGGAAATGAAGGTGATGCCTATACGCTATCCGCAAAAGACATCGAAGCTAGAGTTGGTATTGCAAAAGAACTTGGTGCAACCGAAGTACACATTGTTGGAGGTTTTCATCCAGAACTTCCTCTTGAATATTATGAAGAGATGTTTAGAACTATAAAGAAGAGTCATCCTGAAATGAACATTAAAGCACTTACTGCTGCAGAAGTTTTCTTTATTGCAAGATTAACGCATAATTCTGTCAAAGAAGTACTATTGAGGCTAAAATCTGCCGGGCTTGATTCAATGCCTGGTGGAGGTGCCGAGCTATTTCATCCTGACATTAGAAACCAGATAGTTCGTGGAAAGTGCTCTGGACAAGAATGGCTTGATACCATAGAACAGGCTCACAATCTTGGAATCAAAAGCAATGCAACAATGCTCTTTGGTCATATCGAAAAACCAGAACACATTGTAGATCATTTAATAAAATTAAGGGATATCCAGAAAAAAACTAAGGGATTTATCACTTTGATTCCCTTAAAATTTAGTTTAGAGAATACCGAGCTTGAACAAAAGGGATTGATAAATACTGAAAGTGCTTCAACATATGATCTTAGAGTAATTGCACTTTCAAGACTAATGCTTGCAGGTGTGCTTGATAATATTTCTGTATATTGGGTAGCACTTGGAAAAAAACTTGCTCAAGTAGCTCTAACTCATGGAGGAAATGATTTGGTAGGCACCGCTTTTTCTGAAGAAATCTATAAAGCTGCAGGAAAGGGAACAAATTCCTCTGTTTTGGAGCTAGCAAACATGGTAAAAGAGATTGGTAGAAAGCCAGCTCAGCGTGATACTTTCTTTAATATTTTAAAAACCTTTTAGATCTCTGTAGGCTTTTGTGTTATTGGTTTTGCTGTACCGCCCTTCTGTTTTCGTTTCAGACCAATGCTGATTAATAATAAGAAAAACCCGAGTCCTGCAACAATTTGAAACAGTGTTGATAAGCTAGTATATGTGGCCTCATCTTGGTAAAACTGGAGTGTTTCAGCTTCTGTCATGTCAGGTCTGCCTGCTGGTATGTTGTTGTAAAGGTACAGCGAAATAATTATTCCAAAAGCAAGAATTGCAATTCCTGCAAAAAATATACGCTTGTCCATTGTTATGATGTATGATTTAGAAACCTATAATCGTTAAGCTATGCGCAGATCAAACTCAGGAACAAGACCCTTTTCAATACCAAACTTGAAGAGATCTCTGATTGCACTTTCTCCCAAGATCCCCATTTCTATAGTGATGTCATTTACATACATTCTGACAAATTTCTCAATAAGATCTCGTGGTTGACCTCTGCTGTACTCCATGGCATAATCAAGCGCTTCGTCTACACGTGCCATTCCATATATGATTGACTCACGGAAAAACTCATCAAATTTTTTTATAATGTCACTTTCAAAATGATTGCTTATAACATTGATACCAAGTGGTACTGGCAAACCGCCAGTAGAATCTCTCCACCATGAACCAACATCAAGAATTTTTGATAAATTTTTCGTATCATAAGTTATTTGGGTTTCATGTATTACTAATCCTGCCTCTACCTCACCTTTTTCAACAGCGCCAGTAATATCACTAAACTTCATCTCTGTATAATCAAATTTACCAATCATTAATTGTAAAAGTAAAAATGCCGAGGTCATCTTTCCGGGGATGGCAATCTTTGTCTTTTTTAGCTCATCTATTGACAAGTTTTTCTTTGAAATCACAATAGGGCCATATCCTTTGCCAAAGCTTCCACCACTACGTAAAATTGTATAATTTGGAATGTATGCACATGCATGTACAGAAACGGCAGTCACATCAAGCTCGTGCCTTAAGGCTCTCTTGTTTAGTGCTTCAATATCCTCCACAACATGATTGACCTTAAAGTGTGGCGAAGTTACCTTTCCTGTAAGCATTCCATAAAACATGAAAGCGTCATCAGCGTCAGGAGTATGACCTAGCGTGATTTCCATAATGATGATTTTTTATGTCTATTATAAAAATCAAATTGTGAAAAAGACGAGAACAATTTTGGCATATGAAAAAGAAATCAAAAAGATGTCTGTTTTGTAAAAACAAAAAAACTATGACATACAAAGATCATAAATGATCTATTGATCTTGTAAAATCATCAAATGATGTTCTAAACGTTTAATACCGGCTAGACAAGGATTTTTTTTTAAAGATGAAATTCAAGGCAACAGATCAGATCCTGAAAATAATTGGAAACAAGAAGAACATTAGAAACTTTGGAGTTATAGCTCACGTAGACCATGGAAAAACAACCATGAGTGATAGTCTTTTGGCCTCCAGTGGAATTATCAGTCCCTCTGTTGCAGGTCAAGCTCTTGCGTTAGACTCTATGAAACTAGAGCAAGACAGACAGATGACAATTGTTCAAGCAAATGTTACTTTACTTTATGAAGCCAACGGCGAGGAATATGTAATCAACATGATTGATACTCCAGGACACATTGATTTTACTGGACGTGTTACCCGTAGCCTTAGAGCAATTGATGGTGCTGTAGTAGTTTCAGACTCTGTTGAAGGAATAATGACTCAGACAGAGACTGTAACAAGACAAGCTCTTGAAGAAAGAGTCAGACCAGTGCTTTACATCAATAAAATAGATCGTCTCATAAAAGAACTCAGACTCCCTCCAGAAAAAATGCAAGAATGGCTTTTGGATATTATTACAAATTTTAACAGATTAATTGACATTTATGCAGAACCCGAGTACAAAGAAAAATGGAAGGTTAGTATTCAAGACGGAAGCGTTTCATTTGGATCTGCAAAAGACAAGTGGGGATTTAATGCAGATGTGATGAAGAAAAAAGGAATATCATTCAAGGATATCTATAGTGCATATTCTGAGGGCGGTGACATCAAAGCACTTGCAGAAAAAGCACCGCTTTATGATGCAGTACTTGGAATGGTTGTAAAACATCATCCATCACCTGACGTTGCACAAAAATACAGAATTCCAAAAATTTGGAAAGGTGACTTAGAATCTGATTTGGGCAAAGCGCTTTTGAATTGTGATGACAACGGTCCTACTGTAATGATGATTGTAAACATGACAGTAGATCCAGCTGCAGGTCCTGTAGCTATTGGCAGATTATTTTCCGGTAAAATAAAAGACGGTGATAGAATACACCTTATAGATACCAAACGAGAGGGAAGAATACAATCGGTTAACTTTTTCATGGGAAACCAACGTGAAATGGTAGGTGAACTTGCAGCAGGAAATATTCCTGCACTTTTAGGATTAGAACATGCAAGAGCAGGTCAGACACTTTCAAGTGTAGCTGGAATTCATACCTTTGAAGGAATTCAATATGTTTCTGAGCCTGTTGTACAAATTGCTGTAGAACCAAAACATCCAAAAGATCTTCCAAAACTTGTTGAAGCATTACGTCGTATTACAATAGAAGACCCCAACCTTGTTGTGAAAATCAACGAGGAAAGCGGAGAAACCATAATTGCAGGAATGGGTGTATTGCACCTTGAGATTGCAAGCTCACTTATTGCAGACGCAGGAGTACAAGTTATAACTTCACAACCACTGATCAATTATCGTGAAACAATTAGGACATCCGCAGGTCCTATAATGGCAAAATCACCAAACAGACATAACAAAATATTTCTGAAAGTAGAACCACTAGACGAAAAAGTTGCTGAACTAATCAGAAATGGAACACTAAACGAATACAAGGATACCAAGGAAGTTGCAGAAATTTTAAGAAATGCCGGCTGGGAAAGAGACGAGGCAAAGCGTGTTATGCGATTTGATCCAAGAGGAAATGTCTTTGTAGATGGTACAAAAGGTGTCCAGTTTGTTGGGGAATCAACAGACTCTATTTTGTCTGGCTTTGAAGACACCATGAAAGAAGGTCCTCTTGCAAGAGAACAAGTCAGGGGATGCAAATTTACATTCCATCACTTTGTACCCCACGAGGACCCAGCTCACAGAGGTCTATCCCAACTTGGTCCTGCTTCAAGACGTGCTTGTATGGGTGCAATGCTTTTGGCAAATCCTGTACTTTTAGAACCAACACTTGGAATTGAGGTTAGAGTTCCACAGGAAATGATTGGAAACGTTGCAGGAGTAATATCTGGTAAAAGAGGCAAAGTACTAAACATGGAACAAAAAGGAGTCGTGCACATTTTGACTGGAGAAATGCCAGCATCTGAAACTTTTGATCTTTCTGAAGTAATGCGAGGACAAACTGCAGGAAAAGCAATGTGGAACACACACTTTAAAGCTTGGACACCAGTTCCAAACTCTGTCTTGCCTACAATATTAGCAGAAATCAGAAAGAGAAAGGGACTAAGTCCAGACCCGCCAACAGCAAACGAGTTTATCGACAGCGAGTAAAAAGGGAATCCCCCCTTTTGTGTCTGAAAATTCCCGACAACTACGTAATATTGAACGTTATGATTTGTTGGAGAATCTTTAAGATCAATACGCAAGTTATGATGCTGTGAGAAAATTATCGATCGTTGGGATTTTAATTTTAGCAGTAGGCGGTTTCTTTCTAATATGGATAGAAATTGGAACTGTAGAAATCTCTCAAGAGTATGAAAAATGTAATGGACCTGTCGTCAATGATTGTCCTGGGATGGGGATTCCTGCAATTTTTATAATAATCGTTTTAACTTTAATTCCTCTTGGCATGTTCATCTGGACAGTATCTGAGATTGTGAATTAACTTATGACTCTCAAAGGTAGAACGAGTCATTACAACGTAAAATTCCTCAAAGGGATGTATCTCTCAAAAAATTACATATGCTCATACAAATAGGTATCATCATTATGAAATCTAATGGCACGTGTAATGATAGCAGAGGACTCTGAGCAAACAAGGATGTTTCTGAAGGATTTGCTTGAAATAGTGAATCACGAGGTAGTTGCTGAAGCAGCTGATGGTCTTGAGGCTATCGAGAAATTTAAGACAACAAAACCTGACATAGTGTTACTAGATTTTGCAATGCCAAAAATGGACGGTCTTTCAACTATCCGGGAGATAAAGAAAATGGATGAAAATGCAAAAATAATTCTGCTAACTGCAAGTGGAAATCTTAGATCAATAAATGAATGCATTCAAGCTGGCGCAATACTCTATATTCTAAAGCCCTTTAAGATTGAAGATTTATCAAATGCAATTGAGGAGACTCTGTCCAAATAATTGTCAAGCGTTATGTTCTGAATTCAAGAACAAAAAATAAAATTATTTTATTAGAATTTATTCTCTACAACCATCTTACGATTACATATTACCTGTTAGTTTGGATATTTGATTATCTGTCCAGAATCTTCAAGCTTTATTGTGTTTATTTCGTTCATAAGGTTGCTCAAGTCATTTATTTTCATAAAACCTGATGTTAAAGTGTATAATGAATCATCGATGTAAAATGATCTACTTCCAAACGTATAGTCATAGACTGTACCGTTGTAATGTTCTACGATTCCCTTCAAACTAAAGCCTTTGGCTGGGTCAACTCCAAATACGTAAAAACCCCTCCAGTTGTTTGGCTGATAGTAAGGTGGAGAAATAATGACAGATTTTCCTTCATTTCCACTTGGAGCAGTTGTATCCATGCCATTTTTATCTGAACTTTCAAGTGGAATCGGTCTTCCGTAATATTGCTGAAAGACAGGAATTGACAAGACATTTTTTTCTTTATCAAATAGGAATGCTTTTGGGTCTGACAAAACTTCAGAGTCGGTTCCAGGTCCACCAATTAGAAAAGTATCTACTGTAACAGGATTTGTCACATCAGAGACATCAAAAAGCGATATCTTTACTCCGACTGGTTCTAGCCCGCCATATTGATTTTGTTTTGTTTCTTTTCCTATCCCTATGATGTGAGTCTCATCATATGGATGCAGATAGCTCGAATATCCGGGAATCTTCAATGCCCCCAAAACTTTCGGTGCATCACTACTCAAATCGATTACAAAAAACGGATCTATTCTCTGGTATGTTACTAGATAGAGTTTGTCTCCCATGAATCTTGCAGAGTAGATGGATTCTTCTTGGGCAATTTTTTCCAGACTGCCTACAGTATTGAGCGAATCATCTAAAACGTACACGTTATTTGTTGTGGTGGCACCATTTGAGGTGAAATACTCTGATGTAGTAGCAACCCGGAGTCTTTTTTCATACTCGTCCATTGAATATTGATTTAGCAAGTATCCTGGAACCTCGCCCTTTGCCACATAGGTTATGGTTCCATTATCTATTGCAAATTTTTGAATTACAGTTTTTCTATAATCTTGTTGTAGATTGATATTATATTCTGTGATTGCCTTTTGAATCTTGTCAAACAACACGCTCTTGTCATTTTCTGACATCTTGTTGTACGTATTTTGCAAAAGATCTGATATTTGTGCCCACTTTTGTGACAAGTCCAGATTGCTTGAATCAATTGTCTTTATCTGAGATTGAGCATCATTTGGCAAAAGCGGAACGACTGCCTTGAAGAATCTGTCTCCGTCGTAGCTTTGATCGTAATAGTACGGATGATATTTTTCGTATGTTAGATAAATTGCATCATTGGAAACATAAAGTGTACCAGTTGCACCCATCATAAACGTCTTTGAATTTATGTCGTCAGAAAATATGTTAAATGTTGTTATAGTGTTAAAGTTATAGTTTGGCTCTTGATTATCAAAGTAATATACATCAGGGGTAATTGCTATACCAGAAGCTTCTCTCAAAATAGGAGGCATCAGATGGACATAATCGACATACGAGTTTGAGATAAGGTAGACGTAATCTCCAATCATCCTTGCTCCAGTATAGTAACCAGTTGTCTCATAGTTTTTGAGAATCTTTGGATTTTCTTTGTCAGAGACATCAATTATCACAGCATGGGTTACAGGTGTATAGACTGGACTTGGGATGTAGTCATACTGTGGTATGGCATAGCGTTCTTTATTGTCGTTGTAAAATATGACAAGCCTGTCTTTATTGAGGAACATGTTTTGAAGATTTGCTCCGTTTACATCAAGGCCAATCTTTGAAACAATCTTTGCAGTATCGCCTGGGTATGCATCAATTATTGTAAGCTTGTCTTGTGACAAAATATATGCATATTTGTTGTCGTTTTTAAGAAAGTCTGGTTCGTCAATTCCAGCAACTTGTACGTTTGTGGTAGAGTATTGAGCATTTGAACTTGTAGCAGTTCCAGCTTCGGATACTGATCCTTGTGTTGAAGGTACAGGTGCTGAAGATGGAGGCGCTAAAACGCCAGCAGGTCCAAGCATTAGCTGCTTATTCATTCCCTGGCCTCCATACATAGGTCCATTATACTGCGCTGTCCTTACTTGTGAATCCAGTAGAAACTTTTGTAATTCATCAATAGAGTTGAATTTTTTTAGATCCTGAACTGGAGATTGTGATGTAATATTATTTTCAATCGTGTTTTCAGTTACAGGAAAAACTTGTGAGTGTGGTTGATTTGATACTAGAACCACAACAGCTGTTATACCAACTGCAACTGCAATTGAAGCTATTATGATAAAAATTACATTGCTTTTCATTTTGATATACTGATCAATAGATCGGTTTGCTTATAGGCTTTGATTAAATCTAAATTTAACTTAAAATTCTGGAATTTAGGTTTGTAAATTAAATGGTGGCGAGTCTTACAGTTTCTGAAAGAACAGTTTAGTTCTAACTCTTATCAGCTTAAAAAATTCCATTAACAAAGCAACTATTGGAAACCAGCTCCCTATAATGACTCGCCAACCCTAATTCAAATATGAAAAAACGATCACATGCATCTTATGTAGCAGCAGGCAAAAAAGGTGCAAGAACTAGAAAAAGAAACGGTAACTAACCGTTCCATCTAACAATTATTTCTGATTTTTTTAATTTTGCTAGTGATTATTTTTCAATCTATATTTGAATTTGTAATCTTTTTCACCATATCTGTCCGTAACTGACCACAGGCAGCAGAGATCTCCGACCCCTTTTCCACCCGCACAGTACAGTTCACACCACCTTTGCGAAGAATTCGTTGGAATTCGTGTACCAGTTGTCGCTTTGGGCGTTGAAAACCACCAGCTGTAGAGTTCACAGGAATCAAATTTACATGAGCACCATTGCCTTTCAATAGCTGAGCTAGCTCAGCTGCAACTTCGGGAGAATCATTTATGCCATCTATAAGTGCATATTCAAAAGTAATGCGGCGTCCTGTCTTCTTGAAGTAACGCTTTGATGCCAAGAACAAATCCTCTACCGAATGTGGTCCAGCTGTTGGTACCAATCTGCGACGTATCTTATCGTTTGGGGCATGAAGAGAAATGGCTAGTCCAATCTGAAGCTGCTCATCAGCAAGACGGTCTATCAACGGTATGACCCCCACGGTAGAAATGGTTATGCTTCGTTGCCCCAATCCAAAAGCTCGTGCATGTGTTAATAGTCTGACAGCACGAATAGTCTCGGTATAATTTGCAAGCGGTTCGCCCATGCCCATGAAAACAAGATTTGTTACATGTTCTTCTCGTTCGCGTAGGACACGAGCAAAGTGTAACACTTGTGCAACAATTTCTTCTGCTTGTAGATTCCGTTTAAAACCCATCTGTCCGGTTGCACAAAACACACAACCCATAGCACAACCAACTTGAGTCGAAACGCAAACAGTTGACCTCGGATGAATTTTAGTCTTTGATGGATACTGCATAAGCACAGTTTCAATCATAGTTCCATCACCATATTTGAGGAGCAACTTTGTTGTTTGCATGTCTTCACTTGCAACGCGATGAGCTTCGTTTGCAGAACCAATAGTGTATCCTGCTGCAACTAGTGCATCTCGCATAGCTGCAGGAATCTGACGCAGATCAGACATGTCTCTAGGTGACTCGTGATACAATGCATGAAGTAACTGATCTGCACGATAGCGAGGCTGACCAATTTCTGTAACAAGCTTGTCCATCTCTTCTGGTAACACGCGGTAAAGGTCGGTCATACAAGATCCACTAATTTTATTGGAAATATTAACACTGTATTGTATTTCAATATGAGTTTAATTTTATTTTCAATTTTATAATCTGTGGTTTGCATATTTTTTCGTAGACTAGAAATGCTCTTACCGATAATTAATCGAATCGTTTTATTTACAATAAAAATAAGAAAAAATAGAATTTTCACATGTGTTTTTAGCTTCTCAATATGATGTTACTTTTAGAAATCAAGAAAAAAATTCGTCACTAGTATATCATTAATTCTTTTTCTTCAAGCATTGTGTGCAGGTTGTTTACCGATCTGTATACGTCAGATTCCTTTTTTGCACCAGTACAAACAAGCTTTCCTGATGCAAAAATCAGAATTACTGTTTTTGGATCAAGCATTCTGTGTATTAATCCTGGAAACTGTTCTGGCTCATACATGCTTCGTGGCAAGCTTCTTGCAGCCCTTTCTAGGTGAACTTTTCCATTAAGATTTACAGAAGCTACAATATTTTGAATTGTTATGACAGGATCATTTTTTACTTTTACTTTGCCCTTTCGAAGCTTTTGTACTACGTTTCTTACTGCACTGATTGACTGTTCTGTGGATTTTGCACCCGTGCAAACCATCTTTCCAGAACTAAAGATGAGCGTTGCAGTCTTTGGCAATTTTATTCTAAATACTAGTCCTGGAAATTGTTCAGGATGATATTCTGTATCTGGAAATTTTTTTGTGATTTCATTGAGATCAAGTCTTTGATCGACAGATGCTGAAGCAACAACATTTTCAATACTTACCATTGGCTTAGTTTGAGGCATATCTGATTATTCGATATATACCCGTTATATATACTCGGAAAGTATTTGTTATACAAATGATCTAATTTTTAGATATAAACTCTGAATTTAGAATTTTCTATGATATGTAATTTATTAGAATATGCCATAAATTAAACAAAAACTACATCTGTTAGGGTATGGTAGAAGACACGTTAAACGGTATGAATTATAAAAAATTCAGGGAATCCAAAAAAGATCATTTTGTCACAAAAGATGGCAGATTTACAAAGGCAGAAATCATAAAACAGCTTGAAAACTGGTTAACACAAAGACTAGGAGAACCACAGGATTTCTTTGACAAAAACAAAGTAAAAGAAGATTAAAAATATCTTATTGCTTTGAGGCTATCTTGTCGTGAATTTGTGCTAGGATTAATTCTGCTTTTTCCTTGTTTTCAAATGCCTCTATTTTTTCATCCATTATGGCATCGATTTCATAGCTTTTGTCCACCAATACATTGGCCACATGGTCATCAAGTGTACCATTGCCTATCAAATAATATGCAAAAACTGTATTTTTTTGTCCAATCCTGTGCAACCTGTCTTCTGCCTGTCTGTGAATGGCAGGACTCCAATCCAATTCTGCAAAAATGACATATCTTGCCCGACTCAAGTTAATTCCTACATTTCCTGCTCTAAGGCCTGCAATCATCAGTTTTGTCTCACCTGCCTGAAACATGTCAATGTGTTTCTGTCGCTCCTTGTCTGTTTGACCTCCGATTATTGCTGCAGGTGCATATTCTCCAAGACTCTTGTGAAGAAGCTGGTGAATTGCCTTGTGATGACAAAATACAATGACACTCTCTTCAATCTCCATAATATTTTTTACAAATTCTATTACATGAGGAAGTTTTGCAATTCCTGCTGCTTGTCTTTCACTTTGTATGGCTCTCTTATACGATGTAAATTTGTCAAATGCAGTTTCTGCATTTTTTTGATCTTCCTCTAATTTTTTCCATATTTTATCAAGCTCTTTTTGGTAGTAATTAATATCTGCATCAATTACTTCCTTGTAACGAACTTTATCCTTTAGCTCTTTTAGAACATCTGATTTTTTCCTCCTTAACATAACATGTTTTCTTAACTCCTCTCCCAAACTTTCACGTTTATTTTCAAGAACTATGGCTTTTCCTTTTTCATTTACATAACAGAAATACTCGCAAAACTCCTTAAAACTACCAAGTAAACCAGGCCTTAGTATGTCGACTATGGGCCAGATTTCAGAACCACGGTTGTAAATGGGGGTTCCAGAAAGACCTATCCTATATTTGATAGATTTTAACGCAGTTAATTTTTTAACAGCCGAGTATTTTTTTGTAGATTTTGAACGAAGATGCTGAACTTCATCACAGATAATTGATTTCAAGTTTAGTTTTGATAAATCCTCTATTCTTTTGTGTAATAAATCATAGTTGATAATATAGAAATCAAACTTACCCAAATCTTGTGGCTTGCCATTTCGTATCAGAGTAGAAGTAGGTACGTGATTTTCTAACAATCGTCCATTTTTACTCTTTTTTTTCAAGAATTTTCCAACCTCACGCTGCCAGTTATTCAAAGTGACCAGAGGCGCTATTACAAGTGCAGGAAAAGTCTGATTCTCTGTAGCAAGATAAGCAAGTGTCTCGACCGTTTTTCCAAGCCCCATCTCATCTGCAAGTAATGCATTTCCTGATGATTTTAATAGAAAGTCTAGTCCTTCTTTTTGGAAATTGAGAAGCTTTCCCTTGAATTGTTTTCCTGGATTTACCTGACGTAATTTTTCAATTTTCTTTGGTTTTTTCTTTTTTTCACGAAAATGTGCGATCTTTTTATTCCATGTTGATTTTGAAAGAATTTCCAAAGGATATCTCTCATTAATCCATTTTATCTTTTGGACATTTTGACCAGTATCTGGAATTATTGCTTCATTAGGGCCGTCTCCATACCATGATTGCGGTATCACCCTAGACACCATTATAACTGCACGAGGGCCGGTTACTTTCCAGCTCCAATTCCTTGAAAATCGATCAAGAACATATTCAAGAGTACCAAAATTTTTCATGCATTTCTCCGTAATTCTTCGTATAGTGCTTGGATTCTGTTTATGAATCTTGATTTTTACCTGTTTGATAAGAGATCAAGTTTTTTGATGACAAAAAGTTGATGTACAAGTACAAACTAATGCTAGAAACGCTTGAAATCTTCAAAATATTTGCCAAAAATAGGCACATTTGATGGTGCTGGATTCTGGAAGAATGCATATGCACACCAACGTGGTAACTTACTTCGGTTGGTAAAGGTACCAGATGATCAGATCAAGGTTTTAGTGGACAAGGCGTATCATGAATTGCCGCCGCCACTTAGGTATGAGATTGAAACAAGTGGAATAAAACAGAAAGATTTGGGTTAGATCTTTTTCTTAGTAGTGCTATCAAAACCTTTAACTGAAAATGATAGAAACTTTTTTAATAGTCATATGGGCATCACGTGCTAATGAATAGTGATCTTCGATCCTTGTCTTATGTGATTTTATTTGCAAGTATCTCTGCAGTAAGTGTTCTTGGTGTAATTGGCTTTTTGAATAATGCATATGCAGACAATGCTAACATGAGTGATAATATGAATACGAGCGCAAATATGACAATGGATCAAAATAAGACCTTGAATGAGAATATGAACATGAGTGAGAACATGAACACAAATGGAAATATGAGTGAGAACATGAACACAAATGGAAATATGAGCATGACAAATATCCCACAAGTACTGTCTCCGTTTGAACAATTCAAATCAGGTACTCCTGCAAAAAGCGTACAATGCAATGAAGGTTTTACTCTAGTTATCAAGATAGATGATGGCTCACCTGCTTGTGTAAGCTCTCAGAGTGCCCAAGCACTAATTGCACGTGGCTGGGGAACAACACCTTAACAACATTAATCTCAATTTACTTAATACAGAATTTTGATAAAATACAATCATAATGATACGCTTTATAATTTTTTTAACCTAATGGAATTTTACTAATCTTTTTCTTAGCTTTCTTAATTTGTTTATACTAAGAGTACCGCCAAAGAAGCGTCTCACATATAGATATGCTACAGCTGTAGCAAGTCCAGCTGAGACAATTATTGTGCTAATTATCCAAGGGAAGAATTGCTCATGACCTGGAAGAAGTCCAAAAACGGTTGCAATTGTATTAGGTACTAATTCTGCAGTTCCAGCTACAGTCCACCATATGATAAGAATAGTTACCTTGTTTGTCACTTCAGTTTGAATTACATTAACTCCTGTAGCAACCATCTGCATGACGTTTTCTGACATTTGGATCTGTCTGTCTAGTCTTCCAAGAATGACTTCAAACTTGGCAAGAATAGATTCATCGTCTGAAACCATTTCAGCATCGCCATATTTCAGATTGTGAACAGTATCATATGTAGCCCAGATTGCATTAAGGAAAGTTAGAAGTGATGTCTTCATATCAGATAATTCAAGTGGAATGTCACGAGTTACTTGTCTAGAGCCGGCAAGATCAATTTCAAATTGCTCTGCTCTCTCTACTATTAAACGCAAAATAGAAAAATTTGACTCACTTAGCTCATCAATTATTCTTGCTAAAAGTATAGTCTGTCTATCTGCCCATTGTTCTGGTTCCTTTGGAAGTTTTCTTAATAATGTTCCTGAATAGTTGTATAGCCTTGTTATCTTCCCACCATAATCGTCATGGATTGTAACAACAAGATCTTTTTTTAAGAAGATCAAGAGAGGTGATGTTTGGGTTTTGTTTGCACTTGTCACAACAAATGGAAGCATTACACCAAGAGTATCTTCTTTGTCTTCATAGCTTGAAACATAACCAGAAAGAAGAACTGAAGGATCCATCGTAATGCCAAGGTTTTGAAGAACTATGGGGGTATCATTAACAATATTGTCTACTACACATTCAATCCACGTTAAATGTCCGTGTGTTATTTCTTGAATTGCTTCTTCAAGCTGAATACTTGGTTTTTTGAAAGGAGTTCCATCTGTTTGTAAACCTGCAACACTTAGAGCCTTTATCATGTGGCATTAGAAAAAATCTCACTTATATACACTTATTTGTGAACGGTATCAGAGTTTTTGTAACTTTCATTTATCTATGTATTATCAATAGTTTTCATATGACTTGATTCAAACCTGCATCATTCTCTAAAACCAAATTTTTGCTCTTTCCCAATATCTTTTATTCTGTAAGATGTATGTCTCGGTGGTCTTTACGAAATGAAAATACTAGTAGACGCTATGTATGATGGATTTGATATCAAATTAAAGGAATTTGGCTATGAGGCTTATAGTGTTAAAAAACTAATTGCAGAAGGAAAAAAATTACAAAGTGATTACTCCATTATCAAATATGCTGAAAAAAATGGCATGGTTGTGGTAACAGAAGATACAGAAGTTGGTAACGGATGTAAAGAAAATGAAATTCCATATGTGTTGCTTGACAATGATAAAGTTTTGAAAATTATTCTAGAAGAACTGAAAAAATTAAAGGAACGTTAATTCAAAGTGCATCAGCAGGTCTGTTTCTTCTACTTCGCAGGAAGATCACAATTACAACTATCACACCTATTACTACAATTCCATCAAAGTAATTTGAATAGTGTAGAATATTTTTCCATTCTTGACCAAGTTGTATTCCTATGTATGTTAAAGCTGAATTCCAAATTATAGAACCAATCAGGGTGTATATGATAAATTTCTTGAGGTTCATCTTTGCAACTCCTGCTGGCAATGAAATGTAAGTTCGAACAGCTGGTAGCATCCTGCTTATGAAAGTTGATCTATCGCCATATTTTTTGAAATATGACTCTGTAAGCTCAAGATGACTTTTTCGAAGCAAAACATATTTTCCATATCTCAAAATGAACTCTCTTCCAAGTCTGAAGCCTATATAATATGCAACAAGTGAACCAACTAGATTTCCAATCGAGCCAGCAATGATTACATATGCTGCATTGAACTTGCCAGACGAAACAAGATATCCGGAAAATGGCATAATCACTTCACTTGGAATTGGTATTAGCGCACTTTCTGCAATCATGAGCAAAAATATGCCAATATATCCAGAACCAGAAATTGTTGAAATTATAAAGTCTATAAGATTATTTAGTATCTCAAGGGCAACCAAGTGTTTTTACCACATTCCCCCGCCGCTGCCTGGTTCGTCAAAGTTTTTTTGGGAAGGATGGCGATGAGCTTTTTTCATATGCCTTTCTAGTCTTTCAGGATCATTTAACTCTAAACCGCATTCTTTACATTTTGTTCCAGCAACTTCTTTTTTCTTAAAAAGACCCATCTTTAACACCTATGTGCTTGAAAATATTAATTTTTATTCCTTGATGAGCGTGTTTTTTTTATATAAAATAACAAAGTGTATAGCATAATAACTTATTCCTGATTAGGACCACTTGGCTTACATTTTATCAATACATAATCGATAAATCCTTTTTGAGATACCTGTTTCATTTTTAATAATGATTTGTAGAGAATTTTTTCAAGATAAGATGGATATCTCGCCAAAATTCTTTCTCTAAGATATTTTCTATTTTCCATATAATAATCCGTCAGGGGATCATACACGTACGAGCCAATTGACTGAATCTCGCTGATATGGAATCCACCGTTAATTATTGCTGATTTTACATGATCCAGACTGTAGTGTTCTGATGCCCATGTAAATGAAAGAATGCCAAGTTTCATAAACGATGATAAGTTTGATGGATTCCTAGTAACTGGCATGGCAATAACGAGTATACCATTATTTTTTAGCACTTTTTTAGATTCTCTGATAAATTGACCTAGTGGTCTAAAGTGTTGTGCAGATTCTAGGGCAATTATTCTGTCTACAGAGTTGTTAGAAATAGGTAAGTAGGTAGAAGTTGCATTTACAAATCTAATGTTGTCGGTTTGTAAAAGAGAATACGACTTATCTTTCACATTTGAAATACTGTTGCCAACTAATTTTGTTGATAACAATAATTGTTGAAAATTAGTGTTTATGCATGTGATGTTGATATTTTCATATTGTGATTTCCAACATGTAGCAGGTACAGAAAAACCACTTCCTACATCTAGGACAATACTTGCAGAATCCAAATCTGCCATCTCCCCAACTAGTTTACAAAGTTCGTTTTGTGCTCCAAGTGGATCTGCAGGATTATTTTTCCAATATCCAAAATTAAGCATGTTGTTATTAGTAGCAAGTTGCATTAGTGGAGATAGTGAATTGTAGAGATTTACAACATCGTGTTCTTTACGTCTGAATGTCCATAAAAAAACTTGGAGTGGATTTATTGAAATCATAGTTTCTAAACTAATAATTTGTATTATCTCTAATTATTATTCTATACGTAAAAGATGTTTTTTATTGAACCATGTACAAACAATGACATGGATAGTTGTGACACAAGAACACGTGCATACAAAAACGGAAAGACTTTTGATCAATGTAGGCAGATTGCTGAAACAACTTCTGCACAGATTGCCAAAAAAATTAATAAAACAGGCGTTGTTTCATGGACAGAAATTTTGGAAACTGTTGATCACGATGAGCTGATATACAAGCTTACTCTAAAATATCTAAAACGTGATGGTTATCACATTGGGGACTGGAAGACTCCTCAAGTTACAAAGATCACTGTTTAGAATCTACTGCACAACTAGATGAATTTACTCTTCTAATGTTTCTTGCCATGATAAAAGGAGTAAGAAGCAAGATTGGAATTGAAATGGCAATAAAAATAGTTTGAAGCTGTGCCTCATAGCTTGTCAAAAATAGTGTAATCCCAGTAGCCCCGGCCCCTAGGCCAAAAAACATTGTAAAAGCGGTACCTGCGCATGTTGGGCATCCCACAAAAAGACCAGTTATGGCACCAAAAGTTCCAAGACTCTTTCCTTTTTTTGACATGGTAAATGTTTTTGAAGATATGGTAAAGTTAAGACCTACTAGAAACGAAACCACTACTAGCAAAACAAAATTCAATGGAATTATCTGTAAACCAACATGCTCTGTAAAAAAAGCTAGAATCATCGGCATGTATCCTGGAAGATCACAGCATGATGCAATTTCAGCATGTGGGACTGGAAATCCATAATCTGTAGCGTTTAGTTCCGGTTTGTATAGAATTATTCCAGAAGCAAACGCAAAAAATATTCCATAGCCTATTGCACTTGCAACAAAGATTTGTTTTGCTCGTTTGTTATTTATTGTATTTGCAATAATTGAAGAAATAGAATTATCACCATCTGCTATTTTGATCTTGTAGAATCTATACAATCCCCAGCCTATTGCACCAAATGCCATCAAAAGAACAACATATGTAACTATGGCGAGTCTTTGTAGTGCAGGAATTGCTGCAGGAGTGACTGAAGTTGAATCATTTCTTGCATAAACTAAAAATGAAACAGCAATAGCTACAAAACCCACGATTATCAAAGCGCGATAAGAACGCTGCATCGTAGCTTGTTTTTCCAATATTTCGATGCGACCTTTGCTGACATTAAATTGTATCTGTTTTTTCCAAAGGATTTATCTGCAATGATTGAGTGATAGAAATTAATCGTGAAGATCAATGAGATTCAAGACTCCGATTATGTCGACACGAAAATAACGTACGTAGGGTTTGTTGATCCCTATGGTGTAGAGGGTCTACTAATTCTAAGATCAGACGATGGAAAGGAGTTTCACATGAGAGCCTTTTCGGGTGAGGTAGCTAGACACATAACCAATTTTGTTGAGGGCCAGCGAGATTCGATACCAACAATTTACAACATGATTGAAGAAATTTCTGAATTAAATGAATTGCTGTTGGTTAGAATAATAGTCTATGAAAGCGGAAGCGTACTGCGTGCAAACTTGTACTTTACTGGTAAAACTGAATTTGTTATGCGAAACTATCGTGCTTCTGATGCAATAGCACTTGCATCATTTTATAATGTTCCAATACTGGTAAGAAAGAATCTTTTAAAAGAAAAAATGGAAGCCTAGGTAACTATTTCATCTAATCTTCCTTCTTGCTGAGCTCGTTTAAGCTCCATTGCAATTCTTCTTCCAACTCCAAATGTAGCTCCATACTTGTATTTTGTATACGGACTAGTTGTGGCAAGAATTGGATTTCCAGGAACTCTAAGTGATACATCATACACCACAATTTCCAAATCTCTTGTGATTACACTTTGTAATGAAAATGGACCAATGATTCCAGGAGAATATTCTTTTTTGACTGCATTTACAAATTTATCTCCTGCAGACAAAACTTTTTCCAAAAGTGATTCTCTTATGCTTGCAGGTGTATGACCTACTTCTATATTTTGTAATTCTATGTTTGTTTCAAGTTGTTGTCTAGCAGGAAGCGAAGTAAAATCATGTATGTTTGTCTGCAATCGTCTCTCTATGCCTAGAAAGTCAACTTCATCTGAAATTGGAGTGTAAAAGTAATTGAAATTAAAGTATGTTCCTATCACATGTTCCTCAATACTTGCACTTTTTAATGCCTCTCTCGAAACAAGTCCGCGTCCGATCTTGATTTCTGACTTGTCTTTGTATTCTGAATATGATGAAACATTAAAGAACGCTCTCTCCAGCTTACGAGATTTCTCCTGCACCTTAACAATGACAGGTCTGTCTATGTCCTTTGGGTTTTTGAAAAGTTTGGGATGTTTTATCTTGGCTTTTTCAAGCAGATAGTATTGATTCTTTGGATGTGAACGCTCTTCTGCTTGAAACAATGCCCTGTTTCCAAATATTGGCACTTTGAAATTATTTTCAACTCCTGGATATCCAAGATAAGCGGTAAGTGCTCTATGTGGTACAATTACTGTGTTTGAAGCACGCAGACGAGCTTGAATTTTTGGAGAAAGCATATCCTTGAATTTGTTTAGAATTATTATTTCATCTGCAAGTCTAGAAAATCTCTTGTATGGAACCTCGCGCCCTTTTTGGCACACGACAACGGTTTGCAAATTTTCGTCTTTTGCACCATCCATTATTTCAAGTGCAGAATGACTGCCAAGCGTGCCTACAGTAAGATCAGAATATTCGTTGACAATTTTCTGAATATCTGATCTTTTTATCATATGGTAATCTCTTTTTTGTGGATAAAAAAGCGTTTTTTATTTTAAATCTTCTTTATCTTTAAAGTCCTTTAGTTCTTTTTCGGACTCTAATCTTCCCTTCTCAAATTCGCCTTTTGCTTTGCCAAATGTGCGAGCAAGCTCTGGGATCTTTTTTGCACCAAAAATTAGTGCGGCTATTACTATTACGACTATTATGATTTGTTCATAAGCCATATGTGTATTATTTGGGCAACTTAAGATTTAAGTGTTGCAATCTGTTTTGCGCGACGTTCGGCAAAAAACATACCTATGAGATATAGTGCCATCATTGGGCCTGAAACAAACCACATGGTAATGCCGCTCCCATCTGGAGTTATGGCTGCACCCAGAATCACTATAGCTATTATGGCATATCTGATATTTTTTCTCCAGAACTTTTCACTTACTAATCCTGATGCCGAAACTGCATACATTATCAATGGTAGCTGAAATGAAACACCAAATGATAAAAGAAATTGTAATACAATCGTAATGAAGTCAACAACATTAAGAAAAGTCAATAGCTCAGATGATTGACCATACTTGTAAAGAAATTCTAAAATGTAAGGAGTTACAAAAAGGTATGAAAAAATGCATCCAGCTATGAAAAGACAAACAGCTGGAACTGTCATAGATCTGATTATCTTCACTTCTTTTCTGTCAAATGCTGGAGCTAAAAATCCGATGAATTCTTTAACAATTATTGGCATTCCTATTACTATGCCAAGTAAAACGGCAACATAAAATTGGGCAAAAAATGCCTGACCTGGTGCGGTTTGGATTAGTTGTACTGTTGATGGCAATAACTGATGTTTCATTGCCACAGTAACTTGTGCTGCCATGTTGTCAAACGGATTTGGATTAGGATAATACAATGTTATTCCATTGTAAACAACTGGTGTCAAATGAAAACCAAGTATGAAAAATGTGATTATGCCAACTGCAATGATAATTCTGAGTACCCGTTTTCTAATCTCATCCAGATGTTCGCCTACTTGTTTTAGTTCATCCATTGGGTATTGTAAAATGGTGAAAACCATATTAAATCTCTTTTATCATAGATATATTGGAAAAAAATAGGCAATCTGGATTTAATCTAGAAACTCAGAGCATGAAAAACATAAATATTATTATATAATTGCAAATTTATGACCAAAAAATATCTTGTGGTCGGAATAACATTGGCAGCATTGTTTGCTGCCACAACTCCAATGATGGTAAGTGCTGTCG
This sequence comes from Nitrososphaerota archaeon, assembly GCA_016201435.1. Classification (GTDB taxonomy): domain Archaea; phylum Thermoproteota; class Nitrososphaeria; order Nitrososphaerales; family Nitrosopumilaceae; genus TA-20. The sequence continues at coordinate 210,556 of JACQCT010000014.1, read as the reverse complement.
GTGACTTCCTTGGCATAAATAAAGCCATAATACAAGTTGATAATCACTTCAAAGGCATTGCTTTTCTTGTACTTGCAAATGGATTGATTCCACAAAATGGTGGAATTGCAGCAGGGTATGGAGTTCTAACCAGTACTGATTCGACAAGACAGAGTTCTTGTGAAGGTGAATGTACTGTGAATGCACTAGTAGTGGTTACGTCACATGCAGGAGTACTTGATAGCGAATTACAAAACGGTGATGCAAACAATCCCGTATGGCATAGTCATTATGTTGCACTAGGGACTCCAACTGATCCAGGATGCACAGAAATAGGCGCAGACTTTCAGGTTACTGACATATCGTTTTCCTCACCAGGTCAAGTTAAAGTAAACAACAACGTGATAGGACTCTGGAAAGCACCGATGACAGATGGAACATTTCTAGTTGGACCACCATCAGGACAAGTTGTTTCATTTACTCTGACACCAATTGGACTTGAAAACGGTAACGCACAAGCAGTTTGTATTTCAGTTCACCAGATTGCAGATGCAAAATTGATATCTAATTAGATATCACTCACTTTCCTTTTTGAATCAATACTTTCAAAAAAGTTAGAATTATCAAGTATTTCCTGAGTTTAAACCATATTGAATCACTTTATCATGTCAGATTGTTCTGAATGTGTTGTTACTAGTTGACAAATCTTATAATGTGTACTAGGAACGAAATATGTAAGAAAATGGTTAAAAAAACACCAAAGAAAGCAAATAAGCTTCTCTGGGTCGCAATTCCATTAATGATAATTGGGCTAATAGTTGTAATTATAGGATTAGTTCAAGGAAGCTATAACACCAACTCTACATGGATAATTGGTATAGTAATCATGTCGGGTGGTTGGATATTGTTTAAGATTACTCCTAAAAAGAATTAATTTTCTATTTTACTTGCCAGGGACAGGTAATATTTTGTTGGCAGGTAGATTGCTTTGTTCCTGTTCTGGTGCTGAAAAGTTCTCAAGCTCAACAGTAATCTCAGTGCTTACCTCAAATGTCTTTTCAAGTTCTACTGCAAGATCTGCAATATCTTTTGGCAAGTAAATTTCTCGAGAATCCTTGAAAAATACACGTTCTCCTTTTTCTGCTTGTTCTCCGCCAAATTTGTCCTTTAGGAATTTGGCTAATTTTTCTACTTCGTCACGCTTTATCATGTTATAATAGAATACTATTCCGTGAACTGAAGTATAGTCCCAAGGTGTTCCGTTTCTATAGCAAAATACTCCAAAATGGGTTCCCTTGTCGTCTTTACTACATTTTATTTCCCATACTAGTACCTTTTTTGGATCATACTGTGCTTTTCTTAATTCATCTACGGAAAGCTTCCAATATCGTAAACGTGACATGTTATCAATGAATAAATATTCGCTTATAAAATTGTGTGCATGGAAGTTATTCCTAGTACACGTTTAGAACTATTGTCTGAAATGGAAGAAAAGTATGAAAATAAAGACAAAGAGTATTTTATGAGTCTTTTAGATCACAAAGACTTTGTCATAAGGACAAGAGCTGTATGTATTCTGGTAGATTTTGGAGGAGAAGAAATGGTTTCACATGTTGCCACTGTTTTAAAAAATGATTCAAACGAGCTTGTAAGACATGAAGCCGCATTTTCACTTGGTCAGATGTGTTATCGTAGTGGAATAAAACCACTTGAGGACGCAGTCAAAAACGATCCTAGCTTCTTTGTAAGACATGAAGCTGCAATTGCACTAGGAGTTATAGGCTCTCAGGAAGCAAAAGAAACATTACAGCGAGCTCTTGAAGATTCAAGCGAACCAGTGCGAGAATCTGCAGTTGTGGCTCTTTCTAATTTGCAATTTATGGAAAAATTAAGCAAAAATGAGAGATTTGCCAAGCTAACTGGCGGTTAGAGCGCTGTTACTTTTGTTCCTTCAGGAGCTGCCTCAAAATTGTATATCGTATCAACATTAGAATTTTCAAATATTTCGGAATCATGTGTAATTATAATAAATTGAGATATTGCAGCCAGATTAGCTTCAAATGCATTAGAGAGTATTCCTACAAGTGATTTTCTACGCTCTTCATCTAAATGTGTAGTTGGTTCATCCAATATGATGAAATTAAGATTAGATGAACCTAGAATGTGTGCCATTCCAAGTCGCAGAGCTAGTGCTATACTGACTTTTTCGCCACCGCTTAGAGAATCAAGTTCCAGAACTGTATTTCCAGAATAACATGAAATTCCTACATCACGAGCTTTTTCCTTCAACAAAACCCTTTGGATCTTTACGTTAAATGTAGACAAATATTCTGATGCCTTTTGAGATATCAAGTTTAGTGCCCACGATCGTAAGCTTGTTGCAACAGGTCCATCTCTATTAAAAATCTGACTTCGTATTTCTTCTAATTGTGAAACATATTTTTTTACTAAAACAAGTTCCTCTAATGCTTGGGATATTTTTTCCTCTTGTTGTTTTGCAGTTTGTATTTTTTGTATTATTGCACCTATTTCTTGTTCTAATATGCTTAGAGATTTGCGCTTTTGATCAAAAGTGATTTTTAGATTTTTGAACTCTGTCAAATCAAATCCGCTAGTTTCTTCTTGAAGTGATAATATTGTTTTACATAATGACTCGGAATGAGAATCTATTACCAAATGTATCATATTTTCTGATGAATTAAATTCAGATGGAATTTTCTGAATGTTATTTTTTAGCAGAATAATTTCCTCTTTTAATTTCGCTAACTCTTGCGGCTGTCTTATTCCATGTATGGAAAGTGTTCTTTCCGCATTGAGCGCCTTTTGTAGATTTTGCTCAAAAACGTGTTTTTTCTCACGATTTTCTTTTTCCAGTTTTGTTAGTGAATCTATGTTATTTCGTATTTTTGCAACCTCATTACGAATGTGTTCTTCCTCGAAAAGAGGATTGAGAGTTTTGACTTTGGAATCACAGACTGGACACTTTCCGTCTTGTAGTTTCAGCTTTCCTGCAAGCTCTTCTTGGCCACCAAGCTTGCCTATTTTTTCTACAAATTCTTGAATTTCTCTTCTTGATGACTCTAATTCGTTTTCTATTTTTACTAGTTGTGATTCCATTTCTTTTTTGGATGATATGTGGGTAAAACATCCATCACAATCAGAATATTTTTTCTCTTTTTCTTGTATTTCTTTTTTAAGAGAAGTGATTGCAGTTTTTACATACTGAACAAGTTCCGACTTTCTTGTTTCCATCTCTTTTATCTTTATTTCTTTTGCAGATTCTGATTCAATCTTATTTTGTAGTTGAACAAGTTCACTTTCCTGTATTTTCTTCTTGGTGATCATATCTTCTCTTTGTGGCTCTGCTAGACTGATCTCTTTTGTTAGAAAATCAATTTTAATTTTTAGGTTCTCAATATCTCTATCATCATATTCTAATTTCTCTTTTATGGAAACACGAAAATTTTCTATAACCTCTTTCATTATCTCAAATGCGGTATCAAGTTTATCAATTCCTATGATTGCATTTATTAATTCCTTGAATTTTTTTGGGTCTGCATTAATTATGGAATTAAGTTCACCTTGTTGAACAATTGATGCTACCTTGAGCTTATCAAAATCCATTCCTATCAAAGATTCAATTGTCTTTGTCATGGATTCGCCAAACTGCTTTCTTTCTCCTGATGCAAGCGGTATGAGGACATCGCCCTTTTTCTCAAAAAACTGGGCAGAAACTGTTCCCTTTGAATCAATTTTGCGTATTGCCTCAAATCGTCTGTCTAAAATAGAGAAATTTACCTTGGCATATGCCTGGATTGCACCTCGACGAATCAATCCCTTGTTAGAATTTCTTGTATGTTGTCCAAATAGTGCAAATGTTATTCCGTCTATGATGCTTGATTTGCCTGCCCCGTTCTGACCCACAAAAACTGTTACACCCTTGTTAAATCCTAGTTTTGTATTAGAATGGGAAAGAAAATTACCGAGCTCTATTTCGTTTAACATTTTTTCACGCCCTTTTTGAATTGGTTAAAGTTTTCAATTACCAAATGATTTGCTTCTCCTATTTGGTTTTTTGAAAGAAGCGGAAGTAGATCATTTATTGCAAAATCTGCTAGACTTTTAGAGTTTAGGATATCTTTTGCAAGCTTTAACATTTCATCATCAATTTTTGCAGGTTTGTCAATAAACACTGAACCTTCATTTTCTTCTGACGTTATTGTTTTCCAAAAACATCGTAGTGTAAGAGGAAATAGTCTTGCAATCTGAGATTGGACAAGATCAGTCTCTATAGTGTCACCATGAATTTTTATTTCAACTATTGGCTTTCTTGAAAATGATTGTATTTTTTCTGACAAGTTGTTTACTTCATGTGTCAAGTTTTCAAAACTAGTTCTAACTGAATATTGTGGTCTGGTATCAAGTCTTATCCAGTTTGGTTTTGCTTCAGATGACGAGATGTCTACTTCGTAAAATCCTTTCTGGGTTTCCTTGATTCCTTCACTTGAGGTAAGTTCTATGGAACCCGGGTATGCTAAAGGTCCACCTAAATGGTTGAATTTTTTTAATTCTCTCTCATGAAGATGCCCCATGGCATAGTATGTGAAATTCTTTGGAAGATCTGTGGAGTTTAATTCTCCTGCAAACTTGTTTATCTCTCCAATTCCTTGATGTAATACAAGAATTTTGTGACCAGTGTGATTCTTTGCTTCTGCATCAGCCCTTGCAAAATCTTGCTCAAATGCATGAATCTCATTTTTTCTTCGTTTATCATATCCTAAAATCATGACGTCTTTGTATTGGAATGGCTTTCCATTTCCTATATATTTGGAAAATTCCAAATTATGGTAAACAAATGGTATCGGTGTTGCACGAATTCTGCTGATGTCATGCTCGCCAAGAATGAAAAAAGAGTCAATATTGTTTTGTTTTAAGCGCTTTAGTGCATTTGCCAAAACCAATATTGCCTTTCCACTGGGAGTTGGTACATGAAATATGTCGCCTGCAAAAATTACAAAATCTACATGATCACTTATTGAAGTGTCTATTGCTTGGTTAAACGCAGAATATACGTCCTCTTCTCTTTCCTCTGAATGATATTGTACAAATCCTAAATGTGTGTCTGAGATATGGGAGAAAATCATTAGTCCATCAATAGATCTTTTTGAATTAGCCCATGAGTTGATTCCACACCAATTTCTTTGAACTTTGTAGATTCTGACCATTCTGATACTGCATTAAGATCAGAACCTACTGTCTTTCCTTTTACTTCATCTACATGTACTATTGCTGGTAGATTGACCCATTGTCCTATGAGAACTGCATCCCCTATATTCAAAGATGGCAACTGAGAAAGCAAATCCTTGCTTAGTGATTCTGCAGCTGAGGCAATTTGTTGTTGATCGTCATCTTGTACAATTTTCATTATGGCAAGCGAACCCATTTGGCTTAGTACGTTTGGATCAATGTTTCGAGGTCTTTGGGATACGATGCCAAGTCCAATTCCAAACTTTCGACCCTCTCTTGCCACTTTGGACGCCCAATATTTTGTATCAGTGTGCTCTCCTTTTGGAATAAAAACATGTGCCTCTTCAATTATTACAAAAATCGGGGCAGAAAATTTATTGTTCTTTCTTGATTCTTTTCCTCTTTTTGCCCAGCATGCATCTTTTCTATCTGTTAGCAACTCTTGCAAATAATATGCTAAACCTGCATTTGCCTGTCTTTCACTTAGCTCAGCTACACTTAGTACGTTAACTCTACCCTCTTTTATCAAATCAACAGGATCTCCACAATCTGGATCTAAAATATCAGAAAATCTGTGTTTTGCATCATCAATCTTGTCAAGAACTCGACTTGCACTATCAGCATATCCTTTTGTCATATGCCCAAATGATGAAACACTGTCTTTTAATGCTGTCCAGAAATCTTTTGCTTGTTTGACTGAATCAGTAAATGCTTCTCGCAATGCTCTTTGTTGCTTGTCTGCATTTTCTCTAATCTCTATTACTTCAGCAAGCTTGTCTGCTTGTAATAACCTTGGATTTATTTTAGCTGTCATTATGTTGATTTTTGGCAGATTCAGATTTTCATAATCATTGTGATAATCAAAAATTATCAGTGTTCCTTGAAGTATTGCTATCTGCTTTGCAATGAGTGATACTAGGTTACTTTTTCCCATACCTGTCATAGCAAGTATGCCTATGTGTCTTGAGACGATTTTGTTCAGGTTTACTTTGGCTTCTGTTTCTGAATTTCTAAGAAGCGAACCTATTCTAATCCATTCGTTTTCCTTTGGCGCAAATATTATTCCTAAATCCTCTTCAGTTGCATCAAGTATTGAAGATCCTGGTAGTGGGGGAATTGCGGGCAAAACAGCTTGTCCTTTTTGTAATTTGTCTAAAAATCCAAGAATTCCTATTTTTACTTTATAGTTTTTATCTCTAGAATTAAGCGATGCCACCTCTTTGCTTTCTATTGCCTCGTCAAAGTTTCGCACATCTGTTAGTGCATCACTTGAAACAATTGATCTTTCCACTAATCCTAGCAGCTTTCCATTTTGTGAATCAATGATAACATATTCTCCTACCGCAAGTGGTTTAGATGATTGTGCGGTAACTTCGGTTGGTTTTGATTCTCCTATTACAACTCCTATTGTCATCCTAGCACCTCCCTTGATCCAATTTCATTTCCTAGTCCATATAGACTAACAAGTCGTGCAAGATCTGTATGTGTTATTTTGCATTTGTTGTGTGCAAGCTTTAAGGCGTAAGGATATCCGGAAACGCTATTTTTACACAATCTGTCTAAAAGTGACTTGACTTCTGTTTCATCATGATCAGATCCAAATAATTCGATTTTTATCAACGGTGTAGAGTCGCTTAATCTTGCATATGTTGATGAAATAACTTTGCCTGGTCCTAATTCCTTGTCAACAAAAATTTTACTAAAACCTGGTTTCTTTATGGCGTGATTGTAGTAAAAAATATCCCCAGCCAAAGAGCCAAATTTTTCAAATTGTTTTCTGGCTGAAGAAGTTTTTGATATGAATACTACATTGTTCCTTTTTTTAATGGCTGTTGTAATCATGGAAGCAAGGGCTGATTGTCTGGTTAGAAATTGAGAATATAGTGAACCATCTAATATTACCACGTCTGCTTTATCTACAGATGCTGTGCAGGCATCTATTTCCATTTTACTGGCCTGTGTCTCAAGTTCTGGCGAGGGCGTACCTAGACCATGATTATGAAATTCTGAAATCACGGTACTATCTGATTTTATGGCTACTGCCGTAACTACCCAAAGTTCTAAACCTTGAAATTTTGTACTGTTATAGCTGCTATCAATTCCTGCAATTTCAGAATCCTGCTTCTGTGGCATGTATTGTATCCAATTATGCTTGGCCTCCTCTATGATCTGCTCAAATTTTTCACCTTTTAAAATAGAAAGTGTCTCTTCTCGTTTTTTTAAAGCGTCAATGTATACGGTATTAAGCATAAGCACACTTTGTATACAAGCATAAAATGTTTAGCGTTTAAAACAGATTAGTGCGCAAGCTAAGATGTAATCCATTTTTGTCTAACTCTTATTCGTAATTGTCCAGTACTTTTAAACAATAATTGCAGACGGGATATCCATTATCTTCATATTCGGTTTTACAACGTTTGTATATTTTACGCATATAGAGTATACTTGATACAATCTTGCTATTTTCATTTATGGCTGAAAAAATTAGGAGCTAATTTATTGTACAGACGCATAGAATTGTCGTGTTTGAAAATGAAAAAACTTGGGCTAGTGCAGTATTAAACAACTCTACTGATGAATTCAACAGGAGATTTGATCAGGCAATTGATATGGTAAAAAAAGATTTTGGCAAAAGATATCCTATGATAATAGGAGGAAAAGAAATTTACTCTGATAATCAATTTCAAGTAAGATCTCCTGCTGATACCAGAATTATTATTGCAAATTTTCCATTGGCAACAAAAGACGATGCGCTTCATGCCATAGATTCAGGAAAAGATGTCTTTTCAAGATGGAGCCAAATTCCTTATCAAAAAAGAGTTGAAATTTTTAGGGAATGTGCAGACACTTTGTCCTCTGATAAATTCCAACTTGCTGCTATAATGACATTTGAAAACGGTAAAAACCGTCTTGAAGCAATGGGAGATGTAGATGAGGCAATTGATTTTCTTAGATTTTATTCAGACCAACTTGAATCAAATCAAGGATTTTCTAAGGAAACAAAGAGTGCCAGTACCAATGAAAAGACACGAAGCGTGCTCAAACCATATGGTCTTTGGGGAATAATATCCCCATTTAATTTTCCATCTGCTATCGCAATTGGAATGACTACAGGGGCTCTCATTACAGGCAATTCTGCGGTTCTCAAACCATCTAGCGATACTCCACTTTCAGCATTCAAGTTTGTACAATCAATATATCACAAACTTCCTCCTGCAGCTCTGAACTTTGTTACTGGTGCTGGAAGTATTGTAGGTAAAACAATAATTGAAAGTCCACTTGTTGATGGAATTGCTTTTACAGGTTCAAAAGAAGTTGGAATGTCAGGCTTTCAAGCTTTTGTTGAGAAAAAGCCACGACCATTTATTTCTGAAATGGGAGGAAAAAATCCTGCAATTATAACCGAATCTGCAGATCTTGAAAAAGCTGCGGAAGGAGTTTTACGCGCATCATTTGGATATGGTGGACAAAAATGCAGTGCCTGCTCCAGAGTCTATGTACAAAAAAATATCGCAAATCAGTTTATGGAAAAACTGGTATCAAAAACAAAATCCATCAAGATAGGCTATCCTTGGCAAAAAGATATTTTTTTGGGACCTGTAATCAATGAAGCTGCGGTAAAAAAATTCCAAAGAGCATCGGAGATTGCAAAAAAAGACGGAAAAGTTGTATTTGGTGGTTCTGTTCTAAAAGATTTGGATTATCAACATGGCTATTTTGTCGAGCCAACAATAGTTACCGACCTTCCACAAGAACATGAACTCATAGTAGAAGAATTATTTTTGCCGTTTGTTTGTGTTATTTCGTTTGATAGTTTTGATGAAGGGATGTTGATGGTAAATAAAACTAATTACGGTCTTACTGCTGGGATATTTAGCAAAGACCAGAAAGAAATTGAGGCCTTTTTTGAAAAAATTGAAGCCGGTGTAACTTATGCAAATAGGGCTGCAAGTGCAACTACCGGTGCAATGGTTGGAGCTCAACCATTTGTTGGTTGGAAAGAGTCTGGAATTTCAGGTAAAGGGGCTGGAGGGGAATACTATCTTCTCCAATTCATGAGAGAGCAGACTCAAACTCGATGTGAATGAATAAAGGAACTTCCCAAAAGCAGAATGTTTCGCTTCCTTTCCTTTAGTCTTCTAATTGAATAGGGAAGCCAATTGGTACCATATGGAATGTACTCTGATACTGAAAATCCCTTTTTTACAAGAATTGGTTTTAATTCATCTCGTATTCCTTTTAGCATTTGAAACTCAAATTTCTTTTCATGAGTTTTGTACAGTTGTGTGGCCTCATCAATTAATTTAGAATCATGTGTTGCAATTCCAAATTCATTACCATTGACAAAAAGCATTTCCATTAATTTCTTGTAATTTTCATCAACCTCTTTTCTTGTCTGAAACGCAGTTTTCTTATCTTCGTGATATGCTCCTTTTACTAGACGCACCTTTGCTCCTTTTTTTAGCAGCTCAGACAAATCTTTTGATGTTCGTTTCAGATTTGCTTGAAGAGCTATGCCTAATCTTTCATATTTGTCAAATAGATCATTGTAGATCCCTATGGTGTCATCAGTATATTCCGATGACTCCATGTCAATCCAGACAAAAGATTGCGATAGTGACGCATTTTCTATTATTTTGCCAAAGTTTTCAGCGCACTCGTTTTTGTTTTTTGATAATCCTATCTGTGTGGGTTTGATTGACACACCGCCTTCAACTTTGGATTTGTGTAAATTAGAAACAAGAACAAGATATTCTGATACGGTGTTCTCGATTTGATTCTTTGAAGTCATATGTTCTCCTAGCTTGTTGATTATCGCATCCATGCCATGCTTGTTTGCAAGGCGTGCAGATTCCAAAGCTTGCTCCATGGTGTCACCAGCTATCCATTGCTTGGCAATTCTGAAGAGAAATCTCTCCATTAATCCAGATTCTGCTTGTTTCAATTCATCGACCTTCCTTTCATTATATCTACCAAGATTAATTTCAATTTATGTACTAATCTCATTTGTTCGGGATTTTTTTTCCTATTACTAATAGCTTTAACAAGGGTTCTCTATACCATTTGATATCTTGAAGAGAATAGGACTTTTGGGGTGTGGTGCAATTGGTACTGAAATTGCGCTGGCAATTGATTCAGGAAAGATTCCAGCCAAACTAACTCATGTTTTTGATTTTTCTAAAGATGCCTCTAAATCACTAGTAACAAAGCTAAAAGATAAACCTGAAATAACTGAAAACGTAGGTTTGCTTGCTGCTGCCCCAACCGATATAATCGTAGAAGCAGCATCCCAAGATGCAGTTAGGGATAACGCACTCAGTATACTACAAAACAGAAAAGATTTGATGATTATGAGTGTTGGCGCACTTTTGGATGAATCCATTTTAGATATTATAGTTGAAGGTTGTAAGGATTTCAAAAGATCAATCTATCTTCCATCCGGGGCAATTTTGGGTTTAGATGGTATACGTTCTGTAAAAGATGAATTAGAATCAATTACATTGGTTACGACAAAAAGTCCAAGATCATTAAAAGGAGCAAAATTCTTTGAAACTTCAAAACTTGATATTGAAAATATTAAAGAGTCTACAATAATCTTTGAAGGCACAGCACAAGAAGCTGTGCAACTTTTTCCTGCTAACATTAACGTGGCGGCTCTTCTTAGCTTGGCTGGACTTGGAAGCTTAAACACAAAAGTAAGAATAGTTGCAGACCCAAATACTGACAAAAACACTCATGAGATAGTAGCTCAAGGCAAATTTGGTAAATTCTCAATAAAAGTAGAAAATATGCCAAGCTATAATAATCCAAAAACAAGCAGGCTTGCAATTTTATCTGCAATAGAATGCTTGAGGGCAGTCTGTAATAATGATATTAGAATTGGAACATAAATGGCAAATATTGCCATCATATCACAATATGTCCTCAAATATGTCATAGACCTTATCCTTTAAATGATAAAAATCGCCAGTTTATTTTGGTCAAATGGATTTAAAATCAGAAATCTTGAAGCTTAAAAAAGAAAAAGACATTCTTATTTTGGCTCATAACTACCAACTTCCTGAAGTACAGGATATTGCAGATTACGTAGGAGATTCTTTAGGATTATCAAGACAAGCTGCAAAAACAACACAAAAAACAATTTTGTTTTGTGGTGTACATTTTATGGCAGAAACTGCTGCTATCACATGTCAAGACAAAAAAGTGCTCATACCAGATCTTGCTGCAGGATGTTCATTATCTGATACCATAACTGCAGATCAATTGCGAAAATGGAAAAGCGAACATCTAGGAGCCATAACTGTAGGTTATGTGAACACAACTGCCGAAGTAAAATCTGAGCTTGACTATTGCTGCACGTCGTCAAATGCGGTAAATGTTGTGAAATCAATTCCAGAAAATAAAGAAATTCTATTTTTGCCAGACATGTTTCTAGGATCATATGTTGCAAAGATGACAAATAGAAATAACATGTTTATCTGGGCAGGTGAATGTCACGTCCACGCAGGTATACGTTCCCAAGACGTGCAAGAAAAACTAAATCAATATGCCAACGCCGAATTTCTAATACATCCTGAATGTAGTTGTACTTCTTCAGTCATGTATGATGTTGCATCAGGGGATTATGGAAACAGACAGGTCCAAATTCTGTCTACTGAAGGAATGATGAATCGTGCAAAGGACTCGTCCTCAAAGAAATTTGTTGTTGCAACAGAGACTGGAATATTATACAGGATGAGAAAACAAAATCCAGATAAAGAATTCATTCCTATCTCAGAAAATGCCATATGCAAATACATGAAGATGATAACTCTTGACAAAGTCTACGCTTCCCTAAAAGAAGAAAAATATGAAGTAAAGGTTCCAAAAAATATTGCTCAAAAAGCACAACTTGCAATTGAACGAATGCTTGCAATCAGTTAACTTCTAAACTCAAATCTAGCCCTGGCGCTGAACTGGTAATTTTTCCAACTGATATCATATCAACACCAGTTCTTGCATATGATTGAATGTTAACAGAATCAATGCCTCCCGAAGCTTCTATTTTCACTTTGTCCCTTAGGTGTAACTTTTTTAGAACGTTGATAATTTTTGAAATTTCATTTGGTGAGCGATTATCTAACATTATTATTGATGCTCCTGCTTTTGCAGCAAGAATTGCATCATTTATGCCTTCAACTTCGACTTCAACCGTTCTGTATTTTTTACATGCCTTTTGAACCAACTCCCAAACAGAATCAGAAACTGCAAGATGATTATCCTTTATCATGATCATATCATCAAGTGACATCCTGTGTCTATTGCCTCCGCCAATTTCTACTGCATCCTTATCGAACAAACGTAATCCTGGCGCTGTTTTTCTTGTAGAGTAGAGTTTTACTTTTGGGTTTACTTTTCTTATTTTATTTACAAGATGATTGGTTTGAGTTGCAATTCCGCTCATTCTGGATAATAGGTTGAGCGCAGTTCTCTCACATGGCAATATGATATGGGCAAAACCTGAGACAATCATTATTTTCTGGTTTGGTTTAATTTTCGAGCCGTCTTTTTTTAGAATTTTTACTTTACATCCTCTTGAGACAAAGATGTATTTTACATATTGCACTCCGGCCACTATTCCTTCTTGTCTTGAAATTATACTTGCGGTGATTTTTTTTCTCGGTAAAAGATTACTTGTAATGTCTCCTTTCCCAATATCTTCAGCTAAAAAATTATCAAGCGCTTTTCTTGCACGTATGTGCAATCTAGGTTACCTTGAGAGCATACTTGCCCATTACTGTTATTCCCAAAGTTTTTGCAACTACTGATGTAGCTGGATCAACTATGAGAATGGAACCACGCCAATCCGGCGTCAGATCTGCTGATTTACAATTAGGGCATACTTTACCTATTGTTACAAATTTACATTTTCTACATGCCATTTCTTTCACCATGTTAATCTCACTTTACTTCTACAACTTTCTTGGCTTTTTCAGCTGATGGGGCTTTAGCTTTTTCAGTTTGAGTTGGTGGAGATTTTGCTTTCTTTATCTCTTCTTCTATCCATTCATCTGCACCAAGGAAAGGCTGTCTGCATGTAATGCCTATTTTCATAGCCGCTGTTTTTCCAAGAGAAACTGCTGTTATTCTTGCACGAAGGGTAGTGCCAATTCTCATCGTTCTTCCACTTTGATTAGCAAGTATCAAGCCAGATTTTACATCGCTTTTTAGATAATCATCCATAATTTGTGATAAATGTAACAATGCATCAGTTGCTCCAATTCTTACAAATGCGCCAAAGTCTGTAATTTCAACAATTTCTCCTCTGACAATTTCTTGAAGTTTTGGATAGAATGTCAAAGCTGTAAATTCAACTTTATGATATGTGCCGCCATCACCAGAAACAATCTTTCCCATTTTTTCAACTTTGGTATCTAAAATCATAATCACATAACCAAGTTCGGGATTTATCATGCTCTCATATTTTTCTCTAAGTATGGTGGTTGCTGCCTTTTTGAGAGATTCGCCAAACAGTTTGGGCGGAATCCTAACTACATCAGTAAGTGTAGATATAGAAAACATCTAAAGAAATTTGATAAAATTTCAATTTATGAATCTTTGGATGATAAAATTAGGCGTTTTTGCCTATGTTTAAATATCGTACAGGGAATTTTTCAATTTATGGTATCTGTAGACGACATACTTAGGACCTTAAGCACAGTAATTGATCCTGATCTAAAAAAAGACATTGTTTCTATGGGAATGATCAAAGATCTAGAAATCAACAACAATGATCTGAAATTTACTCTTGAGCTTACAACTCCAGCATGTCCATTTAATGATCAAATAGAAGAAGATGTTAGAAAAGCAGTAGGCACACTAGGAAATTTAAAACTTGATCTGAAGGTAACTGCCAAAGTGATGGAAGGCCGTGCACTAAGCATGGACGAAATGATGCCAACTGTAAAAAACATCATTGGTGTAGCAAGTGGTAAAGGCGGAGTGGGCAAGACAACAGTTTCAGTTAACCTTGCACTAGCTTTGGCACAAACTGGTGCAAAAGTTGGATTGCTTGATGCTGACATTTACGGACCTAGTGTTCCGTTGATGCTTGGAATGGGAAAATCGGTAATGGAAGTCGAAAACAACAAGCTACAGCCAGCTGAATCAAATGGACTAAAAGTGGTTTCATTTGGGTTTTTTGCTGATCAAGATCATCAAGCCGCAATTTACAGAGGACCTATAATTTCAGGAATTGTCAAGCAGTTCCTTGTTGATACCAATTGGAGCGACTTGGATTATCTTATTGTAGATCTTCCCCCAGGTACTGGTGATATTCCATTAACATTAGCTCAAACTATTCCAATTACTGGAATACTGGTAGTTACAACACCGCAAGATGTTGCAAGTAATGTTGCTGTAAAGGCATTTGGCATGTTTCAAAAACTAAACGTGCCAATTATTGGTATAATAGAAAACATGAGCTATTTCAAATGCCCAGACTGTAACAAAGATCATTATGTCTTTGGTAAGGGCGGGGCAAAAAAAATTAGTGAAAAATATGGCATTCCATTTCTGGGTGAGATTCCGCTCAATCCTGGAATCATGGAAGGCTCTGATTCAGGCAGACCTGTACTGGTAACAGATCCGAAATCTGCACACGCATCTGCGTTTACCAGTGTGGCAAAAAACGTTGCAGCAAGATGCAGTATATTGGCAGCTCAACTAAACGAGGAAATGAAGGCTGAAGTAGCTACACAAAAATAGTTAAAAACAAAGATATCTTGTGCATCTTCCAGATAACCTGCGCGACAAGCTAAAAAAGCCACTAGGTGTTTTGCTTAAAGATTCTGATGTGACTAAAGAGAATATTTTGAAAAACATGCCTACAGGATCATTTGTAATTTCAGTTGGTGATGCAACGACTGAAAAATTAATCAAGTATGGAATAGTGCCATCATTACAAATTGTAGATGGTTTAGAAAAGAGAGTTAAAAGAGACTTACCGTCTGGAAATGTAAAAACCACTTTGAATTGCACCAACCCTCCTGCAGAAATTACAATCGAAAGTATAAAGACAATAAAAAAAGCATTCCAGTCTCCAAAACCAGTAAGAATCGCTGTTACTGGAGAAGAAGACTTGTTGGTTTTACCTGTTGTTGTGTATGCACCTGAAAACTCGATAGTTTTGTATGGTCAGCCAAATGAAGGACTTGTAATTGTATCAATAAATGCAGAAATTAGAAATAAATCTCAATCCATAATGGATTCTATGAGTTAATGGGGTATGATGACACGGTGGCTGTATGATCTATGATTAAGCTACACAAGTTCTGACCCTATACTATTTTCGTGGTAAAATAGAAAAAATAAACTAGTTCAAACAGAACAATTGACAATTGAAATTAAACCTCTCTTAAACACTAAATATCATGAAAATTGATCCAAATCTACGATTTAAGATTCTAGAAAAGACCGGAATTTACGCAAACAGATTTGGAATACTCGAACCCAAAGTACTCCTTACTACTAAAGAAGTTCTTGAGGTGCCAAAAGAAATGACTGAAGGAAGGCGAACCTCTGCATACAAATACTATGGGGTTTCGTATATGCAACACAACCTAATTTTTGTAAACGTTAGAAAAATGCCAGATGAAAAAACTCTAGAAAATACTATTGTGCATGAATTGATCCACATGCGGTTCCCATATCTTAGTCATGGTAAGAGATTCAACAAACTAGTAAGACAAGGACTTGCAGGAAAAACTTTTGCACCATACAAAAAAAGAAAATAGAGTTCTAAAATGGTTTATATTTACCGCAAATAGGCAAAAATCTAGTAAATGACGCTCAAAGAATTAATTCCTGTTGGTGCGTCAATTATTGCTTTTATCATTGCCGCAGTCCTTGCAGTTTGGGTATCTAAACAAAAACCTGGAACACAGCAGATGCTAGATATCTCAAATGCAGTTGGCGTTGGCGCAATGGCATTTTTAAGAAGAGAGTTTAGAATTGTTATTCCTGTAGCAATAGGCCTTGCGGTACTGATTGGTGCTGCAATTGGATTTACAAACGGAATTGCCTTTGCAGTAGGTGCAGGGCTTTCTGCCGTTGCAGGATTGATTGCACTTAAAATCACAGTCAAGGCTGCAGTCCGGGCTGCAAACGCCTCAGGAAAAGGATTGGGACACACATTTGCACTTGCATTTAGGGGTGGAGCAACAGTGGGTCTGGCAGTTCCAGCCATGGCATTATTGGGCATGAGTCTACTTTATCATTTTTTTCCTAGTCCTATTACGATTGCAGGAGTTGGCATTGGTGCTAGCTTGATTGCACTTTTTATCAGAGTTGGTGGTGGAATTTTCACAAAGGCTGCAGACATGGGTGCTGATCTGGTAGGAAAGGTAGAGGCAAACATACCGGAAGATGACCCGCGAAACCCTGCAACCATTGCCGATAACGTGGGAGACAATGTCGGTGATGCAGCTGGCATGGGTTCTGACATTTACGAATCATATATTGTAACAATGCTTGCGTCACTACTGATTGCTGGACTGATTGAACTTAATGGGACTCTGCTATTTTATCCAATGTTAGTTGGTGCGTCAGGATTACTTGCATCAATCATTGGTATTGCAACAATAGGCCCAAGAAAGATGACGGATGTAAACAAGCCACTTGCCAATGCATTTTATGTTTCTGCTGCAATTGCTATATCACTTAATTTTGTTTTCACGTATTTGTTTTTAGGTCATTCTCAAATCGCATATGCACTATTTGGTAGTACAGTAATAGGAGTAATTCTAGTACCAGTAATACAGAGAATCACGGATTATTTCACAAGCTACAGATTCAAACCAGTCCAAGAAATTGCAGCTTCTGCAAAATGGGGATATGCGTCACTTACATTGATGGGAATTATTCAAGGAATGCGTTCAACAGGTCCATTTATGATTGCCATTGTTGTTGCACTTGCCACGTCGTATGTACTGGCATCGTCTGCTGCACCAGATCCGGCACAAGCCACACTTTATGGAATATTTGGTACTTCACTTACTGCCATGGCAATGCTAAGCCTTGCAGGAATCGTTCTAAGTATAGATGCATTTGGTCCTATCAGTGACAATGCTGGTGGAATTGTAGAAATGACAGGTATGGGAGAGGAAAACCGCAAAGTCACAGATGAAATTGATGCAGTAGGAAATACCACAAAGGCAGTGACCAAAGGCTTTGCAATTGCAAGTGCAGGTCTGGCTGCTTTAGCTATGATTCAGGCATTTCAATATGAGGCAGGAAAAGTATTTCATCACGTTTTTGATTATAGTCTTTCAAACCCCGCGGTAGTTATTGGATTGCTTGTCGGTGGTCTGTTGCCGTTCTTTATTACAAGCCAGCTTATTGCCGCAGTTGCAAGGGCAGCTTCTAAGATGGTAGAAGAAGTAAGACGACAATTCAAAGAAACTCCTGACATTCTGACAGGAAAAACAAAACCTGACTATGCAAAATGTGTAGATGTTGCAACAGTGGCTTCATTACGCGAGCTTTGGAAATCTGCAACAATAACAATTGCAGCACCAATAATACTTGGTATTGTTTTGGGACCCTCTGCAGTAGTTGGACTTTTAATGGGCGCAGTAATTACAGGAATCTTCTTGGCGTTCCATCTGGCAAATACTGGCGGTGCGTGGGACAATGCTAAAAAGTACATGGAAATTAACAAACAAAAAGGAACCGAAGAGCACAAGATAGCAATAGTTGGCGATATAATTGGAGATCCTTACAAGGATACTGCAGGACCTGCACTAAACACCGTCATTAAATTGTTAAACACAGTAGCAATAGTTTTCGTATCTGCATTTGTCGCTATTTTTGTTCTGTAGATTAATCTGATTTTTTCTCATCAACAACGAGTGTCATGTCAAGCTCATCTATTTGTGCCTCGATTGTTTTTCTCATTGCATTGTTGTGTTCAGAACAGAACTTGAAGAATCCATCTACTGTCTCAAAACAACCGCATATCCATTGAGTTTGTATCTCTCCTTCTACGGTCAATCTATTGTATGCAACTTTAGGTTTGTCCATGTTTTTCACTTGTGTGACTGTTCTAAAAAGACTTTGTCAGGAAAAGTTAAAAAATTAAAAAAGAGTTTATGGGCAGCCTTCCATCTTTTGGATGAAATATCCATTTTTCTTGATTTGTTCTGCTATTGGTTCTGGGGCTCCTTGAGTGTGGCAAAATTGGCATTCTTCTGTTGAAACAGCTGCATCTGCCTCACCAACTGATTTTAGCCATTGCTTCGCGTACTCTATAGCCTTTGTGTGGTCTTTGACATCTGTAATAACATCAAAGTGCATGGTGTGGCCGTCCTTAGCCTCTACATATGTATCATATACGTGAATGTCCATATTTTGACAATTCTGGGAAGGGATATTTAATCTAAATCACACAAGATCGACTATTGATCCATAGGATCACACTGAATATTCCAAAAATAAAGACCATATATTTAGAAATAGATGACGAACTAGCCCCCAGACCGTCTCTTCTTTTCTTAAATGTCTTCCACTTGATGTGAAAATAAACTCTTGGGGAGAGGAGCTCTACACCAATGAAACGCCTATTGCAGTTGGTGCAGAGAATGCAAAACAGCTGGTAGATTTAATGGATGTTGCCTATTGGCCTACAGGAAAGGCAATCTGCCTTTTTTTTGGACCAACACCAATAGGCAAAAAAGATGAGATCAAACCATATTCGCCTGTAAACGTAATAGGAAAAATCAAGAACACTGATAAGAAATTTCTAAAAAATGTACCTGATGGCATGATGGTTACTTTTAGCCTCAATGATTTACGGTATCCTTTTACGCAACCTGCTCGTATGTAACGGTGATTGTGGGGCTTTAAAACTCAACTCAAATGCAAAGAATGCGATGCTACGTTTTTCGATAAAGAACACTTGGAAAGACACAAAAAAAATATCCACAAATAATTCTACTTTATTTCTAATAATACAGACATAATTTCTGATTCAAAAATATATGCCTTGAATTCTTTATTTTTGTTAGAAAATATTACCCATGGAACCGGATTTATCTCCATGTATTTCTTGTCTGTCAAAGATGGATATGCCGTAGAGTCTGGATGAGAATGGAAAATTCCAATGACCTCTAGTCTTTTTGTTTCTGCTTCATTGTAAGCTGTTAGTAACTCATCATTAGATATTGAAAAGTTGACTGGTGAATTTTCTATATTTTTTGTCAAAAAAACATCTTTTACATCAAAGGTTTCATTTTCAATTTTTCCAAATAAAATTGCACAAGACTCATTTGGAATATTTTTTTTTGCGTGATTGCTAAGAAGTTCTACATGATTTTGTAAAAGCACTAAGCTTTTTTGCAAGTTTATCCTACTGTAACTTTTCCGGTCATCCAAGGATGTAGAGTGCAGAAATATTCAGTTGTGTCTGCAGAACTAAATTTGTATTGGAATGTTGCTCCAGTTTTGATTAAACCACTATCAAACACTGTGCCAAATTTTTCATCTGATGGTTTTCCACTTGTAACAGTATGTGATGCTAAATCTTCGTTAGTCCAAACTACTGTATTGCCCATTTTGACAGAAATTTCTGCTGGATCAAAATATTTCTGGTTAGCACTATTTGTTGATGCACCTTTTGAAATTGTTACATTTACAACAATTGGTTTTTGTGGTGTAGTTATCATTATCTTACCTGTCATAAAGGGATGTAACGTACACATGTAATCATATTCTGTTCCATTTAATTTTGAAGTGTCAAGTTGATATGTTCCTCCAGCTTTTGATATTATACCTGAATCAAATGTTGCACCAGCATCAGATGCACTTGTTACGGTATGTACTACGTTATCATTATTTTTCCATTCAATTATGTTGCCCTTTTCAGCTGTAACAGTATTAGGTTGATAGTTAGGATTACCATTGATTGATGCATTCACAAGTATCTTTACTGATATTATGGACACATTGGAAGCTGGCGTCTCCTTGGTCTCTGTTTCATTTTGTACTGTGGCTGGCTGCAGTGAAAATTGAGCTCCAGGGCCTATGAATCCTAGAGCACTGTATGAAACAATACCTACTGCCATAGCCAATAAAAATATCACAGATATAGGTTTGAGGTATTGTGACATCCTCATTGCAGTAAATGCTATGACAACTGTAGGTATGATTATGATAAGTAAAACTCCGACAAATCTTGGTAATGATGTCACGTTGGTATTTTGACTTAGGGCAAATCCACCAACAGAACCAGCTATGCCAAAAATTACCAAAGTCGTCGCTTTTGCACGATTACTTGTTGATACTCCGCCGCTTAGAATTCCAGCTGATAAAAATACCAATCCAACAAACATCGTAAGTCCTGAAAGCGCCTGCATTCCAGTGAGGAATGTATTTGCTATACCAAGATAAGACAAGAAAACTCCGGCAAGGCCTATGGCAGTGAGGCCCATGCCAGGCATCATTAGGTCCCAGTCACTCATTTGTGGTACTTCAAATTAGTGAGATAATTAATCCTTTTGAGTATCTGTTGACAAACTTCGAAGAAATTAAATTCCCAGCAAAACCGCTAACAGAGGCATTGGGATTAAAAGAAGTACTGGAAATATCTAAACCTCGTATCGTTATTCTTCTTGTAATTACGGCAGTAACATCAATGTATGCTGCTAGCAAATTGATAGGACCTGAACTAAACTATTGGAGTCTTTTGCATATTATCATAGCTGGATCACTTTCTTCTGCTGGTTCTAGTGCACTAAATCACTATTATGATAAAGACATTGATCCCCTGATGAAACGAACTAGTACAAGACCAATTCCTTCTGGAAGAATGTCTGCAAAAAATGTCTTGTTGTATGGATTGATAGTTAGTTCAATTTCTGTAATTTATGCATGGTTTACTCTAAATCCGCTTTCTACATTTTTCATTGCACTTGGAATATTTTTCTATGTGATTGTTTACACCGCATGGCTTAAGAGAAGAAATTCTTCAAACATTGTAATTGGTGGATTTGCAGGAAGTGCTGCATCTATGGCAGGCTGGTCTGCTGCCACTGGTTCTATGGACATACTGGGAGCTCTTGTGGGAGTTTTGGTATTTGTCTGGACACCGTCTCACTTTTGGTGTCTTGCAATGAAGATCAAAGATGATTATGCAGAAGCCAAAGTTCCAATGCTTCCTGTTTTAATTGGAATGCAAAGAACATCAAAGTATATTTTGGTAAATACTGCCATCCTGTTACCATATTCTCTAGCATTAGTTGCATTTGGACTAGGCTATGTGTATCTTGTAATAGCTGCAGTATCTGGCGGTATGATGCTAGTATATCATTACAAACTTACAAAAACGCCAACTTCAGAATTTGCTTGGAAAGCATACAAGGTTACTGCGCCTTATCTTACAATAATATTTGTTGGAATAGCATTGGATGCTGCATTTCACTTTCCAGTTTTTAAATAAAGTGATTTATTTTTAAAATTTTGTAAAATTATTTTAGACTTCTTCTGGGATCTCTTGTTCTTGGTCAACGCCAGGAAATCCAGCTTCATAATCACGTTCTAATTTTTCTCTACTTTGTTGCTCTATTTGATCGACTTCATTTTCTTTTTCTACTATTTCTATTCGACGTTGTTCTTTTGTGAGCCAGTTTACTTTGATGAGCCCATAAATTTCCAAACTAAGCAATATCTTGTTGAATTCATCATCTGGAATTGAAATTCCTCCCTTGATTAACAACTTTGATAGTTCCGAATCTGTTAAAGATCCAGATTCCTTTATCATCTCATATAGTTTATTTTTGAATGGTATTGTCATATTCTAACCGTAAAATGTTTTATCGATTGGTTTTGGTATGGCGTATGATATATTCTCTTTTATTGAACCATACCATTCATCTACACTTTTTGTTATGGAAGGTTTGACGAGCTTTAATCCTGCTGCAAAATCGGTACTACCTATCTTAGCAGAATCATTTTGCATTGCATGTACTGCAGCTTCTCTACATATGGCAACAAGGTCTGCTCCACTGTAATTCTTTGTTGCTACTGCAATTTCTTTCAAATCTACATCTCCAGAAAGAGGCATGGTACGTGTTAGTATTCTGATTATCTCTAATCTGCCTTTTTCATCTGGTGCTGGTATGAACAAGATCAGATCCAATCTTCCAGGTCTTAAGAGCGAGGTATCTATCAAATCAGGTCTGTTTGAAATACCAAGTACGATGACTCTAGATGCACCACCGTCTTCCATCTCTGTCAAAAGCTGACTCAAAAGCCTTTCTCCTGTACCACCATCTTCCATGGATTTTGCTCTAGCAAAAGAATCAAGCTCATCAAAAATTACAATACATGGAGAAGACGCTTTTGCTTTTCTGAATATGTCTCTAATTGCTTTTTCAGACTCTCCTACCCATTTTGATAAAATTTCTGGACCTCTTACGAGAATCATGTTAGCTCCTCCTTCGGTTGCAAGTGATCTTGCTAGGAGAGTTTTTCCACATCCTGGTGGACCATAAAGTAATGCTCCCTTTGGTGGTTTGATTCCCATCTTTTGGAATTTGGCGGGTTCTTTTATTGCCATGATCAAGTTGTCATGTAATGTTCTTTTTGCATCATCTAATCCGCCGACGTCTTTCCACCAAACTTTTGGACTTTCTACATAGAATTCCCTCATGGCAGTAGGCACGATCTCATGCATTGCATCGTAAAAGTCTTGTAAACGAATCCTCATTGATTGTAAAATTTCAGTAGAAATTTTTTCTGTCTCCATATCTATTTCTGGCAAATAGTTTCTAAGTGCTTTCATAGCAGCTTCTCTACATAATGACTTGATATCAGCTCCAGTATAGCCATGAAGTTCTGCTGAAAGTATTTTCAAATCTACATCTTCATCAAGTGGCATTCCTCTAGTGTGAATGTGAAGTATCTCTAACCTTCCATCTACATTTGGTACAGAAATTTCAATTTCTCTATCGAATCTTCCAGGTCTTCTTAATGCTGGATCTACACTCTCTGGTCTATTTGTTGCACCAAGTACAATGACATTTCCTCTATCCGTAAGTCCATCCATCAAAGCTAAAAGCTGTGCAACGACTCTTTTTTCTACATCGCCGTATGCTTCTTCTCTTTTTGGAGCAATGGCATCAATTTCATCAATAAATATTACACTTGGAGAATTCTCTTTTGCTTCTTTGAATATGTCACGGAGTCGAGCCTCTGTTTCTCCATAATACTTGTTCATTATTTCAGGTCCGTTTATGGAGTAAAAGTTTGCCTCTGATTCGCTAGCTAGTACTTTGGCAATCAAAGTCTTTCCGCATCCTGGTGGACCATATAACAAAATTCCACTATGCGGTTCTATCCCAAATGTCTGGAACACTTCGGGATGTCGTAATGGTAACTCCACAATCTCTCTCATCCTTTTTGTCTGTGTCTTTAATCCTCCTATCTCTTCATAGGTTACTCGTAATTTCTTGTCAACTGATGTTTCAGTTAGAATTGTAAGAGTCGTGCCACGTTCTATCTTAACAACTGTCTTGGGTGATATTTTGTGAATCTTAAAGTCCATCGAGTTGCCTAGAATCATTACAGAAATTTCATCACCCTCAGAAAGTGGTAGACCTTTGAGTCTGTTTTTTACAAAATCAGTAAACTCCTTGTCAACCGTAACATTTCCATTTACTGGCATGAGCACCACACTTTTTGCAGGTTTAGCTACAATCTTTTTTACATTAACAATGTCATTAATTCCGATACCCACGTTCTTTCTTGTTTGACCGTCAATTCTAATCATGTCTGGAGCTTTGTTGTCATCATCGGTTGGCCACACTATTGCACAACTTGATCTTTTACCGACAATTTCTACCATGTCGCCAGGTTCTACTTTTAAATATTCCATAGCTTCTGGTTCAATACGAGCTCGTCTTTTTCCTACATCTCTTTGCTTTGCTTCGCCGACACGCATTTGAAGCGGTTCATCTTTACGTACCAAAAAAACACCTACTTTACATCTACAGATGCTCTGCTTGCTCCAAGGACTTCAAATTCTCCTACGCCTTCTATTGCCTTGACAGTGTTTTCAAGCGAGTCCATCTGCCCATCCTTATCTTCCAATGAGAATTCTGCGCTAATAAAGTAGAGCCCAAAAGCTAATGGCTCTTTTGTATATTTTGAAAGCTGTATTCCATCTTTTAATGTAGACGCGATCTTTTTCGCAATTGCATCCAGATCTGTTTCTGTGTCTGTTGGAAGGATTTTTGCTCGAAGTAAAAGTCGTGCCATTTTTCTATGGTCCATCAAAGTTGCAGGATTTGCATTTATAGGTTTTGGCAGATTCTCTGCAGCTCTCACATCTCCAAACCAACATTGTACCACAGCTAGGGCAGTTGAATTTGACACATTTATCATTAGGCATGATAGGTCTGTGACACGAGCTGCATACTGGTAATGCAATAGATGATGACATGTTCAAAGCTGATAAAAAACCGAATTTATACCTTGCTTATCATTTGTTATTCTTCTCTCATGTTAACAGTCTTCTAAACTCGCTTCCTAAAATTGCCTGTATTGCCTTAACTGAACCTTTCACACCAAGTAGCTTTGCAAGTGAGATCGTATGAAAATCAAAGGAACCTTCTTTTGATATTTCTTCTACAATCTCGGGTGTTATGGATTCAAACATTTTATCAATTGATTTGTTGTCCAGTCTTTCAAGAAGACCTCGTGCAAGAAGCATGTGTTCAAACTCCTGACCAAATTTATCTATCCATGTTTTTTGGTATTCAAGAAGATCAGATGATTTCCCAAACTCTAAAAATTTAGAAATGGATCTTCCAGCAAATATGCCGCCAAGACCACATGAATAAATCCCTCCTGCAGTTGTAGGCTTTGATTGGCCTGCGGCGTCTCCAATGATTACAATGTTTTTTGACACGAAATTCTGTATGGGGCCTTTTATCCAAATAGGCGCATATATTTTTCTTATCGTTGAATGTTTTCCCTTCTCTTTGAGAAAACTTTCAAGAGCAACAGCAGCATTGATGCCTTTTCCTGCTACTCCTACTTTGGCCTCATCTCTTCTGGTAGGAATAATCCATGCAAAAAAACCAGGGAATTTTTCTTGATCAAAATATACCTCGATTCTGTCCTTTTCAATCCAGTCAGCATACACTTCATACTGTGCAGATTGCAATATTCCGGTTCTATCTTTTTGAATAAGTGAAGATACTCCTCGTGCATCAACAACAATTTTGCATTTTAATGAGCCCTCTGACGTTTTCACACCGTCGTCAAAAATCTCTCTTAGAGATGTTCTGACACGGATTTCTGCACCATTAGTTTGTGCTTGGTGTGCGATTTGTTTGTCAAATTCACGTCTGTCTAATACTATGACTTTTTGAGATCTTGCATCAAGCGAAAAACTCTTTTTTGCAGGTGAAAAAATCGCAGCGGATCTTATCTTATTATCAAGAGTTGCTCTCATGGGTACCACACCAAGCTCATCTATTCCCATGATGCTGACTAGACCGCCACAATGCTCAGGTGTTCCAATCTCCGAATCCTCCTCTATGACTAAAACACTATGGCCCAGGCTTGCTATTTCTCTTGCACACAGAAGACCTGAGACACTACCACCTGCAATTATGACATCGTAATCCAACGATTTTTTAATTTAGTTCAATTATTTAATTCAATTCAAAAGTTTAACATACTCTAATTGGTTTTAAAAATTGGCATGGGTTTGGTTAAACAAGTAGTTGTAGTAAGAAAAGATCTTAACATGGGTACTGGAAAAATAGCAGCCCAAGTTGGACATGCATGTGTTTTAGGTGCAGAACATGTCAGAAAATCACATCCAGAGTGGTACAGGGAATGGGAATTATCAGGTCAGGAAAAAGTTGTTGTAAAAGTGACCAGCCTTGATGAATTGGAAAAAATAAAAAGACATGCAATATCCATTGATCTTCCTTGGTCAGAAGTAACAGATGCTGGTCATACTCAAATTGCTCCTGGAACAGTTACATGTATTTCAATTGGGCCAGCTCCAGAGGATAAAGTCGATAAAGTTACAAAAGATCTAAAACTACTCTAGAAAATTTTTCAAAACTAAGGCGTAAATGGTTTTTGTCTGTCTCTGATTTTTCCATCAAATGACGCCGTAATGGTGTCTCCGGCTTTTGCATTACATGGACCAATTTTTACATCAAACCCGTCATGTGTTTCAGCAGTACAGCCTGTTTCATCTACTAATACGACTTTTACTGTCTCTGTAACCTTGTTTGGAATTAAATTCCAGAAGGGAAAAACTGCTACTGCCATAACTATGATGGCTGCTGCTATGGCTCCAACGACAAGCTGTTTCTCATTTTTCATAATTAATGTGGGTTAAACATCTAGTAATTAGTGTTATTCTAATTCATATATGGATGGTTTTCCACAACCAAAATTTTATAATATAATCTCACAATGATTTTCTTCAAATACAACTAAACTAGATAATGGATTTTTTCATGGTTTTTGTAAACTGTCTCATACCTTGTTATGTAGCCGCAATGTGTACACGAGAAAAATTGATCTGTAGACAGATTATTTGCAGATTCCAAAACTTTTCCATTTATTGACACGATGGAAATCATATTATTTGTATTTATGACTGAGAAGTTTTCTTCTTCACCGATAGAATTTAAAAAATTTTTTATTGATTTTACCACTGAACCTTCATCAATTTTTTCTTGATCATCTATTGGCGCTAACATGAATTCATGAGACTTGAGCACCGGAATAGCTCCTATCTGATCAGACACATAAACTGCAAGTGCTGATTTTATACCTTCTACTTCCCTACAGTTTATGGTAATCATAACCGTAAATTAAATGCGTATTATTTTAGTTTAACAACTTTTGCGCTAATTATTTTTTATGAGATATGTTAACCGTTTGTATGTATCATAATGAAATAATATAATAAACTAAATGAAAATGGTAGTAGCGTTTTTATGTCATAATAATGAATTATTGGTAATGAGTACACAAAAAGAAAAAACAGATGAATATTGGCTATTTGATCAAAAATGTAGAAATCTTTTACAAGATGACGCAATCAGATTCGCAGGCTGCATAAATTCAATGGGTAGACTTGTTGCAGGTGGTTTTAAAGACGGAATAACACCACTTGAAGATGATGCAGAGAGACAAAAAATGTACATGGAGTTGGCATTACGAGTATCTATGAGAAAAGACTTTGATTATAGTCTTGGTCCTGTCAAGTACTCTGCATCGCGCAGACAAAATGCAGTAATGATAAGCTTTCCAATAAACTCAAACGTATTGTTAGTTTCTGCAGAGCCAACTGTGGATATAGACAAGTTTGCAAATAAGATTATGAAAATAATCGGATTACAATAAACTGGTTTCTCTATGATTTAGCTAACAACACTTTCTCTGCGTCTTTTTCCCCATCACTTATCAGTTGTTTAATGGTAGCAAGTGAAAAGTCTGCATTCTCAAATAGAAAGTGTGAGTCTCCTTCTTCTTGTCGCCTTATGCGAATTATTTCCCTTATTATTGTACCTCGTTGACATGCTAGTTTGTCATATTCCGATTCTATTTTTTCAAACTTCTTTTTTGCTTTTTCATCAAGATTGGAAGATTCTATAAAATCATGCATGTTTTTTATCAAAGAAAGATATCTTGAAATAATTTTTGACATTCTGATTGCATGCTCGCTCTTGTCTGAATCCATGATGTCTCTAGCTCTGTGCCATGATTCCATCATATTTTTTGGTAGGTTTTCTTGTATATGTGGAAACAGATCAACCACATACACTTTTTTATCATATATTGGTGACGCGTTTATCACTTCGGTTAATGGAGTGTTGCTCAACAATGATCCGTCCCATAGATACCTGCCACTTACTTCTGTCCATGCAATACCGTAGAAAGGATAACCACAACCTGCAACAATATGAGACTCGTTAATTTTATCATACTTGCTATCAAATATGGAAGGCTTTCCGTTTTGTACATCTGTAGATGTAATGATAAGTCTGGGGCTATCTGGATTTTTTAATTTTTCAAAATCAATATAATTTTTTATTGTCTTTTTTAATGGTTCCACATCATAAAGGTAGGGACTATTACTATACAGAAAACTGAATAAATTTGGTATAAACCATATGGGCTGGAATGCATTAGGAGTTCCCCACATGGAAACATACATTGATGATAATTGTGCCCGTTTATCTTGTGATAGAAATGATGGAGTTACAGTTTCTGCCAGATTTAACCAAAAATCTTCAAGGTTCTTTACAGGCGCATCACTTTTGGACCCAGCTATTATGGCCGCGTTAATTCCACCCATGGAAGTTCCTGCAACTACATCGAACTTTATTCGGTGTTTATCTAATGTTTTGTAAACTCCGCATTCATAGGCGCCAAGAGAACCGCCGCCTTGTAATACAAGTACTGTTTCAAAATCCAAATTTTTATCGTCATGTGCTGATAACTTTTGCATTAGTTTTGATACTATTGAAAAATATTTAAAGTATCGAATAGGTTCGTTGATTACATTAGACTGAAAACTAATGTAACATTCTAATACAATAATGGTATTGATTTGGCATGACAGTAAAAACAATTAATCCTACTACCGAACAAATCATTGCTGAATATCAAATCATAAGTAAAGAAAAGATCAACGAATCTGTAAAAAAATCAAGATCTGCTTTTAATGAATGGAAGAAGGACATTAAAAAAAGATCTGCGTTTGTACATACTTTAGCTGATGAATTAAGAAAAAATAAAACTGATCTTGCTCGTGTTGCAACCAAAGAAATGGGAAAGCCAATCAAGGAAGCGCTTTCTGAAGTTGAAAAATGTGCGTGGGCTATGGAATTTTATGGTGACAATGGAGATATTTTCTTGAATCATGAGATTGTTAACACTGATGCAAGAAAGAGCTTTTTGTCATTTGAACCAATTGGAATAATAGGAAGTATAATGCCGTGGAACTTTCCTTATTGGCAAGCACTACGATTTGCAGCACCATCGCTAATGGCAGGAAATACCATTGTTCTCAAACCAGCTAGTGCAACAATGCAATGTGGAATTGAAATCGAACATTTGTTTAGAAAAGCGGGATTTCCTGAAGGTGTGTTCCAAACTCTAGTTGGTGACTCGAGTATTGTGGAATCAATGATTGATTCTGATATAAACGCGGTAACATTTACGGGAAGTACCTCAATAGGGGCAAAGGTAGCTCAGAGAGCAACATCGCAGCTAAAAAAATGCGTTCTTGAGCTAGGAGGTAGTGATCCTTTCATAGTTTGTGATGATGCTGATGTGGCAAAGGCCGCAAATGGAGCTGTCAAAGGCCGTTTTATTAATTGCGGTCAGAGCTGTATTGCATCAAAACGATTCTTGGTAACAAAAAATATTTCAAAAGAATTTATTGAAAAATTTGTTCAAAATACAGAAAAACTTCGTGTTGGTGACCCTACTTTGGAGGATACTGATATTGGTCCACTGGTAAACATTGATGGTCTGAATAAGATAGATGAACTGGTAACTGATGCTGTCAAAAACGGTGCAGAAGTGTTGACTGGTGGAAAACGAATCAAAGACAAAGGCTATTTCTACAGCCCTACTGTTATTGCCAAGATTTCTCCAAAAATGCGCATGGCGCAAGAGGAAACATTTGGTCCTGTGGCGCCAATTACTGTTGTTAATAGTGAGATGGAAGCAATAAAAATTGCAAATGATTCTCAATATGGTCTTGGAGCAAGTATATGGACACAGGATCTGGTAAAGGCAGAAAAACTATCAAGAATGGTAGAATCTGGAATGGTGACAGTTAACAACGTCTTGATTTCAGACCCTCGAATTCCTTTTGGTGGTGTAAAACACAGTGGATTTGGAAGAGAACTATCAAGATATGGTATGTTAGAGTTTGTCAACATAAAATCAATAAGATTCTATGATCAGTTGGTTCACCATCATCACGTAGAATAAGGATTCAAGATGTGACCAATAGAATCATACTAAATATTGACAAGGCAATTTACAACGAAGGCGAATATGTAAAGATAAAACTAGATTATGAAGCACTCAATCCAAAACAGACACTGCACTTTGTTGTTTTTGATCCATCAGAAAAGGAAGTGTTTAGTGCAGATCAATACATTAATTCACAAAAGAGTTCATACTCTACTGTTTTAAAATT
The DNA here is from genome assembly GCA_016201435.1 of Nitrososphaerota archaeon. Lineage (GTDB taxonomy): Archaea > Thermoproteota > Nitrososphaeria > Nitrososphaerales > Nitrosopumilaceae > TA-20. Next base: position 180,099 of record JACQCT010000014.1, on the reverse strand, counting down.
TGACACAAAACAATGGAGAACTTCTGGCAGGTACAAGGTTGCTGCATGGGACCAAGAAGGAACAAGAAAGGAAATTTTCTTTCAATTCAAGGGAAAGAATTTGTAAATCACTCGTTGCAAAAAACATGAAATAAATTCTAGTGAACCAAATGTCCACTTGATTCGGTTATTCCTTTGATCTGTTCCGGTGTGGCATTAATTATCTCAGCTCTGGTATATTTTCTATTCAATTTCTTTTTGGTAAAAACAATGCTCATTCCTCTTGGCATTCCTGATACCATCAAAGAATTTAGATAATCATCTAATTCATGTCTAGTACAAAATACCGTATTGAAATTGGATGAAACAAAGATCTCATCAAATAATTCCTCATCGTTAGGCATTGTCATATCGTGTCTACTCTAACGAATCTATAAAGAATTACGACACATTTGTTCAGAACAATGTTAATGAATACTAGTCTGATTAAATTCTTATTTTTTATAGAATTTTTTTAATGCCAAAGTTATGTTTTTTTGCAGTCTTTCATCTCCAACATCAGGAATGATTCTGTTATAATGTAGTTCTTTTTTGGTAACTGTATTTGCTATGGCCTTTGCAGTTGCCAAAAGCATGCCAAGACTTATCTTTTGTATTTTTTGATCCAATATTGCCCTCATTAGATATGGGAAAACAAGGGCATTGTTTACCCTATTGTGAAATCTGTAACTCCCAGTCGCAATAATTTTTACACCTGCTTTTTTTGCAATCAATGGTTCCACCTCAGGTTCTGGATTTGTAAGGGCAAAAACTATTGGATCTTGATTCATGGTTTTGATCATATCTGATGTTAGCATGTTCTTTACTCCTGATACGCCAATGAATACATCTGAATTTTTTATGATCTCTACAAATGTCCCTTTTTCTTTTTTGAAATTAGTTGAACCTGCAATAATTTTTTTGTATTTATTCATGTTCTTAGCTCTTCCTTTGTATATTGCGCCAACCGAATCTACAACAATAATGTTTTTACAACCAGCAAATTTGAGTAGACTTGCAATACCAAAACCTGCAGAACCAGCTCCAGCTATTACTATTTTGATTGAGGAGATTTGCTTTTTGATTAATTTTAATGAGTTTAACAATGCAGCCAAGGCAACAACTGATGTTCCATGTCGGTCGTCATGAAATATTGGAATGGATATTTTTCTCTCCAACTCTTCAGCAATCTCCATGACTTTTGGTGATTCTATATCTTCAAGATTTATTGCACCAAAAGCTGGTTCTATTGCCTGAATAGTTTTAATGATTTGATCTTTTTTAGTTGTATTAAGGCATAACGGAAACGCAGTAATGCTACCAAACTGTCGATACAGAATTGCTTTTCCTTCCATGACTGGAAGTGCTGCATATGGACCAATGTTGCCTAATCCTAGAATTCTTGTTCCATCAGTTACTATGGCAACATTGTTTCGTTTTGATGTGAGTACATATTTCTGATCTGGATGATGGAAAATAGTCTCGCTTACAGCTGCAACTCCTGGGGTGTAAATCAACTGTATTTCTTTTAGTTTTAACTGATGGGTTTTATTTCCAAATAAAATCTTGCCTTTTAGTTTCTTATGCAATGCTATGGCTTTTCTTGCAGTGGTTTTTGATGATAACATGTTGCTGTTAGAATTTGATAATTAAAAAATAGTACGCAATCCTAGGAAAGTAGGATTGCGCCTATGATTCCAGCACCAGTAATTGCACCTAGACCATAAAAGAGCAGGTCAAATGCGACTACTTTCTTGAAAGATGCACGCACCTCTTTGTGCCACGTGCTGGATTTTGTTCGTGTTAGTTCTGGTTTTACTTCCATGTATATGCTATACATTACAGGTTGATAGACTCTAATCAGCTAATTATATGAATAATAAGCTAAATTGTTGAATTTAGGTAATCTACAAAGCATGCATTACTAATGTATGGAAAAAACAGAATGTCTTTGCTGTGGCTCCCCAGAAGCCATAGTAACATTTGAGGCAAAATATCGAGGATTCAGAGGTACTTGTCAAAAATGCGGTACAAATTGGCCGGAATCCTGAATTTATACACGTAAGATTTAGATTCATACTTTATAAAATCTGCATATGGAAAATAATTATGAGAATGCCGCAAATGACTTTTTAGAACTTGCAAGCGAACAAAGACTAAACATAATCTTTAATCTTTTTTTGAAAAAAACAAAGATCTCAAATATGGCAAAGGAGTTGGGTGCAACAGTTCAGGAAGTTCATAGAAATTTTGAGCGACTATCTGATGCTGGTTTGATAAAGAAGGACAAAGATGGATATTATGATCTCACTACTTATGGCAAGACCATGTGTACTCAGGTACCTTCATTGCTCTTCTTGTCCAAAAATAGAAAATATTTTGAAAATCATGATTTTGGAGATATCCCAATGAAATTCATTCAAAGGATTGGTGCATTATCTGGAGGTCAGCATGTAAAAGGTTTTGTCAAAGTATTAGAACAGTGGAAGTCTATATACAAAAATGCTGATAATTTTATTTACCAAATTTTTACCGAGGTGCCTCTTGATCTAATTGAGCCGCTTCTTAACAAAGTAAAACATGGCGTTAAACTAAATTATATTTTCTCAGAATCTGTTATAGTGCCAAAAGGAAGAAAAGAACTTTTGGCCAAACTTGGCATGAAAAGTCTTTTAGAGAAAGGGCTAGTTGAAAGAAAAATGAAAAAAAATGTCAGTGTAGTCATTGTTTTAAATGAAAAGGAAGCATGTGTTGTCTTTCCTACACTTGATGGGGACGCAGATATGAGAGAAATGTTCTACGGCAAAGACCAGCTTTTCCAAGAATGGTGCCTAGATTATTTTAGATACTGTTGGTATGGTTCAGGTGCTTTTCAAGAAGGAAAACTCAAAGAATAGGCATATCTCAAGCACATTATATCAAAAACTATTCCATTATAGATTTAATCCAAGTAGATATGCTACTTTTTATCTGAAATGCATCAATTTAGCTTGGAATATGTAAGATGTGTAAATTGCTACGGCACACTAGAAACAGAAATACTTGGGCAATCAGATGAAATTGAAGAAGGTTTTCTTGTCTGTAATAATTGCGGCAACAAGTATCCTATAATTTCAAAAATCCCAATCCTGTATTCCAATCTTACATCATATCTTTCTAACCGTGCCCAATTGGGAGGATACTTGGTGACCAGAGCAAAAAATGTAAAAATAAAATCATTTGTAAAAAATTCACTTAAAAAAATAAAAAATTCTAATCTAGATGTGACCCCTGTAGAGAAACGATGGGTAGTCACATACAAAAATAGCATCAAATCTAAATTTTATTCTCATATAAAAAATTCACTTAACAAATTTACAAAATCTGGTTTGGTATTAGAACATGGCTGTTCAATAGGATATGTTACAAAATACCTAGCAACAAAACATGATATTGTATTTGGAATAGATCAATCTTTTTTTGCCATCATGGAAGCAAAACAAAATAATTTTAAAAATCTTGATTTCTTTGTAGCCAACTCATTAAATCATCCATTTGGGGAAACTAAATTTGGTCTAGTTGCTGGATTAAATCTATTAGAACTTGTTGAACCACTTGATTTACTAGATGTTTTATCTAAACAAGCAAACGATATGATTTTGATTTCTGATCCATATGACTTTGAGAGAGGAATAAATTCTGTAAAACAAACAGTTGATTCTAAATCACTTAGGCTTGAACTAGAAAAAAGGGGGTTTATTATTAATCAAAATACAAAAAAACCAAAGTTTCTGCCTTGGAAATTAAATATCAATTCACGCTTGCATCTTCACTATAAAGTAGATTTGATTGTTGCACAAAATAATAAAAGATCCTAGATCGAATTTATCTAAAACCATTTGCTAATTTACTTTATATGAAATATAGGAGAATTTTTGGCCTTGTAATATTATTTACAATATTTGCAGTATCATTATTTTCAACCAAATCTCTTGCCGAAGAGATACAAATTCCACCATGGGTAAAAAATAATGCCAAGTGGTGGTCAGAGGGACAAATTGGGGACAATGATTTTGTTAATGGCATTCAGTATCTGATACAATCTGGAATAATGAAAATTCCGCAAACTCAATCAGAAACTGGTTTTTCTCAGCAAATTCCAAATTGGATTAAAAACAATGCTGGCTTGTGGGCAAACGGCACCATAACTGATGGTGATTTTGTTAAAGGAATAGAGTATTTGATACAAAAAAACATCATTCAAATTAAAACAAAACAGGTCATGGTTTTATCAAGTTCAGCATTTAAAAATAATGAAACAATTCCATCAGAATACACATGTGATGGAACTAATGTTTCTCCTCAATTAACAATAACTGGGGTGCCTTCCAATGTCCGAAGTCTTGCATTAATAGTTGAGGATCCAGATGCTCCAATAGGAACAGTGACACATTGGATTATTTGGAATATTCCTCCAGAAAAGACGCAATTCAACAAGGGAGAAAAAATATCTTATCCGCAGGGAATCACAATTTTTGGCAAAACAGGTTATGGGGGACCATGTCCGCCATCTGGAACTCATAGATATTTTTTCAAACTATATGCGATAGATGCCGTACTTGATCTTGTAGATGGTTCCACAAAAGATAATCTCATACAGGCAATGAATGGTCATATTTTAGAACAAGCTACTCTGATGGGAAAATATTCCAGGAATCCATGACGTTTTACATAGGAAAAATTTCTTCACACATTCATTTTATTGGAGACATGTGATTTTTAGAATTTAGCTTATGTCACAACAACTAAGCTAGATCTGCAACTTTTAGCTAATTTATCAAGTGGTGGTAATATCATATCATCACGAACCTATCATTATGCTTAGAAATCCTGAGGAATTAGAATACAAGTCTCAACAGGCATACGTTATGATTAACTGTGAAGATGGTGCCCAGGAATATGTTATGGAGGAGTTAAAATCAATTAAATCCATCAAAGAGATGACGACCACAATTGGCCCATATGATATTGTGACAAAAATTGCGGTTCCATCAATAGAGGCCTTGCGAGAAACCATTGAATCCAAGATTAGAAGAATACAAAAAGTCCGTACAACTACAACAATAATCTGTGAACAATCAAAATCTTTTCTGAATTCAACCAAAGGAAAGATGTGTCATGTATGACTTAACTCCAGTGCCTTTCAGATACGTAGACTCGCTTGAATCTAAACAACACATTGCACTATTCTATGAAGAATCAGAATATGCAAGATTGATAGAGTTTCGATTTATAAAACATGGATTAGAAATTGGTGAGCATTGTGTATATGCAACAGAAGAAGACTCGGGTTCAATAGTACTTAAAATGCTAAACTATGGTATACCGTTGAGATACTTTCAGAGCAAGAGGTTGAGGGTTTATCAAATACATCGTACTTGTGGCGGTCGTGACGAAATAATGAAAAGATGCAAGATGGATCTTGATATGATTTTGTCTGATCTAATTCCTCCATTTAGAATAGTCTCAAGAATAGTACAAGATGTCAGTACTACTGATGGAATGTCAGTTGAATTGGAACTAGAATGTATTACACATGACAAGTTTGAAGACTTTGGAGGCTGTCTGATATGTCCATATGACATATCAGGAATGGAACCCAGCAAGCGTAAACAATGGATGGAAGATCTTAGAGTAAATCACCATGCCGTAATTTATGCACCAAGATTTGGAGAGGGCGGAGTTTTTTGTGCTTTGTGATTATATTCATTTGCAAATAAAATTCTGTTTTTGCATGATCATACACCGCTAACCTTGAATAGATGAATATGGAATAAAAAAAGCAGTGTTAAAAGCTAATCGTATTATAACTAGAAAGCATAATGCAAAAGCAACTGATAAGAATTCCAAAATTGCGGAAATTCTTGGATTGCTTGAAGAGTCAGGAAAAGGAAAAAACTGGATACTACAAGAAATAAAGAGACACAAGCTCAAATCTCCGATAAGAACAACAATGAATAGCTTTGAAATTTTAAAATACTGCCCGGATGGTTTTATTTCACATCTTTTACGGGTATTAAAAAATGATGATTTTGAAAATTTCCCTGATGTTAAAACTCTGACAAAAACTTATCACTGGTTTTTTACTGATATTGTAGGTAGTGCCAATCCTGCATTGTTAACTAAAGATCAGGCACGTAAGGTTTGGGCATTAAATGAATTAATAGGAAGAACTGAAACATTTAGGCAACGAAATCTAAAATCTGATGTAATGACTATTACTGGAGATGGTATGGTTATTGGTTTTAGTGACAGCCCTGAAAAACCTTTGCGACTTGCAATAGAATTACATAAAATTATCTCAAAATATAATGAGAAGAGGAAAGGCAAAGACAAACTCAATATACGAATTGGAATAGAAACAGGTCCCGTTTATTTTATCAAGGATTTGACTGGCAAGGATAATTTCTGGGGGCCAGGTATAATTATGGCAAGACGTGTGATGGATTTAGCAAGACCAATGCAAATCCTAGCATCTTCAAGAATTGCTGAAACTATTTACAAACTATCGCCTGAAAATAAATCAGTATTGCATGACATTGGTGAATACAAAATAAAACATGGAGAAAAATTGTCATTGTACAATATCTATGGTGAGGGGTGGGGAAACAAACTTCCTCCATTTCGGGCAAGTCCAAAACCAGGCCCTGAGCCTCATTCAAAGTTTTTGTTTCCAAGAATTGAACTAAAACTTGATGTAACTAATCAAAAAACTATGATGACCCATCATACTTGGATTTGGAACCTGGTAAATGTTACAAATCAAGCACTAGACCAGGTGTCATACTATCTTGAAGGTGATGTACCAAGAGACTTTTCAGATCTTAATATCTCCATAAAAGATGAGGAAAACAAGAAACTTCAGATAATTAGTGTAAATGTGAACAAACCCTATAACAAGGAATTTCTTGTCAAGCTGAATAAACCACTAAAACCAGGACAGAAAAGAAGATTTCTTACACTTGAGTATGATTGGGAAGAACCGGAAAGAAACTTCCAATATACATTATCGACAGACTGTAAGAAATTCAAATATTTACTAACTCTGCCAAGGGGAATTGAGATTAAACAACGAATACTCAAAGTTGATCCTGCTACAAAAGCTAAGATGATGCTTGTTTCACCAGCAGCGCAAATAAAATACCTGAAAAACAAAACAGAGATTACTTGGCAAAAATCCAATTTGTATGCATATGAGGCGTATAGATTCGAGTGGTAATTTCCGTATAGCAAATATTTTTTTATAAATATAAAAACTACAAAAAATAACACACGAATCTTTAATTATTACAAATTGAAAAAATAACTGTGCCAGATTATATCATTAAAGGAAGTATAAAAGATATAAATGGAAATGCTATCAAGAATCTAAAAATTCAAGCAATGGACAGCGACCAAGAATTTTTTGAAGATCGTAACGATGACATGCTTGGGAGTGTTTGGGTAAATGATGACGGTAAATTTGAAATCTCTTTTGATAAAGAACAATTTCAGGATGGCTGGCTTGAAGGTAACCCAGATATTTACCTGATGATTAGAAATTCACTTGGTGAAATTATCTATACCACTGAAACTAGACATGGTGTAAAATCTCCAGATAAAACAAATCTTACGTTTGACATTATTTTGGATTCACTAGAAAAGAAGATACCGTTTATAGATGATCCATATTCTCACAATATTGATAGATTTCCAGCCGATTTTGGAAGACTGGGCGAGGCTGTAGACATGAACAATACAGATATTGCAACAACGTTTGGTCTTTTGATGAATACAATAGACGCATGGATTCTATACACCAGACCAGAAACTTGGGAAATAATTGGATATGACGGTCCGCAAGTCCCGAGATATCCTTGGAAAGAAGAACATACTCACAAACTTGTATGGGAGCAGAAATGACAAACTACGTCTACGGCACAGAAAGTTTTGAGAGCCGCACAGAAAAGTACAAGGTTGTTACTCGTGATGTGGTTTGTAATGTAGACGTGTGTGTTATTGGCTCTGGTGCTGCAGGTGCAATTCTTGCTACAAAACTAGCAGAAGCAGGCAAGTCTGTTGTTGTGCTGGAAAAGGGCGGATACTATGACGGAGAATCAATGAACCAAAGAGATGCTGATATGATACCATTACTTTGGAAAAATGGTGGAGCTAATTTTACATCCAGTTTGAGAATAGCTATAGCTCAAGGCTCTTGCCTTGGCGGTTCCACAGTCATAAATGACGCAGTTTGCTTTAGAATTCCTGATACGGTAATAAAACAATGGCAAAATCTTGGCGTGTCAATTAAAAATAATGAGTGGGACAAGGCATTAGATGAAGTTGCAAAAAGAATTCACGTAACTGAGGTCACTGAAGAGGAGCTAAATGAAAATGCAAAAATGCTAAGAAAAGCTTGCGAGAAATACAATATCAATGGCAAACCAATCAAACACTACAAAAACGAAAGAAACTGCGGACAGTCTTTTACAGATCCAAGCTTGCATTCTTGTGTGAAATGTGGGTTTTGTCATCTTGGTTGTCATTATAACACAAAGCAGAGTATGTTGGTAACATACATTCGTGATGCATTAAACAATCCTAACATGGATTATACTGCATATTGTAACTGCAAAGCTGAAAAAATTACTTACCAAGACGGAGTGGCAACTGGTGTCGACGGTATATTTGTAGATGGGATTGGCAACGAAAAATATAGAATTCGTGTAAACGCAAAAACAATTATTGTTTCAGCTGGTTCTATTGCTTCTTCAAATCTTTTACAAAGATCAAGGATAGGGGGAACAAATGTAGGAAAGGGATTAGCGTTACACCCTGCACCATTTGTCATGGGGCATTTCAAAGACATGATATATGGTAATAGGGGAATTCCAATGTCGTATACCTGCCATGAATTTGGTGTTACAAACGGCGTAAAAAATGGAGGATTTCTAATTGAGAGTATATTCATACCAATATTTCAGATGTCTTTAGCGATGCCTTACTTTGGATTGCAACATGATCTCATGATGAAGGACTTTGATAATTACGCAATGGCCGGTGTGATGGTACGAGATGAGCCTGTTGGAACCATTGAGATGACCTATAGCGGAGGTCCAAAAGTGAATTATGATCTTGCAACTTCTACTGTTAATGGAATAGCTAAAGGAATGGGGGTTCTTGCTAAAATGTGGTTTAGTATTGGGGCAGATTATGTTCTCACCTCGCACAGCGAAGTTCCAAGACTTGATTCCGAGGATGATATTTCAAAGTTAGAACAAGCTGTTAGGAATAACCCACACGCATTAATGCTTGGCTCTGCGCATCCACAGGGAGGAAACAAAATAGGCTCTGGCATCAAAAATGGCATTGTTGATTCAGACTGTAAAGTATTTGATTTCAAAAATCTATATGTTTGTGATGCTTCGGTTTTTCCTGTCCCGTTAGGAGTAAATCCACAATTAACAATTATGGCGCTTGCAACCATAACTGCCAACAAGATAATTAATAAATGGAAATCATTTCCTGAAATTACAAAATCTTTAGGTAACACATGTGATATTTTACAGCCAAGATTTTGCAAAACTGAAACGTTGGGCGAAATGTTTTCAGTTGTTGATCATAGAACTGATCTCTTTTCAAGACTTGCAAATTCAGATGAAGAGCAAATAGTGGTGGGTAAAAATTGGAAATTTGATCCAACGACACTTACGATTTACAATGATGTGTACTGGAAGGGATTTTATGGACGAGATTATGATGCCATGACAACCATACTACGATACTTCGGAGGATTTTATAAAAAATTCTGGAAAGTTGATAATACAACATTGAGAGGAGTAACTCATCCATTTGAGCCACAAATAGTAAATGCAAAAAGCATTGCAAAAGAAAAAGAAGTCACAGGTTATGGCAAAGTTATTCATTTGGAATATGAGGATTTTCCTTATTCTTCTGCATATGATCTTTTAAAGATGGTAGATGAAAACACGATAATTGGAAAAGCGTTCCTTGGTCCTTTTGGTAAAGGAATGGAATTATTCAGCTTTAATATGTCAAGAGTATATGATGTAGATTTTATGACAGAAGATGATCTCCTTACCCTTTTTCATAGCGATGAGCTAAGTCATGTTCCTTCTGAAGAGGAAATGATTGGAGTTTGGGATGGAATGCTCGTCTCGGACTCTGCAGTTTCTCCGCGCTCTCAGGTGTTTCATTTTGATCACAAAGGCGGAAAATTAGATTTGCGTTATAACTTCAATAACATGCTTACTGGAAAATCTGATCTTGAGGTGACAAAAAACCTGTTCAGATTTAATGATCCGACTCCATTTCATGATGAAATAAGAATGGTTACACCTGATTTTGTTGTAGGCCGATGGGTTTCAGAATGGTCCTCAGAAGATGCCTTGAAGCCGTTAATTGAGGATTTTCAACGCGTTCTGCAAATTCCATTTTCGCCTGAAACAGATTTGTGGCTTGAAAAAATTTCAAAAAGGCTGAACATTAAGGGACTAACACTTCCAAAAGAGCTTGGAGTGAGTTTCCTAGGTGTTGAAGAAGACAAAATTAAAGGAACTAGAATCGGTTTTTCTTATATTCTAAAAAGGATTGCATAAAGTGATTTGATGGAAAACTCATTGGTCTGGTTTTCACACAAAGAGTACAGATTTGAAGCAGAACTAAAAAACAATCAACGGATTTTTCGTTGGAGCAATAATTCAGAGATTTGGGACTGGGATAATTGCAGCGTTTCAGCAGCTAAAGGACCTGACGACAAAATTCGAGTTATAATAAGAAGTACAAACATGGTATCAAGTACATATATGAAAAAAAATGTCAAATTAAAATATATGCTTGGATTTGATGTCTCAAATATCAAAGAACCTAAAACCGAAAGCTATCCTGAACCGCCAGAACATAATGAGAAAAATAAAACTTATGGAGCACCTAGACCTCGTTGGGTACTTGAGCTTGATGATCAATATTGGATCTGGGAATGGGTCAAAAACGAAATTACATTAGAAAATAGCAATGTTTACAAAATTTATTTAATGCTAAGACAAGAAAAAGACACTCTAGATAAAAGCAATATTTTCAACGTACCTACAAAAGATGATGACAGAATCATACCTGTCGTCTACATGCCTGCAATTGATTCATGGAAAAATTTTGTCAGAGAAATTCACTGTCACAAACTTGATTCGGAAGAGTATGAAGTCACCATTATTATGAATGGAGAGCAACTAAGAGAGCATCGCATCTTTGATTGGCTTTATCGTCTTATAAGAAAGGATCTTTACCATAGACTACTAGATGTTGAAACATTTAGGATCATATTAAAACAACAAGTTCCAGAAAACTTTCAATTTCAGGGGATATATAGCGGAGAAAATAATCTCGAAAAAGACGACATACATGGAGATAAACCATGGTTTGGCAAGATTCCAAAGCACAAAATCAAGTATTATTTTGCCAACACCAAACACCCAATAGTTTTCATAAACACATCTAATCATGCAATGGCAGAGCATGATACAAACCAAAGACTCTGGAAATGGGAATATGTTACATGGGAAACAAATAGTCCTATAGTATATGGGGAAAAATCAAGACAGGAAATAGACAGATCATTTAAACAAAGATAAAATTTTGACAACAAATCTCATAACTATTGTAAATTCTGCAATGAAAATAATTTGAAAAAGAAACATGTTTTATTTTGATTATGTGTTAGCATATTGATGAAAAGATCATACTGTCTTATCATGGCAGTATTGGTTTTGTTCATGTTTTCTCAATCAATATTATTGCAACCTGCTAATGCGCAACCTAGTATTATCTTAAACCCTGTGCCTCCTTCAGTTCAAGAAGGTGCTACAATAACATTTTTTGGAACGGTTGAACTTAATAATGACCCTTTGAGCGGGCAAACAGTAACAATCAAGGATGGAACTACAGGTAAAGTTATCGGAACTACAGTATCAGGCCCAAACGGTGATTTTAATTTTGTATGGACGTCTGTAGCACGTCCAGAAAAATATCTTATTTATGCAGAATTGTACATATCTGCAGAATCTGCTTCCTTTAGTAGCAATGTGGACAAAATAATTGTTTTCAGGCCGACAAACTCAACAGATGTATCAGCATTTCCCGTCAAGTCAATAACTCTATCAGAATCACTACCAATCAATGATGATGTATCAACATCTGCAGTAAAGTCAGTAACTATGTCAGAAACTATTACATCATCAGATTTACCGAGTCAAGCAAACTCATCAACTGCATTGACATCATCAGATATATCAAATCAAAAACAAAACCAGACATTTTTTTCTGAAGATATTGTATGGATAATAGTAGGATTGGCAATAATTGGTGGAGCAACATATTATTTTCGCAAATACAAATCATCCAAAGCGCCAATTCCGACTGTTGAGATAAAAGGCGGACTAGAACCAAATTGACACAAAATAATGTTTCACTAAATTATGTGACTGATAAAATAGAAGACACGCTAATTGATACTGTAAGTGAGCTTCTTGAAAAGAATGAGGATTTATGTAAACTAGAATCTGTCAAGACCGTTTTGGACTGGTACAAAGAATCTAGCAAAGAACATGATTTTTCTCTTATCAAATTATCAAATAAAATCGCAAATAAAATCATCGAGTATACCATTGAACCATTAGTTGCACCCTTGGTAAGCGATATTAATATTCAAATTCAAAAACATGGTGTTAGTATAAAGTTTGATTCTCACATTTTTAAATCAGAGCTAAAACCATACGTGGAATTTGTAAAAAAAATTAATAACGCAGAGATTGCAACTGTTAAAATTAAATTCAAAATTACCTCTGAATTACAGATCAAGGACATAGAAATTAAACATGTTGAAAAGGTCACAAGTATAGATCTAGGAAGACTTGTAGGCACTCTAGAATTATCTGTTATTAGTTTAGTTACTCCCATTGTACAATATGAAAAACCAATATCATTAAGCAAGAAAGAGTTCTCAGTAGATCTTGCACAGAAGCTTGTTCTATAAAATCTGTTAACGCTCAAACTCAATTTGTTTAATAAATGACACAAGATTTTTTACAAGTACCATTGTGATGGACTTTTACGAATACCCATGAAATCAATTAACTATACATTACTTGGAGACGAATCGATTGCCAAAGATTTTGGTAAAAAGGGAACCGCGACAGATCTTACAATATATGATAGAAAAGAATCAGATATAGTAAAAACATGGACAACTCCAACGGGTTTTCCAGAAAAGATACCGTCGCTTTTTCAGGCTATTAACATGGGAGAATATGTGATTTTTTACGTAACCAAAATTGACAAATTTACCGGAGAACAAATTGTTGCACTAGACGTTCTTAAAAAAACACAAGGGTTGTTATGTCATTCATACGAAGTAGACAGAAACAATCTTCTTGCTATGATAAAGGGCACAGTAGTAGAACAATACAAACTAGTTGAGATTGGAGATCTGAAAAAAGAAGTAGATGCACTGCAGCCCATAACAAAAGATGGTAAAGTCAAAATTTCGATAGACCACTGCTTTGATGTCAAGGGTGTTGGGACTGTTATACTCGGTAAGGTGACTCAAGGAAAAATAAAGACATACGATAACCTAAAACTCCTACCTAAGGGCTCTGATGTCTTGATCAAATCTATTCAAATGCATGACGACCCTGTAGATGAGGCTATATCACCCGCGCGAGTTGGCCTTTCAGTAAAAGGAATTACTCCAGATGATGTTCAAAGAGGAGATTTGTTATCTTTACCTGATTCAGTTAAAGTATCACAAGAAATTACACTAGACTATTCAAAGAACAAATTTTTCAAAGGTGATTTAACTGAAAATCAAATGTTTCTTGTAAATATAGGATTACAAATTAGACCTGCAAAGATAATTTCATTAAATCCAATGAAACTGTCACTTGGCAAGCCAGTCGTTTTTGATAAAGGTGACATCTGTGTTATTTTAAAACCGGAATCACAAACCATACGGATAGTAGGTAGCGGAACTATCGTTCAATAAAATTATTAAGTAATTCATTAAGATGTGAACATAAAAAATAAAGAGTACCATCTATCTTTACTGATTTCCAAAATTCATGCCATTTTCTAATGCCAAAAACAATGCCTTGGCCGCTTCAATTTCCATAGCTTGTTTTTCTTGTTGTTCATCCTCCCTATTCAACTGTTTGACAGTAAAATGCATAAATCCATAATCACCTTTTTTATCTTGGACAAATGGATCAAGTGTTCCTTTGTATGAATATAGCTCGTTATCATTTTTGTCTTCAATTACCAAAGTTACTGTATGATTTATGGTATCATATAACCAATAGAGATGACCAGCATCGGTCGAACTGAATACATCTGTCGTACTATGAATGTGAGCCATTATCGGTGACTTGTAAAATTTGTCCTTTTCTAACGCTGCTTGTAAATCGTTAAAGTTATCATACATAAAAACACCAGTAGGCAAGATTTTGGGAGATGGAAGTTGGATAATCTCATCGTGAACCCTTACATCAGTTGAGTACAGGTGATCGTTCCAAGCTCTGACAAGAAATGACATCTTGTCATATGATTTTGTTGGAACAAATGAGAATTGGGTATATTGGAATTTACCATCAGAAGTAGAAGATACCGAGGCGTTTGACAGTATGTGATTTGGGTCATTGACTTCCACGGGAGAATTCTTATCATATACTATAGAGGCGATACTATTTGTTGTTAACATGTCTTGGCCTCTTGGTATGATGTACAATCCCATGTGAATTACAGCAGTTGGGTTGTATGACTCAAATGTCTTAAAGGTCATATTGACTTTTTGTCCCTCTATCATAACTTGTTTAGGAATTTCTTGATTGTACTTTGATGTGTCAAAAGTTGTCATTGTTGTACCTTGTGTAATTGTCAGGCCATCAGAATAATGATAGTAAGCTCCCCCAAATGATGGAGGTGAGACAATGAAGGGACTACCACCGATTGCTGCTAGTATGTCGAGCACTAAACCGGGTTGTATGAGTCCACCACCTCCCCCTCCACCTCCTGAAGCTGCATCTAATCTGGTTTGGTCCTTGACTCCATTGTATATTGCGGTAACATTATCCCCCTCATTTGCAGGTAGCGCATCTAATGCAGAATTTGGATTTGGAATTATTAGCCAGTTTTGAAATTGCCCTGTATCTTGGTTAAAAATACTAATTATGTCTCCGTTATTTGCCTGAATCGAACTGTTAGTAACCGAAGGACCACTGGTAAACGTTACGGGATTACTGAAAATTCCTGTATTGTTTCCGGTTTCTTTGACAAAAAATGAAATGCCTGCAGGATCCGATGTTGAAAAAATCAATAAACCAAAAGGCAAAGCAGAATTAGGTACAAAATCTACCTGAGTTGGATCTATGTTCCCTGATGAATCATTAAGATTGACGATTGCAGTATCACTAAGATGGAATTGACTTGGACCATTTGTGAAAATAAGATTTGTATTAGTGAAAATTCCTGTATCTCCAGGATCTTCAGGTATAGTAAGCGTAATTCCATTCTGGTCTGAAGTGGAGTTGACTTTAACGGATATGGTGTCTTGTTTACCATTTATCAGGCTGGTGTCATTTACAGTAAAAAATACACGAGGAACAAGTGCATTAACACCACCATCGTTAGTGCTATGTCCTGTGCTAAAATCCCAAGTAACTGTTACAGTAGCCATCGCCAATTGAATTGGAACAAACAAAGAAAATCCTGCTAGGATTAAAATCGATGCAAGGAATATACGTGATTCTTTTCCAACTTTAAATTTCTGGAAAAAACGTGAATAATCTAAATTCAGAAGACCATCTCCAAGTCCATGTTCATATGGTATATCTGGTACGGAATACACTTAATCATTACTTACATTTATGGCAACAAATCTTTATAAAGTCAGAATTCTGTAAATCCAAAACTTGAATTAATCTTTCTAATGATTTCATCCAGAAAATACACCGTGACTTACATGAAATCTCATATGTGGCTCTTTATCTTCTTGTAAATGATTACTAATGCCTTTGTTGATAGTGTAGCAAAGATTGCAGTTGAGGATATAACAAAAATGGGTGTTGTTACCATCAATGCTATTTGATTTCCTAGAATGACTGAGCAAATTGTTGCTGCAAGAATACTGAAAAATATTCCGGCAACCAGTTTGTAATTGTATTTGTGGTTCCTTACTTGTCGTGATGATAAAGCAAGTGGGCCAAAATAGACCCCGCCTATCAAGGAACTAGCGACAAGGCCAGATGATAACGAGCCGTATTCTCCTGGCAGCACAGAGTATACCTTGCCAGCAGCTGTAAGAATATCTAAAAGTGGATATGTTGACGTCATTACCATTTGTTTAAACCATGGTTGGCTTCTTTCTAAATCAGAAACATATGGGCTGAACGAATAGTACCATGCGTTGAAAACAATCATGAAACTTGAACCGTCTTTGGTTTGAAGTAAATTATGGTTTCGGAAATCTCTGATGGCTTTAACTTGTGGCTCGAGCACGCTTCCAAAAGCAAATGTTGAAAACATGCAATCAGTAACTTGGATATCTTGATGCCCATCGCTTCCAAGATGTGCACCAAGCGTATCAGAAAATGTAGCCTTTATTGTAACAATTCCTTTCAAGTCTGGAGCATGATAAGTTGTATGACATACAAAGTCGGTACCGGATGGACTACATGGTGGTGATGGTGGATCAATCCATCCACCTGATAATCCGGTGGTTTGGAATGTCACACTCCCTGAAGTAATAGGTGTTACACCAGGATCTGGCGATACCTTTACAATAATCTCAGTAGTGTCTTTTTTGTTTATGGAACTTTTGCTTGCAGTTACAGTAGTTTTAGTCGTAGGAGGAGGATGAATTATAACATTAACAGATTTGCTTCCAGAACTCATGTCATGGTGAAAACCACCATCACCTAAAAATACGGCAAAAACTTGGAAATTATCTGCAATTCCTGGTTTCCAATGTATCGTACATTTTAGTTGTTTGTTAACAAGATCATCGCTGCAAGTTTTACCAGTAAAATAATCGTAATGATGATGTGTATCAAAAAAGACAAGATTATCAAAACCTACAGGTTTAATTTTAACGAGTTCAATATCTGATACAGTCGCCATAACGGTAATATCATCACCAACAAAAGCAGACGGCTGACTAACTGTTAAGTCCGTATGAGTTCTATGAGTTAGAGGTAATGACTGTGCAGCCAAGTTTACAGCTGCAGAGGCATCTAACATTCCGTTGCCAAATCTTTGATCTGGTAGAACGGGAATGCCGCAGGAAAATTTACACGCAGAAAAGAATAGAATATTGGATATATCTTGAGGGTCCAAAGGTGGGTTGCCAGATGCAACATTTTTCTGCTTCATCAGTGCTATGGTTCCAGTTACTGCTGGTGCCGCCATCGAAGTACCACTTTCTGATTTCATACCTGATGTGTTACCTGGTGGAATAGGAGAGAAAGGCCAAGTCGACATTATGTTTACCCCTGGAGCAACCAGTCCATGTGCCCTCATGGCTTCACCAGTACCAGACGAGTGAACGCCATCATTGAAAAGTTGGAAACTACTATCAACCGCTCCTACCGCGATGACCTTGCTTATACAAGCTGGGGAGGCAATATCTCCTTGGTTGCCACTTGCAGCAACAACAGATACGCCATGTTCTAATGCTGCGTAAATATATGGGTAAATGCCTCCAACATCATTACTTGAAATCGGATCAACATCACAATTTTCGTTGTCGTGAAAAGTAGCTGCACTTTCAAGGCTTAAATTTATTACATCTGCACCGCCATAATGAATTGCCCAATCTATGCCAGCACCTACATTTGAATACTGACCCTGCGATAAATTGTTAATTAGGTGAGTCACCTTAACAACTATGAGAGATGCCTGTGGTGCAACACCTATTAGAGGTGTTGAAGCTGGGGAGGTTGTTGATCCACGTGCCAATGCAATCCCAGTTACATGAGTACCATGTCCAACCTCATCAGAACAATCGCCAACACTAAAAGTGGTATGACAAAGATCTGGTGGTAGTAATGGTTGTTCTGCGATTCCTGAATCTAGGATGGCAATATTTATGCCATTGCCTGTATAGCTTGGCCATACGGAATTTGCTTTGATAGTGTTGTCGGTCTGAATTCCAGATGCATAGACTGTTTGATCTCGAAAAATGGCTACGGCGTATTTGTTTGATATTCCGTCCAGTTGAGTACGCGTTAAATCTAGGGAAACAGAGGGAAGTATATCGATAGTTTTGGTTGGGGTCAATCCTAGATTCCTTAATTCATCCTTGCCTGCTCCGATGACTGTTGAATTTCTGTAAAATATTATTACTGGGACCGGTTCGTCCGGTGAATTAGGAAGAGGTTTGACGTGATTTATTGTCGTAAAAGTGGCAAACTCTGGGACAATTTTCAGTGTGTCAACAAAACCAAAACCCATTACAGAGTCTGATTTCTCAGCAAATCTTCCAGAGCCATCTGTAAAGTCATAGTACTTGGCCTTGATGTCCAACCCCGTAGTAGAGACTACAACACCTGACTGGCAAAGTTCGTCTGGGAATTCAAAGTCACCTTTGAAGATGCCAGTGGATGGACCAGTCTCAACTAGGGTAAAGCCAGTAGCTGACAAGCTAGTTGCTTTTCCCAGTGTTGTCGCAGTAGGCGAGTTAACGTCACCTGCTGCAAATGTACATGAAGATGTGTGATTTACATCGCCTGGGATGATCGAGTTAGACCATCTTATGTCATAGTTGCCAAATACTATTTCCAATAGTTTTCCAAAAGAGACTCCATAGGAGTTTGTTCCAAGACCGCGCAAGCCAATTGTATCTACTGTAACATCTTGTGGATCAGTTGCCAAATTTCCTGATGGAGGAACACTTGTGTAAATGTCCAAAAGATCATTTTCGACATTCAAGTCACTATCCCAAAGTGTTATCCCAACAGCATCACCAATGTTGTATTTCTTTTGATCAAATTTTACTATACCATTATGTGATCGTATATCTTGTTGTGCAGCTATTATTGTATTAATGCCATTGGTACCTCGATCCAAGTATGTGACTTGAGGAGCATTGCCCTTTACTTGGCGCATGTCTTGAATTGCGGCAAACTTGACTTCAGTGCCGTGTGTCTTCAGGGTAGAGTAGGTGTTTGGATCAAAGATGTTAAGCTGGTTGAGCATAACATACGTGTTTGAACCAGTAAAGATGTTTGTGTTATTACCAGTCTCTTCAAGCTCAAATCTGTAAATTGCATTGTTTATTCTTTGATCATTTGTTACATCAAAATCCGTTAAACCAATTGAGAAAAAGTCAGACACTATTGGGTATCCTTGGTTTGGACCAAGGACCACCTCGCCATTTGTTGTAAACTGGAAGATCAAACCGATGTTGTCTGTCTTTGGAATTTCAAAGATGTCCTTGTTTACCTGTGAGGAATTAGTAACTTTATTGCTTGTTACATTAAGGTTGATGAAGTCCTGCAACGAAGTTGTGTTTGCGATCGGGACTATGTTCAAACCAGGTGACAAATTACCACTTGAATCAAGTATTGGACCGCCAGGGTTGTGTGCCAAATATACTGTCACCGATGTTATTGAAACTCCTAATGCATGATGGCTCAGAAGTTGAAATGATCTCAGATCTAAGTTAAGGAAGTTGAATCCTTTGAATTTCTCTGGGTTGCCTACTGCAGTATCGTGAATGGTATCTCTCAGAGTCTGCATTGTTGTTTTCAGATCTATAATCATGCCGCCATGGTTTCTGATTGTAGCAGGTGATGAACCTATAGTGTAAACAGGCCGTCCACTAATTGATTCATCTTGCGCCTTGTCAGTTATTGCAGTATGTTCTTGGGTTAATACACGCACTGACGCACCAATACTAGATGATTCAAAACCTGAACCTGTAACTGTTCTATTATTAAAGTTAAAGAAATCCGCACTCCCACCGGTCAATGTGAACGGAGCACCAATCCTCATTGTAGCAATCCTTTCTACTGTTGGATCATACACGTTGAGGTGTTCTGCAATTGCGTTATTTTTGTTTGCATCAGGATCAATCAAGGTTATAGAAATTTTCTCCCCAGATGACCAATTGTTTATTGCGCCATTAATAACGGATATTGTATTGAGATTTCTATTAGCTGTATAGATGGTATTGGTTACAGGGTTCACTGCTACTCCTTGAGGAACACTTCCAATTGGTATTGTAGCTGTGACAGTATTTGTTGTTCCATCAATTACATAAATTGTATTGTCATATGATGTTACATAGATGGTATTGGTAATAGGATTTATTGCCACATGATTAGGACCAGATCCAATTGGTATTGTAGCTGTGACAGTATTTGTTGTGCCATCAATTACGAAAATTGAATTGGTAGATGTAGTCACATAGATGGTATTGGTTACAGGGTTCACTGCTACACTTTGAGGAAAATTTCCTACTGATATTGTATCTGTGAAAGCATTTATCGTGCCATCAATTACCCAGATTTTATAAGAATTGGAGACAGTTACATAGATGGTGTTAGTTGTTGGGTTTATTGCTATACCATTCAAATCAGATCCAGCATCTAAAGTAGCTGTGACAGTATTTGTTGTACCATTAATTGCGGAGATTTTACTGGCATTAGTTACATAGATGGTGTTAGTTGTTGGGTTTACTGCCACATAATTCAAATTAGAACTACTAGATCCAATTGGTATTGTAGCTGTGACAGTATTTGTTGTACCATTAATTGCGGAGATTTTACTGGCATTAGTTACATAGATGGTGTTAGTTGTTGGGTTTACTGCCACATGATTAGAACTAGATCCAATTGGTATTGTAGCTGTGACAGTATTTGTTGCACCATCAATTACGGAGGTTGAATTGGGAGCACCTAGAAAAGTTACATAGATTGTGTTGGTTGTTGGGTTTACTGCTATGTCATTAGTAGGATTTACAACGGGTAATGTAGTTGCAACACTGCTTGTCATAGCCATTGTGATTGAACCTGTTGCATTTGCAGCATAAGCTTGTGGTATCAAAGTGGGTGGTGACATGAAAGGGATAGAAGAATACTGTATAGGAACAATTCCACAAGCTACTATTGTGCCAAGAATGATAGCTTGCCATTTCATACTATCTTCTGCGAGCTACTATTGCCAAGATGATGCTTGTTATTGCTAATACTGCAGTAACTAAACCAATGTTTACATACTGCAAGTCAGTCGGTGGTGAGCTAACCTGCACTGAAGATGAAGCAGGAGTTGAATCCATCTGACCGTTGTTAATGGCCCTGATTTGTAGCATGTGTTGTCCCGGGACTAAACCAGAATATGATTGCGGGCTTGTACACGTCGAGAAACCTCCGCTATCTAATTGACATTCAAAAGTACTTTGAGGCATGTCCGAATGGAAAGAAAATGTTACAGTACCTTGGGATGGGTTAGATGTGTTATCAATAAACGTATTCGGTGCTGATGGAATAGTAACAGGTGTGGCACTTGCCTCATCAGAGTTTACAGACTCCCCTGCAGAGTTGATAGCGGTTACTATGTAAAAGTATGTCACACCGTTTGTAAGTCCGATATCAGTGTGTGAGGTGACGTTTCCAATTGTTGTCAGAAGTGTTTCTGTTCCAGTAGTAATTGATCTGTATATTTTGTAGCCTGTGATTGGAGAATCACCGTTGTTTGCTGGAGCCGTCCAGCTTAGTGATGTTTGTGCATTACCTGCCACGGCCTGCAAGTTTTGCGGTGGCGTCGATGTTTGATTACCCTCAGTCACATAGAGACAATTATCACAAAAAGCAGTATCAGCCGTGTTGTTATCATTGCTTGAATACAGAGCAGAAGATCTGAAGTTATAGTTCATATCACCTGAAGTCCAGTCATTATGTCCTATCAGTATAGACTTGTAAGTGGAGCTGCATCCTGTAATGGATGGTATGTTGTTAAGGTTTTGATTATATGTTGCTCCTGAAATACCATCACCATTCCAGTCAACTGTCGCACCAGGACTTGTTCCAGTTGTTGCTGGTGTTTTAGCCCCCGAAGGATTTGAGTACCAAATTGGTTGTTCTTGACCGTTATGAGCAGCATTATTACAAGTTCCGGTCGCACCTCCAGGTGGATCTGGAACAGGATTTGGGTAGGGATCGCTGCCCACAGCGCTATCGACAAGATTATTTTCATCGAGAGGATTCAAGAGAACATTAGAGTAATCCAGAACCCTGCACTGGGCACCTGATGATCTGAATTCATATTCATAATTCATTATGCTGATGTAGTTTGGCTTGCAATTATCAGCGTTATCGTCGGTTGCGTCAAATTTACCATTCGCGTTCACATCTGGAGATCTTACCCCGCCATGGTAAAGACCAAGGTTATGACCAAGTTCATGCATGAAATCAGCTTCCATTTCATCTGTACCTACAGTAGCCAAAGCTCCTAGTGACATTACGAAATCATTTCCGCCTATCTCAGCATAACCTGATGATGTAGAAGATTCATACTGTTTATGAATAGACATAGCGTAATGGAAGGATTGTCTCTTTGCAGTACCGCAGTCATGCCACGTTTCTGATGTGCCATCACTGTGAACACAATATGTAATATGATCAGCATTCGCTGTATTCCTTTCAGCAATTGTGCCGAAGAAATTTTCTTTCCCAACCCAATACCCATAATTGGGTGCGGTATTTGTATTCCAAAGTGCAGTTGCGACCTTTAGGCTAGTAACATGAACACCGGTGTCTTCACTTGATGTGCTGGGGTTCTCACCATATTGAACATGCAAATGTACACCAGTTGTGCTGTCACCATTTGTTACAGGCGATTGATTAAATGCGTTAGCAACGTCACCTATAGCAGTTGCACTGATCGAGTGTCCCTGCATCGCGTCAATCTCCACATAGACATCTTTGTGGTTAGCTGAAGGACATACGCTGTATCCAGTAGGATCCGTGGAATAGGTTGCGGCTGTATTACAGCTCAAGTCATAGCTGTAATTTATACCCCCCTGACTAATTCTGATGTGGAGACCAGGTCCATTAGTTCCGTCCTCCCAGCTATTACATATTCCATCAAGATCGTTATCATTGCCGGATCCGCAAGCTTGGTTAATTGATAAATCTACATAGTTTTGATTTGGTAACAGTCCCCAGGTGTCTGTACCTGATGGATTTGCGTAAACCGATTTAGTATTGACGGATAAAACAGTAACAGAAATTAAAAACACAAATAACACTAGCAGAAATGATGTTTTGTCCAAACCCATGATTTTGAATATTTACTACGATATAAACTCTTTCTGTTAGGTATTCTATAAATTATAAAATATTCATTCATCTTTGTATTTCATGTTATTATTTCAATTTTACAATAAAAAAGTATATTTATTTTATTATCTACTTTTTGTGCATTATTCAAAAATCACTGCATCATTGAAAATAAAAATAACAAAATTATTACAATGATTCTAATTATCTTCTCATCATTTTCTTTTTATTATTAGAATGTGGATTGTTAAAACCATTTTTTGACTTTACTTCGTATTATGGAATAAACGGGGTACTCTAGTTTTAATCCTGATGAATATGTCTTGATCAAATCAAAGTCATATCCATCCAAATCTTTTACATTTAGATATAGATCCCCCCCAATGGCAATTTTGTTTGGTTTTGCAATAGAATTAATCTTTGCACAAAGATTTACTGTCGGGCCAAAAATATCTTCAATGGAAGAATTAAAAGAACTTGCAATGAGTATATTTCCATAATCTGCACTGACTCTGTAATTTACATCTGGTAGATCCTCGTTATACATTTTTTGATTAAGTGCAGTGTGGTTGTCAATCATTGCCAGACTGCATTCAAGTACATTCCTAAAAGCTGTTTTTTTATCTGTAAACGAAGTTTCAGGAAAATAATACAAAAGACTGTCACCAATATTTTTTAACACTTTTGCACCAAAATCTCTTACAATATCAGCCATCGTATTAAGAAAAGTACTATAGTATTTGCATAGTTGGCCATTAACTAGCTTGGCTGTAATGCCCGTAGAGTTTACTATGTCTACTATACCGACACAACAATTTGTGTACCCCTCTACAAATGTAATCTCCGTAATCGGTTTATCTCTAATTCGTTCTAATAGTTCATTAGAACTTGTTAGTTTTAGTAGTTCATCAGATTTCTGATATTGTTCTTCTTCTCTGTATACATAACCGAATCCGCACATGACTTTATTTACTCAAATTCAATGATAACCTCAACTTACCTGATATTGTAAATACTTAGCTATTTTGCATAGTCTGACTTATGTTGGTGAAAAGATGAAGAATCTACATGAATCGATATGGGTATGTAGAATGTCAGGGATGTGGGTGCTCTAAGGCACTCATAATTTTTGTACGTCAATATAGGGGCTTGAGGGGTACATGCCCAAGTTGTGGTTCAAATTGGCCTGAATCGTAAGGCAAGTAAGATTTAGATTCTAATAGTGTAATGGTAGTTTGTGAATTACGATTACGAAAAAACGGCAGATGATTTTTTAGAGTTAG
Source organism: Nitrososphaerota archaeon (assembly GCA_016201435.1). GTDB lineage: Archaea > Thermoproteota > Nitrososphaeria > Nitrososphaerales > Nitrosopumilaceae > TA-20. The sequence continues at coordinate 155,435 of JACQCT010000014.1, read as the reverse complement.
CAAGCCAACAACGCCTTGGAATACTCTTAAGACTTTTAGACACAAAGTCCAAGGTGTCTGTAATTGCGAAAGCTCTTGATGCTACAGTGCCTGAGGTATACAGAAATTTTGAACGCCTCGTAAAAGCCAACCTAATAGTAAAAGATGCAGATGGTGATTATAGTATTACAACCTACGGTAAAACAATGTGTGCACAAATTCCTTCGCTGGCATTTTTGTCACAAAACAAAAAATACTTTAGGGATCACGATTTTGGAGATCTTCCACAAAAATTTATTCAAAGAATTGGGGCACTTGAGAAAGGCCAACATATCAAAGGGTTTATCAAAGTACTAGAACAGTGGAAGAATATTTACAAAAATTCTAATGATTACATATATAATATTTTATTTGAAGTTCCATATGACTCTGATCTTTTAGAACCACTAGTAAAGAACGTCAATAAGGGAGTAAAAGTAAATTCAATATTTTCAGAATCTGCTATAATTCCAAAAGAAAGAAAACAGGTTCTTGAAAAACTTGGTTTTAAAAAACTCATAGAACAGGGTCTCATTGAAAGAAAGATGAGAAATAATGTGCAAGTTGCAGTTATATTAAATGAAAAAGAAGCATGTGTCACATTTCCTAAATCTGGAGGCGAGCTTGATATGAGCGAAATGTTCTACAGTGATGATTCTGCTTTTCATGAATGGTGCCTTGACTATTTCAAATACTGCTGGGATAATTCTAGTGTTTTCCAAGAAAGTAAATTAAAACATGAATAGTGAATAACTGCAACAATTATTCGTGTTTTTTATGTGGAAAAGGACCTGATATGCCGCCCATATTATGCACCACCGTATATGGAATTCATATTATGATATGGTTTTCAGTGTTTATTGTAGTAACTGTAAAATTTAGCTAAGAATTTGACGGGTTAGCTAAGTTGATTCTATAAAGGCATTATGATAACAACTATTCTAAGAAAAGAAATTGACTACGACAGTGGTGCACAAAAATTAAAGAATTTTTACCGTGTATGACAATACGACATGCTCTTTTAAGAATATGAGATAATTTGAAGAAAATCAAAACTACAAGGGAAAAGAATCAATTATCGATATCATGATATTGAAGAATACCGCCATAAGATTGGTTCAATGGCAAATGTGGATGTGATTGCATTTGGTTCGTGGTCAGTGATTTCAGCTATTTTTATTATAGTGATAAGTTTGGGTTACCGAAAGTTCTCTAGACGACAAAAAGATGAATCACCTTCACATTGAAAAAAAAGGATTACGCGGACTAGCTATAGCTGAAAGCTTTCAAGAAGAAGACAAAGTTTCAACACTGGCAGGAGTTGTTATGAGACGAGATTTTATCGTTGACGGGTTTGTTTTTGGCCAAACAACAATAGAAGGAAACGATGCAACTGATTCTATCTTACAGATGTACAAAAAACTACAACGGGATGATATAAGCTTCCTGATGATCTCAGGATTAATTATTTCAATGTATAATATAGTAGATATTAAAAAAATTTGGAGTGAAATAAAAATTCCAATTATTGGTGTAACTTATGAGGATTCCAAGGGAATCGAGGATGCAATAAAGTTTCATTTTCCAGATTCTTATCAATCAAAGATTAAAGAATACCATAATCTTGGTGAAAGAACCCACTTTTTACTTCATACTGGGCATGACTTGTATGTTAGAATTGAGGGTTGTACCATTCAAGAAACTAGAAATCTGTTAGATGCCTTTACTTTACAGGGATCAATACCTGAACCACTTAGGGTAGCCCAGATGCTTGCAAGAAGCAAATTATAGATTTTATAATTTCAAAAAATTATTTTCTCTCTTCTAACTTTACTACCCATTTGCTTTCTGTTAATCTGGAAGAAGAAAATTCTATACGCCCTATTATTCTATCTCCTTTTCGAACCATGCCGTACTCATTTTTTTCAAGTTTTAGAATAAACTGTTTTGATTTGTAACCTCCTTCTATAACTTTGATCTTGAATCTATTGCTAGCTTTTATCACCAGATCCCTTGCTGCCTTGGGATCACCAATCCACGAATACATCTCAAATACACCAAAGTTTTTTGTGGTAATTTCATAATTGTAAAGTCTTGCCTCAAACTTCCATCCTGTTTTTTTTGCTTCATCATTCATCCATTGTATTGCTTGATCACCGTATCCTTTCTCAACTCCAAATGATTCCGCGTCAGCCAATTCTCTACCTTTTTCAATTAAGGTACATGAATCTAACTACAAGCTAGCGCTTGTTGATTCTACAATATTATTAGATAGAATTACTTTGATACTCAGTGAAACGTACTGCTACTGATATTCGCAAAGCAATTGAGACAAACTGGAATGAATACCTGTCTAAATATGGTAATCTCTTTTCATCTGATTTTATAAGTGGTTCAAGCCCGCCATCTGTCTTTGTGGGAACATATGGTTATCCAAAAGTCTCGGTAGGTCCCATGCTCCCACCTGTACATGGTAATACCATGATTTTAGATTCTCCAGAACAATGGCTAGGAAAAAGTCTAGAGGAGATTGTAAACTATCGACTCAGCTTGGTAAGAGGAATACAAAATATACCTGTAGCAAATCCTACTGGGAAATACATTGAAAATCTCCAAGAAGTAGCAATGGCGTCAAGACCAATTGATTCTGATATTCAATTTTTAAAAAATACGATTCCAGTCACATCAATTGACGGCGAGAATCCGCCATTTGGACCAATTGGCGAAATTAAAACAGCCAAGTTTTCCAATTCTAGTTCAGACAAACACATACAAAAAATCTATTACGACAAGGATTTGCTTGCCCAAGATTCTGTTTTGGAACTATACAACAAAGGCATTGAGATATCAAGAATTCAAAAATGCTTTAGCATAGGAATGTTTGGCAAAAATAGAAAACTAGTTCCCACTAGATGGAGTATAACAGCTACCGATGACATAATATCAAAATCTTTGATATCCGAAATAATGCAGTTTGATATAATTGATAGCTGCCAAGTGTTTTTCTTTAATCATATTGGGAATTTTTTCTCTGTAATTATTTTTCCAAGCAGGTGGATGTTTGAAATGCAAGAAGCATGGTATGATCAGCAGGGAAATATTGGATTTGGTTCCGATTTTGAGGACAGAAGAGGACTAGATCATTACCCTGCTACTGCAGGGGCTCATTTTGCCTCAAGGCTAGGTGTTGCAGAATATCTTTTTAAAAACAAAGTGCAGGCAGCAGCTCTTGTACTGCGAGAAATAAGACCAGAATATGCTGTTCCTGTGGGGGTTTGGCAAGTACGGGAGGGAGTAAGAATGGCATTAAAACAAAAACCAATTCTAGTTTCAAGTTTTGAAGAAGGTCTTGATCTTGCCTGTAAAAGTTTGAGTATTGATAAGAAAGAATGGCTTGCAAAAAGTAACTTGCAAAAGGCAAGAAAACAAAAATCAATCTCAGATTTTTTCTAGTTGCTAGAGTTTTTATTTACCGCAAATTTCTACCTAATTAATGCAGAACAAAACTGTCATTTATGCAATTTTGATACTTGCAAGTCCAACAATACTTGCTTTAGCTGCTTTTCCTGACTCTTTTAGTCTAAGCTGGAATCAAGGTAGGGGAGGATTTCTTTTTGCAATGGCATTTATTGCCGCAGAACTTATCGGCCTCAAACTAATCATACCCAAAAAACGACTACTAGTAATCATCCCACTAGCTGCAATTACAATCATATATCTGATAAGTTTGGAATTTGGACTGCGTAATTATTTAATTTCTGTTGCACCACACTTTAACGTTCTATTAAAAGATTCATGGACTTGGATGTGGGATTTTATCGTCATGGCAATTTTCTTTGTTGCATCCATGACCATATTGTTTGGAAAAAGATGGATAAGAATATCCCCAGCAGGTCCAATATACACAGCTGGCACTGCAATAATTTTGTCACTTGACGCGTTCTTTCCGTATGACACTCTAGGGCCGCTACAGTATGTTGTACCTTATCTAGTAAAATTTGATGTTTTCTTGATAAATTCACTTCATCTGGGTGTTGCAAGTGCACATGCAAATATCATGCTCTTAATTGGAGAACATGGTCCATTTGCCCTACAAGTATTCTGGCCTTCCGCAGGAGTCCATAGTATCATAATCTACTCTCTTGTGATGATGGCATTTTTACTCAAAATGAACATCCCAAGAAATAGAAAAGCCATGTACTTTGTACTTGGAGTTGTAGGCACAATTGTAGTAAACGTGATTAGAATATTTTCCTTATCTCTTTTTGTACTAAAAGTATCTACTAACGTAAACGAGTTTGAATCATTTCACGGTATTGCAGGCGAAATAATGTTTCTGCCATGGCTGTTTATCTTCTTACTAATAGTGACAGCTGTAGAAACAAAGCGTATAAAAAAACTTGAGATAGCTAAACAAGAACATGATAAAAATCAATAGAAACGTAACTCCTGGAGATTATTCTCTTGCTGAAATTTTTGACGGATTACAAGAAGTATCTGTTCTTATGAAAGTTTTCAAAACAAAAGAAGAACTTGATGATATTTTTTTAAAAACCAAAGTAATTGTTGAAGAAAGTGATCATTACATGTACGTAAAAAACGATGATGCCTCAATTGTGATTGGTTTTAGACATTTACAAAACTCTGATTCAAAAATACTCTATCTTGATATTGTTCATGAGCTTGTGCATGTAATGCAGCAAAGACAAGGTCTTGATCTTTATAACAAATCATATGCATATGTTGACAGGCCCACTGAGATTGAGGCATATGAGATAGCAGTTCTGGAAGCAAAAAATCTTGGGATGAATGACGAAGAGATTTTAGATTATCTTCTTGTAGAATGGATCACTCCAGAAGAACACAAAAGATTAGCATCACACGTGGGTTTATTTTAGAAATATCTAGTTATGTTGTCTTGACCAGATATTTTTGAAAGATCAGACACTCTGACTCCAATTCTTCGCACCAAAAGTTGTTGGTCCTCTAATGCTTCACTTAGAAGATGCATGACAGTTTTTTTGAGCTCGTCAAGGCTAGAAGTGGGATTCTTTAGAGTTCTTGATTTAGTTTTGTTAGATAGATCTGACTGTACAAATTGTATTCCAACTGATTTGAAAATTATGCTATCCGCGATAATTGTAGAATGAATCTCATCACAAAGATTCTCTAAATTTTTTGCCAGAAAACCATATTCTTTTGAGTCTTCTTTTAATGTGACTATTCTACTATATTGTGTTGCTTCTTGTCGTGGGGAAACGGGTTCATTATCAATACCTCTTGCTGCATTGTAAATATATGCGGCAATTTTTCTACCAAACTTACTATTAAGAGAAAACACATCTAGCGTTTTTAGTTGCAAAATTGTTTCAAGGCTCATTTCTGAAAAAACTTCTTCTGTTTTTTTTCCAATCCCTGGAATTGCTCTAATTGGAAGGGGATCTAGGAAACTTTCAATCTTTTCTGGAGAAACTATCGTTAATCCATCTGGTTTTTTAAAACTTGATGCAATTTTTGCTACAAGCTTGTTTGATGATACTCCTACTGTGCAAGAAAGCTTTGATGATTTTCTAACTACATTTTTTAATTGTTGAGCCAGATGAGACGCCTTGTCAAAACTTCCTTCGGTTCTCATTGATACATCAAGATATGCTTCATCTCTTCCTACATATTCAAAAATATCTGCAAATTCTTTTATTGCATCCATTGCCTTTTGTGAAATTTCTGAATAGTATTCAAAATCAGTAGGCAGAAAAACTGCATTATTTACTTTCTCTAATTTTTTCTTGGCAAATTTTATCGGCATACCTGATTTGACACCATAGTTTCTTGCAATGTAATTGGCAGTGGCTATTGCACCGCTATCTCCACCACGATCAGAAAATACACAAACCGCTACTGGTTTTGTTTTTAGATCTGGATTTCGTAATTCTTCACATTGTGCAAAAAAATAATCAAAGTCTATGTGAAATACAACACGTTTTTCCATGTTACTTTGAGCAGAAAAATGCTTATTATATTATCGAAACCAACTACTAAATATCTTCAGGAGATTAGACTTTTCATGGATTACCCTGTTATCGCAGAATCTGAGGGCGTTAAAATTAAACCAGAATTAATGGAAATTGAAAAGCTGTACTATTGCATATTTCAAGACAAGGTGTATCTTTTTTTTAAAGATCAAGGTGAATTGCTAAATTGTTATGAAATTGATGAAAAAGAAATTGTTGAAACTATAAAAAACTCATCTTCTACTGAAGATGTTGAAAACATTCTACAGAAATTTATAGATAAAGAGAATCTTAACCATTAAGGTAAGGTACCAAAAAGGTGTTTTAATACAGAAGACACTATAGACTGGTATGAGCGATAGAAGCTTAAGGCTATTCGAAGAGGGAATAGATTCCAAAGCTTCACTGGGTACCTATACATTTGGGTTAGAGCGATTTCGAAAATACTACAAACTAAAATCAGGAGATGCACTGCTTACCATAGAACACAAAAAGATCCAAGAAATGATCGAAGACTATGTTATGGATCTCAAAAAACAGGTCTCTCCAAATTCAGTATCTACCTACATGAAAGGCGTTGAACACTTTTTCATTATGAATGATGTTTTGGTAAATTGGAAGAAAATACACAAGCTTTACCCAGCCAAAGTGAAAAAAGCTGGTGGTAATGCATACACCACAGAAGACATTCAAAAGATGTTAGAGCTTGCAAAGAGTTTGAAATTAATATCATTGGTCCATCTTTTGGCCTCTACTGGTGCCAGAATCGGTGCTGTGCCCGAATTAAAATTAAAACACATGATGGACTTAACAGATGGTTGCAAGGTGATCACGTTTTATCCTGACAGTAAATTTGAATACCTTGGCTTTCTTACACCTGAAGCTTCAAGGGCTATGGATGGTTACATCACTCAGAGGAAAAGAGACGGTGAATATATCTCACCTGAAAGCCCGTTGTTTAGATCAAAGTATGCAATTGGAAGATTAAAGGCCGAACATTCAACCGTTGGAGCCTTGAAGAATCTTATACGAAAAATAGTAAACAAGTCAGTTTCACGGGAAAAAGTGGGTAGAAGATTTAACAAGGCAATGGATCACGCCTTTAGAAAGCGATTCAATACTATTCTAAAAAATAACAAATTAGGAAATAGAAGTCTTACAGAGAAACTAATGTCGCATGAAGTCAGGGATATACCATTAGACAGTACCTATCACGATCCCGACGTTGATGTGCTCTTTAACGAGTTTAAAATACACATAACCAATCTAACAATAGATGATACTGAACGCAAAGATGCCGAGAATAAAATTCTCAAAAAAGAACTGTCTGACAAGGACAAACTAAAGCAACAAGTGGAAGAACTAAGAAGGGAATTAGATGAGACGAAGGAAATACAAGCACAACAATCTTACTCTAATGCGTTAAAAATCAACAATTCCGACCTAATGGCTTCTCTTAAAGAAGAAATTATTGGCCAAATAAAGAGAGATATGGTAAAGGAAGGCGTTGTAAATTATAGGAAAAATAAGAAATAATCGTTTCTAATTGATGTTTTTTAGTACGAGTTCTATTTCTTTAATGTAATCCACTGCCATTCCTATCTCAGTCTTTAACTGCTCTATGAATTTCAAATATGCATTATAAGTAGGAGGATGAGATTTTATTAGAGAAAGTAATTTTTTCCTGTTTTCATAATAGAGTTTTTTATCTTGTATGGGTTGTTTCCTGTCTAGTGTGTAAAGGTAAACAAATGTAAATAACTCTGCCAAATTACGATTCCTTTTCTCAAACACTGCGTCTCTCATAATTTTTTTAGATCTAGGGGGATCTATCTGGTTGATTATCTGAATCTTTAGGTATCCAGCGTTAAGAGGTGCTGAAGCAAGAGAACCTGTAGTTTTACTATCATAGTAACTTATCTCGATATCTGATACCCATAGTAATGTCATGGTCACCACTAACTCGTTTTTGAATATTTTATTGAGTTCTGACCAGTTGTCTGATATGAATGGTAAAAGCCTCTTAGATTTTGTAACAACGGCTCTGATTTTGTTTAGGCCTATTCTCTTCAAGATGTCAGGATTATTGTTCAGATAATGAAACCATCGTATCATGCCCAGGGTAGTAAGATCATAGGTTATTCTGTATTTCCCAGTTCCAAGCTTGGTTTTTAAAATACGCCTTACACATCCATTCTCTTCTAATTCCTTAGTGTAATCTAGTATAGTTGATTGTGGGATCCTCTTATCGTTCTCGTCAAACCCTCTTGATATTTGATATCTGGTAAGGCCTTTAAATGATGAATATTTACCCTCAAATTCGGGATTCAGTGCCAATCTCCGCAATATGAGTTCATGAAACTCTGTTTTGGGGCTATGTCGCAATCTAATACTATGTCGTACATACCGACATAATAAGTATTAATTCTAATGTATGTAATGGTAAAAAAAAGCACTACTGTAGTTCTTTCTCTCCCAATAAACTTGGTAAAAAAAATAGAGAATGTTCGTAATGACTTGCCTAGATCATTAGTTTATCGTAGATTACTTCTAAAAGGACTTGAAGAGCAAGATGAGTAAGAATGAATCAATTTTACCTGTCTGTCTCAACGTCAACCATTGGAATATTTTTGATATTAACTGTATCAAATGCAAGGCTGAAGTTAAAAAATCTGGTCTACTCAATGATGAGGAATATTGCGATTGGTTAGACGGTAAATTCACTTTGGGATTTAATCTTAAATTGGAGGAAATGCAAGTTGTCTAAGCCGTCCCACGAAAAAACGGTTGATTCCACGGAAACTACTTTCGTGCCACAAAATCAGGAACTTACGAACAAAATTAATCCAAAAGACCCAAAACTGCTTGACACGATAGCACAAAAATATTCAAGCAAGATAGTAGGTGAATCAAACAACATCAAGACCCTGATCGGCTGTTTTGTATCAAAAGATCTACCAAAGAAATTCCGATTAAGTGCAATAATATCAAACAGTTCCAGTACTGGAAAATCCTATTTACTGAACAATGTATTACAACCATTCAAAAATGACTTGATTGATTATACTGATTTCACAGAGGCACATTTCAAAAGATCACAGCATAATGTAAACGGAAAGATAATCAAGCTTGAACAATTAGAACGGGTAAATGATGACAAACAACTATCCATTCAAAGACTGAAACATCTACTAACAGAAGGTGTCTTAAAGTTTGGATGTGTGGAAAGGGGAGAAAAAGGAGAAAATACACCTAAAGATTTTGTTGTATCTGGGTTTCCCGTATTTGTAACAGTTGCAACAAAATTCGATATCGATTCAGAGACAGCTAACAGGGTATTCATGATGGAACTTGATGAATCAGATATCCAAACAGAACGAATTATCAAATATACACTATCAGATTACTCCAAAATCAAGGCTAACGATGAATGGGAGACCAATATTGAAGAATTGACTAGGTTTTTCAACCAATTAAAGAAAATGGCCCAACATACTGAGGGAATTTTAATCCCGTTTGCTCACAAACTAGAATCTGTCATTCCAAAACACTTGGAAATAAGAAGAGACCTTGCAAAAATACTCAATCTAACCTGTGTTATTGCGTTTATTCATGGATTAAACAGGCCATATCTACAAGACAATAAACCGAAGAATTTTCTTGTTGACAATTTTGGTTCAACAGAAAAAGAATGCACATATTGGATAATAGCAAAGCCAGAGGACTTTACAGAAGCACTAGAGATAGCCGGACAAACAATCAAACAAACGATTAACAAAACTTCTGTAAAACAAATGCAAATTCTGGCTCTAGTAAAAAAATTGTACAGTGAAAACTGTATTCTAGAATCAAGAGGAGTGACAGTAAAAGATATCGTAAAACATTCAAGTGTTATAAAAAATGGCGGTTATAGTGAAAACAGGGCAAGAGAGCTTCTCAATTGGCTGGCTAATAATGGATTTCTAACAAGAGATGACACAACTAGGGAAAACCAATATTTCCCAACCGAAAAAAAGTTCTCTGATCTAGAAACTACTAGCATAAACTTTACACAAGAAGAATTTGACACTTGGTTAAAAACTCAACTAGAATCATTGGGTGAGCGTTATTCTCTTGTGGGTTCGTGGGATGGCGATTCAGCTAGTAAAATGGATGATTTTACGAATAAAACAAAAGAAAATGATGCCACGAAACTGAATTCGTATCAAATCGTGCCAGGGAATGAATGACAATAATGGAGTACTGGATTGAATTTTACAGGTATGCTAGAGAGATTAGAATATATTGTTGATCAAAATGCCTTCATCCAAAGATATTGTACAACATCTAAAACAAGTAATCTTTTGGAATAACCTGAGAAAATGACTCTCAACATAGGCATGGAATATGACAAAAAAATGGGAAGATCGTAAATTTGTCAAGTAAAAAACAAGCCATGGATGGCAGACAATTATTAATCATCCAGACTCAAATAATGAGACTACCACTTGCAAAGGCACTTCCATGGCTCGAAGTTCACGGATATAAAATATCAACATCTGGATATTATAGAGAACTTGACAAAATAAAGAATAGCGTAGACAAACGCTCCATGGAGATAGCCCAGACTGGATTTCTGGAACAACACATGGCTCGTATAGATACACTGCTTGTCATCGAACGTGAAATGTGGGATAATTATCATAGTATAGAGGATCCTTTCAAAAGAATACTTGCAGCTAAAACTATCGCAGAAATGCAACCATATCTAGCAGGAGCTTACAACAAGACAAGAGCAGTAATGGAAAAACAAGCCGAGATGAAATCTAAATTTCTAACAGACACAATCCAACCTAATTCAAAATGAAAGATCCTTGGCGTAACATATCAATGTATGATGATCTTGATACTGGCAATTCTGAATATGAAAAACTAGAAAAATTATTGTTTGAAAAATCTCTAAAACTATCTCAGGATATACCTAATGATCTCCAAAAGTTCTATGATGAATTAGAGAAACCATTTTTTCATTCTCTTACAAGAGAACAAATAGACAAGCTAGCTCCACTTCAATTCAAATTATGGAATGATCATTTCAAGCATAACAAGATTCTTGTATTAAAATCACAGAAGATAGGAATCTCATCTATTTGTATTCTGATTACTCTATGGCATGCAATAAAAGACTGTAGAGGAATGGAACTCATCATCAATGCCCAATCAGACGAGCAGGCAAAGACACATGCACACGATTTAAGGCAGATTCTATTAGGTTCCAACAAATACCGAGACTATCTAATTACAAAGAACTTTTCTGCAATGGGTTTACTCAAAGACGAAGTAACTAAAGTAAGAACAATATGGATTCACAATCCAGATGATCTAAAAAGGCCAACTAAAATTATTATAGTTGGTATGAGTCCTGGAGCTTTGCTTTCCCACAAGAAAGTAGCTTTTGTGTGGTCCTCCGATATTACAATATCAGATAGAACTCCTGAACAACAAAACAGAGTATGGGCAGCTTTGCTTTCCAGAGTTGCAAATTCTCAAGGGCCTGTAATTGTAGAATGTCCTGCACGAGCTCCAAGTGGTCCAGTTTATGATGAATTTGATAGATATGAGAAATCAGTTGAACAGAAAGGAAAGCAAACAAAGAAATCAAAAAGAAAGGCAAAACATGCTTTTCATGTAGAGATCTATGGTTATGAGCTAGGCCTTCGAGACAAATTTTTCACTAAAGACTTTATAGATTCTGAAAAAATCAGGCTTGGACCATTATTTGGAACATTCTATAATGCAGACTTTTTCGCATCTGGTTCTACATGGTACAAACCAGAACACTTTGATAATGAAACTCAGGAGGCAGCTGATATGTGGATGATGTTCAATCCAACTGATGATACAATTAGTGATGTAACGGATGATTAAGATGAATAATCCAAAATTTCCATAAAAAATCGAATATTACCTGCTCCTACCAGTAAGAAATAATCAAAGTTTGAAACTAGAAGAAAATGACTTGTGCCTACATGAGCAAAATATCCTAATATTATTTTAAATTAGACAGGGTGCATAATGTAGGTGTGTGAAGCCTAATGCTCCCTTGCAATAGAAAAGAACACAGGATGCATGTAAAATGAGCAGTTTCGATATACAAATAATTCTGAACGAGATAGAGGAGTTCACTCCAGAGATTGGATTCGATCTGGTAGGAATAGACCCGTTTGGAATTCCTGGAGAATCGTTATACTTCATAGATCACTTCGAAACAAAAGAGGCTGCAGAAGCAGAACAAAAAATACAGTATGGTGAATACAGTCATATACTATAAATCCAAATAACTTTCAATATTAGCAAGAATGTGATCAGAAATTTAATCTTTGATCAAAGTATAATCCGTAAACAATTCAAGAAAAGTCTCTTTAATAGCCGCTTCTAACTAGTAACGATTGAACGGTGATAAGGAAAAAGTCTACGAATTATCGTGGAAAGTTCATAAATTAATGCATGAACGAATGAAGCATAACGAACTTAACGATCTTTTAAACATGACCGTGACAGAGCTTCTTAATGAAATTGAAAAATTCTCGAATTTAAAAGATAATTTTTCATGGCATGATGTCTTTGAATTATTTAACTACCCATTGCATCTACACTTACGGCAAGATTTTTTTAAAATAAAAAAGAAAAGAGATATTCCTAAATTTGTAAACAAATACATTTTTACTCAACAAGACATTTTCGATTTTTACTTCAAGTTTGGATTCAAAGCAGATTTCAGATCTGGATATCGATTAGGAGATGGAATTTTCTATTCTTTTGAAAAATTGCCAAAACAAATAAAAAAATCCATCAAAGCACATATGCCATACGAGAGAGAGAAGTTACAATATCCAACAATGTCAAAAAGAGATTGGATACGAATTCGTCAAAGGGATGCATACATGAAAATCTCTGTGACTGCAATAGGAAACGAGAAGGCAAAAGAAAAAGCATTTGCGAAGTTACGACGTAGCTACAATATTCTAAATTTTGTGGTGGGAAACAGAGTAAGTACTAATCGTAGTGCCAACTCGTCTTTTTATTATTACATGCATTCAACAAAACATGGCTATGGTGAATTGTCAGAGGGAAATAAACCTGAACGCAATATTTGGAAACCAAAACACGTAGATAAGTACATCAGAATAATTAATGCGATTTTTAACAAGAAGAATCCTGTCGAGCTTGAACAGCGAATTTTAAATGCAATAGACATCTACGGTCTCATAGAACACGATACTCCATTACACGTTAGATTTCTCATTTGTATAATAGGACTTGAGAGTCTATTGTTGGGAAGTGATGACAGAGACTATCTTGGTTTAAAAATAGCAGAGAAAATTACTTTCTTATTAGCCGACATCAAATGGTGGCAAAAAGAAATCTACAAAATCCCATTACACAAATACGATACAATCACTAATGAATTTGTCCAGAAACATTTGTTTGATTCAAGGATAAAATTACATGAAAAAATGAAAGAATTTTATGATAAACGTTCTAGATTTGCTCATACTGGGATAGCAAAAAGAAAAAGAACAATTACAGAAGATGATTATCAATGGGCTGATAATTTCCTTAGATGGTCAACTGAGCGTCTTGTACCGTTAACTAAAAAATTCAATCATATTGCTAAAAAAAATGCTGATGATTTAAAATATCTTGATAGTTATTTTCAAAGATTACGATATACCTAGTAAGACATAAGATTGTCAATCACTCAGTATGAGTAAAATGACAAGTCAAGATGATACGATATGTAATGATGCTCAATGTCACTTTATCAAAGAAGGAATATCCCATAAGATAGGTGATCATGATGCATTGAAGAGAGAAGAAGTCAAGGGATTGACGCCCGAATCTGTATTCAAACCGACTGGGATGGATTTGATTCATTCTGGAATTAAAACGGGTCTTTCCATTATTCCCATAGCAGGTGGTCCGATTTCTGAAATTTTCTCCTCAGCAGTAGAATCTCCAGTAAACAAGAGACTTCAATCTTATCTTACGAGTATAGATTACAGAATTAAAGACCTTGAAGAAAAAGGTAAGGTGAACTATAATGAATTATTGAAGAACGATGAATTTATTGATGTTTTAATACAATCTTCTCAAATTGCGGTAAGGAATTTTTCACAACCAATTAAATTGGAATATTTACAAGGTGTAATTGTCAACACTGCATTAAAAATCAACACGCCAAGTGATGCAAAATTTACTTATTTGCATTATATCGATACCTTAACACCAATTCAATTACAAATATTACAAATTCTTAATAATCCAATGGAGACAATCAAACAAATTTATCAAATGAATATTGGGAATCAAGGTGAGATTACATACATTGACGTCGTTTCCGATATCAATAAAGTGCTGAAGGTAGAAAAAACCCTTTATGATGCTTCCATAAGAAGACTTGAAACCGATTATCTGATTGATCAAACGGATAAACCTCCTGGGCCTCCAAAAGGTGGTTATTATGAGAAAGAACTTACTACCTATGCGTTAGAAGAACTGGTAAGTCGTACTAAGAATATTATTACTCCATTTGGTAAGAAATTTCTAGAATTTACTACGGAACCTTAAAGTTATCAAATTAACAACTTGAAAGTATGTCTGTAAAAGAGATAGAGGAAATACTTGAGGGAAAGAACTCATTTTACAGAATTAGTAAACCAATGGGTACATGGGAGCTTTATACCCTTCATTCTAACAATCCGATTAAGTTAGAAATTTTCCAAAATTTTAACAAAAAAGGTTCTGGATTTAGTGCCGCTCCACTTTATTCGGCAAACCTGCAATATAGTGACGAAAGAATGATTAAAGTAAAAGGACATGGAGGAATGTGGATTGGATTATCAGGGCATAGCATTCAAGATATTCTATCACAGGCCATGAAAAAAATTGAGGATTTTTATGATCCAAAAAAAATTTTTTGATCTGGTGTAATTCAAACTGTGAATGATTACTATGTTATTATTTTAAATAATGATATCACCTTTTGATATCATAGTATGTCAGTACCAGAACCAAAGGAAAAGCCAGTTTTGTTGAGGCTCCCAGAGCATTACGTAATTGCATTGGATGAGATTGTAAGACAATCAAAGGGTAAATACAAATCTCGAAATGAGATAGTAATAGAGATTATTGGGATATTTCTCTCTGATTTGAAAAAGAGTGCGGAAAAGAAATCTCATGGGTGACGATTTTGATGCCTTGATTGGGTTCATACTCCTAGTGATTGGAGCTGCAGCAGTCATCAAGATCATTGATGAGGCTACAAAACAAACTCGATACTTGTGTCCACACTGTAAAGCGGAGATAATGAGGAATCAAAATCCATGTCCATATTGTCACGCCCCTATACGTTGGATTTGATATCAGATAATGATATACAGATCAGCCTTAATTTTGATATCAATACATCACAATTTTATGCTTCATTTTCTAAATATTGATTGAACATGACAGAAGAGATTTTAAAATTACAAGGAAAGGAAGCAGAAGCCTTTCTAGAGTATGATTCTCAGGAGCTAACTCCAGAGCGTAAGCTGTTTCTGGAAGAAGCACGCAAGTATTACAAAAAGCACTGTAACGCATAGATATTTTATCTACAGTTTATTCCATAGACTAGTTCCATGGAAATATGTTATGATATCTTAAGTAGCAAATATGATCTTTCTAAACTAGATTTCACTGAAAAAGATGGAACTGATCCATTGGGAGTGGATGAATTTGCTAAGAGCAAGGCATTATCTTATCATCCAAATAAATTGTGTACAGTTAGAGTAGTCAATCACGAAAGTGAATTTGTAGCATACTTCACTGTTTCCATGTTCGCTATAAGTGTTGAATTACTTGATAGAAGTGAAAAAGTCTCAAAAGCAACACCGATACGATATCCAGCTATGTTACTAGGGCAATTAGGAGTTGATAAAAATCGCAGGGGAAAAGGAATAGCCAAAGAAATTTGTAAATTCTGTCTAGGTTTGGCTCAAGAAATTGGCGAAAAAGTAGCATGTCGCTACATAGTTCTTCAAACCAGTGTGGGAAAGACTTCATTATACGAACAATTAGGTTTTGTTCGATCACCAAAGAAACCAGAGAATAATAAAATCTGGATGTATGCAAAAATATCCTACTGAGAAGATTAGAAGGAAATAGTAAAGCGGTGATCTATCTAAAACATAGGAGGAAATGGAAAACCAGTCTTATTATCATAATGTTTGTCTGATTTATCATCATAAGAATATTTCAAAATAATAAAATCAAATTAAGTACCATCTGTGAGATTATCTATGGCTGAAAAAGACTACTATGAGCCCATAAGACAGGTTTTTGAAAAATTACTAAAAGAGAAAAAAGAATCATACCTTGAAATAACTGCTACTGGTCAACCAAGTAATAGATTAAAGGAAAAAATTAGAAATCGAGACATAATATTCTCTTTCTTGAAGGAGGCAAAACCTGACATAACTGGCTTCATATCAGAACAGTATTCCAGCAAGTTCATTATAATAGAAATCAAAGATGAGGAAATTAAGCTAGACCACATTTATCAAACAAAAAAATACATAGATTTGTTTGATGCAAATTTTGGATTTCTAGTATCTACAAAGGAGATTCCTGTTGAAATAAAGAAATTGTCTACTACGGCATATAATATTTTGAGTGTAGGTAATTATCGCAGTTTCTGTTTGTGCCAATACGATCCTGAAACTAAATCAATTGTGGATTGGTACAAAGAGAATCCCTTTACAGTTGATTATTACTGGAAATGAGAACAGAACTAGTAGAATATAGTACCTATCTCTGAAGACCCACTTCTATAATGTATTTTTCATGCAGAGTTTTGACACAGGATTTAATTAGTTGGTAATAGGCAGCGGAGAAGGAAATGAAATGGAAGTCATTTATCGAAAGTTATTTTACAAATCTGTTCATTCTTTGGGAAATAATATTGTTCATTATGGATGCACTCAAGAATATTCCATCTGTAGATAATTTTAGAGCAATCCTCTGGGAATATCAAGGATACTATGTCATTCTTGTTCCTCTGACTGTTATAGAATTTTATTACGATGCAATGATAATTGTTAATAACAAAGAATTTTTTTTGAAGATTAAAAATAGTAAAGTCAAATCTAGTCTTGTTTTCATAAGCATAGGAGCATTAATTGCCACAGACTTTGTACTATTTCGAGTAGGAATTATAGGAATACTTGCTGATCAATATCCTGTAGTTATTACCAATAAACAAAATTTCCAATTCTGGACCACAATGAGTTATATTATAATTTATTCTGGAATTCCAATAGTTCAATATTTTTTATTATGGGGGTACAAACGTTCCTTTTCGATAAAAAATGAATTTAATCATTATAGATTCAAGATCAGTCTAATTCCAGGAACCTTCGTGATATGTATGTCATTTATTTTTTCTCTGGTAACTGTGACAGTTCAAGATTATGCCAATGGATTTTTAAAATAAGTCAAATTAACATCAGAAGATTTTTCTTGTCCACTCTTTATGATATACCATGTCAAAGCCTGGAGAGTCATTTGAAGGCCAGATCGCTTTAATTTTGCACAGTGCAGGATTTGTGATAAAAGAACAACCGCATAACGTAATGTATCAAGGAAAAATGATGGGAGACTTGGATGTTTTGGCTCAAGACCCTGCTTCAGATACCTTGATTGGAGTTTCTTGTAAAGACTGGCATGGTCAGACACCTGGCTCTGAACAATTTTCTCATCTTGTGGAAATGCTTGAATTTGAAAACCTAAAACATGGAATTTTTGCTTCCTCAGGTTCTATTGCAGATACACTTCCTTCAAGAGCAGAACATGTACGTGAAAAAAAGGGTTTGAATATAATTTTACTTGATTATGATGAGATTGAAAAATTAAAAAATTTAGCATATTCGCAGAAAAACTGGGAAATAGAAGATTACTTCAAGTCAAGATTAGGACTTACAGCAAGTAAAAGACCAACTATAGGTGATAACATCAAGGCTCAAAAATCGGTTGGAATAGGAAAAACAGTAGAATGTGATAAAATGATTCCTGTAAATTATCATAATGAATCTCCAGAGTATATTGTTAATCGTGATATACTTGGAACTACTCACCATGCAGAATTAAAATTAGGACCATATTTGGTAATTAATTATAATCTTCACATTTCAGTTTCTCATCCTGGAACAGGAGAAACATTAGATGACATAACTGATAATGGTATTGTAGTAGTTGACGCACAGCATGGTAAGGTTGTTGCAGAAAATGATCCTATTTGTAGACACATTGAAAAATACTATACAAATGCAGAGATCCATTACAGTATTCAAGAAAAGGGATTTACCATCAAAAAATTTGAACCAGGGATAAATGAAAGAGGAATTGTACAGCACTTACAAGATCAAATTGCAGCACGAAATGAAATACGAGCAAGTTATACAACAGCAAAGAATGAAAGAAAACAAATCATCAAAAGGCCTCGTCCAGACGATGTAAGAATATTAGGTAAACACCTGATATATGTCCCAACTTGGGATGTGACATTTAGAGTAGGTGAGAAATCATATCGCAGGGTCTACTTCGGCTATGATGGTTCATCATTATATGATGAAATGATAAAGTGTAGTCTTTGTAAGAATCACACAATCGCTCTATGTTCAGAATGTCATGCCACATGCTGTGACAAGCACAGTCGAGCATGTAAAACATGTGAGAAAATCTTGTGTGAAAAATCAGCCAAAATTTGCATTGATTGCATGACTAGTTTTTGTTCCGAACATGAACCGAAAACGAACTGTGGAATCTGTAGAGCCATGTTATGTGGAAATTGTAGTACTGTTTCATGTAAAGGATGCCAGACAGTTGTTTGTTCATCACATAGGCAAAAATGTATTGAATGCAATTCTTATGTTTGTACCGCACACATAGTTTCAAAAAAATATGCTCTAGTTTCAAAGAATTTTTGCAGCCAATCATGTCTTAATAATTTTGATGAAAATTACAAGTCAAGTGGAATGTTTGGTAAATTCAAGAAGATAATTAAGAAATAACTGTGTTTCAATTATAATTTTCAATTTCATTTGTATAACTTTCGTTAATCAATTACAAGCGAATTTCAAATATTGACATAAACTCAGAATTGTAATAGGCCTTAACAGAACCACTCCATCTTCATATTTTTCATTTACTCTAATTTTCGTGATCTGTGATTTGAAATGTCCTTATGTAGATTAGCATAGAATTCGTCTCTGAATACTAAATTACATCTATAGCATACCCAGAGCTTTTCATTTTCACTCTGATTCATGCAAATTATACTTCTTAAAAATACAAAGGCATTACTTGTAATTGTTCAAACTAAAATTGAACACTTGTAAGATGCACTTATCTGCTTTGTTGTAGTAACTTGTTTTATGAAGACATTTGAAAAGAACGAATATGTAGCAAGATTTCGATGCAGAATTTGTAACACCGTTTTCGAATCAAAAGAAAAAATTGATGCACATGTACAGGAACATAAATCCAATGCATATTAGAATGTTGTACGATAAATATGACATCTACAAACTTGGAAAAATATTGAGGAAATAACTTGAAGATACAAATCTATTCTTCCAGCTGCAACTGTATTGTACATGAGAACGTAAATGATCATGAGAAGACAGAATGCCCTGTTTGTAATTCAGAGATTGAATTGTATTGGGAACCGAGATATAATGGAATGAGGGGAAAATGCACAAAGTGCGGTACGAATTGGGCAGAGTCTTGAATCTCTATCAAAATCAATACTAAGATCATGGTCATTATGGATCAAATTCAAGACTTTACACACAAACACATATGGGAAAAATTGGGCGACCGTCAGTTTTGTTATGTCTGTGGAAAAGGCAAAGAACAGACAGAATCATGAGCAACTGTAACATGTAAAAAGCATCGACAAAGTGAGAATTTTATGACTTGGCATAGGCATGTTTGATAGTTCACCCGGATATAGATATGACACATGCTGGTCTACCGTCAATCTCCGAAGTTGTTTTCTTACAAGCACCACATTTTGGTAGCGTGATGATGAAGTGAATCCTATGAATCAGATAGGTAAAAGACTACCTTTAACTCGCATGCTGTTACGTTTTAAAACAACTTTAAAAATCAAATCTGATAATCTTCTATCAACTATAAAAGAAAAGACAACATAAGATCATTCAATGGTCAGATTTAGTTGCAGAGATTACGGATTTGAATGTGATTTTGTTAGCGAGGGGGATGATGTACAGGAAATAATAAAGAAGTTTGGAAAACATTCTTCGGAAGAACACGGAATTGAATATTCAAAGGAAGCGTTGACACAGTTCATAGTTAGAAAGAGTCTAATGTCATCACACGCGTATTAACCAGCTTAACTGTTCAAAATTTTCTTTAATTATTTGACTAAATCCGTATAATGATTCAAGTGGTATGATAATCATGAATCAAAAACTAAGATATGTTGGATTGGTTGCAATACTGATAATTGCAATAGCATTAGTTTCAAACTTTGGTGAAGCTGCTGCATTGCAAAAGGGTCAAGGTGCAAACAGACATTCAACTGCCTTATACGATCCTAATCTTGTATGTGGAGATCATCTCTGTGGTCCTCATGACAAGGCAGTAATACCAGAACCCAAAAAGTAAAGTTGCTATTTTTTTATTTATTACATATATTTTTATTATAAGTTTCGCATTCCCTTTTCTTGACACTGTTCTATTGCCAATCTTTCCCTTGAATCTTTGCAAAGACCTTTTGGGTATCTTTTATTCCATCTCGTATTAGTTGTTTTATTGTATCAATTGAAAAATCAGCATCCTCAAAAAGAAAAGGCGAATCTTCTTGCCGTTCTACACGTATTATTTGTTTAATTATCGCACCACGCTCACAGGCAAGCTTATGGTACTCTGGTTCTATTTCTTCGAACTTTTTTCTTGCTTTTTCATCAAGTGTAGTAGATCCTAAAATATCATGCATTTTTTTTATGATGTCCAAGTATCTTGAAATGATTCTTGACATTCTAACGGTGTGATCAGTTTTATCAGTATGCATAATGTCTCTGGCTCTGTGCCATGCTTCAGACATATTTTTGGGAAGATCTTCTTGTATGTGTGGAAAAAGGTTGACTATGATTACTTTTTTGTCGCAACTTGGCGAGGCATCTATTACCTCACGTAATGGAGTGTTACTTAGTAATGTACCATCCCAGAGATATTTGCCACGTAGGTGTGTCCATGCGATGCCATAGAAAGGATAACCTGCACTTGCAAGTACATGTTCTGCCTGAATGTCATCGTGTTTGCTATCAAATACAGATGGTTTTCCATTCTGTATGTCCGTTGAAGTGATGATGAGTCTTGGTCTACCAACTTCCTTTAGCTTCTCAAAATCAACATATTCTTTTAACGTCTCCTTTAACGGCGTGATCTCATAAAGATAAGGAGAGTTGTATACAAGATTAAAGGTTGGTCTAAACCATAAAGGCACAAAGGCGTTGGGGTTACCCCAGATTGCCGAATACATTGATGATGAAAATTGTCTAGTCTTATCAGGTAAAAAATATGGAGTGACAGTTTCGGCCAAAGTTAGCCAAAAGTTTTCCAGATCCTTTGCAGGTTCATCATTTTTACTTGCAGCTATTATTGCTGCATTAACACCTCCAATCGAAGTTCCAGCAATTACATTACATTTTATTCCAAGTTTTTCTAATGTCTGATATACCCCACACTCATATGCTCCTAAGGATCCTCCACCCTGTAATACAAGAACAGTTTCATCACATAGTTTTTGACTAGTCTTTGTAGATAATTTTCTTCACCACAACATAATTAATTTTCTACAACAATTACATTTTCGTTTACATTTTCAAATTTATTTTTCAAATATGTTAATTTATCATCATTTTCGGGTAATGGATTAGCACAAAGTCCGCATTTTGGATTAATGATTATCGCGTCATAATCAATTTCCCCTATACATCTACCACATTTGTAACAACTTATCTGCTTTGTATCGTAAATATTCAAGATAATTTCTCCTTTCTATATTTTGCTAAGATGTTAGGACCTATCATGCTTCTTATTTTGTTTATTACTTGTGTGTGATCCAGATCCTTGTTTATTATAGCTAGAATCGTATGAGAAAAAGCAGGTATTGATAAAATTTTTGAGTTTTCCCTTTCAGTCATACTGTAATTAACAGGTCCGAATTCATCATCATAATCTTCTTGCATAGAACCCAGAAGTCTTAATCCCATGCAAAACATCTCTCGTTTTTCTGCTGAAAGTTTAATGTCCTCTTTGGATGCAAAATCTTCCAGTCTTCCACATTTGTTGATTATTCCGATATAATCAACTCCATCTTCTAAGAAAGTTCTTATCTGTGGCAAAAAATCACTCGTTTCGACTAACATTGTCTCTATCTAATAGAGATAGTACAAAAAGCCTTGCAAAGAGTTGCAATAAAATTCATGCAGTTGTTGCAACACACTTATGTAATAAATTATGTATTTTATTATAATGGCACAGACTATTGAAATTGTTTCAAGTAAGGAAAAATTTTTTGATAAACTGAAGGAAAACTATGTCCAAAGAATACAGGAATGCGAGAACTTTTCTAAACGCTTTTCAACTGCATGTCTAGACGTCAATACTGAGTTCCTCTACGGTATGCTTGATCTGATTCAACAGAATATAGATCTGCAAAAAAAATATGCAAAATACTTCCCATCGTGGTGGAATTACAATATGGCCATAAAACAATCTAATATGTTAACAGAAGCATGGATCCAAAGTATCCAACACCTAGATTCATTTTATATTGAATTTCTAAAATATATGAAAACCAATCTAAGGACTAATAATAAAACTCTCGTACAGATTACGCAAGATGCTGAGAGATATCTAGATATTTACAAAAAAACTGAATTAGTCCAAGACAAACCAGATTTAGAAGACAAGGACAACTCAAAACAGATTGTTTCTAGAAAAGAGCCTAATCTATCCTAGAAAGCGGTTTTGATATTACGGTAGTTTTTGTTAACTGAGTTTCCAAGTTCACCTTCTTAAGCTCCCAAAAAATTTTCTTAATAAGCTCAGATATGAGTAAGGAAACATTTCTACTTAGATTGTGGCGTATAACAAAAGAATGGTTTCCTGACAATATGCTGTCCTCAACTGAGATCCCTGCTAATCTACAGTAATCTTCAAGTGCTTCCAAGCAAGAATGTAGGTCAAATTTTTTCTTTGATACAAGTGACCAATCTCTAAGGCTATTGAATGAAATTTCTATTGCTTCTTTTCTTTGTGATTCGTTGAGGCATTCAATAAAATAGATTAAAACTTCTTCAGATACAGGAAATGTTCTCATTCTTTTTTGATATCGATGCCATGATACATAATCAAGAAGAATTTGGTTTATCAGCGTGTTAGTAGAAATTAATTTTGTTTTTGCCTCCATTTCTACTTCTTTAATTGTATTTTCAGGAACACGAAAAGAAACAGTTTTTGATTTGTTTAAATTTTCTTCCATTTAGTACCGGCCAAACCCTATGATTCCAAGATAAAATTAATAGATAAGGCTTTGTCCAAATTATTGCAAAAATCACATTTCATTTTTTAATTATAATAATTGATAATTATCACAATCCTTAAATCTAATTCATATTTGCTTGATAAGAAATCTAAAAAGACACTTCAAAACTGTAGAAAAAATTTAACTGTTCAAGATTGTTTTTATTTTTATTATTAAATTTTAACTTGATGATGCTAGCACTTGTCTTATTATTTTAAATGTCGACTCTTAAGTTCTGTCACAATGGCAAGTATCCCTTTGAACCTGTCAATGGAGATTCCACTTCTAATTTCATCATAGGTGCCGTACTTTTGTTCAAACTCTTGCAATTTTGTAAAATCACAATTTCTTACAAGGCTTAATACATCATCATAAAACAATCTCTCGGATTCCGCTATCTCTCCGAGTACTTTAATCAAATTTTCTGTGGAACAACATTCAGGATGAATTAACATTTTTTTTCCAGTTTTTGATTCTACTATTATTGGTTCATTATACTTGGAATAATCGGATTTTTCCTCGCATTCTTCACATTCGTACATGTTTTTGTATAGATACTTTTTCGTTAAAAAACTTTGTATAGTCTTGTGAGGATCGACTTTTGTAAAAAAGAAATGGCAAATGCAGTAGTCATTGGGTCTGGCCCTGCTGGTTTGACAGCGTCAATCTATCTAGTAAGAGCTGGCATAGAAACTACTTTGATCTCTGGAGACCAGCCAGGTGGACAGTTGATATTCACCACTGATGTTGAAAATTTTCCGGGATTTCCAGGTGGAATAATGGGACCAGATCTGATGACAAAGATGAGAGAGCAGGCGTCAAAGGTTGGTGCAAAATTCATTGATAGTAGTGTTACTGATGTTGATTTCACAGCAAGACCTTTTCTTATCAAAACTACGGATATGGAACTAAAGGCTGACACCGTAATAATAGCAACAGGAGCCTCTGCTATTTGGCTTGGATTGGAATCTGAAGAAAGACTAAAAGGTAAAGGGATTTCTGCATGTGCCACTTGTGATGGTTTCTTCTTTAGAGGAAAGAATGTCTGCCTGATAGGTGGAGGTGATGTTGCAATAGAGGATGCATTATTTTTGGCAAAAATAGTAAACAAAGTTGCCATAATTAACAGAAGGGATGAGCTAAGAGCAAGTCACATAATGCAACAACGAGCTTTCTCTGAGCCAAAAATTGAATTTATTTGGTGGCATGTTGTAAAAGAAATTCTTGGCCAACAAAAAGTTACCGGCATTAGAATTGAAAATGTTAAAGATGGTAAAATTACAGAAATTCTTTGCGATGCGGTATTTGTTGCAATAGGTCACAAACCCAATACAGAAATTTTTAGAGGGAAAGTCAAGATCAACCCACAAGGTTTCATTGAAAGAATAAACAAAAGCCAGACTAGTGTAGAAGGAGTTTTTGTGGCAGGAGACGTATTTGACTTTGAATACAGACAAGCAATAACAGCTGCAGGTTCTGGTGCACAAGCAGCAATGGATGCCATCAGATTCCTCGACAAAGTATCGTAAGCTGTTTAAGGATTGCAATCTATCAAACCATGATAAATTCTATTCCAAATTTTCAAGATTCATACTGTTAAAATCCGATAACCTTCCTTTACTAGTTGTCCTATGCCGATATGTTGATTTTCTTGGCTTAGTTTAATACTAGATCTTAAAATCTTGTCTCTAACCTTAAAGGCATTTGCACAAAACCCACAAGCTTCTCGGATGAGGCTCTCTTTTACTGCCCTGTCGTACAAGGGCCTAATTATGTCGGAAGGATTCTTTTCCATTTCGTCTATTATCTTTACCGCAGCACCATCAAGAAATAGTTCAGAATGAAAACCGCTGTCTTTTAGATCAAAAAGATACAGAAATGCGTGAAATATCCTTGCATGATCCGAGGGATCAGTAAGAGCTATTACTGCAAATTTCTCTGTCATGATATTATTCTGTTGACACGTGATATTTACGAATTTACATGAACCATTCAATTTAATTTTTAATGATTAAAAGATATCCATAATATCAAACTTTAATCATTTCATTTTAATCATGATAAATCTTGTTTGCAATCAAATCCTGATGATAAACTATAGGTATAAGAAATGACTGTTCAACCAAGGGTAAATTTCTCCCTGAAAAAGGAAATCTTTTTCATAACCTTGGGTTCGATTTTGGGCGGGTTTACTATGTTTGTACCAAACATCCTGCTTGACGCTACTGTTGGAACTCAATACTATATTTCCTGGCTTGTTTTTGCACATATAATAGGTTCTCATTCGATAGGTGCTGGAATTGCATTACACATTATTGTTGCTACCATAATTGGTATAGTTACAGGCATAATTCTTTACAAAGGAAAAATATTAAACATATCAAAAATCTCAAACGGAATAATTTTCGGACTGCTAGCAGGAATTGTGGCATTTGCAATTGTCTTCATACCGGTATATCAGTTATTGTTGGCACCTAACATGATACCGGTACTAACAGAATTAGATCCAAATATGTCCGTACTTGAGGCATCCAACGTAATAAAACAAAATTATCTTCAGACTTTTACAGATGGTATATTCAAACATCTGATTTGGGGTGTAACACTAGGGGTTGTCTCCACTCTTCTTACAAGAAAGTTTGGCACACATTACAGATGCCATATATGTGACATTGAATTTTCAAAAATAAAGACATATGAACACCACAGAAGATATGTACACGAGTCCCCCTCTCCTTCACTAAAACACATTTTAATACTTGGTGGAGGCTTTGGTGGCGTCGAAGTTCTCAAAAAAGTTCAAGACATTTTTGAAGATGATGTAAACATAAACATAAGTCTGGTAAGCGAAGACAATTTCTTTTTATTTACGCCAATGTTGCCCGAAGTTTCCTCCGGGATGATAGAGTCACGACACATTACAACTCCCGTTCGAACTTTTTGTAGACGTGCAAAATTCTACGAGGCCAAAGTTGATTCAGTAGATCTGAAAAATAAGAGTGTCATAATATCGAGATTATTTGATATGAAAAAAAGGGAGCTCAAGTATGATTATTTGGTGTTGGCACTTGGAAGCAAGACTAATTATTTTGGAAATAAGAATTTGGAAAAATATGCTCTTACAATCAAAACGTTAGCAGACGCGATGACAATCAGAAATCATGTTATTGCCATGCTTGAGAGCGCTGATCAAGAAGATGATGTGACTCTAAAAGAAAAATTATTAACATTTGTAGTGGTAGGTGGTGGGTTTTCTGGTGTTGAAACCGTAGGAGAAATAAACGATTTCATTCGGGAATCTGCAGAAAATTTCTATCGAAGTATAGACCCAAAGAAGATAAGAATAATCTTGGTTAGTTCTGGACCGAGAATACTTCCCGAAGTAGGTGAAGAGCTTGGTGACTACGCAGCTAATTTTCTAAATAAGGCTGGAATCGAGATTCTAACAAGTACCAAGGTAGTAGATGTGGGAAAAGACTTTGTTTTGCTTGACAACAAAACGAACATGCCATGTAACACCTTGATATGGGCTGGCGGTGTTGCAATAGATCCCGTCGTATCGAATTTGGATTGTGAACATGATAAAATTGGACGAGTAACAGTAGACGAATATCTCCGCGTCAAAAACCATCCTAATGTTTTTGCCCTCGGTGACTGTGCATCTATAATAGATACTGTTTCTGGAAAACCATATCCTCCAACCGCACAACATGCCATACGGGAAGCAAAAATTGTATTCGAAAATCTTGTTTCTTCAATCAAGGGAACCAAGACAAAAAATGTTTTCAGTTACAAAAGCAAAGGAACCATGGCTACCATAGGAAAAAGAACAGGTGTTGCAATTTTAATGGGTCATAAGGTTAGTGGACTGCTTGCTTGGTTCATATGGAGACAATACTATTTGACCCATCTTCCGTCGTCACAGAAAAAAATAAGAGTAGCAGTTGATTGGATACTTGATTTGTTTTCAAAGCGAGATGTTACAAGGCTTAGAAACTTGAAAGAAAAAATCAACGACGATGTATTGCAAACTGTACTTCCTGATATAGAAAAATTATCATGAGAATTTTTGGGCATGTTGAATTCTAAAGATTCTTTGAAAGCATTAGTAAGTCTTGTTATTGAGAAAACACTTCTTGATATAGGAAAACCCGTATATGAAAAAGTGACAGATAGTTTGTGCAAAAAATATCATTGTTACATACCTGATTGTTTTGAAAAACCAGAATATCTAAAGGCGGTGTTAAAGGATCTATATGGAGAATCATATGATGAAATTATCAATTCTATAAAACGAGAACTAGACGAATTTGTTTATAATAAAAAAGTCAATATGTTCTTACGGGTTTTGTTATAATAATTATCTATTTTTTGAGTATGGTTGTGTAATAAATGGCAAGCCTTCCGTATGTTTTATACATTTGGAGATAACAAAGCCAAGGCAAAAAAATTATCCTTGTCTTGCCAAATTTGTAGTGGTCTAAATCCTGCTTCTTCTGCCATCTTATGTATTTGTTGCAGAGTATACTTGTAGGAATACTCTGTATGAATTAATTCTCCTTCATCTAAGGCCAAGATCAGGTTTATGTCTGGTATGTGAACAGTCTGTCTTTCCTTTGAACGCAGATGCATCTCTATTCTCCCATTGTCCTCGTTGAAGAAAGCAACATGCTCAAACTTGGTTTGCTCAAAATTTCCATGCAGCTCTGAGTTTATTCTGGACAAGAGATTCAGATTGAACCTTGCAGTTATTCCTTTTGAATCATTGTAGGCTCTATCTAGAATTTTTTTATCCTTTACCAAGTCCAGACCTGTGAGAAACAAGTCATCTTTGTCCATAGTATTGTAAATTCTTTTTAGAAATTCCTTGCTTTGTTGCATGTTAAAATTTCCTAGGCTTGAACCAAGGAAAGCTATGAGTTTTTTGGTTTTGCAAATGGTGCTTACTATTTCCAAACCATGCTCATATTCATCTATAATTCCTGTTATTTGCAAATTGGAATGATGATTTAGGAGTTCATTTGATCCTTCCTCAAGTATCTCGGATATGTCGATTGGATAATAATCTACAAACTTCTGATGTTTCGTTAGTATCTCAATTATCTTTCTTGTTTTTACTGCAGAACCACTTCCAAGCTCTACTAGAGAATACTTGTCTGTCAGATATGATGGTAAACTGGATTTTATTGATTTAAGAATTTCTATTTCCTTTCTTGTCAGATAGTATTCAGGAAGCTCACATATTTCTTCAAATAGCTGCGAGCCTTTCTGATCGTAGAAAAATTTTGGGTGAATAAACTTTTTCTCTCTATCTAACCCACCGTGAATTTCTTTTGCAAATGTATGGTTTATTTTGTTTACAGGCTTGAGATAGCAAAAATTTCTGCTTTTCTGTATCTTGACGTACTTTCTGTCCTGGTGTAGGAGTATTTGTCTTGTGTCTGACAACATTTCTACAAGTCCTCCACACATCTGAATCCTGCAAACATCCATCTCTCATCCAGCCTGAAAAAATTCCTGTAGCTATTTCGAATGGAATATGCAGGAGTTGCAAAAGACGAGCCCCTTAGCACTTTTTGATTTGTAAACCACTTGTCATTGTATTCTGAAAAATTGGACTTGAACCCAGGATAGCCTACAAATTCAGATGAAGTCCATTCCCAAACATCACCCATCATCTGATGGCATCCGTAGCGGCTTTTGCCCAAAGGGTATGAGCCAATCTCGGTAGGAGACCAAAGGTATGATTCTAAAAGATTTGCATGGTTTTCGGTTGGTGGTTCATTGCCCCATGGATAAACTGTCTTTACTTTTTTTTCTTCGTTCCAGCATGCGGCCTTTTCCCATTCTGCCTCTGTTGGAAGTCTTTTGTTTGCCCACTTGCAGTATGCATCTGCTTCGTAAAAACTAACGTTGCACACAGGCTCATTTGGATTTATCTTGGTCTTTCCTCTAAAGTCATCTTTTATCCATTTGTCATCTTCTTTTTGCCAATACATGGGAGCTTCCCAATTGTTCTTTTTCACAGCTTCCCATCCATCTGATAACCAAAATCTATAATCACCATACCCTCCGTCCTCAATGAATTTTAGGAACTCGCTGTTTGTTACAGGGAATACATCCATGGCGTAAGAATTGAGATAGACTTTGTGTTCGGGTAGTTCTATGTCATAGCAAAAATCTATTCCCGAATATCCCATATCGTACAAACCACCGTCAATATTGATCTGCTTTTTTTCTACAGGTGATGGCACTGGTGGAAAATTATTCTTTACAGGTTTGTATCTTCCAGCTAGTAGATGTTGAAGATCATATACGAGAAGCTCTTGGTGCTGGCATTCGTGATTAAAGGCAGTCTTGAAAAGATAGATC
This sequence comes from Nitrososphaerota archaeon, assembly GCA_016201435.1. Classification (GTDB taxonomy): domain Archaea; phylum Thermoproteota; class Nitrososphaeria; order Nitrososphaerales; family Nitrosopumilaceae; genus TA-20. Next base: position 125,396 of record JACQCT010000014.1, on the reverse strand, counting down.
TCCTTTTCTTCCATGGAATTTCGGGTCGCAAAAAATTTTTCTACGCGTTTGTTGATAGTATGAAAATAACTAAGGGTTTCTTCTACGGTTGGCCTTGATAATATGCCCCTTTTTGCCTTATCATGAGGTTCTCCAAACGCCCTGTAATACGAGTTAAAAATCTTCGAGAACTCGGGCGAAAAAAACTCATAATTACTCTCCAGCTTGCTGAGAACTACTTCGTAGAACCAGGTTACATGTCCAAGATGCCACTTTGGCGGACTCGTGAAAAATGCAGTCTGTACTACATAGTCTTCTTTCTCAAGCGGTTCTACAAGCTGCAAAGTTTGCGTTCTTGTATTCTTGAATTGCTGTAATTGAAATTTGGAATCGGTAACGCTTGCCTGAAATAACATGTAAAAATGAAACAAAAAATGATTATTAAATGATCCGTACAACCCTTCAAACTTTTTTAATTTACAAAAAGAACAATTCTAACCAAAAATTACATTATACTGTGAATTATCTCTGGATGCAAAACGTGTAAAATATAATAAAATCGTAGAAACGTTCAATTTTAAATCAAAGCATTCAAGAAATATTTTATGTTTATAATGAGAGAAATTTCCTGTGACGATGATTATGGTGTAATTTGGAACAAGTCTTTAATATTTTTCCAACAGTTCTGTATCAAATGATGAAGACCATTTATGTTATAACTGGAGTATCTATAATTACAATTGTAGGAATTTTAATTTTTGCAAATAATCATCTGGGCGAAAATTTTCAAACTCCAACTCAGAACACGCAGGCAAAAGCAATAGCAACCAAAGCAAGTACAAACGATGTTGTTCCAGAGGATAAAATAGTAGGTGGTGGACCACCAAAAGATGGAATTCCATCAATTGATAATCCAAAATTTGTTACGGCAAAGGATGCAGACTTTCTTGCCAATAATGATGTTGTAATCGGATTGCGATTAAACAATGTAACAAAGGCATATCCGCTATCAATTCTGGTTTGGCATGAGATCGTAAATGACAAGCTTGGTGACACGCCGGTCTCGGTAACCTACTGCCCATTGTGCTTTACAAGCGAAGTTTTTCTAAGAAAAATAAATGATTCAGAGGTAGAATTTGGAACCTCGGGAAAATTGTATAACAGTAACCTAGTCATGTATGACAGATATACGGACTCTCTTTGGAGTCAGGCACTTGGAAGGGGGATATCTGGAAATCTTGCAGGTTATGAGCTTGAAAAGTTACCTTTTGACATAGCAAAATGGAGTGACTGGAAAGCATTGTATCCTGAAACCCTTGTTCTGTCAAAGGATACAGGCTTCCAAAGGCCATATGGAACCGATCCTTATGGTAACTATTACACGGATCCGCAGATCATTTTTCCTGTAGAAAACAAGGATGATAGACTTCATCCAAAAGAAATAATCTTTGGCCTATACGTTGACGGGAACTATCGGGCCTACAAGCTAAACGACTTGGAATCCAAGAAATTAGTCAATGATGTGCTGGCATCCAAGAATATAGTGCTTGTTTCCCTCTATCCTGAAATGGCAAGAGCATTTGATAGACAGGTAGATGACAGGGTTTTAGACTTTACGTACTCAAATGGAGTAATAACCGACAAGCAGACCAATAGTCAGTGGAATTTCGAAGGGAAAGCAATAGCAGGACCACTTCAGGGAAAGAATCTAGAACGCGTTGTAATAAATCCAGGTTTCTGGTTTGAGTGGGTAGCATTTCATCCCAAGACCGAGATTTATTCGGGTTGAGATACTTGAAACCAATCACTACAGGCATCATAGGAGGAGCTATTTCGGTTATTGCGTATTTTATGGTGGTTGTGATCACAACTCCTGCATTACCACCAATTTCTTCTATTCAAGCAGCGTTTAATCTAAACTGGCCAATTGTCATAGGAATTGGAATGGGAGTAGGATCGCAGCTTTACCTTACAAGCTATGGAAAGAAGTTAGGATGTCGATTGCCAAATAGGAGAACTGTTGGAAGTAATACAGGTAGCACTGCACTGACATCGTTTTTTTCATTCTTCTCCTTGGTTCCGCTTGGTTGTTGTGGATGGTGGTTGTACCTAATTTCGTTTTTACCTAGCATCTTCGGAGTTGGTGTCTCAGCAGCCTTGATACAATACAGCAATTTTCTTTCGTATGTAGGATTGGCAATAATTTTTGCTTTCAATGGTATTACTGCCTTTAAATTAATCAAAGAAAAACGAATACGAAATTTGAACAGATAACAGCACATCAATTTCTACAACAAGAAAAATATCTTGTATGTATCACGTAACTTGATTTAAAAAAAATATGGAATGAGAATTACCAAAAAATCTTTTATGGATTTCTTGGATTTTCTCCAGGTGCACACAAATGAATGCCGCAAACTTGTTTGTCAGTTCCCTTGTACAGGGCTGTAATGTGATTGTGTGCGTAATCTTCGCTTATTTTGGCAGCACTTGCTTCATGCAAGGAGTTGGCTAAGACTGAAACTGCCACAAATACTAGAAGGATTACCAGCAGCCCCGAGTATTTCAATTTCTGATTCATGGTGTATTATGGACACAATAACGTTTATTCATTAGCCCAAAGGGTTAAAGTAAAAATTGAAAAAATCAAGTACAAAGTTAAAGGACAGAATAATCGAAATATAAAATCAAATTCTAGCGGCAATACATTTCACACTTTTTGCTCAAAGTAAATGTGTATCAAATCACGATAAATTAGATCTTGATCAAATTTGGCTAAAAATTAATCAATTCAAGAAAATTTTTGAGGTTTTAACCAAAGGAACTTAAACAATAAAAATAATTGATTGCAACATGGAATCTGCACGAATTGTAAAAATAAAAGAACCATTAGAAATACAGAAAATTAAAACTCCACAACCTAAGGGATCTCAAGTTCTAATTAAAGTTCAATCTTCTGGTGTTTGTCATAGTGATATACATTTGTGGGAAGGAGGTTATGAGGGTCCAGGAGGACAATTGATGAAAGCAACTGACAGGGGAGTCAAATATCCTCTGACGCCAGGGCATGAGGTTGCTGGAATCATAGATAACATAGGAGAAGGAGTTGAGGGCTTCAGTAAAAATGAAAAGGTCCTTGTCTTTCCGTGGATAGGAGAGGGATTGTGTCCAGCATGCAGAGTTGGAGAGGAAAATCTTTGTGATAAACCGAGATCACTTGGTGTCTACAACGATGGTGGGTATTCGGATTATCTCTTGGTACCAAGTTACAAATATCTGGTAAAAATCGGCGACATGGATACTGATACTAGTGCTCCCTTGTCATGTTCAGCTCTTACTGCATATGGTGCGGTAAAAAATACGCAACTAAACCCTAATGACAATGTTGTAATTGTAGGTGCTGGAGGCTTGGGTTTGATGGCAATACAGCTTGCAAAAGCGGTGAGTGGAGCAAGAATAATTGCAATGGATATAGATGATGACAAATTACGGATTGCAAAACAAAACGGTGCAGATCTTACTATAAACTCTAAAAAAGAAGATTCGGTAAAAGCAGTGATAGAATTAACTGACAAACTTGGTGCCGATGCAGTAATAGATTTTGTTAATGCCACTAAAACTGTAGAAACTAACATGCAGCTGCTTCGACGTAGGGCTCGGCTAGTTCTTGTGGGGCTTTTCGGAGGCGCGTTACAACTCAACCTAGTTACAATGCCTACACGTGCATACAAGATAATTGGATCATACACTGGGTCAATGAATGATCTGGTCGAATTGGTTTCTCTTGCAAAAAGAGGAATAATAAAACCTGTAATTTCTAATAAATTTAGACTTGATCAAGCCACAGAGGGATTGCAGATGTTAAAGGAAGGCAAGATTGTTGGCAGAGGAATCATTAATCCTTAAATCTAAAATACATCCAAACAACGCTCAGCTAAATCTAGGTTCCTTTCTTTAGGGCTAGTTCTGCATCTTTTTCTCCTGCTTGGATCAAATTTTTTATGGTATCTATTGAGAAATCCGCATCTTCTAAGAGAAAGTGCGTTTCCTCTTGTCGCTCTATACGTATTATCTCTTCAATAATTGCGCCACGATCACAAGCTAGTTTGTGATACTCTTGCTCAATCTTTGCCAGCTTTCCTTTTCCGTTTTCATCTAGTTGAGCTGATGTTATGATATCGTGCATTTCTCTTAAAAGTTCTAAATATCTTGAGACAATCTTGGACATTCTTATGTTGTGATCTGTTTTATCGGTATGCATGATATCCCTTGCCCTGTGCCATGCTTCTGACATATTCCTTGGTAATTCATCGTGATTTTTAGGAAATAAATTAACGATAAAGACCCTTTTGTCGTTTCTTGGGGATGCATGTATTACTTCTCGCAATGGAGTGTTACTCAGTAGAGTGCCATCCCAGAGAAACCTGCCGTTTAATTCCGTCCAGGCTATACCGTAAAAAGGATATCCCGCGCTGGCAAGCACGTGCTCAGCACTTATGGTATCATACTTACTGTCAAATATGGTTGGTTTTGCATTCTTAATGTCTGTTGAAGTTACTAGAAGTCTAGGCCTATTTGGATTCTTAAGCGTAGTAAAATCTACAAATTGGTTTAACGTCTTCTTCAATGGTGACATGTCATAGAGGTAAGGACTATTGTATAGAAAGCCAAACCAATCTGGCCTGAACCATATGGGTCTAAAAGCATTGGCGTTGCCCCATATGGCCGCCTGCATTGATGATGAAACTGCTCTGATGCTGTCGTCTGGAATTATTGAAGTGAAGGTTTCTGCCAACTGAAACCAAAAATCTTCCAGAGCCTTAGAACTATTATCTGATTTTGCACCAGCAATGATTGAAGCATTGATGGCTCCTATGGACGTACCTGCAATCATATCAAATTTTATGTTGTGTTTAGATAATGTCTTGTATACTCCGCACTCATATGCACCTAAAGAACCTCCGCCTTGAAGGACTAGCACTGTCTCAGTTTTAGTTTTCTCAATGCCCATTGAATATTCAAGTCCCTCTTTGATTAAGATGTAAAGTATTAAAGTCCCGTCTTTGATCATTCAAAAAATTTCTGAAGTATTCAAGGAGAGATTATAATAGTTTACTTATGAAAAGCTGACATGAAAGTCAGTACAATAAATCCTGCAACTGAAGAAATTCTTGCAGATTACAATATTTTGTCAAAAGAAGAAGTAATTGAGAGAGTCAAAAAATCGAGCAATGCATTAAAGGACTGGAAAAAAGATATTCATCAACGGATAGAACTAGTTCATGAATTTGCTACATTGCTGAGAAAAAATAAGAATAGTCTTGCAAAAACCGCTACCATGGAAATGGGCAAACCTATCAAGGAAGCAATCTCTGAGGTAGAAAAATGTGCGTGGGCAATGGAATTTTATGGTGATAACGGGCAAATTTTCATAAATGATGAATCACTTAATACGGACGCAAGAAAAAGCATAATAAAATTTGAACCTCTTGGTATAATTGGCAGTATAATGCCATGGAATTTTCCTTACTGGCAGGCTCTCCGATTTGCTGCGCCGTCTCTAATTGTGGGAAACACGATTGTTTTGAAACCTGCAAGTGCAACCTTGGGGTGTGGTGTGGAAATGGAAAATACTTTTAAAAGTGCAGGTTTTCCAGACTGTGTCTTTCAATCATTAATTGGAGACTCGAGTGTTGCAGAACACTTGATAGATTCTGACATTAATGCAGTTACATTTACCGGAAGTACATCTGTAGGCTCAAAGGTAGCACAACGAGCAACATCACAACTGAAAAAGTGTGTTCTTGAACTTGGTGGTAGTGATCCCTTCATTGTTTGCGAAGATGCAGACATTGAAAAGGCATCGTCTGGTGCAGTCAAGGGGCGGTTTATCAACTGCGGTCAAAGCTGTATTGCGTCAAAGCGATTCTTTGTGGCAAGCAAAGTTTCAGATGAATTTATCGAGAAGTTTGTTCAAAAGACCGAAGACCTCAGAGTTGGAAATCCTCTATCAGAGGAGACAGATGTAGGACCGCTAGTAAACACAAATGGGCTATCTAAGATCGAAGAGCAAGTAAGCGATGCAGTAAACAATGGTGCAGATGTTCTTACTGGTGGTACTCGTGTTGGAAACAAAGGTTATTTCTACAAGCCTACAATCCTCAAAAATATTACAAATAAAATGCGCATATCTCACGAGGAAACCTTTGGGCCTGTTGCTGCCATAACTGTAGTAGAGAATGATAATGCAGCCATAAACCTTGCAAATGACTCGTCGTTTGGTCTTGGTGCGAGCATTTGGACACAAGACCTTGACAAAGCTGAAAGGATGTCTTCAACGATAGAATGTGGCATGGTCTCGGTAAACAACGTCCTAGTATCCGATCCTAGAATTCCATTTGGGGGAGTAAAAAAAAGTGGCTTTGGAAGGGAACTGTCAAGGTATGGTATGCTGGAATTTGTTAACATGAAATCGGTCAGATTCTACGATCAACTAATTCACAATCATCATGTTGAATGAGTCTTTTTTGATATTTGAAAAAGAATTCCATTGCATAAAAAAAATTGAAATTATACGAAAAGGCATGTTTCCTTTACTTGCTTGTCTATTATTGAAAAGATATTTCGAGCAAGCACAGATGATTCCACGTTGGGATGAAACATTACAAGTATGACATGGTCTGCAACTTTAAAGGACAATATACCGATTTTTTCTCTTTGAACAAAACTGTAAAGTACTGAACCAAACTCATCATTAAATTCCCCCCTCATTGATTCTTGTAGTCTGTGACCCATGAAAAACATCTCCATTTTTTGACTTGTAAATGAATTCATTACGCTGGTGCGAGATGAACTTTCAATTAGTCTTCCCTTGTTATTTATTATGTTCACTGACCATATCAATCTATGAACGTTCAATATTGATTTTATCAATTCTTCTAAACTATTTTTTTGATTGTTCTCTGCCTTAGTTGGTAATATTTTTTTAATTGATTTTGTCATGATTAAAAATACGTGTTGTTTGTTATAAGATATTTCTAAAACCATTAAAGAAAATCTTAACGCTTTTCATGACTTAAATTATCCAAACAGATGGTAAAGTTGTTTTTCCTCATGTTAGAGAATCAATGAATTCAATGAACTCTTTTGTATGGGATTGTCTTGTCTTTAACCATACCTTCTGGAATTTGGGAATTGTCATTAGAAGCTGTGCCAGAGATTTCCATCGCAACCAAAGAATTTGGTCAATCATTTTTGTTTTTGTCAACCGAAACATGTATTCAAAAAGGTCAAAGAATGCAACTACGGTATAGTATTCTTCTGGACTATCTACCAAGGAAAACCGTTCTGCAAAATCAGGGCTTTGTGCTGCCATTTTTGTAAAGGATGACGTATTTTCAAGTTTTAGACGAACATCCATTATTCTAGCGTATATTTGCTGCTCGGTTTGAATGCGCATGTTTTTTCTAAAGGCAGAAAACTGGAGTAGTGATGCACTGAACATTCCTGCAAAAATTATTGCACTTATGGCAGGCACATATTCAGTTATAGGGGACATGTACATTTTATACGAAATATCTTAATGTATTTGATCTTGAATCGATTCATTTTTGATTTCTAAATTTTAAGAAAACAAATTTGCTTCAAACAGTTCAATTTTATTTCTAAAAATAAAAATGCCTGCACTAAATATCCGTGACTCGCCAATTTTGAATTTTCTGCAAAATAGCTGAATTTATTCCTGTTTGGGACTATAAAATGATGACCATGATTGCATGATGGCTCTATTAAGGTCTGAGAGTGTTTTGGAATTCTCATTTAGTGATTTTAGGTTTTGCCTTGCTGTCTCGATATTGGTAATAAATGATTTGGTTTGTACTGAGTATATTTTACCAGTGGCATCTAGGTAATTACTTAATGTCTTTTGTAGCACATCAAACGCTGAGCTCATTCCCGACTTGGATGCTATTTCCTGTTGCATAGACATTGCATTCTCGAAGACCTTTCGATAGTATTGTGTACATTCGCGTTGTAGGTTTGCTGCTGACTGGTGATATTGATTAATTGATTTTTCAATCTCGTCAAAAATGCTACTTGCATCTTGTGGGCTTGATGTGGAGTCGTTCTTTGAATCATGAACAACGGGTTTACTCATGTGTTGAGATCATCATTATGATTAATAAAGTGATAATCGATTTTCACAAATGATACTTTAATTGTTCAAGTGTATTTTTAATAATATAGATAAAATATAGAAATCTTTTGTGGAATCGACTTTTAAGTGTCAGAAATGATCATGTGATAAAAATAAGGTCTTTTCAGAACATTTCCAACTGAGCTCATCGAACTCATTTTGTGACAGTCTCCTTTGACAGTACCGAGCTTTGAGCAAGACAGTCGGAAACTGTGGAAAGCATTCTATCAAGCTCACTTACAAGCTTTTCTTTTGTCATGTATCCAACAAGCTCACCTGTGTTCCTTCCATTACAGAAAAGTTTCAGGACTGGAATTCCACTTATGCCATTTAACTGTGCTATTTCTTGTTGCTCCTCAACGTTTACCTTTGCAAAAATCATTCTACCCTCATATTGACGTGAGACCTCCTCGAAGACTGGCAAGAGCCGCATGCACCAAGGACACCATGGAGCCCAAAAGTCTACTATGACTGGAGTTGTCTCAGATATTATCTTCTGCCAGTTGCTTGAATCAAGTTCGATTGTAGCCATGTCACTTCAATACTGCATTTTTTGTTATTTCCATAGAACAGCTATTATGCTCTTTGCAAAAGCTCTCGCACTTTTGAGCAGTCTGCATGTCATTGTATCCAAAACCGCATGCTTCACAGAGATAGAAGCGATTGTTTGACTTGATCGTCTCTTTTACCATATATTACTATGAAATTCAAAGTATTTAAGATACAAAGTTCGTAGTAACGTAGTAACTATGAAGAACCGAAGTAATGTGATTTGTCTATGTCCACTTGATGGAGTCATAGACACGATAGGAAAGAAATGGGGGCTACTGATAATAAACGAGATAGGAAATCACGGAAAGTTGCGGTACAACGAACTTATGTCGGAGCTGAAGGGAATCAGTCCATCGACTCTTGCATTAATGCTAAAGGAATTTGAGAAAGAAGAATTGATTCGCAGGGAAACTTTCAATGAGATTCCGCCGAGAGTAGAGTATTCCTTGTCAACGCGTGGAAATGAGCTAAGGAAGGCTATCATTCCATTCATAAAATGGGCTTCAAAGAAAGGAAACTTCACAGTGCATTGTGCGTGCAGTCTGATCAAGAAATAAGAATTTTACGATGTATGCTGTTTGCGAAGTGTAGCTATCGAGCCTTTTTCTTTTACAAATCTCTGGGCAAATACACCGAGTACTACACCATAGGCAAGATGCGCTGCCAGTGCTACAACAAAGATGTTGTATCCTGCCATATACTTGTAACCAAACGGCCCCATCATCATTATCAGCCAGGGAGCAAACATCATTCCGATGTTGATTATGAAACCCCATGCTATACCATAATACCACCTTCCCTTCCCCATGAAGAGTGTGTACATAGCTCCCATTGTAGCACCGTTCCAGAAATGGTAGATTGCACCAGAAATCACTACAGTCATTATCACTGACTGTGGCATGGATGTCATCGCTCCGGAGTGCATCATGTCCATCAGAGCCATAGGTGATGGGGCAAGACCATTGAGAAAGGCACCTGGCATCATTATCATGTCATCGCCAGGAAGCCAGTGCAATACTGCATATCCTGGAATTCTTATTGCCTCAAGCGCGAGAGTAGCAATTGCTCCTGTCCACAGTCCCGTTAGCAATCTGTTTGAAAGTCGCTTCATCTTGTAACGAGAGTATATTCCTATAGCTACAATTGCAATCACTGACGGTATCAGAATCACGTCCCTGTACGTTATGAAAGGTATGATTCCAAGAGAGCCGAAGATGAAAAAGTTTACCGATGCTCCTGCAAGAAGAATTGTAAGAATAGTGAAGCCTAGTTCGCCTTTTGTTCTCTGCTCTGGTTTTAACTGATCTGCCAACTTTGGACTCATCTTACTATGAATTACGTACTATTTTAACTACAAAGTTCGTAGTATAGTAGTTACTTCGATTTAATGTAGTATTGAATTCGTCAGAGAAAACGGAACTGGTAGATGGAAAAAATACGAGATTGTAATCTGATTACAGAAATTTTGTAACTCAAAACATTTGATTTTATATTGTTAGTTTTATCTTTATCTGATTTTAGCTTTGCAAGAACATTCGGTAACCACAGCATTCTTTCTCGATGCGGCCCACTGCAACAAAGGAATTACCATATGATACAGCTTTGTACCGTCATCAGTAAGACTGTACTCTGTCCTTGGAAGTTTTTCGTTAAAGCTTTTTCGTGTAACAAGCCCATTTGATTCTAATTCAACAAGTGTGTTTGTAAGAGATTTTGCTGTAATTCCTCTGAGCTCCCTTCGCAATTCGTTGAATCTGATACGTTTGTGGTTTCCTATCTCGTTTATAGCTAACAATGCCCACTTTTTGCTTATGATATCAATAACTCCTTGCAACGGACAGAATAATGCTATGCTTTCCTTTTGCATACCAGTGTCATATGATATACTTCACAATTTAAGTAGTTTCTTTTCTATACTAGATACATGACACAAAACCATATGTTTGAGATATTCTCTGCAGACTGTCCGTTATGCAAGAATATCGAGATTCTCAAGAATCCAGAGTGTACACAGAAAATCTATGATGTAAACCACATCGATAAAGAAACCGAGGCAAAGATGAAAAAATACAGAATAAAGGCAGTTCCGACCATTGTGATAGATGGCAAGTACAAGGTCGTGGGTGTGCCAGATTTTTCCATGAGATGCGGTGATGACTTGTTCAAGAGACTGGAAAAAGATTATCGCATATAAAATTAGAATAGATAACTAGATGAAAAGATGAGAAAACTTGCAAGTAAATGCGCCTGCTCCACTAGTGGAATAGGGATCTGTCTCTGTATTGTCTTTATGACAATAGGTATTGGCGGTACCGCTGTGGTGGGAATATCAAAGAATACCAATTCCATGACTATAATGGAAAGCAATAGTATGTCTGACATGACAACACGACCACAAAATGTTTTTGTAAATTTTTTTTCTGGAGTGTGGGGCGAGGTGATACTTTTGATCTCATTTGGTTTAATGTTCTATGGGGTGTGGTCAAGTGGAGGCAATAGAAAAAAATTACTTCCTCTGTCAGCAGTTGGTGTTGTCATTCTTTATGTAAGCATGTATGCATACTTTTCTTTAGCATTGGAGATTGTTGGTTCCATTGTTCTGGCTATTGCATATGCGTCAACTTATAGCTACAGGTTTGCAACTGTCGTCAAGTTATCCTAAATTTCCACTTTCATAGGTTTGACTCCAATGAGACTAGACCTTTGGCAATAACAGAGTCTGGAAATTGAGAATCTATAAAAATAAAAAAGAGGATTATTTCATGTGTGCAAAGACTGTATCTGCACTGATGAATGGACAATTTACTATCATTCCCATTGCTGTGACCTTGATTTGATCACTGTGACTTGAAATATCCTGGGATGTTTGCAGTACTGTTGCACTAGATGGATCGTTCCATGTTATCACAGATATCCTCCACAATGGACTATAGAATTGATCACCTTGTTTTGTACCTCCTATGCCTGCTTGGAAGCCCATAGGTCCGGTGCCAGTGATTCCGTTTCCGAACTGGAAGAGATCAGATGATGCACTAGATGTCAAAGCAGCTTGTGTTTTGTTTGCTAGAATTACACCCATCATGTTTGCTGGATCTGCCATTACGGTATCAGTGACAATATAGTATATTGTTGAACCATCTGGACCAAAGCCTCTGTGAGCTACAAAGGTTACTTGCATCTTTTGTGTATCAATTTTTAGTACTTGACCGCCACCATATGGAGTAGCATCAGTAAGTGTAGTATCAGATCTTATCTGCATATGGCCTGCAGGTATTGTTCCTTCTTTATTTCCACTCCATTGTATAATTGGGCAGTTAACAACGACATTTGTTTGAGTAAGAGTCACCTTACCTTTTGTCACTGCATCTGCAATATCGTCATCAGAACCAAGAACAGTTGCAGTAGTTGGATCTTTCCATTCTACAAAATTGATCTTCCATAGTGGGCTGTACTTTGGATCAGTTGGGATGGAATCAACTACGTTTGGTTGAAATCCTAAAACTCCTGAACCCGTTACACCATTTTTGAATACATAAATTTGTGCAAGAGCTTTATCTGGTGTCTTTGCTAATGCAGGTGCAAAAGTCACTGGAAAATTAGTGAATTTTGTTAACGTTGTTGCTACATCAGAATCTGATGCTTCTGTAGAGATGTAGTGGAGTTGTTTGTCCTTGTTGGGGTTTTGTTACAGGTGTCTTTTTGAGTTGAGCATTGTTGAGTGTTTGAAGATACTTATCATATTCTCCAGGTGCACAAATGTGATCACCACAAATTCTTGGGCCCCCTGGATAGAGAGCAGTATAGTGATTATCATTGAAGCTGTTTCGGCTCGTAAGAGCATTAGCAGAAGGCATCGTCCAAGATGATGTCAATGCGACTGTAAATACTGGGAGGATTAGTAACAATCCCAAGTATCTCAGTTTCTTATTCATTGACTCACACAAATGTTTTCCAATTAGATAAGTATTTTTCCAAATGTAACAATTTTATATTGAATCCTTCAATTAAAATTATTAAATTGGAATCGGTTCGATCCAAACAGTAGTCGTCAAAGTTAACAAAACTAAATGGTGGCTTGAATCGAACCACCTCTTGTATTTTCTTTTAACATAAAGGCTTTTTTCCAAATCTTAGCTTCAAAATATTTCTGATTATTTTTTTGTTTAACAAAAATTATTTTGTAGAAATAAGCATTTTGCCCAACGTGTTTAGTGTGATTCTAGACTTTCCTCGTTCCATTCTTTCCGTATCGACCAAACCTAACTGTACTAGTCCTTTTGATTCTGCAGAGCCATGTATGTGGTAGCTTAAAAGTGGTTTGCCAAAACCAGAAGTCTTGGTAAGCTCTCCTAAGCTCTCAATCTTTCCTCCAGCCTTGTCAATCGCATTCAAGATCTTTATTTTTGCATCAGAAATTATTTCGTTGTAGCTTAACTTGAGTATTGGCAAAAGCATTGCGTTACCTGATGGATCAGTTCCAAAAGCCGTGATGCCATTTACAAATGCACAAGAGAGTGCTGCACAACCTATCATCTTGTCTCCTGCGCTTACGTTTATGAGAATTTGTTCAAATTGACTTCCTTCTGTTTTTATTATCTCGCTCACATGTTCCATTGCACTTCTTATTATGTCAGGCTGTGAAATTAGTTTCAATGATATTGGAATTCCAAGGGTATCTCTCAAGTTGCCTGCAAATTTTTCTACCTTGTTTTTATCTTCCTCGTAGTGAAGAAGTATGAGCTTGTGAATTGGAAAGTTTCTAAGACCAGATAGAATACCTTCCTGGTCATCGCCAAAGGTTGCTATCTGTAATGTTCTTTGAACCATTAGAGTTCTTTATGTTACAGACTACTAAAGTCTTAATTAAAACTGTTCAACTTTATCTTGAACTAATCATTTAATTGATTTTTAACCATTCAATTATAATTTTTAAGATTTGGAATAATTTTTTTATTCTATTAGAATTGGATACAAGAAATGAATAAGAAAGCAATTGCCGGCGGGGTGGCGGTAGCAGTGATAATAGGAATTATAGTTACATATTACACGGGACAATCTGCGATAGAGAAATCAAATCTGGATTTAGAAAGACATTCAGGAACAGTAGATACTTCGATGGGGTCTCCCATATTGGGCTCTCTCAATGCACCCATTACCATAGTTGAGTTTGGTGATTATCAATGTCCAAAATGTGATCAATGGTTTAGGGAGGTAAGACCATCCGTAGAAGACAATTATATCAAAACTGGCAAGGCCAACCTAGTCTTTGTAGATCTGGCTTTTTTTGGTCCTGATTCTACCAAAGCTGCGGAGGCAAGCTACTGTGCAGGAGACCAATCAAAGTATTGGCAATATCATAGCCTTCTCTATTCAAATCAGGGACAGATAAACGATGGTTGGGCAAACACTAACAACCTCAAAAAATTTGCATCTCAACTTGGTCTTAACATGGATCTATTCAACAATTGCCTTGACGGTGATATCTATAAGAATAGAGTAGCACATAACGTACAGGTGGCAAAGGATAATGGTGCAAGCGGAACTCCTACTTTTGTAATTGTGAATTCAAAAGGTGAACAAAAAAGAATTGATGGAGCACAACCGTATTCTATATTTGAGCAAACACTGGATGCGATGAGATAGATTGCAGCAGGTTTTGGCAACAGTTTTTTCTAAACCAATCTATGTTTTGCTAGCTGGCGCAATATTTGTTGCACTTTTTATAGGCCTATCCATTGTTTCAGAATATCTGTTTTTAGAACCTATGCTGGTGATGCAGGTTACCCAAAGTAGCTTACTTGGATTTTTGTTAATAATTGTGATTTCGGCACTCTCCGGAATCGTAGTTAGTGCTAATGTTTTTCGTATACGCATGTTAAGGAAAAGTGCCAAAAATATGACACGTGGAATTTTGGGTTCCATTATTGGCGCAAGCGCTGGGGCCTGTAGTTGTGGTTCTATCGGGTTTGCTGTGATCTCTACTTTTGGGGCAGTAGGTGGTATTGCGACCTCGTTTTTGACCAACTATGAACTACCTCTTAGGATTGCATCAATAGCAATATTGGGTTATACATTGTATACTTCAACAAAGGCTCTATCAACTGAATGTAAAATCAAAAGTTAATTGTTTCAAACTTAATTTTATGAGTTGGAGACAATGCTTATCAATTTTTACAAGAAAATACATGCGGATCCAAATGATTCAACATATTGTCTAGCGGATTCATCTCTTGAACAGCTCACATCTGGTGCTTACAAACCCCCATCAGATCATTTGATAGAACTATCATGAGCTGTTCAAGATTTTGTTTGTCAAATTAATTTTCCAGGATTATCATTGTTGTGGTACTAATAGGGAGTGCCTTTTTCTCTCTGATTCTTGAATGCTTCTAGATACCAATCAAACTCGTCAAGAAATCTTTTAACTCTTTTTTCATATTGCGGGTCAATCAATTTGCCGTCTGTATCAAAAACCTCCTGCACCTTTGGTATTTGAAATGATGACGAAATGGAGGGTGCACCAAGCTCAGCAAAAATTTGCCTCAAATGTTGAGCCGCATTGATTCCGCCAAATGAACCCACGGAATAAGAGACAATCGCCGATGGTTTAAAGAAATATTCTTCCAAAAAATAGTCCAACGTGTTCTTCAAAGCAGAGGATGTACTGTGGTTATATTCCGGTGAGATTGGCATGTAACCGTCGGCCTCCTTTATTTTTTCCCGAAGATTACGCAACTTTTCTTCGGGTTCTTGCATTTCTTTGTACATTCTGTCAAGTAAGGGTAAACCAAGTTCCATTGGATCTATGAAAAAAACTTCATGTCCGAGATCTTTTAAAATCTTTTCCATCCAGTGTGCAACCTTTATGCCATGTCTGTCTCGTCTCACAGATCCTACAAATAATGCAATTTTGAACATTTACATCTAAACCTGCTGATCTGACATTGATGAACTAGAATATAACTGGCAATTCATTACATGATTCACATTTTTTTAAATATTGTCTATGATGGATTCCTGTTCATCAATACGATGTCGTCGTTTTTTGATTGCCTTGATTAAGGCGTTTACTCCATATGCCACAGCGCATGAGGGACAAATAAAATTAGCCCATTTAGGAATATCATCATCTTCCATATCATATAATCAAACTTTTTGTAGATAAGAATTACCATGAATCATTAAATTTTAGATTGAATCACAATTTCTCAAAATCTCTACTCCGTATTAATTTAATGCAATCTTGAACTATCAAATTATTTTTTTAATTGTTCTAAACAATGTCTATACACTAGCTACCAGAAAAAGAGGCAATGACATCGCAAATTATTCAATACTCTCCAAAAAAATCCATCGTAGCTGGAATAATAGGAGGCATTGCTGGCGGTGCTGCCATGTATGGTATCATGAGTGTTCTTATGACCATGATTGGTATGGGACCAAACTGCTTTGCAATAATAATGGGAATGATAACAGGTCAGAAATATGAGGATGCTATGGGTCCAGGAATTGCAGTACATTTTCTTACAAGCATCGTGATAGGTGCAATTTTTGGAGCAGTGATAAGCACCAAAAAGTTGCAAGTAAAAGGATTTGGAAAGGGAATAGGATTAGGTGTTGCTACTGGAATTATTGCATTTATCGTGATATTCTTGCCAATTGCTATGACTGTCATGCCTCCGCATATGATGGATCTCATGAAGATGATGCCAGGGGGAGCAAACATGGGAAATAATATGGCAGGTAATACTGGCATGCCAGAAAAAGGCAATATGAGTCAGGAAAAGATGGGTAACAATATGCCTAATGAAAAAAACAACATGGGAGGACAAATGAATGAGCAGATGATGATGGAAGAATCACAAAAAACCATGTCATCAATATTAGGAGGCTCTTTTGTATCACATATAGTATTTGGAGCTGTACTTGGGGCAGTTACTACTGTTATAGTAAGAAGATCGGCACACGTATAGAATTTAGACCATAACGCATCTCAATTCTCTATTTTTTAATTCTTAAATAGGAAAAATAGTTAAATCATCAGCTTAGCCAAGATAGACGATGAAACGGGAAAAAGTCTTGCTACTAATTTGCATTACCGTTTCTGCAATACTTGGCTCTGCAGTAATTATTATGGAAATAGAAAGCAAATTGGAACCTCATATTTCAATGCTGATTGGAATGGGTCTTGGCATTTCAACTATGCCGATTATGAATATTGCTGTAAAGCAAATTAGGTTAAAAAGAAAAGTAAACAAATTTCTCAAAGAGATAACCAAGAAGCGTAAAGAAGAGGAAAAGAGTTCATCGCAGTTAGAAGTGGATCCAAACCCAATTTCATAAACTTGGATGAATGTTTCAAATTAATTTAATTGGTTAAATAAAAAATTATTTTGAAAAATATATGTCAATGAATCTTGAATCATTTAAGAAAATTTTAATGAATTTGCACTACGTTTTTAATAGAACTTTGTAGTATGATAGATCATGAAAGCTGTATGGAATGAAACAGTGTTGGCTGAAAGCGATGACATTGTGGAAGTAGAAGGCAATTACTATTTTCCGATGAAATCAATTAAGAAAGAACTTTTCAAAGAAAGCGATTCGACCTCATTGTGTGTTTGGAAGGGTAAAGCAAAATATCTCACTGTTTTTGTTAACGGTAAGGAAAATCGTGACTGTGCCTGGTATTATCCCGTTCCATCATTTCTTGCAAAGAAGATAAAGGATAGAATAGCATTCTGGAACGGCGTTCAAGTGATTCCATGAAAATGGTTGATAATTTATGATGAATGATAAAAAGAATAACACTTACAATGAAAAATCAAACATGGAATCTACAAGAAAGGTAAGGCAGACCATAGACAGAATCAACCAAGTAACTGGCATTGTTGGAATAATTCTATTCGGATTTTTGATCACAGATTACTTGGTTTTACATTATGTGAACAACGTATTTCCTGTTTTATACATGTGGTACGGATTGGGATTTGTGTTCTTGGTGTGGTTTGCAACACGTAAGGGTGGATGCGGTAGCTGCAATCAAGGAAGTTTATGAAACCAATAATTTATCACACTTTGAACACTTTACATGAAACATCTCAAAATATACTTCTCCCCTGACGTCAGTTTCTATACATTCTTTACCCTCTTTGCAAAAATGGCAAATTGATTTTGTTGTCATACATGATTACTTGTTTCTATTCATTTAATGATTGTCTGAAATCACAAAATCAAAATTAGAACATTACAATTTTTGGTTAACGTATATCAAAAAAATAAAGCAATGAAATTTCATCTTTTATTCTTGAACTGTTAAATTATCAATTTAGATAATCAAGATCAAGATTATAGATTTAATAAAGAATAAGACATGCATGAAAACACAACGAGGATTGTTGCTTCTTTCAGTAGCTGTCCTGTCAGTTACAATGACAGCTATTTTGGCAGCTTATCAGCCCACGCAGCACACACATGTTGCGTTAGCTGAAACCTCAAACGAAGCAACACAAAATACACCTCTATCAAATATTTCCGACGGAATCAAGGTTGACTTTCAGACACCGTCTACCGTCTACGCAAATGATCTTTCAAACATACAGATGAAGATCACAGATGAAAAAAGCGGTGCCCCACTGAGTCACATTGACTGGGCAATAGTTGTAAAGGATCCAGTAGGCAATGTTGTCTACAAGACAACAACTGCTCATTCCCATATGGGGATGATGGATTTCAAGTATGCATTCTGGATGCCGGGTAAAAACACAATCTCGCTGACAACCTCATCTATAGGAGCAAAGATGATGGGAATGGACGTTCCGCCCATGGCAAATACTCACATCATTAAATCTGGTGATGTGATGAACGGATGGAAAACTGATCCTACAGACGATTTTGGTTCTAGGACATTTGAGTTCCCAGTATATGTTCTTCCAGAAAAAGAAGTGCGTACAATATCTGGCTCAGAACCCGGAACATCAATAAACGTCGAGATGTCAACAACTACCCCTGAAGTGGTTGTAGGAAAGCCAATTACATTGGTATTCACTGTGACAAATGGAAAGGACGGTTCAATGGTAACACATCCTGACATGCAATTGATCATAAAACAGGGAAGTGTCATTTCATCACAATCAGCGCCAAAGGGCGGTATGATGGCAATGACCGGAGCATATCACGGACACACAGGTGTTATGACTGTCACAACAACATTTTCTGTTGGGGGTCATTACATACTAAATGCGGACCTCAGCTCACTACCTGTCTCCAATCTGAACTTTGGAACAGCTAGCACAAGGTTTGAACTTCATGTAGCAGACTCTGCTATATCTGTGCCAAGTTCTAGTACAGCAACACTTGCCCCAAATACAGTAAATGTATTAGGTGTGGAGTCCCCATTCTTTACTCCTAACAGCATCAACATCAATACAGGAACAACTTTGACATTCGTAAACACCGATGGCAATGTACACACAGTAACATCAGTAAAGGCGGGCACCCAAAACCCAGACGGAATCTTTGATAGCAACATGATAAAACCAGGGCAGACATTCAGTTACAAGTTTGACAAGGCTGGAACATACGAGTATATCTGTACGATCCATCCCCACATGCACGGAACTGTAATCGTCTCCTAATCCCTTTTTTTTATTTTTAATTTGAATGGTTTTAAGATAACTTGTATGGTTGTAAGATTTAATTAAATTCAAGGTAAAACTACGGGATTTGAGATAATTTGTTGATTTGCAAAGACTTGTGTGATAAATTCAAAGGAGAAAATATTCCAAATTATATGCGCTATTTGAGGGGACAAAAAAGATGTACAGTTTGTGAGATGTTTATAAAATGTGATGGCCTCAGATGTCCTTGCTGCGGGGCAAGAATGAGACTAACAGCACGCACAAAAAAATACAAATCTGCAAGAAATTTACAATATTAAATTAATAATTATATCATATAGACAACGCTAATTATTTTATCGCTTAAACCATTAAACTTTTGATTGATAAATTAGAGATCAGCATTAAATAAAATATAGCAATAAAGCACATATGACGCAAAACACAAAAGAAAAATCAGTAAAAGAGATTTCGGAAAAAGACTGGGAACAAGAAGTTGTAAATGCTGAAATTCCGGTTTTAGTAGACTTTTGGGCTCCATGGTGTGGTCCATGTAGGATGCTGAGCCCTACAATTGACGAGATTGCTAGTGAACAAAAATTCAAAATTAAAGTTGTCAAGGTAAACGTAGACAATCATCAAGTAATCGCATCGGCATATAATATCCAAAGTATACCTACTATTGGGATATTCAAAAAAGGCAAACCAGTAAAAACAACCATAGGTGTTCAGTCCAAAGCGGTTTTAGAGAAATTCATCTCCGATGCTATTTCCTAAAACACATCATTTTTTATTCAAAACTGGGTCCAAAATAGGACCAAGATAGTACCCTAGTCCATCTGACTAGAACTTTATTCAAATACAATTTGGTAAATCACATTTTCCATGTACTAACCATTAAATAAAACACTACGTGAGATGCGTCTGTGAGCCGTATTCCAAATATAATATTCATTGGAAAAAAGCCGATTCCGACTTATGTTAATGCTACACTCACACAACTATCTGTAGAACCGGTCGTAACCATCAAAGCACGTGGAAAGAGCATAGTCACAGCTGTGGATGTGTCCCAAATGATAGTAAAAAGACTAAACGCGGTAGGTTACAAGATTAGTGGTGTAAGGATATTTTCAGAAAGGATGACCTCACTAGACGGCAAAGAACGAAACGTATCCACAATTGAAATCGACGTTGCTCGCCCTTAAAAACATGGTAAGCACTTTTGTAAAACGTGCAATAATTATTGGATTGGCGGGAATTGCAGCAATCCTGGTTCTTTATGTTGTAGATGTTTCCAATACATGTCCCATAAAACAAATTAATGTTCTAAATGATATGAAAAAATATGATACAACAAAGAATCCAGAGCTTTGTGATGATATCAACAATAGGATAATTCAACTAAATAACCAATGTGGAATAGAAATGGAAATTCTTGATTGTGGTTAGTGTATTGCTTGTAAAAGAAAAACAACACCAAAGTATACTAAAACACCGCTAATTGCAATCATGAAAATGCTATATTTTTTGTTAGAAATTATCTTCTTGCCTTTTGATGATAAAAAAGCAACTGAACAAATCCATGCATAATCTATCCATATGTGAAATGCAAACATGATGCCAATTCCTATAAATGAATAAAGAATTATTGCATCCGTGATTAATTTGAATCCTATGGTAGACCACCATATGAGAAAAAATGGATTTAATCCGCTGAGAATTATTCCAGCAAGAAAAGGACCGTGCTTTCCTTCAAAAATAGTCGATGGTTTTTTGATGATAGACTTTATTTGAATTCCTGCAAAAACAAAAAGGCTTAGGGCACCAAGAATAGATGTGATTTCTCTAAACTGCGGTATGGTTGTAAGAGAAATTGCTCCAATCCCAAGTAAAACCACAAGCGGTAATTCAACAACAGTATGACCGTATGCCATTTTCAATCCTGTTTTAATTCCACCCTTTAGTCCGTATGCAACATTTGCTGCAAAAAGCGGTCCTGGTGACATTACGCCTGATAATGAAATCGTGATTACTATCATGGCAAATTCTGCAAGGGTAACCATTCCAAATTAGAGATTAATTTTTGATTTAAGCATTAATAAGAGAATATCTTAGATTACTGATCTATCTTTTCATTTAAAAAATCAAGAATCTCACCTACACTAGCATGATAAAAGAATTCTTCATTGCCTTTGGAGGATATGTTTACACAGTATCGTTTTGCTGATCTATTGAGAAAAATAATGTTTGATTTGTTTTCTATTCTAATTCCTTCGTCAAGATCAAGAGTTTGAAGTAGTTTTTCAAGTTGATTTTTCGATATCTCTCTTTCTTGGTATGTCATCCGTACATTGATTCCTTTAGGGGAGCTGTTTCTTCTTCAGTTTGTTTGAGACCGTGTTCTATTATTTCAGCTTCATGTAAAAGTGTAGATAAATCACAAGAAGTTCCTGGCACTAGCTTAGATAATGCCATACAGATTTCGGCACCCGATCTAAAGTCAGGTCCTGGGTCTTGACCTTTAACTAAAAGCACAATCACATTTGTTTTTGATAATACTCCTTCATTTAATAAAATTCCAGGAATTCCAGGAATTGTACCATTTTGCAAAATTGGTATACTGGCATCACTTAGTTTCTTTTTAGCTTCTGCGGTACTGGCTATTCCCATGATAGCTGGACCCTCACTTCCAGCTTTGATTACAGAACTACTTAGGATTAGTGAGCATTTGTGTTGATTTGCCCAACTTGACATTGTTCTTGCCACTTCTCTGTGTAGCGATTCATGTGGTGTTAGATATGATGAGAAAACTGCGACCTTTAGTGTGTTATTTACAAATATTCGTACTGGAAAATTAGGTGTTCCATCTTTGATTATGCTTATTGGTGGAAAAAGTTCTGAATCTATGACACCGGCTAACTCGAAATCCATAGTACTTGTCAAAGACTCTGTTGCAATTGCATTTGCTAATCCGGCATATGGAAAACCATCTATCAGATAACCGCCTTCTATGTTAATTGATTTGATCTCTCTTATTGTGATCTCAGAGGCCAATACCTTGAGTATCCCTTACATCCTTTTAAATCATGGACATCGTTTTATTTCGTGGGAAGTACTTGCTGTCCTTTTATGGTTTATACAAGGATATTTCATTTTAGCTCTGTAAACAAATGCTTAGCTTATTTGTGAAACGATATTTAATATACTGTAGAATTACGATTTTATGATGCAGATTACATCTCAAAAAAGCGATCAGAAAAGAGAGCTAAAAAGAATAGAATGGAACATAGTAAAACGGTTAATTACACTTTTGTACCATGATGGAAATCTAAAAAAAACAAACATTGCGATGAAATCAAACATGAGCTATGACAAATGCATGCTGTATCTGAACTGGTTGATGATGATAGATCTAATTAAGAAGGAAAAAGATGACGACGGATTTGAAGTTATACGCCTTAAAGAGAGGGGAGAAAAAATTTTTCACGAGCAAATAAAAACTTTGGATTAGCTGAGCTGAATTATTTTCTGGAATGCTAACTCATCTCTGTAATACTCACTCCTGCAATGAGAAATGTTAATTAACAATCAAAAAGATTCAAAACTACTTGTTGAATATTATTATGAAAATATTATCTCTTGCATTTGTAGCAATATTATTGATGCCAAGTTTTCAGACATTAAATCAAAACTTTCCAGAACAAATTGCTGATAATTTTCAAATCAAAAATGCTTATGCACAACCTCCAGTGGATATACAACAGATTGGAAACTATGCAGTTTTTGGCTTAAATAATATGGTACTTGAAACAAATGTTACGGTTGTCAATGGAAGTGCCGGTGCGCAAAATTCTATTTCCAACATGGGATTGCCAGGGAATGCAGAGATAAACATCGGTGGTAACTCTAGGTTTCTTGATACAACATCAGCGATTGCAGGTGACAGCATCATAATAGGTACTGGAACAACAGTTCAGCATGTTTTCTACAACGAGATTAAAAATAGTGGAACAATTCTCGGTACACAAAATCATCCACTCCAACTTCC
The DNA here is from genome assembly GCA_016201435.1 of Nitrososphaerota archaeon. Classification (GTDB taxonomy): domain Archaea; phylum Thermoproteota; class Nitrososphaeria; order Nitrososphaerales; family Nitrosopumilaceae; genus TA-20. The sequence goes on along the minus strand of JACQCT010000014.1, from coordinate 102,004 downwards.
ACTTGTACAATCTCTCCCAAGCTTTCCTCACTCAACACCTGGGACAACATCAATTAATGTAGCAGCAGGAGCATCGCAAACCTTGCAGCCCGGTAGATATAGCACCATATCTGTTGGAGTGGGAGGAACTTTAGAACTTACAGGTGGCATTTACAATGTTACTTCAATTTCAACATTGAAAGATGCCAAACTAATATTTGACCAACCATCTCAAATGGTGGTACAAAATAAGATTGACTGGGACAAGGGCACATTTGTGGGACCATCCACATCATCAATGCATGCACATGATATCATAATATTTGTCGGAAACAACGGGACCATAAATGATAACGCTACAGATACTTCTTCTGGGAAGAATGCTGTTGTCAAGGTAAACATCTATGCACCAAATGGTCATCTTACAATGGAGAAGGGAACCACAGCTACTGGTGCATTTATTGCAAAAACTCTAAACATAAAACAGGATTCCATGATAACGTTTGATTCAGCATTTGGAATAACAAAGGGTACACTGACAATAATCAAAAAAATAATTAACAATGATGGAGGTACGTTGACACTTGACGGTGTCACGCTGAAGATAAACGGTACTACTGTTACAAACGGAACTGCCAACAGCAAAGCAGCTGGTAACTATATTGTAAGTGAAGTTGCGGTACCAGGATATGCCAGTACAATTTCAGGTGACTGTGCAGCTAATGGCTCTGTCACACTTGCAGCAGGAGACAACAAGATCTGTACAATAACAAATGATGACATTAAACCAATACTGACTGTTATAAAGAAGATAGATAATTTTGGTGGTGGAACATTAACTATTAGCGGTGTTACACTACAAATCAATGGAACAACTGTTACAAACGGAACTGCAAATGTTCTTTCAGCTGGCAAATACACGGTAAGTGAGAATTCCATTCCAGATTATAGTAGTACCTTTAGTGATGATTGCCAACAAGATGGAACTGTAACACTTAATTCAGGAGACGTAAAGACATGCATAATTACTAATATCTTTTCAATTTTCTTCGAGAACTTTGATAGTACTCTGTCAGGATGGGACCTGTATAGTTCATTTACCACATGCTGCGGGTCTCCCACACTAGATCAAGTAACTAGTGCATTTGGTTTTCCTCCACCATCACTTCCATACTGGGGAAAGGCACATGTGTTAGTCGGTGGGACATGTCTTTTCAACAACTTTGTTGATTTTAAAAAATCATTTACAGTTAGTACTCCTGGTAACTACAACGTGAGTGCTACCATAGGAGCTCCAAGTTGTAGTGGATGTATAATTTCAGGTCGGGTTGATGTGGATCACAATGCAGTACTAGAACAAGGAGGGATTTCTTTTCCAGGCGGGTCTACTTCAGATATAGCATTAAAGTCAGCTGTCATAAATATAACATCTGCAGGTACTCATGCAATAGATCTTAGAATGGATACAACGGAAATGTGCTCCGGAGACTTTGCATCATACTTTGATAATATTAGCATCCATCAGACATCAAGTCCAGTTACTAGTACTCCAGTAGGGGGTCCATACTTTAATGTGACACTTGATCAGCAAGCTGCCAACGTGACAAGACCAAGCAGTGTCACCGTACCACTAGATGTGAACTGGTATCAGGGGTGGAGCTCGCAACCTGTGAGCATTTCGTTTGGAAATCTAACAAATACTCATATCGGTGCTACAGTAAACAGCATAGGAAATACAACAAGCTACCAAGAGTTTAACGTCATATTTAATGTTCCAACAACTGTGAGTGTTGGCAATTATACAATCCCAATAACAGTTTACGAGACTGGAACTGATGATGCAATAACAACACCATTTAACTTACAAGTAAAGTAATTTTCTGATCTTCATAATTATATTTATTCTGACTTGTATTCTATTTCCAAATAGTTTCATGGTGTGAAAATAAAATATCACACTGTGATGGCGTTAAACTCTGCATGTCCTTAGAATCATACGCGCAAATAGCAGTAAAAGGAAAATTGAATTTGGAATCCAAAGTTGACTCATAATTTACAAGATCGTCGCCGTATCCTTTTCTGAAGAAATCATATGTATCGGCAAATACTCTAAGACCTGTTCTATGTCTTATCCTAGCAATTTCTGACATGGCCATCCAAAATGATTTGATCTTGGCAGGGTTAGGAAAACCATGAAAATAATACCATTCCTCTGTGGTTTTTATTTGGATAATATCTGTTGATTCCAAATCTTTCACTGGAACATTCCATTCGTTTTTCATCCTCTTACGGATTTCTTCCTTTGACAAACGATCTGTAATTATCATAATCATTTCGTTATTGAATAAACCATTTTTGAGAAACTGGAATGCGTCATCAAATGTAGTTTCTTGATTCTGATAAATGGCAATTATATGATTTCCAATACGTACTGATTCCTGTCTACTTGACATGTTATTACTTTTAGTGAATAGGCTATAAAGCAGAATATGAGACAAACTATTACAATCAAGTTAAATTTTGGATCAAAGTCAGATCGCTACCTGTTTTTCGGAGGTATCCATTAATTTAGACATTTCAGACAGAATTGAATCTGTTAAAAAGATAGTTTTATAATGCTTTTATTTGGTCAAAATGAACTCTTCTTCGTGGAAACATTATATATACTCCTAAACTGCGATCTTGGTTCAGAAGTAGATATCATAAACGAGTTAATGAAAATTCCAGAAGTAAAAGAAGTAAGGGGCACATACGGTGTCTACGACATATTTGTCAAGCTACAAGGCGATTCAGCTGCAACTTTGGAAAATATCATAACCCACAAGATTAGAAGAATAACAAAAATTCGTTCCACGGTAACCCTGACTCCAATTCTTACACAAGGTGGACGATAGGTCAAAAAATGCTAAAGTTATTCAATTCCTTTTCTTTAAAGAAAGAAGATTTTGAGCCATTTGATAAACCGAATGTAAAAATATTCATTTGTGGCCCTACGCTGTATGATTATACTCATCTAGGACATGCACGAATCTTTCTTACATATGATTTACTTTGTAGATATCTGCAATCTAGTGGTTTTAAGACAGACGTTCTTGTAAACATGACTGACATAAATCAAAATGTCTTTAACAAAGCCATAGCACAATCTGCTAACTATAGGGCTTTAACACGATTTTATTCTGACCAATTTGTAAAAAACCTAAAGTTGTTAAACATAATCACTGTCACGAGGCTTGCACATGTTTCAGATTATGTAGAAAACATAACCAAACATATTTCATTTTTTATGAACAATAAGAATGCATATTCTGCAAATGGAAATATCTATTTTGACACAAAAACTGTAACCGATTATGGAGTAATTTCCAAACAATCAAGGCAACAACTAAACCTGCACAGAATGGATATTGGGCCAAATAAAAAAAACCAGGAAGATATACTGCTTTGGAATTGCTCAGAAGATTTTGGATTCTCATGGGAAGGGGATTTTGGAGATGGAGTCCCATGGTGGCACATCCAAGACACTACTGTTGCCTTTGAAAATTTTGGCACTCATTATGATATACATGGAGGTGCCAAAGAACTTGCATATCCTCACCATGAGGCACATTTTGCACAATACAAAGCACTGACTGGTCTTGAAAATCCAGTAAAACTCTGGATGCATGTTGGTCTTGTATTATCCAATGGTGAAAAGATGTCAAAATCACTTGGAAATATGGTTCTTTCACGAGAACTGGTTGAGAAATATGGACAGAATCTATTACGTATTTACATTTTTTCTACACATTACCGAGACGAAATCAATTACAATGAAAATGATCTCTGCAATAAAAAACCATTACTTGAAAAAATTTATAACACTAAAAATAAAACTTCTGGCAATACATCACAAGTTATTTCTGATTTAATAAATGAATTTTTTCTTTCTTTTGAAGATGATTTTAATTCCCCGCGTGCACTTGATATAATAGATAAAATTTGTACATTAGTTTTGAAAGAGGAAAACATAAATCTACAAGATTTTGAAAAAATTACAGGCATACTAGGCTTGTCTGTATGACTGATAAAATAGAATCAAATGATCTTGGATTCACAGCAATATGGAGTAAAACAACCCCATTAGAATGCGGTACTTTGTTTATGAATCCAAAACTTCCAGACGATCTATTTTTTGACAAGCTTTCAAGCATAACATGTTTGAGTGAAAAGATGATTGATGATGCAATAAGTATTTTTCAGAAAAACAATATGCGGCCTTTTGTTTACGTGTTAAATGATCCGAGGCTCGAAGAATTTCTCCTACAAAAGAATTTTAAATTTTATGACACACAATATGTTTTAAAAAAACACGCTATTTCAGAGAGCGAACGTTCACAGGTACTTCACATAGAAAAAAAGGACTCACTCCTATGGGCGGAGGTTTTTTGTAAATCATATGATTGCTATGAATGGATTAATGAAGTAAACGACATAGTAAGAGGCTCTCTCTCACAAGTAGAATATCTGGTAGATGCAAAATATAATGCATCATGTGTAGCATTATATGAAAAAAACTCTATCTTGGGATTGTATTGTCTAGGAACTCTGCCTGAAAAAAGGAAAAAAGGCCTTGCTAAATTATTAGTTAGTTATGCATTAGATAAAGTAAAAATAAAAAACTTGGATTTCCTTATGCTTGAAACATATCAAAGAGATGAACTTTTAGGTTTTTATTCAAAATTAGGTTTTGAGAAAGTATACGAAAAAAAAATCTACACTATTTGATCTTTGAAAGTAAGGCAGAATAAAGAAATGGTAATATGGTTGTAGCTTCGGCATGAATTGTAGTCTGCATTGCTTTTTGTGTGACTTTGCCCCAAGAGATTGCTTCTCTTACTAGTGCTCCACTTGAGCTTCCATCAAATTCCTGTGCAGTGGTAAGATAGACTGCGTAATCTAGACCATCTCGGAATTGGTTCCACCATAAGGTGTGATGTTTTGAAATGCCTCCTCCAATCATAAATGCGCCTGATTTTTCTGCCTTGAAAATTAGTCCAGATAAAAGATCTCCGTCTGCAGATACACTAAGCTTAAAGTCATTGTGTTTTTGAGTAAAAAGCCAAATTTGACTGCCTACCGCACCATCAATTATTCCAGGAACTACTACTGGTATGTTGTTTTTATATGCCCAATAAAGAAAGGAGCCCTCTCCAAGGTTTTCTCCTATCATTTTTGTTATATCAGATGTGGACATTTCCTTCTTGCCATCTTTGTAGGCTTTTTCTAAAAACATCTGCATCTTTTCCTCAATTATGGGACCATAGCTTTCCATTGGAACAAGCACATTTCCTAATCTGTGAATGTGTTGGTCTGCAAGTTCATTATCATCTAGTGTAAATGAACCTTCTAGATAATTTGAAAAATATCGGGCAATATCATGATCTAAAGCACCACATGTAGTAACCACGATGTCAAACATTTTGTTTTTTATCATATCAGTAATTATTCCACGAAGGCCTGTTGATGTTATAGCTGCAACAAAAGAGAGAAACTTCAAACATTTTTTATCTTGAATCATGGCATACAAAATATCCAGCCCTTCCACTAAATTTCTTGATTCAAATCCTCCTGACTTTGACATTTCATCAAAAATATTTTGTAGAGTGTCACCTTTTTTTATTGAAATATCCTTAACTGGTCTACCGGGTTTTATCACAAATGCCGGATCAAAATTGGGTTATAAAATCTTCTGCACGTATGATAATTGCATGATAAACACAAGTAATTAATATGATAGAATAATTTGCGTAGATACGAGACAATTTGGGGAAAAAGATTCGTATAGCAGTTGCTGGTGTTGGAAACTGTGCCTCTGCATTAATACAAGGTGCTCATTATTATTCTAAAAACCCTCAAGATACCATAGGTCTTACCGCATATAATATTGCAGGCTATGAGCCTAGTGATATTGAAGTTGTTGCAGCGTTTGATGTTGCTGACACCAAAGTTGGAAAAGATGTCTCAGAGGCCATTTATGCAAGACCCAACAACACCATTACAGTAGCTGATGTTCCTCGTATGGGCATTCCAGTACAGAAAGGTCCTACAATGGACGGTGTTGGTAGACACCTAAGCCAAATTGTGACAGTCTCAAAAGAACCCGACGTTGATGTCAAAAAAATCTTACGCGATACTGGGGCTGAAATGCTTGTCAACTATTTGCCTGTAGGAAGTACCCAAGCTGTGAGATATTATGCTACTCAGGCTCTTGAATCTGGAATTGGTTTTCTAAATGCAATTCCAGTGTTTATTGCGTCTGAGCCAAAATGGCAACAAGCGTTTGCAGAAAAAAAACTCCCTTTGGCAGGTGATGACGTTATGAGTCAACTTGGTGCTACTGTAGTTCATAAGACACTGGTAAAACTTTTCGTAGATAGAGGTGTATTAATTGATGGAACATACCAGCTTAACATTGGAGGCGACATGGACTTTTACAATATGCTTGATGAAGAAAGACTTGAGGACAAGAGGATAAGCAAAACAAGTGCTGTAAAAGCAATGGCTGATTACGATATTCCGATGAGAATAGGTCCTAGTGACTATGTTGATTTTATTGATAATGAAAAAATTTGTTACATTAACATTGAAGGAAAGTATTTTGGAAAAATTCCAATCAAACTTGATTTGAAACTCAAAGTAATTGATGCATACAACAGTGCTGGTATAATGATTGATGCAATTAGGGGACTAAAAATTGCCCTTGATCGAAAGCTTACAGGCCCGATGACTAGCATCTCATCGTATTGCTTCAAACACCCTCCAATACAGATGCCATATACAGAGGCAAAAACCGCATTTAGGGAGTTTGTCGAAGGAAAACGAGACAGGTAACTAAGAAAATTCTTATCATTAAAAACGAAATTTTTACTAAATAAATCAATATTTTTTAATGTGATAATAGTTGTTAGCATAGTCAAGGAAACTTGTCAATATTCTGTTATTTCACATATCTGAGCACCGAGAACATTGGTGCATATTCGTAAGTTAGAGATATTTGGCTTCAAATCATTTGGTTATAAAAATACCATCATTAACCTAGAACCTGGTCTTGTAGCAATCTCTGGGGCTAACGGTTCTGGCAAGAGCAACATACTAGACGCTATATCATTTGCATTAGGTGAGAATGCTCCAAAGGTTATGAGAGTTGACAAATTACGCTCGCTACTTCATGATGTTGATGGAAGTCGTCATGGTGCAAAAATAGCACGTGTAAGTTGTCACTTTGATAATACTGATAGGAAGATCCCAGTTGATTCTAACGTAGTCACCATTACAAGAGAAATGGACGAATCCGGCGAGAATATTTATTATTTGAATCAAAAAAAGATGCAACGAAATCACGTCCTTGACATATTGGAGGTTGCAAACGCAGGTATCCACAAGTTGAACATAGTACAACAAGGTACCATTACAAGAATTTCAGAATTTAATGCAGAAGAGCGTCGTAAGATAATTGAAGATATTATTGGATTGGCTTATTTCGATGAAAAAAAGACAGAAGCACTAAAACAATTGGATGAGGCAGACAGACGACTGGAAATTGCACTTGCTAGAATGGATGAGATAAAAAAACGTATAGATGAACTTGAAGAAGAAAGAAACTACCAACTGAGGTATGACCTTTTGGAACTAGAACTCAAAAGACTACATGCAATACAGGCCTCTAACAAATTAAAGGATATTGAATCTCAAAAAATTTCAAAAGAGAGAAACTTGAATGCGATTCAATCTGAAACAAAAAAGTTTGATGAACAACGTACCCAATTAAAAGATGAAATAAAGAAGATTGAGGAAGAAAAACAAAAGTTCATGGAAGAAGCAGATGCATATAATGTAGCAAAAGCGGCCATAGATTCTGAACTTAGTGTTGCCATGCTTCAATCCGAATCGGCAAACAGTAAGATTGCAACAAACACTAGGAGATTAAATCAAATAGATTTGCGTCTACCTGAGATCGAGTCTGAACTAAACAACTTGCATGAAAAAAGATCACAACTTGAAGTGACGGTTCAACAACTAAAGGACTCGATAAACTCAGTTAACGAAACCAAAAAAACTGCAAATGCAGAACTTGCTTTAATTGATTCAGAAATTAGTCATGTATTAAAACAACAATCCCAGGCAGCAACAAACAAACTCAAAGTAGACGAAAGGATAAAAAACATTAAAAATTCTCTTCACGATGCAAAACTTTCACTTTCAAAAACAGAACAAGAACGAAGTGATGTTGCAAATAAAATACAACAAAATTCAACAACAATCAAGTCATTATTAGAACAAAAAGAAAAACTACTAAATCTTGAACAGAAATTAAAAATAATTCGTGCTGGACATGAAGCAACCATAAAAGAATTAAAATCAAGATTAGCAAACATGTCTGAACGGAAAACAAAAATTGAAAAAGACATAGAGGATACGATGCTAATTTTAGAAAAAGCAAGCAAGGCAGCTGCTCAATATGAAGCAAAAATTAGAGTTGTTAAAGAAGTCATGCATGAAGATTATTCTATTGCAAAACTCAAAGAAGATTCTAAAAGATTGGGAATCCAAGGTCTTGTTTATGAGATGCTTTCATGGGACAAGCAATTTGAAAGACCAATACTTGCAGTAGGCTCTGATTGGTTAAAGGCGCTTGTTGTAAATGACTTTGCTACTTTGCTTGGTCTTGCTGAATTTGCACAAGAAAAGAAACTCCCCAAAATACGTATTATACCCTTAGACGCTATCCCAAATTCAAAAATTTCTTTACCTCAAGAACAAGGAATAGTTGGAGTATTGTCTGATTATATACAATGTGATGAAAAACTTGTAGCTTTGAAGAATTTTATCTTTGGAAATATTATTCTAGTAAATTCAGACGAATCAGCATACATTCTATCTAAAAAAGGATTTAGAGCAGTAACTGTTGACGGGCAATTCTTTGAAGCAGACGCTAATGCAATAGTAGTTGATATTCACTCAAAAATTTCCAATCTTACCAAAATCATTCTCCTAAGTACGTCAGTTGATGGCTTAGTTCAATCATTAGATCTTTTAAAAAAATTCATTCAAAACAAAAAAGCTCAGCTTAAAAAAATCGAAAGAATAACAAAAAGCCTAGACAATAGGTATAATGCTTCTGATACGGGTCTTGCAAACGTTGATTTGAGCTTTACAGACGCTAAAGCGAAACTAAAATCCATCTCATTATCAGAAGAACAACTCACATCCAGAATTTCACAACTTAAAAGACACGAAGAAAGTCTCAAAACAAACGGAGCAAAACTCGAATCATACATTGCTTCTTTAGAAGAACGAGTTTTGATGACACAAGAAAACTATGCTGAGGAAGAACAGGCACGAATTGCATCTGCACTTACTGTATTGAATGAAAAAAAATCGGTGTTTCTAAGCACACTGAACTCAATATCTACCCAATTTAGAGAACAAACGTCCCAGCTTACCTTGTTAACAAATGAGGAAACTGGACTTAAATCAAATGTCAGATTGCTTTCTCAGGAACAATCCGCACTTAATCACGAAAAATATGATCTTGAAGTAGAGTCACGATCACTGACAAAAGAAAAGGAAAAAGTGGATCTCATACTAGTGTCATTAAGGGAGAAGGAACAACAACTAATATCGACTTCTGGAACATCGGTTTCTGCACTCAAAGAATATGATGCAAAGCTAAAGGATTTGTATGATAATGAAAAAACAATTACCAGGGAAATTAATAATTTTGAAAGGCAATCAGACTCTCTTTCACGTGATATCCGTGACCTTGCTGAAAATGAAGTTAAGATACGCTATACTCTTTCCTCATTTGGATACCAAGAAATCTTGGAAACCTTTGATGTAGATCAAATATTTGCAGCACTAGAATCAGAAAGAAAGGCATTAAGTGGTTCTCTTAATACAAAATCTCCAGAGCAATACTTAGAGATTTCAGACGGTTATCGTTCCATGTCAACTCGTAAAAATGAACTTGAAGAGGAACGAAACTCTATAGTAAAATTCATTGAAGAAGTTGATAAAAACAAGAGACAAACATTTTTGGAATCCTATGACAAAGTAGACAAAGATATTCGCGAAGTTTTTCATAAAATGACAGGAGGAAATGCCTGGCTTGAAATACAAAATGAAGACGACATATTTGCATCCGGATTGTCATTTCTAGTACAATTCCCTGACAAGCAAAAAAGAGAATCTACATCAATTAGTGGTGGTGAAAAAACACTTGCAGCAATAACATTTCTTTTAGCATTACAGACATTAAAGCCATCACCATTTTATCTGCTTGATGAAGTAGATGCTCATCTTGATGCACTAAACACAGAACGACTTTCAAAAATACTTGAAGAGCGTGCTAAAGTAAGCCAAATGATTATGGTTTCATTAAAGGATTCTACTGTACAAAAAGCAAGTCTGATTTATGGTGTATTCTCAAAGAGTGGCGCTTCACAAGTAGTTTCGCACAAAATTTCAAACGTGCAACAAGTCGCCAATTAATTTATTTTTACAAAACATGCTGCGAGTCTATCTTTCTCTACCTGGTCAAGTGGAGGTTCATTTTTACATTTTTCAATGGCATAAGGACATCTTGAACGAAATCTACAACCTTGATAGACATCAATATCTAAAGATTCGTTGATTCTGATTTTTTTATCATGATAAAGATTGTCTGGATTGGGTTCTGATATGGCATCTATGAGTGCCTGCGTGTATGGATGTTTTGGATGAAAAAGTACATCGTTAATTGGTCCTAACTCTACAATTTTTCCAAGATACATGATGGCAATTCTTTGCCCCAGATAACGTGCTGTGGACAAATCATGTGTGATGTAGATATACGAAATTTCATATTTTTCTTGGAGTTCTCTCATCAGCTCTAGAATTTCAGCTCTTACAGAAACATCTAGCATTGATACTGGTTCATCTGCAATGATTACTTTTGGATTTGTAACTAGAGCTCTTGCAAGAACTATTCTTTGTCTTTGACCGCCAGAAAGCATATGCGGATATTTTTCATAAATTGTCTCAGCAGGTTCAAGTCTAACTTCATGAAGTGCATCTATCACCATTTTTTTTCTTTCTGACATGGTGGCTCCTATTTTATGAATTTGTAGTGGTTCCATAATGATGTCAGAAACCTTCATCCTAGGATTTATAGCTGCATAAGGATCCTGGTATATTATCTGACACTGCATTCTCAGCTTGTCTAGGTTTCTACTTTCTCTGGTAACTTCTACACCATCAAAAAAGATTGTACCAGAATCTGGTTCTATTGCCCTAAGGATTAGTCTAGATGTGGTAGTTTTACCTGATCCTGATTCTCCCGCTAGAACAAGGACTTCGCCTTTTTTTAAAGAAAAGGATATTCCATCAACAGCCTTGACTATTTTTGAAGAAGAAAAAATCCCTTTATTTGTAAAGTACTTGGTTAAGTTTTGTACTGAAAGAATTTCTTCCAATGCAATACTAAGAAATTCGAATTATATCAAGCGATCATTAACGTAAAATCACATCTATCGCAAGGTTTTAAAACCCATTAAATATGATAGAATTCGTGCAAAAAAAGATACTAGCCGGTTTAATGATTATTGTAATGTTAGGTTTTACCGGTCAATACCTTGTTAATTTGGCATCAGCTGATGATAGTCAAAGTACTATTCAACAGAATGCTGCAATATCAGCTGCAAGAGCATTACAGAAATATTCCCACACTCATGTCTTACCATTAGATCAAAGTACTAAATATGCTGGCTCAGTAAGTACACCGACTGATGAAAATGTGGTTATGGATAGGAATGTCAACATTGCAAATGGTCAGGTATATGCAGCTGCAAAGGGCATGACAATCTTTAGTCTGATTCATGTTTTAGGCTTGGACAAATTTTCTACAGGATATGCAGGTTCGACAAGTACTTCTACTGATGAGACAGTGCACATGGATAGAAATACACAAATTGCACTGGCCAAGGCACAAATGGACAAAAATAATTACAGAATAGCACTAGCATTAGCAAGTATAAAACCGCATTATGTTGGATTGGATAATACACAAACAACCGACAGTAGCGGTAGAGATAGAAATGTTCTAATTCAACAAGGAATTGCAACATTGGAACAACAAAATACTGATTTGGCTGCACAAATAGCAAGCTGGACTACAAATTATGCTGGCTCAGTAAGTGTGTCAACTGATGAGAATGGAAGGGATAGACAAGCATACATTGAAAAGACTTTGGCCGATTCTGAAGCTAGAGCAATAGCACTACTTGATGAAATGAATGTTAATGTTAGCACACAACACTATGTTGGATTGGATAACACCCAGACAACTGATAGTGATGGAAGAGACAGAAATGTATTGATTGCACAAGGCATGGATGCAGTAAGTCAAAAACTTGTGGGTTGTTATGATGAGGATCATCCAAGAACTTGTAATATAACTACTGGCGCAAACTACGCTCAATATACGCCATAAATATTTTAAAAATAATTTAATATTTTTAATAATTTAAAATTGTATTTTGTTATTAGAGTTTGTTAAAAATCTAAATTATTCATAAAGCCAGCACAAAACATAGCCAGAATCTGTTTTAATTTTAGGGGGTTCATTTTTACATTTTTCCATTGCATGTGGACATCTTTCATAGAATCTACATCCTTCAGATGGATTTATCAGACTGGGAGGATTTCCACGAATGAATTTTGGTTTCTTATTTTCTTTTAGTGATGGTATAGATTCAAGAAGGCCTTGTGTGTAAGGATGTTTTGGATTCTTATAAATTTCAGATGAATTTCCAAATTCAACCATTTTGCCACCATACATGACTCCTATTTTTTCTGCAATTTCAGATATTATTGCCAAGTCATGTGTGATTAACATTATACTCATTCCATCTTTTTTCAGTTTTTTGAGTAGATTGATAATTTGTGCTTGTACTAGCACATCTAATGCAGTTGTTGGTTCGTCGGCAATTACAAATTTTGGATTTAAAAGAAGTGCCATTGCGATAACAATTCTTTGTTTCATGCCTCCACTAAGCTCATGAGGAAATTTTTTTAATACTGAACTATTGAGACCAACCGAGATTAGAGTTTCAGAAGCCTTTGCACTAAAGTCCCCCGTATAGTTGTGCTGTCTTAAAATTTCATGTAATTGCTGTTCTATTGTAAACACAGGATCTAACGAATTCATGGCACCCTGAAAGATCATGGTAATTTCCTTCCACCGGTATTTTTTTGTAAATTCTGGTTCCTGTATTTTGATTATGGATTTGCCTTCAAATAATATGTCTCCTGAAACTACATTGCCGCCTTGAAGTGATCTCATTATGCAAAGTCCAAGGGTACTCTTTCCACACGCACTTTCGCCAGCAATTCCGATAGATTCCCCCTTTTCTAAAAAAAAACTTACATCATCTACTGCATGAACAATCCCTGATTGTGTCTTGTACTGTGTTTTAAGATCAGTTACAGAAATGTAATGCATCGATAATCTTAGATCATTGATCTAAATGTGGGTTTTGGCTTGAAGAGATTTAAAAGACCGACTCTAGAATTATGAACAAATCCGTGCCCATTTCAATAAATTATTTTAAAATTAGAAATTAAATGACTAAACCTAATGTAAAATCAACAGAAGTTAAATAACAGTTTCCTTTTTTTGTTTGTATTGCGAACAAAGCAACAGATTGTAATTGTAAGCATTTTCTTTCTTCTTATTCTTAATGTACCTTCACAATCTGCCATCCCCATTGCCAAGACTGCTTTAGAGAACGCAGAAGCTTTGCCTGTAAAGGATGACACACAATCTTTACAATCTTCAAGCCTTGTAGCTCATAGTGATAATATTACCAATCTCGATTCCGTTACAGTGAAAATCGTAGGAAAATCAAAAATAAACAATATCCTTGGAGCAGAGAAAGTGAACATGCCTCATATTATTCCATTTCTTACAAAAGATCCAACAGAGTACGCTAGCGCAAAGCAGCAATCGGAACTCAAATTCATGGAGACAGTTGTAAATAATGCACCACCACTGTCGGCCACCCATGTCACACAAGTAATAAGCTCTGCATCTGGCTTTGAGGGATTAAACGAGATTATGAGTGGAAATTTTTTCCCTCCTGATGTTCAGATAGCTACCGGACCAAACAATGTGCTGGAGATGGTTAACCTCGAAGGAGAGATTTGGACAAAACAAGGCGTATCAATTTCGACCTTTCCACTCTCATCCTTTTTTATGAGTGGAAGTGATTCTTTGTCTGATCCCAAAGTTCTATTTGATTCGATAAGTGGAAGGTGGTTTGCTTCAATTTTGGATATCACAACTAACAGTGTACTAATTGCTGTTTCTAGCACAAATGATCCTACAGGTACGTGGAATATTTACAGTGTTTCATTTGGCAATAACTGTCCTGATCAACCGATCCTAGGACTCAATGATGACAAGGTACTTGTTAGCGGTAATGATTTCACCAATCATTGCAATGGTAATTTCGCAGGAGCACAGTATTTTATTTTGGACAAAAGTGCAATGCTTGCTGGCTCGGCTACTGTTTCTGCACAATCTTCTGTACCTGATACTTCGAAATTTTCAGTGCACCCAGTACAATCTCTTAGCTCTACTCCTACCTTGTATATGATCAGTGTTGGTTCTGGTAGCACCAATAAAGCTCAACTCTTTTCTATTAATGGAGCAGTACCAAGTGCTGTTGTTACCATAACAAATCTTACCATACTTACAACACATATTCCTCCACATGCCGTTCAACCTGGAACCACATCGAGGATAGACACTGGTGATACCAGAATACAGGACGCTGCTTGGTTTCAAGGTAATCTCTGGCTTTCTTTGAATGATGCGTGTTTGCCAAGTGGAGATACAGTAAACCGTGCATGTATACATCTTACTCAAATTTCTACATCAACACTACAAGTCAAACAAGATTTCAGATATGGTGCTTCAGGCTTTTACTACTTTTATCCGGCGTTACGCATTGACGGTATGGGAGATTTGGATGTTATTTTTGGTTTTTCCTCTTCTACGGTATTTCCAAGTCTTGCAGTTACAGGACAAGCCGTAAGTGATCCTGTAAATACATTAGAACAGTCTTTGACTATCAAGTCAGGATCTGCATCTGATACATCAGGCAGGTACGGTGATTATTTTGGGGCTGCATTAGACCCATCTGATCCGACACTTATCTGGGTAGCTGGAGAGTACCACTCATCCTCTTTTTCCTCATTGAATTGGTCAACTTTCATTAGTAATGTCAAGACAGTACCGTCGCCAAATTCAACAACGCTGACATTAAATTCAATTTCACCTTCATCGGTACCTTGGAGTACTAGCATAACTGTAACAGGAAAATTAACCAACTCTACAGGATCTGGAGTGGGTGGAAAGACTGTATCTTTTACAGGAACAGGAGCAGCTAATCTTGCAACAATTATAACGAATGCAGATGGTACTTTTACATCAACTGGACTTGCACCAAACACTGTTGCTTCAGGATGGACTGTGCAAGCTCACTTTGCGGGTGATTCCATTCTTAATCCGTCTGATAGCTCAATAATGAAATACAACACAATCAAACATAGAACTGCAATGTCTCTAGGTATAGTTCCAAGTACAGTAGTGCATGGTGGTACTTATATGGTAACTGGCAAACTAAAGGATACAATAGCAGGTACATTTTTGGCAGGAAGAACTATCACATTTACCGCCGATTCGCCCATTACAATAACTAATGCAGTAACAGACGCAACGGGCACATATGTTGTATCAGGTTTAATTGCGCCCAGTCTTGCAGGAACGTATAACATTACTGCCCATTATGGCGGTGAGTCTCTTTATGCTGCAAGTAACTCTGCAACAAAAACTCTTACCGTGACCTGATTTGCTTTTTTATCTGTTCTGGAATAAATTAATTTTAATCATCATTATGTAATTTGTAAACTACAATTGTTTAGTTTTTTATCTGCTGATATGATCTGAAATAAAATCTTTTGAAAATATTTGAAGTTAGGATTTAGGTTTGGTACGTGTTAGTTGCGTAATTCCAATAGATTTACAAATAAACAGGAGTCACCAGTAATAATCTTAAAAACTGACGAATCATTCGATATTATGTCAAGAAATACTTTTATGGTATTTCCATTTGTGGCAAGAATCTTTAATTATGACAACTAACCGAAAAGAAGAAGATGGGGTTGGCGTATGAGAGAACAATTTAAGCTTATAAATAAAAAAAAGACAAGCGTTGCTTTTGTTGCTATAGTGACAGTTTTAGCTCTACTCGCAGTTGTTATGACTTTTCCAGATAAATCTCTAGTAACTTCAAGCATTGATGCAGGAATTCTTGCTAAAGTTAACTTGCCATTTATACAAAATCAAGGACAGGTAAATGAAGACGTAAAATTTTATGCTAACACTTTTGCTGGAACCGTTTTTGTGACAAATAATGATATAACCTACACCATGACTGCTACAAAGGATTCCACAAATAGCGTTGCCTTTAAGGAAAGATTTCTATCTTTACAAGCCCTGGATCCTGTAGGACAGGATAAGAGTAATGCACTAGTCAATTATTTTGTTGGTGAAAAAGAAAATTGGCATTCAAATGTTGTGACATATAATACGGTTGATCTAGGTCAAGTCTGGCAATCCGTTGATGTCAAGTTAAATGCTTATGGCAAGAATGTAGAGAAGATTTTTACAGTATTACCTGGCGGAAATGTAGATGATATAAAAATCTCAGTTGATGGTGTAAAGTCCTTGGGCATATCTGACAAGGGCGAGCTCTTGTTGAATACAGATCTTGGATCGGCTGCTATGACAAAGCCTCTGGCATATCAGGACATTGATGGTGCACACAAGGCAGTCAATATCTCCTATCGTACTGATGGTAATACGTATGGTTTTGTTGCAGACAATTACGATACTAAGTACCCGCTGACAATAGATCCGTTACTTGCTTCTACATTTATTGGCGGAAGCACTGATGAACAATCTCTTGCTATTGCACTAGATGGTTCTGGTAATGTGTTTATAGCTGGACGAACCACATCAACCGATTATCCTACAACAGTTGGTGCATATCAAACAAGCAACGGAGGAGGCCAAGATGCATTTGTCTCCAAATTTAACAATGACCTTACATCATTGCAGGCTTCTACATATCTTGGTGGAAATAACATTGACCAAGCATTAGGAATTGTATTAGATGGTTCTGGCAATGTGTTTGTAGCCGGTCTTACTGAATCATCAAACTATCCAACAACTGTTGGTGCATATGATACTGCCTTACAAGGACTAGGAGATGTATTTGTCTCCAAACTCAGCAGTGACCTTACATTGTTACAGGCTTCTACATATATTGGTGGCAGCAATTTTGAGGGAGCAAATGCCATCGCATTAGATGGTTCTGGTAATGTATTTACAACTGGTGTTACTAACTCAACCAATTATCCTACAACAGTTGGTGCATATCAAACAAGCCTTATGGGACAGGGTGACGTATTTGTATCTGAGCTTAACAGCGGTCTTACATCATTACAGGCTTCAACATATGTGGGTGGAAGCAAAACTGATAGATCTACTGCCATTACACTAGATGGTTCTGGTAATGTGTTTGTGGCTGGTCAGTCTAGCTCCATTAACTATCCGACAACCGTTGGTGCATATCAAACAGTCAATGGAGGAGGCTTTGACGCATTTGTATCTGAGCTTAACAGCGGTCTTACCTCCTTAACAAGCTCTACATTTATTGGCGGAAGCGGTAATGACAAAGCTAATGCCATCAAACTAGATGGTTCTGGCAATGTGTTTGTAGCCGGTCTTACTGGCTCATCGAACTATCCAACAACTGTTGGTGCGTATCAAACAGTCAATGGAGGAGGCTTTGCTGATGCATTTGTATCTGAGCTTAACAGCGGTCTTACCTCATTAACAGGCTCCACACTTATTGGTGGAGGTAACACTGACCAAATTAATGCCATCACACTAGATGGTTCTGGCAATGTGTTTGTAGCCGGTTCTACTAACTCCACTAACTATCCTACAACAGTTGGTGCATATCAAACAAGTAATGGAGGAGAATTTGACGCATTTGTATCCGAGCTTAACAGCGGTCTTACCACATTAACAAGCTCTACATTTATTGGCGGAAGTGATGATGATGGAGCAAATGCCATCATATTAGATGGTTCTGGTAACGTGTTTGTGACTGGCATTTCGGAATCACCAGACTATCCAACAACACCTGGTGCATATCAAACAAGTTATAATGCAGCAGATGATGCATTTGTTTCCAAACTCACAAGCAATTTAATAAAAATGAACCCTACATCAATATCCACCACATTGTCAGGATCATCGATACCAATTGGTAGTTCCATTACTGACTCTGCAACGTTATCAGGAAATACTGCTAATGCAGGTGGTACTGTAACATACAACATTTACAATAATACCAGCTGTACTGGTACTCCTGTCTTTACTTCTGCTGTAACTGTGACAAACGGTGTAGTTCCATCATCAAGTGCTTTCACACCAAGTGTAGCTGGCGGATACAATGCACAAGCAGTATACTCTGGTGATTCTAATAATGCCGGTTCAACTAGCACATGTGGTTCTGAACCATTTAATGTTCCTGCTCCAAATACAGGCAGAATGACTGGTGGCGGTAGTATCTTAACACCGGCAGTAACAAGTGGCAGTGGAAAAAATAACAGTATGCGTGTTACCCATGGATTTGAACTCCATTGCGATGTGAGCCAACTTCCAAATAATCTTGAAGTGAATTGGGACAAGGGTAACAAATTCCACTTGGACAGCTTAACAACTGTATCCTGCACAGACGATCCAACCATTATACCAAATCCACCTGATGCTGGTTTTGATACCTATGTAGGTACCGGAACAGGAAGCTATAACGGAGTGTCTGGAGCTACAGCAGAATGGACATTTACAGATGCTGGAGAACCTGGTAAGAATGACTTTGCTAAAATAGTCATAAAGGACAAGAACAATGTAGTGGTCTTATCCGTCTCAGGTTACCTTAACTCTGGAAACCAACAAGCCCACAAAAATTAGTTTTAGAGAAACACCATAGTTAGGATTTCCAAAATACTGTTACCAGAAAACTTTAACATCAGAAATGTAAGGTTTATCTTCTAGTTTTAGTAAGTTAAAAAACCGATTTACTTGAGAACATCTAGATTTCCAATTGATACAGATAAGGTAGTTTCTATAGCCAAAGACCTACGCGGAATCGATCTTACAGTAGAGTTCGAGAGAAAATAAGCTGATCTTATGGATTTCAAAAGAACTCATTACATTGGTCACCTTGACTCTTCGATGATAGGAAAAAAAGTGTTAGTTGGAGGCTGGATAGAGGACATTAGAGAGCTTGGCAAGCTTACATTTTTGACTTTACGAGATGTTACTGGTGTTGCACAAATTGTTCTTGTTGGCAATGAAGCACTAGAACAAGCCAAGGGGTTGAATAGACAAAGCATAGTTAGGATAACTGGCACAGTTCAACAATCAAAAGCTAGAGATTTTCCATTTGAAATTAAATCTGAGAAAATTGATATTTTGACATTAGCTGTACATCCATTACCGATAGATCCTATTGGAAGACTAGAGAGTAATATTGACAACAGACTTAATGCAAGAGCGCTTGATCTTCGTAATCAAAAAACAGCATCTATTTTTAAATTAAGACATCATATGCTTTCTTCAATTAGAAAAACACTTACAGAAAATTATTTTATTGAGGTAAATACTCCAAAAATAATCGGTAGCGCAAGTGAAGGCGGAGCAAATCTTTTTTCATTAAAATATTTTGAAAAGCAAGCATATCTTGCTCAGAGTCCACAACTTTACAAGGAACAACTTACAATAGGCCTAGAACGTGTTTTTGAAATTGCATCATATTATAGAGCTGAAAAATCACATACAGTAAGACACCTTACAGAATTTACAAGTGTCGATATTGAAGCAGCATTTATGGATTATTCTGATGTGATGGATATCTTAGAGATAGTTGTAGTCAATGCGTTTGATTATGCTGAAAAAAATTGTAGCGCCGAACAAAAGACACTTGGCATCGAAATCAAAAAACCTACTACACCATTTGAACGCCTAACATACAAAAAAGCAATTGAAGAATTATCACATGATGGAATAAAACTTGAAATCGGCGATGATTTACAGGATTCGCATCTACGTACGTTAGGAGAAAGACATCCAGGCTTTTACTTTTTAATTGATTGGCCCATGAAACTAAAACCCTTTTACATACATGAAAAAGACGATGATCTCACCTTGTCTCGCTCATTTGACCTCCAGTACGGATATCTTGAACTCTCTTCAGGAGGTACAAGATTACATGATCCAAAAAAACTAAAATCAAGGCTTGAGGAACAAGGGCTTGACTCTGCTCAATTTGTAGATCACCTTAGAGCATTTGACTGGGGCATGCCGCCTCATTCAGGTTGGGGTTTGGGTCTTGATAGACTAATGTCAGTTCTTACAAAAATAGATAATGTTAGAGAAGTTGTCCTGTATCCTCGTGATCCAGAAAGGCTTTCTCCATAAAAGAATAAATCCAAATTCTACGGAAATATTAAGTGCAACAATGTGATTTCTGTGGCTCTGAATTTGGAGACCGCAAGTGTTATTTTTGTGAAAAACGTTGCTGCACTTCTTGTATGACAGATGACAGAACAAGATGCAAACGTTGTTTCATAACAAAAAGAAAACTTGGATGGAAAATTTTCAAAAGAAACAAGATCCTTCTTGGATTTATAGCGTTTGTATGGGCATATACTGTATTTCCAATACCTTTGATTCCTGGAATTGATCCAACATTTTATTGGATTTCGTTTGGTACCGCCATTCTGATTATGATTCCAGTATGTCTTGCAATGTTTTTTTGGTCACTAGAACCACCGAAATCAGACCTTAAGTAATATTTGAAATTATGTGCTCAGTAAATTCATTAGTAGTAACATTGCCGCCTATGTCTTTGGTCTTTATTCCATTTTGTACAACACCATATACAGCTGATTCTATTTTTTTTGCTACCGTGAAACATTTTTGATCATTGTTTTTTATTCCGAGCCATTCCAACATCATCTTTGCAGAAAGAATGAACGAGGAAGGGTTTGCCGCCTGTTTTCCAGCAATATCAAATGCCGCTCCATGAACTGGTTCGAATAACGCAAAACCATCTCCAATGTTTGCAGCTGGTGCCATACCTAACCCACCTACTACTTGGGCTGCCTCATCAGATAAAATATCACCAAACAAGTTGGTTGTGACAATTACATCAAATGTTTCTGGCTGTCTTATGAGATTCATGGCGCACGCATCTACATACATCTGCTCAAATTGTATTTTCGGAAAATCTTTTGCAACATCACCACAGGCTCTTGCAAAAAGACCGTCTGTCTTTCTCATTACGTTGGATTTATGAACGCAGGTAACCTTGTTTTTCTGACTTCGCTGGGTTGCCATTAAAAATGCATATTTTGCTATACGTTTTGATGCGTCTTCTGAAATCATGCGTAAAGCAACTGCTGTATTTCCAATATCAAACTCCATGCCAGTGTAAAGATCCTCAGTATTTTCCCTAACTATGACCAAGTCTATGTTGTCCTTTAGTGCTGGCATGTTAGGGTATGACTTTGCAGGTCTGATGTTTGCATAGAGATTTAACATTCTTCTTAAGACTATGATTACATCTGCAGCACTTTCACCTACTGGAGCTTTCAAACACGCATTTGATTTTTTGATAGATTCCAAAGTTGATTCAGGTAATGCTTTTCCTGTTTTCTTTAATGTATTGTCACCAGCTTCAAGTTTTTCTATTTTTATTTTTAAATCAAGTTTGTCATTTACTGTTTCTAAAACTTTGATAACAGACTCCGAAATCTCTGGTCCTATCCCGTCTCCTGTTATGAGGGCAATTTGATACATTTATTTTCCCAAATTTTTCTGCTTTAGAATTTTCTTGAGCATTATTCTGTTTATACCATCAATCATTGCTTGTACGCTTGTAATTACAATATCTTCTCCTACTGATTTTGCTGATGCAAGATTGCCGTATGCATCTTCTACCTTAATTGTAACTTCACAAAGTGCATCAGAACCACCAGCTATAGAATCTAATTTGTAATCTTTAATTCGTACTTTGGCTATCTCGCCAGTTATTTTTTGAATTGCGTTTATTGATGCATCTACTGGACCGACACCATAATCAGTTCCGATAAAATCTTTTCCTTCTATATTTAATTTGACAAATGCATATGGCATGTTGCCCATACCCGTTGACACAGAAAATCCAGTAAGATGTACTAATCTTTTTAGACCTTGTGTTTGCATGACCTCTCCCGTTATTGAAAGCAATTCCACGTCAGTAACATGTTTTCCTTGGTCTCCGAGTTTTTTTACTCTCTCTAAAATTTCATGAGTCTGTTCCCTTGTTGGTTGAATTCCATACTCTTCAAGCATTGCGGAAACTCCATGGGCTCCTGCATGTTTTCCTACTTGGAACCACCTTGTTCTGCCTACAATCTCAGGACTAATCGGTTCGTAGGTTAATGGATTACTCAAGACACCATGTGTATGTATTCCAGATTCATGTCCAAAGGCATTTTCACCAACTATAGCTTTGTTTGGCTGTACATGAATTCCTACTATACTGGAAACATACCTTGAGGTCTCATAGAGAAGTTTTGTGTCAATGTTTGTTTCATATTTTTTATCAAACTGTAAGCATTGAAGCGCCATCACAAGCTCTTCAAGAGACGCATTACCTGCTCGCTCCCCTATTCCGTTTATTGTGACATGGGCACATTGTGCACCTACTTGTATTGCAGAAATTGCGTTTGCAACTGCAAGACCAAAATCATTATGGCAATGTACACTTATTGGTAGATGTGATGCTTCAATTGCATCTTTAGTTATCTCTGCAATATATCCTGGAGTGGAATATCCTACTGTATCTGGTATGTCAATCCTATCTGCACCTGCATTTGCAACTTCTTTGAAAACTTTTTTAAGAAATTCTCTATCGGTTCTTGTCGCATCTTCTGCAGAGAACTCTACTTGCAAACCAAGAGACTTTCCATATTCTACAGCTTCAATTGCTTTTGCTAATGCTTGATCTCGTGTTAGTTTTAGTTTGTACTTGAGATGTATGTCTGATGTTGCGATAAATGTGTGGATGTATTTGAGACCTGCTGAAACTGCTGCATCGATATCTTTTTTGTCAGTTCTTGCTAAACCACAAATTTCTGCACGAAAATTTGCATTACATATCAATTTGATACCTTGCATTTCTCCATCGGAAATTATTGGAAATCCTGCTTCTATGGCATCAACACCAAGTGCGTCTAGCTTTTCTGCAATGCCTAGTTTTTGTTCTGGTGTTAGAGCTACTCCCGGTGTTTGTTCCCCATCTCTTAGAGTTGTATCAAAAATTCTAATCTTCATTGACGCCACCTCTTGGAAGTGCACATATTCCCGTTCTGGCAATTTCTAAAATTCCATATCCACGCACTAGATCCTCAAATGCATTAATTCTGTCTGGTGTGGCAGTTATCTCTACTATGATTGATGTCTTTCTCACATCGTGAACCTGGCATTTGAAAGCATTTGCGAGATTCATTATTTCCATGCTGTCTGATGGCTTGCTTACTTTGATCTTCATGAGTACTAGTTCTCTATATACGCTCATCTTCTCTTCTAAGCGTTTTACCTCAACACTGTCGATCAATTTGTCAAGCTGTTTTATTATTTGATTGAGTTGTTTTTCGTCAGCAGATGTAGTGATTGTCATTCTGGAGAATTCGGGGTTTTCAGTTACACCTACTGAGATGCTATCTATGTTATAATTTCTTGATCTGAAAAGATTTGTAACTTTAAACAAGACTCCAGGTTTATTCTCTACTAGTACGGAAATTATGGACCACATGGGAATCCCTATGATGGTAGGATCATGTCCTTAAGTGGTGTACCTGGCGCAACAAATGGTAAAACATCTTCTTGTGGGTCTATTGGTATGTCTATTACAGTTGCAACGTCGCTTTTGAGCGCGGTTTGAACGGCTTTGCCAACCTCATCAATGGATTCTGCTCTTATGCCTTGAGCTCCATATGATTCTGCTAGTTTAACATAGTCTGGGCAGTTTTTAAGATCAATTCCTATCATTCTTCTGTCGTAGAATGTTCTCTGCCACTGTGCTACCATTCCAAGTGAAAAGTTGTTCATCAACAAAACAATGACAGGCAAATTATCTAAAACTGATACTGCAAGTGAATTTTCGGTCATGTTGAAACTACCTTCTCCCGCAATGTCTAATACTGGAACACTTGGTTTTGCTGCCTTTGCACCAATTGCAGCTGGAAATCCCCATCCCATAGTGCCAAGACCTGTTGAACTAAAGAAAGTACCAGGCTGTATCACATCAAAAAATAATGACGCCCACATCTGATGTTGACCTACCTCTGTAGTTACAATTGATTGATGGGGTAGCACTTCTCTTAACTTGCGTAAAACTTTAGCTGCGCCAAGTGGATGTGGATGAAGCTTCAAATTTTCTCTATAATAATCCCTGGTTTCATTTACTTTCCTTAACCAAGGGTTGTCGTCACCGCGCTTGATTGCTTTTTGAACTAACATCTTTACCATTATTCTTAATGACGCCTTGATGTCACCAACTACAGCAACAGTTGTTGTTTGATTTTTACCAATCTCTGCTGGATCCACATCCATGTGTATGATTTTTAATCTCTTTTCAAATTCTTCAAAAGTTCCAACTGATCTATCTGAAAATCTAGAACCTGCAGCAAGAACACAGTCTGCTTCTACCATCATTTTGTTTGCTTCTGCATGTCCATGCATTCCTATTGGACCAAGTGACAACGGATGATTTTCTGGAAATGATCCTTTTCCTTTAAAAGTAGTTACTACAGGAATCATGAGAAGTTCTGCTATTGATTGTAATTCTGCAAATGCGCCAGAAATTATTACTCCTCCGCCTGCAAGAATTATTGGTCTTTCAGCTGAAAGAAGCATGTCTATGGCACGGTCGATTTCTCTGATGTCTGGGTCTACCCAAGGATGATATCCTCTGATTTTAACCTCGTTTGGAAAATGCATTTCAGCTTCATTTTGCTGTACATCTTTTGGAATATCTATTAAGACAGGACCTGGTCTTCCTGTTGATGAAATGTAAAATGCTTTTTTTACTACTGTTGGAATTTCGGCTGCATCCATTGGTTGAAAAGCATATTTGACAATTGGGTTTGTAATTCCAATAATGTCGCTTTCTTGAAATGCGTCTTTACCTATCATCTTTGATGGAACTTGTCCAGTAATTGCAATCATTGGAGCAGAATCAGCTTGTGCTGTTGCGATTCCGGTTACAATGTTTGTTGCACCGGGACCTGAGGTTGCAAAACAGACTCCTGGTCTCCTACTTACTCTTCCAAATCCGTCTGCCATGTGCGACGCAGATTGTTCATGTCTTACCAATATGTGGCGAATGTTACTTTTGTATAATTCATCGTAGATTGGCAAGTTTGCGCCACCGGGTAGCCCAAAGGCTAGCTCTACGCCCTCCTTCTCAAGGGCAACCATTAATGATCTAGCACCTGACATTTTTTCCATAATTTTTCACCAGAAACTAAAGCTGTGTTCTTACAGCATAAGGTCGACTAGCAACAGAATACTAGAAATGCTCGCCGATCCTCCTAACTTCATTTCAGTCTATAGAATTGCAACAAGAATAATTTATAAATATTGCTAGAAAAATCGACTAAATTTGTTAAAAACTACCTAGATACATGATAATTATTTCATCATCTGTTCACTATTGCATTACAATAAATAATGAATTTGATATGGCTTTCAAAAAACTTAAACGCGAAGCTTCTCAAGCAAAGTTGATTTTGTCTGACAGAGAAGAAATACTCGAAATAATCAAGATTTTTTTTGATGCTGGAAAAACAAAAAATCTTGCGCCACTTGCTGCGATACAACTAAACGATATGCGATTTTCAAGCTATAGTGATGTACCACCATTTGACCTCAAAGATTATGCAACTACAATTGCATTACAAGAATTAAGGTTTGTTAGCATATCTGATTACGAATATGAAATAATAAATCCTAAAATAGATCTTTTTGAAAACAGCGCAGTCGTTACATTTCAATTAAGGCAAACAGGGATGATAGTTGATAACTATAGTTTCAGAGGACAACATATTTCTATGTTAAGTAGGGCAACGTTTGTTTTGATAAAATCAAACAAATGGAAAATAGTACACGTACATCTCTCCAAAATATCTGACTAGTTTTTATTTAGTCTTTTTTGATTTTGTAGATTTTGTTTTAGTTTTTGGCTGAGTGATAGTCGTTTCAGATGCAGGTTTTGGGTTTTTTTCAATTTCTTTATTTTTGGTAAATATTTCATGTGCTTCTTTGACAGTAACACGCTGATGTACCAGTGCACGAACTGCCTTTATCATTGGAACAGGATAATCTGACTGCCAGATGTTTCTTCCCATGTCTACTCCAACTGCACCTGCGTGTAATGCATCATAAGTTAATTGTAATGCATCAATCTCAGAATCTAGTTTTGGTCCACCTGCTATTATTACGGGTACGGGGCAACTGTTTACCACTTTTTCAAAGTTTTCACAATAATATGTTTTAACAACATGTGCGCCAAACTCAGCTGCAATTCTACATGATAGTGCAAGATATCTGGCATCGCGCTTTTCAAGCTCTTTTCCAACTGCAGTAACTGCAAGAACAGGTATGCCATACTCTTCGCCCTCATCTACAAGTTTTCCTAGATTTACAAGCGATTCATGTTCATATGGTGCCCCCACAAATATTGAGAGTGCAAGCGCGGTTGCGTTAAGCCTTATTGCCTCTTTTACGGAAGTGGTTATCTTTTCATTTGAGAGATCTTTTCCTATGATACTAGAACCTCCTGAAACTCTAAGGACTATAGGAATAGGATATTTCTCATCAACCGAAGTTCTCAAAATACCTCGTGTTAACATGAGAGAGTCTGCATAAGGTAACAACGGCTGAATAGTTTTGCGTGGTACTTCAAGGCGCTCTGTCGGGCCTAAGAAATAACCATGATCTACTGCTAGCATAACTCCTCGACCGCTATGGGGTCTGATTATGCGGGCAAGCCTATTTTTTAATCCCCAATCCATGTCTAGTGTTCCAAAAAAACCTTAGTTAAGCGTTTCTGAATTTGTTATAATTATTTTCATAGCATCATTTCCTTGATGTGCGTATTCTAACGCTTTCTTTGATTCAGTAAGATCAAATCTATGCGTTATCAGCTTTTTTACTTGTACACTATTATCAAGAATTAATTTGAATGCTGTCATGGTGTCAG
Organism: Nitrososphaerota archaeon; assembly: GCA_016201435.1. Taxonomy (GTDB): domain Archaea; phylum Thermoproteota; class Nitrososphaeria; order Nitrososphaerales; family Nitrosopumilaceae; genus TA-20. The sequence goes on along the minus strand of JACQCT010000014.1, from coordinate 74,552 downwards.
TTTCAGATGCAGCATAGCTTGGAATGATTGTTATTTCCTTAGAATAGACTTTGCTGATATCAAGTTGAAGCTTGGCATCTTTTGATGGAACGCCAAACAAAACTACGGTTCCTCCTTTTCTTACAAACTCTATAGCTTGAGTTATGGCACTAAGACTACCAGTGGCAACAATTACTATGTCTACTCCTCTGTTTTGCGTCTTTGAAAGGATTTTTTCATGGGCCATGGAATCTGTCGATTTTATAGATTCAGTTATTTGAAATTTTTTTGCAAAATCTAATCTAAAATCATTCACATCAAAACAAAAAATTTCATTTAATCCATAAACTTTGCTTAGCATTACATGCATCATTCCAGTAGATCCTGCACCAAAAATTGCAACTGAATCCCCCTTTTTTATTTTAATTTTATTCCATGCTCTTATGCAACATGCAAGTGGTTCAATCATTGCAGCTTCTTCAAAACTCATGACATCTGGTATTTTTATAACTCCGCCATGAGATACATTCCATTCAGGTACAACAAACTCTTCCGCAAGACCACATGGAAGAAGATTTGTTTCAGAATATTTCTGACACATGGTTTCATTTCCATGTAAACAAAAATGACACGAATAACATGGTACATGATGGTGAACAAATACTCTGTCACCTTTTTTAAGATCTTTGACATTTTTTCCCACTTCTACAATTATTCCAGATGGCTCATGTCCAAGTCTCATTGAGGGTTGACTGTATTGTCCATAGATTTTCTCTAAATCTGAGCCACAGATGCCACACGCATGCATCCTAACTGATATTTCATCGCTTTTTACGGGTGGTTTTTCTATGGTTCTGATCTCCACATTGGCTGGACCTTTTACGTATGCTGCTTTCATATTATGTTTCTAAAACACCATCTTAATTTTTGTTAGCTTCTTTACTTTTTAGAGTACGATGTCTTACAAAATAGTATTAAATCAGATATGAAAATGATATCTATGCAAGAAAGAGATGTAGCACCAGACTTTGAACTACAGGCAAATGATAGTAGTGTGGTAAAACTAAGTTATTTTAAAGGCAAAAAAAACGTAGTTTTATGTTTTTACCCTAAAAACCACCTGTTTGCATGTCCTTCAAAAAAAGTCTTCAAAATGGCTCAAACTATAGTTGCCGCATATCCTGAAATTACGGTTTTGGATGCTGTATTGTTTGCTATATCTGTGGATACAGTTGACGATCAAAAGAAATTCGTTGAAGAATACAAGATTCCTTATCTACATTTGAGTGATCCTAAAAAAGATACTTGCAAAACTTATGCTGGCCTCAATCTGGCTGGTTTAGCCAAACGTTCTACCTTTGTCATAGGTAAAGAAGGAAAAATTGTAAAAATTTTCAGAGACATTGAGGTTGAATCTCATGGTAAAGAGATTATCACATCATTGAAATCCTTAAAATGATTTTCAATATTTTATACATAAATATTTAAAGATCAGTAAATAGAAATGGATCGTGCTAGATCTAGTTGCAAAAAAATTATTCCTTACTAGAGGTAAGGGGATTCACCAAGATAAACTGACAAGTTTTGAATATGCGCTACGAGATGCTGGCATTTCTGGTACAAATCTAGTCTTGATATCTAGTATTTTCCCTCCAGGTGCAAAGTTGATCTCTCGTGCAGAGGGGTTAAAATTGATCCGTCCAGGCAGTGTTCAATTTGTAATTTATTCCAGGCAACAAAGTAATGAGCCACATAGGTTGATGGCTGCTTCTGTTGGAATTGCTGAACCTGCTGACAAAACCAAATACGGCTATCTGTCAGAATATGAATCGTTTGGAGAAACAGAAAAGGAAGCTGGAGATTATGCTGAGGATATTGCTGCGCAAATGCTTGCATCCTCACTTGGAGTAAAATTTGATCTCGAAAAAAGCTGGGACGAAAAAAGAAAACAATGGAAAATTTCAGGAGAAATTTATAAAACAAGAAATATTACACAAAGTGCTGTTGGCGATCCAAAAGGACGTTGGACTACAGTTTTTGCAGCTGCCGTCTTAATTCTTTAGTTATCGCTTTCTAAGAAATATGTAAATTGCAATGCCTGCAGCTGCAACAATGCCAATTAAGACATATGGTGAATAGTCCATATTCATAGGTTTGACAGGTGTTGGAGTAGGTGTGGTTGAGTTAATTGGGTTTTCAATTCCAGTAGTTCCATTTCCTATGGTTAATGTTAGATCGTTTTTACTAGCTGAGAAAGTTGTTCCAAAAAGATAGACTGCTGTTATCTGGTTGCCAGAACTTGGATCAAATAACCATCCTGTTTTTGTAAGATCTGACGGAAGGGTTTGTCCATTTTTTTCTTGAGTTGGAACAAGATCTCCTCCATGACCAGTAATTGCATGTGGTTGATTTGATAATAATGTCACTTGAAGAATTGAGTTTAGAGGGAAAAATCCCGTATTAAAGTAACTTGATCTATCAAGCTTGTCTACCCCAAAAAAATCTAATGGATTAATTGTAGATATGGTGTTTTTAATTGGAAAACGTTCTGATACTTGGAGTTGATAAATTGATACATCGGTTCTTGGTATTATGGCAAAAGTAACAGACGAATTATAGTCACTTGACATTTTTTTTGCAGTATCCAAAAACCCCCCGGCATCTTTTATTTGTGGAGGTAGTAATATTGAAGTAAAACCGTCAAACAAATAATCTGATTTAGAACTTGACATTGTGTATACTATGGAAATCGTCCTGTTCCCTGAAACTGCACCAGACGTACCTAATGCATTACTAAATTCTCCTTTTGGATTTATGTAGATATTGTTAAACTCGGAATTCAAATGAAATGCACTGTTAATGTCACCTATCAAACTATCTCCTATTGCCTTAGACTGTGTTTGAATTTTTGTAATGTTGTATGATTCTATTAATGAGGGGTCATCTATAGTTACTAAAACACATGAATCATATTTTGGAACTCCTAAAACACAATTCTGTGCATTTGTTATTGTAACAGATGTGATATTTGCAGTATTACGTATTTTTTGATCAAGTCCTACAGGGACACGCATTTCTAATGGACTAGTAGATTCAAGTCCTATGAATGCGGTTGTTTGATTTTGAAATTTTTGATCAATTAGAACTTGAGCTACCTCATGATATGATGCAAGTTGAGGTTGTTGTGCATACGCGCTAAAAACATTGAAAACTAAAATTGAAAAAACAAGAAAAAAAATAATTATATGTTTCAATAAATGCACGTTTTTAGATCTAACTATTAAGTCTACTCTTGCAATTTTTCAATTTTGATTGCAAATCGCTGAAATGGTTCTTCTGAATAATGATCTTTGCATACAAGGATGGTTTCCTTTGGGTCAGGCCCACAGTCATAAGTAATCAAATATACTGGATCTTTATTGCAACACCTTGGATATTTCACTTAGCCTTGGTACGTGAAATAAAATAAAATAGTTTTAGTTAAGCGATCAGGATTCCAATGGTTTAAATGGTAATTTGTGCTCATTCTTGTTGACATCGGTTCAAACCGCAGGGGAACATGCCTAGCAGCTGGGGGCGCTTGGCTGCTAGGCGATTTTAATTATCTACTTTTGAGAGCCTGTTAACTTGATTTTTAATATATTCAAAACCGTCTTGCCAGAATTTTTTTGATGAAATATCTATACCGTGTTCTTTTAACAGGTTTTCTGGTTTTTTTGATCCTCCTGCAGAAAGAATTTTGATATAAGTAGGTGCAAAGGATTTGCCTTCTTTTTTATATCTCTGGAAAAATGATAATGCCAACAGATTTCCAAATGAATATGCATAGCAGTAAAATGGAGAGTGATAAAAGTGTGGAATACAACTCCACTCTATACTAAAATCAGTTGTCATGTTAATTGAATTGGCAAATTGTTCTTTGAGAGTTTTCATATATTCGTTTGAAATGTCTTCAATAGTTGCGCCTTCGCCAATTTTTTTATGTGCTGCGATTTCAAATAATGTGAAAAAGGCCTGTCTTGATATGGTAGAATAAAGATCATCAATATGTTCTGTTAGTATTGATTTTTTTTCTTCATTAGAAACTTTGTTTAGAATTTCATCAAACAACAACATCTCTGAAAACGTTGATGCAGTCTCTGCTAGCGGTAATGGCGCTTCTGCCACAAAAATTGATTTGTCTGACGCGGAAATACTGTGTATGGCATGACCCAATTCATGAGCTAATGTAAACACATCGTTTGATTTACCTTTGAAATTTACAAGAACATATGGCGTTATCTTTGGTGATATGGTGCTGCAAAACGCTCCGCTTCTTTTTCCTGGTCTGATAGAAGAATCAACATGGTTTTGTGTGATGACTTTTTTTGCATATTCTGATAATGTTGGACTAAAACCATTTAGTGTTTGTAAAACCATTTTGATTGCATGATCATACTTGTATGACTTTTGTTTTACCTTTAATGTTGGGGCATAGATGTCATAGCGTCGAAGTTTTTTCATTCCAAGCATTCTTGCTTTTAGAGTAAAGAATTTTTGAAATACTGGTGCATTATACTGGCAAACCGAAAGAAGCGAATCAACGGTCTTGTCATCTATATCATTAGCAATATTCCTGACAGATATCGGAGATGCGTATCCTCTAATCTCGACGCTCTCATCTTTCCAGTTTTGTACTAGATTTTGATATATCTCACCAAGAACCCCTTTTTGTTTGTCATATTGAGACAAGAGTGCATTGTACGCAATTTCTCTTGTTTTAGATTTGGGGTTTCTAACAAGTACGCCAAGTTCTTCTCTGTTGTATTTTTTTAATTTCCCATCGATTTTTACTATATACTGGAATGCATTTGTGATTTTATCATAGAGTTTGACTAGTGCAGTACTACCGGTGACATCTAAAGTATTGATTATTTTTTCTTCAGATTCTGAAAGTGAATATCTGGCTAACAGTCTTTTGAATCTTAAGAATTCTGATAATTCCCCTGACGACTTCATTAATCTGTCTGCATTTTTTTGATCTAATTGTTTTTTCCACCACTGATCGAAATACAAAGTACGATTTTCAATCTGAGAACCAAGCTTTGTCATTCTAGTTAGTAATGACGTGGCTTCATCTGATTGTGTATCCGCAGAATATCCTAAAGAAGCATATCCGCTAACTTTACTAAACTTTTCAGATATCTCCTCAAGGGAATTGAGGAGATGCGCAAACTTTTGAGTAGAGATGTTTGATTTAAGATAATTCTTCTTTTTTTCAAAATTTCTTACTTTGGCTTCAATTTCTTCAAGCTGTTTTCTAAACGCAGCACTTTTTGGATCGGTTACAAGCTCAGCCAAATTCCAGCGTCCCTGTTTAAATGAAGTCATTTTATTTCGAATGGTTGTTGGCATTAAAATACCATGTGACAATTTTGTAAATGGTACATAAAAAACCTGGAAATAGGGAAAAGTACAAAAGCTACGCGGATTTTATATAGAAAAAACTGATTTAATGAAAGTATGAGTATGATAGCATGGAAATGTTACAGGTGCAATTTAACCTTCAAACAGGAAACACATGCAATTATACACAAAGATATTTCAAGACATTCACCGCGACAAATTGAGTTAGTTACTGCCTAACGGTTTTATTGGCTATTAGGTTCGAACATCAATTTTTCTTTCATTATTGCATCCTGACTTAATGCCCATCCTCTTTTAACAAGTTCATTTGCAGTAGATGGGCTTACACAAGCTGGCAAATTATTGGTTGTTTTCAAAACTAATTGGAAATCTGTCTTACAGCTTACGTCAAGAGCTCCAATTCCAACATTCATTTGTTTTATTGGAGGTAAGTGTAGCATTTTTACCATAACACATCTATCGACGCCAGCTAGACACATCTTGCTGTCTGACACCATCCTTGTACCATTCATGTCATATATTGATGATATTCCAGATGTCATTTGAGTTTCTGGTGATGGTGTATTTTCAAGTGTATTATTTTCACTGGTTGTATTCTGAGAGATTGGCATTTCTGTCACTGTAGAAACTGCCGCAGTAGAATTTTGGATTTTTGTGTTATTTGGTACTGGTGGATAGACCTCGCCTGGAGCACAAACATGATTCCCACATATCTTTTGACAGGGATTTGATGTGGTGCAATGTTGATCATTTGTGGAACCTTGTTCAGCAAAGACTGTCATTATGCCACTAGCTAGAAAACTTGTAGTCAAAGTCAGTATTAGTAATAATTGAATTAGTTTCATAATGTGACACTGTCAATACTTTAGATAAACCTTAGCCTATACTAAAAATTGGATAAATATTACAAAGATTTTTCAGAGCATATTTCAATAAAAAAGACTAGAATCTGTCATATCTGGCTCTTTCTACATCCCTGTCTTCTTTCGTTGCTTTTTTCCATTCCTTGTAATGTTCTTTACACAAGACTGTTTTTTTTGAGCTAGCCGAAATACTAAGACCAGTTCCTTCTACTTTGGCGGTAGTCAATGAACGAATTCCATCCTTATCGCAACCAATAACGTTGCACTTGGCACCCTTTGCAATAATGCCCATGCATCATGTTGTATTCAATATTATATATACTTGCAAAAATCACAATTTTGATTTTATGTTCAGAAAGATTAGATTCTGCCAGACATTTCTGCACTTTTCTTATATGCGTCAATAAATTCTTGAGCAAACTTGTTTGCATTTCTTTCTGAACCGCGATGGACTCCAAGCTTTGATCGTATATGGTGATAATATTCATGCAAAACCACAAAAGGATTAAAGAAGATATCAGAATTTATTGCGTAAATTTTTCTTTCTTTTGGAATATAAAGAGCATAAACCGTTCTTCTTTTTCCTTTTATGGTTCCAACAACTATTTGTGGAGGGGTAACATGATAAAACTCACTCAGTTTTTCTAATGCCTTTTCAGTTTGTTTTTCAAGAATCATTCTAACTATTTGCACTTTTGTTATATTATCTAACTCAACCATTATTTGTTCTACCTTGTAATTCTAGCAATCCTACCTTTAACTCTCACGTGATAATATGATGAGAAAATAATTTCTCTATCCAGATTGTGATTGATTTGTTTATAATGGTATAAATTATTGACAAATTGTTGATATCCAATGCTTAACAATTTCAGGGAAGGTCTAAAACCTACTCTGCAAAAAATTGGAACAATATTTGCATCAACGGGCCTGTCTGCAAATTTTTGGACTGCAATAGGTCTTGTATTTGCATTTGCGTCAGCTGTAATCTATGCTTTACACTTTGAATATTCTTTCCTAATTGGAGGAATCTTGCTATTGGTTTCAGGATTTTTTGATATTGTTGATGGACAGGTTGCAAGAGTTACACAAAAGACATCAAAAAAAGGCGCGTTTTTGGATTCTATATTTGACAAGATTGCTGAAGTAGCAATATTTCTTGGGATATTGATTGGCGGATATTCTGAAGGATACGTGGTTCTTTTAGCAATCACACTATCACTTCTTGTAAGTTATACAAGAGCGAGAGCTGAATCACTAGGAGTACAGCTTCAAGGAATTGGAATTGGGGAGAGAGCAGAACGACTGTTAATAATCGCTATTGTTGGAATGGCAGGATTTCTAAATTATGCTGTAATAATTGTGGCAATTATAGCCGGAATAACTTTTATTCAAAGAATAATTGCAACAGCTAGAAACATTAAAGATTGATTATCGTAGTCTGCCCGTATTTCTTCTAGAGTCTGCAGATCTAATCTTTAGTATGCCAAAATGAATTGCGCATGATATGCAATACCATTTCAGTACTGTTGGAGATGCAATGTATGCTCCCTGAGCTCTTAGCTCTTTTGCGAGTGTGTGTTCAACTAAATTTAATCTGGACGTGACTTTTTTTGCCTTGTCTCGTGGAACTGTAGCACCACAGTTTGTACACTGGATACGCCCTGAGGATCCTTTTCCTCCTTTTTGTCGTCCACGACTAGCTCGCTTTAATGGCATGATTATCATCTAATTTGCTTCTTTATAATGATATTCAAGGTAGACAGCGTCAGTTTTCATGTGTAAAAGTCTGTTCTTTTTACTATACTGGAGTTAAAATGACCACAGCGTCTCCATAGGTCAAAGGATTGCCATAATTAACATCATTCCGTTTGGAGTTCTAATGGTCATCATATGATATTTTTAACATGATAAATTGTTTACCAACAATGCCCATTTCTGAGTCACAGATCTATTAGTTGTAATAATTGAAAAATGAAATATTTTTCATGATTGAGAAAACCTTTTTAAAATTTAATTTTTATTTCTCATTTTTTGGATAATAAAAACCACAGATTGGACAGAAATTCATGTTTTTTGATATTATTGTGATTTCTGCATGACATGGTTTTTCAGATTCTTCCATGATTTGTCTACCAGTAGAAGCTAAAAAAGGAAGTGGTTGAGGATTTAAAAGATATCAATGATGGAAAGATGTTTGATTCTGGAATTATGAATGAATCAGTGCCAATTTCATTGAATTATTTACGACAGAGCCAGCGAATAAATCCAATATCCTCGGCTAATTCTTTTTTCTTATCTTCATAGTCTGGGAAACCTTGAATACTTCTAAGAAGATCTTTTCGAGTTTTACCTTTTCCTAGCATATGTGCAATCCATTCTTTTTCATTTTTTGCTATTTTAAATGGTGTTTTCATAACATACCATTCATCATATTTCTTTGACATTAATGGAAAGGGAGCAAAATATTGAGAAACAAAATAAACTCTTTTTGGAGAAAGAAATTCTTCTATCGATTTGTAGAAACCATAATCTAACTCATTTGTACAATAGAATATTGTACATTTGTTCAGTTTAGGAATTGTTTCAAAATTCTCATAATTTCTAAAGAAAAATGAAACTTTACCTCTCTGAAGGTTATTCTTATTTTTTTGTGCTTTTAGATAATTTTCTCTATGATCTTCTATTCCTATTGCAAAGGATAGTTTTCTTGAGGCGTATATGCAAGCTAGACCTTGACCACAGCCAAAATCACAGAATGCATCAGTAGGTCTTGCATTTACTAAAGCGAAAATTTCTTCAATATCTTTTTTTCTTGTCAGCTTTGAATTTCCACGTTCTATTCTGTTCATAAAAATAAGATCTATTTCTTGTTATTAACATCTCCAACAAATCATAACGTACAATACTATCTAGTGTGCGGAATTTTTCTTCGTAAAAGGGTTAGCTTTGCCTTTTTATCAACAAAGAGTAAAAAAAGGAACGTCGGATATTTTCTTTATTTTCTGTGATAGTCAGAATATTCCGTGTAAATTACGCAGACTGCTGTAGTATTTTGTACTAAAACCAAACGTCTTCAACTCAGAGTATATTTCAAGCAGATCTCTGGAGCTAAGTTTGATTTTTCTGAGGGCTTCACCGCTTATTCCAAATTCTCTTATCTCACTAATGAAAAATTCATCGGTGTATACATGATTCATAATAGGCAAGGTATTTTTTGTAATTCCGCGACCCAGTTTTACGCTTATTTCCTGCATGTGTGATATAATGATTTTTTATATTTATGATTGGTCTTCCAAACTTGGAAATGAGGAACCTATAGTCATTAATTACGAACTTTTAAAATCCAAAATTAACTGATTTGCTTTTTGGTATGTAGAAAATTTAACAAATTTAAGTCAGTATGTTTCTTAATAGATCATGCGTGGCCTGTGCCATGATTGTCTGTCATCAAATGTTGAACTGATAATAGAGAAAGGTCAGATATTATGCATAGTCTGTTCAGAGAAGAAAAGATCTAAAAAAGACTAAATGGGTACAACTAATCCAAGAAACAGATGAAGCTTGGAGTATTTTCACATTGTACAATTGACGAAATTTCTAGAGCGGGTACATTAGTTGAGACTGCTGGTGGGCCAGCTTGTTATTGTGGATTGACTGCTAGGTCCCTAAAATTTGATGTAGAATTTCACACAAAGATCGGACCAGATTTTGGATTTCGCGAATACTTGGAAAAAAATAAGTTATTCATTCCACAAAATTCACTCTCACAAAATCCTACTACGAGATTTTTACTAGAGATTTCTGGAACTGATAGGAATCTGTATTTGAAAACAAAATGTGACAAAATAGAATATGAGAAAACTGATGCAGATGGTTGTATAGTCAGTCCTGTATTTGATGAAATATCTGAAGAAACACTTGATACCATAAAAGAGAATTCTGAATTTACATTGCTTGATCCACAAGGTTTTCTGAGAAGAATAGATGAAAAAAATAAGATATTTCTTGAACGAACTAGTCTTGATCTTTCAAAAATATCTGCAATCAAAGTTGATCCAGAAGAAGCCTTTTCTCTCACAGGTTTGACAGAAACTAGTGCAATGCTGGCACTCCAAAAAAAAGGAGCAAAATACATCCTATACACAAACAAGCGTGAAATTACATTGCTTGCACAAGACAGGTTATACTACTTGACAATTCCAAACATCGAAATTGGTGATACAACCGGAGTAGGAGATATTTTTTGTGCTACTTTTGCATGTACGTTTCTAAAGGAAAAAGATGTTTTGTGGGCAATTTGTTTTGCTGTAGGTTCTGCACAAGCCGCACTGGAGACAAAAGAAACAGGACTTTCCAAGATTCCATATCAAGGTGATATTGAAAAAAATGCGGCATACCTGTACAACCAAGTGAAATTCAAGCACATCTAGGCTTTTATTGCACAAAAACTGAAATCACATCATGCGAGTAGCAATATTTAGTCAGGATCAAGAAAGAACAGTAAAATCCGTAAAACTATCGCTTGAAAGTCACGGCATAGAATCATTTCTACTAGGCAACAAACAACTTTCAAAAGATGTTGATTATGTGGTAGTTACTGGTGGCGACAGGGGAGTTAGGAATTATTTTCATCAAGACTTGAATACCACTGTTCCAGTGCTTGGCATAAATGAATTTGAATCAAGCGGTTATCTTGCTCAACTTGATTTAAAGGAATTTCCTACATTTCTAAATAGATTAAAAAAAGCAGATTTTACAATAGAACACGTTACACGCCTTGGTGTAAAAATTGACAACAAAAGTGTTTATCCGATATTAAACGACGTTGCAATATTTTCATCAAAAAGTGCAACTCTGGTTGAACATGTGCTAAGAATAAACGGCGAAGAAGTCTGGCATGACAGCAGTGACGGTGTTATCATAACGACACCAATTGGTTCTTCTGCATATTCCATGTCTGCAGGTGGACCTGCAATATTTCAAGATTCTAAGGTATTTGGAATTGTTTCAGTAAACTCATTAGACATCACAAGAAGACCACTAATCGTATCTGATGACAGCTCAATTGAGATTGACGACATTTCATCTAGCCTTAGATGTGAAGTAGTCATGGATGGGAAGGACCGTTTTAAAGTTGACCAGATGGTTGCATGTACTAAATTTCCAATACCTGCAAATATAATACGAATGAGGAAAGATTCTACTACTGTATCTGCATTAACAAGAAAGGTAAAACTTGCTGATGATCTTTTAAACATGCCACCTAGCTCAAAACTTTTGTTAAAGACATTAGAGTATGAAGGTTCATTAACACAAAAAGAATTAGCAGCAAAAACACTTCTACCAGATAGAACAGTAAGGCTTGCCTTACGTCATCTACTTGACAAAGGATATGTCAAAAGAAGGGTTTCTTTACGAGATACACGACAAAGAATCTATGAAATACCAAAATAATTATGCGTGGGCAGCAGCATTTACAAAGGCTTCAAACGATGCTTCTGGAAATCCAGGCCTGCTGTTAAATTCTGGATGGAATTGCACACCCAGATAGAATCTATGTGTAGGAATTTCAAGTATCTCCATTCGTTTTTTGTTATCACTATATCCTGAAAAAATCATTCCTTTATTGGCAAATGCATCAAGATACTTTTGATTGAATTCGTATCTATGTCTGTGTCTTTTGAGAATTGTGTTTGATTTGTAAAGTTTGAATGCCAGAGTATTGTCCTCCACTTTGATTTCATTTGAACCAAGCCTTAGTGAACCACCCTTGTTTTCAATTGTCTTTTGTTCTGGCAAAAGATCAATGACTGGATTTTCAGTATTTGGAGAAATCTCCGTTGAATTTGCATTAGATAATCCACAAACATAACGTCCAAAAGCTACTGCCGCAAGCTGGAATCCAAAACAAATTCCAAGATATGGTATGTTTTTCTCTCTTGCATAGTTTGCTGTCTTTATGATTCCTTCAGAGCCTCTCTCGCCAAAACCTCCTGGTACTAGTATGCCTTGGTATGATGCAAGCTTGTCAATGGTTCCGTTTAACTCTTCAGAATCTATCCAGTCTATCATAACATTTTTTCCAATTTTTGCACCTGCATATTTGAGTGCTTGATTTACACTGACATAGCTATCTGAAAGCTTGACATATTTTCCAACCATTGCTATTTTTACGGTTTGATTTATGACTGCAAAAGAATTTACAATTGAATTCCACTTGTCCCAGTTTGCTGAAGTGTTTACCAAACCGACTTTGCCAAATTTTTTGAAAATAATATCAATAATTCCTTGATCGTACAGCATCTGCGGTATTGTTAAAATAGAGTCTGCATCATGACATGAAAATACATCTTTAACAGATACATTTGAGAAAAGTGATATCTTTTTCTTTGTTGCTATTTCGAGTGGATGTGTACATCTTACTGCCAACAGATCTGGCTGGATACCAATTCTACGAAGCTCTTGTACACTATGTTGTGTAGGTTTTGTCTTTTGTTCTCCTACAACATCAAGTGATGGTGCAAGTGTGACATGTACAAAAACAACATTTTCTGGACCATCCTCTGATCTCATTTGTCTTAATGCTTCCAAAAATGGAAGACTTTCAATGTCTCCTACTGTTCCACCACATTCTACTACTAGTATACCCAAATCTTCGTTTTTTGCAATATTTCTGATTCTTTCTTTTATAGCATCAGTGACATGTGGTATTATCTGTACACATGCACCAAGATACTCGCCTTTTCTTTCGGCTTCTATTACACTTGAATAAATTTGAGCTGTAGTTATGTTGTGAGATTTTAGTATGTTTTGATTAAGAAATCTTTCATAGTTTCCGATATCCATATCGCATTCGCCTCCATCTTCTGTCACAAAGACTTCACCATGTGCAATGGGATTCATGGTTCCAGCGTCATAGTTCAGATAGGGATCAATTTTTACACACGAAACTTTTTGGTTTGATAGCTGCAATAACTTTGCGATCGAGGATGAGACTACGCCCTTTCCAAGACCAGACATAACTCCTCCTGTTACAAAAATATACTTTACAGATTCTGCCTGCATATCTATGAATAACAAATGCTCTTTTTATTCCTTGTCGTATAAATTTAAGCTAGATTAATAAAAAATCTGAGAGAAGCTGTCCGTAAAAGGTTTCTTTTGAACATAAAGCGTAACTTAATGGTGAATCCTGACTAACCAAATAAAAGCATAGTTCACAAAGATCGTAAGTGTGAAGATTAAGAAGTTTAATGAATGTCTAAAACAAATCAATAATTGAGTGTCAACCCGCAAAGAGAAACGGATAGTAAAAATTTCAAAACATGCCAATAAAAGAGCTCTTGAAAGAAGCATCAGCAAGAAGAATATCAGAACAATAATCAATAATCCTGTAGAAACTATATACGATAGCAAGCGTGAAAACTACAAAAGCTTCGGTTTGGCACTCAATTCTTTTACAAAAACACAAGAATACCTCTTGATTGTGCATAGTAAGTTTAATACTCATGTTACCATTATTACAGTAATGTGGATGAACAAAGGAGGATTAAAGAAAATTGGCTTCAATAAGTTATGATCAGGAATCTAATGCACTCTATTTCAGATTAGCCAAGTCTAACAAGAAAACTGCAAAGACAATACCTTTGGGAAATGATAGATTTCTGGATCTTGACAAGAATGGAAAGATAATTGGATTTGAAATACTATTCGCAAGATCTATGCCACAAGAAGCTAAAGAAGCAATATTGCGCTCAAAACCCACAATAGAATTATTACAATAAAATATTCCTTATTGTGAAATTGTTGCTGCTTTTAGACTTCGTGTAAATTTAGCAATCTCTGACTCGATCTTTTTTGGAGGCACTTTTTCAATCAATCTTACAAATGCACTTCCAACTATCACTGCGTCTGCCCCTTTTTGAATAAAGAATTTGGCTTGTTGAGAGTTGTTCACACCAAAACCTACTCCTATTGGAATGTTTCCGTTAACTAGTTTTTTTGTGTTTTTGATTGCGTCTATTGTATATTGTTGAATTTTTTGTTGCTTGCCAGTTGTACCAAATACTGAAACAAGATACAAAAATCCAGATGATATTGAAATAATTTTTTTAATTCTTTTAGACGTTGTATTTGGTGAGATAAGAAAAATCGAATCAGCCTTGTTTTTACGTATGGCCTTTAGATATTCTCTTGATTCCTCTATTGCCATGTCGGGCAGTATGAATCCGTCAATTCCTGCCTTTTTTGCAAGTGCGATAAATCTGTCATAACCCTGCTTGTAAAGCAAGTTTGTGTAGGTCATCAAGACTAGAGGCAGATCTGTCTCTTTTCTTATTTTTTTTACCAGACTAAGAAACTTTGAAAGATTGATTCCTTTTTGTAATGCTATGTGACTTGCATTTTGAATCACAGGTCCATCTGCAAGAGGATCTGAAAAAGGTAGCCCGAGTTCAATTATGTCCGCTCCGCCTTTTACTAAGCCTCGTATCGCTGCCATGGTTTCATTTTCATTAGGGTATCCAGCTACTACGTATGCGATTAGTGCTTTTTGATTTTTGGACTTTAGATCCAAAAATTTATTTTTTATTTTTGACATTTTGATTCAGATAATTCTCTACTACTTCAACATCCTTGTCTCCACGACCTGATAAAGTAATTACAATTGAGTCGCTCTTGGAAAATTTCTTTGCAATTTTTATAGCATATGCAACCGCATGTGATGATTCTAGTGCAGGTATGATTCCTTCATATTTTGCAAGCGTCAAAAATGCATCAATTGCATTTTTATCACTTACACTATCATATTTTACACGTTTATTGTCTTTCAAGTATGAGTGTTCAGGACCTACCCCTGGATAATCTAATCCTGCTGCAATGCTGTGTGTATCAAGAATTTGTCCTTCACTGTCTTGTAAAAGATATGTCAACATTCCATGTAACACTCCTTTTGATCCTGCCATCAGTGTTGCAGAATGATATTCTGTATCAATACCTTCTCCACCTGCCTCAATACCAAACATTTCAGTATCTGTATCTATCAATGGATAAAATGTTCCAATAGCATTAGAGCCTCCACCAACACATGCAATCACCGCATCTGGAGTTTTCTTTTCAATTTCTTTCATCTGTGATTTGATTTCATTTCCAATTACTGATTGGAAATCCCTGACCATGACTGGATATGGGTGCGGACCAACTGCTGAACCAAGGAGATAGTAAGTGGTTTCTACATTTGTAATCCAGTCCCTGATTGCTTCATTTATCGCATCTTTCAATGTCTGGGTTCCCTTCATTACAGGATGAACAGAAGAACCCAGAAGTTTCATTCTAAAAACATTTAGCTTTTGGCGTTGAGTGTCTTTATGTCCCATGTATACTTCGGATGGCAAACCAAGTGCAGCACAAGCCATTGCGGTTGCAACTCCATGTTGTCCCGCTCCAGTTTCTGCAATGATTCTTTTCTTTTTCATTTTTTTTGCAAGAAGGGCTTGACCTAATGTGTTGTTGATTTTGTGTGCTCCGCCATGCAAAAGGTCTTCTCTTTTTAGATATATCTTAGCGCCTCCGATTTTTTCTGTTAGATTTTTTGCAAAATATAAAGGAGTTGGCCTACCGGCATATTCGCGCAAATAATAGTTTAGTTCTTTTTTGAATTCTTTATCATTTTTAAATCTCAAGTAAGCTTCTTCTAATTCTTCTACTGCAGGAACTAGTGTCTCTGGAATGTATCTGCCTCCAAACTCGCCAAATTTTCCCCCTTTTGGGTATTTTATTTTCATATTGATAACACCAACTTTTCTACATATCCCTTGATATTTTTACTCTTCATTATGCTACTTCCAACAAGAAATGCATCTGCACCACATTTGCGAAGGAATTTGATATCTTTTGGAGACTCTATTCCGCTTTCAGAGAGAATTATTCTCTTTTCATTTCGGCCTTTGAGTATTTCTTTTGTTATGTTAAGATCAATTTCCAGTGTATCTAAATTACGATTATTTATTCCAAGTATGTCTGCATCCGTTTGTACTGATCTGATAAATTCATTTTTTGTATGAGTCTCTAAAAGTATCACCATGTTTTTTTTGTGTGCGTAGGCAATAAATTCATCAATATCATTAGCAAATTTTTTATCAAAAATTGATTGTATGAGCAATACACAGTCAGCACCTATTTTTTCAGCTGCGTCTATCTGTATTTTATCAATGATAATATCTTTCATTAAAAGAGGTATGCTAACATGTCTACGAATTTTTTGGAAATATTCAGGAGAGCCATTAAAAAGATGGGGTTGTGTAAGTATGGATAGCCCAATTGCGCCACCCTGAACCATTAAGTTTGCTATCTCTACAGGGTTTGAAATATCACGTATGTTTCCAAGTGATGGAGAAGAAAATTTTATCTCAGTAATTAGAGAGGCATGCTTATTTTTTCTAATATCCTCAACTATCTTATTTTTTGATCTTGGTAATTTTTCTGATATTTTGTAAACACCATCGTCTATTGCTCTTTGCGAATTATTTGCAAGTTTTTGTAACACATCCTTCATGATTTTTCAAACTCCTCGACTTTTTCTATATTGCCGCAAAAACGAATAAAGTTTCTAAATGCATCATATGATTTACCGCTTTTTATAGAATCTTGTGCCATTGGTATTGCATCACGAAAATCATCGGCGATGCCTGAGATTATCAAACCTGCAGCTGCATTCAGTGCGGTGACTTCGATCATTGATTTGTTTGCAGTTCCTCTCAAGACAGAGATAAATGACTTTATGGCTTCATCCTTTGATGAAATTTGAATGTCTCCTATATCTCCTTTTGCCAATCCAAAATCTGTAGGGTTTAGAATTCTGATGTTAATTTTACCATCTTTGAGATGACAAATTTGATTTTTTGATGTGGTAGATAGTTCATCAAGACCATCCTGGGATAATACAGCCATTACATTTTCTGCACTGCGTGACTTTAACAATAGTACTATTCTTTCAAGATAGTCTGCAGAAAATACTCCAACTAGCTGGTTCTTTACTCCTGCTGGATTACTTAACGGTCCAAGTAAATTAAATGCAGTTCTTGTCCCGAGAATTTTTCTTGCTTCTGTAATGTTTTTCATTGCTGGATGAAATTTCTGTGCAAACATGAATCCTATTCCACATTTTTCTATAATTTCAGTTACTCTTTCTGGTGGCATATCTAAATCATATCCAAAATATTCGAAAATATCTGCACTGCCATAAATTCCAGAAACTGATCTGTTTCCGTGCTTTGCCACTGTTCCGCCTGCACCATTTATTACAAATGCCGCTGTTGTGGAAACATTGAATGTTTTCATCTTATCGCCACCTGTACCACATACGTCAATTATTCTGCCAGACCTTTTTGGGTTGATATGAATGGCATGTTGTTGCATTTTGTCTAGCATTGCCAAAAGTTCTTCATCGGATTCGCCTTTGTCAGTTAAATTTCTTAAAAAATTGGCTGCTTCTTGAGGAAGAATCTGTCCCTTGAACAACTCATCCATGGCGCCACTCATTTCATCATAGCTAAGATCCCGATACAGTGAAAGCTTGTTTGTTAGTTCGGCAATCATTTTTTTATCAACTTTATGAAATTGGCTAGAATTTTTTTCCCCTCGCCAGTCATTACTGACTCTGGATGAAACTGTACTCCTTCGATGAGGTATTTTTTATGACTTACTGCCATTATTTCCTTGTCATCTTGTGCAACCGCAGTTACTTTGAGCACGTCTGGAATAACAGTCTTATCCCCTACTAGAGAATGATATCTTGTTGCTTTGAATGGATTTTGAACTCCTTCAAATAATGGGGATTTGTAATGTTCTATTGGACTAGTCTTTCCATGTCTTACGTTACCCGCGTTTACAACTTTTCCTCCAAACGCATGAATGATTCCTTGATGGCCCAGACATACTCCTAAAATTGGTGTTGTTGGACCTAGTTCAGTTATTACCTTGCTACAGATTCCAAAGTATTTTTCATCTTCCGGCGTTCCTGGTCCTGGTGATATAACTATTGCATCATAATTTTGTTTTTTGATCTCATCAAGTGTTATTTTGTCGTTTCTGATTACATCTGATGTAACGTCAAGCTCTCCAAGAAGCTGCGCAATATTGTAAACAAATGAATCATAGTTGTCAATTATTAGAAATTTCATTTTGATGCCTCCTTTAATGCATTAAGCATTGCATTTGCTTTGTGTTGAGTCTCTAACCATTCATTTTCAGCTTTAGAGTCTGATACTATGCCAGCTCCTGTTTGAATAAATCCATTTTTTCCTTCAAAAAATATGGTTCTGATCGCAATAGCAAAATCACAACAACCATTAAAAGAAAAATATCCTACAGCTCCTGCATATGGTCCACGTTCATCAGGTTCCAACTCATCAATAATTTCCATTGCACGAATTTTTGGAGCCCCAGAAACAGTCCCTGCAGGAAACACCGCTTTCATTGCATCAAAGACATCGTATTTTTGATCCAAGCTTCCGACAACATGAGTAACCATATGCTGTACATGACTGAATTTTTTGACAGCCATAAGCTCTTTTACATATACTGAACCGTACTTACAAACACGTCCGATATCATTTCGACCAAGGTCTACAAGCATGGTGTGCTCTGCAAGTTCTTTCTCATCGTTTAGCATTTCTCTTTTCAGTAACTCATTTTTTTCCTCATCCTCAGTTATTGGCCTAGTGCCTGCAATAGGGAATGTCTCGACAATCTTCCCAGTTACTCTAAGCAACATTTCCGGGCTAGAACCAATAATGGTTCTATCACCCATTTTCATATGATAGAGATATGGTGAAGGATTTATCTGTCTAAGTGATTTGTACACTTTGAGTAAATCACCTTCTGCAGAAAATTTGAATTTTCTAGAAAGTACTACTTGGAAAACGTCTCCATCATATATGTATTTTTTTGCTTTGACTACCATTTTTTCAAATTGTTGTTTATCTAGATTTTCTAAAATTTCTGATGATGAAAACTTTTCAAATTCTGTCTCGGAAAATGTTATGTTGTCAATTCTATTTTTATCATAATAAAAATAAAATGATTTTTTTTCCTTATTATCATACAAGATTCCATCCGTGTAAATTCCAAATTCCATTAATGGCACATCTTCTTTTTTATGTGAATCTGGAATTTTTTCCCATAGTCTTATGGCATCATAATTTATTATTCCCACTGCTCCTCCAAGATAACGATATTTTTGATCGGGAATTTCATGAAGCAGTTTTTTTATTTCCGATAATGGATCATTTGTTAAAATTGTTCTTGTATTTCCATCTTTGTCACGTAGTACTATTCTATCAGCATATCCTTTGATTACAATTGAGGGATCAAATCCCATAATCGAGGTTTCTGCTAATTCCTCAGGACCAGTTAAGGATTCAAACAAAAAGGAATAGTGATAATTTCTTGAAATTTTATTATATAGTTCGAATTGGGAGCCAGTAAACTCTAGGGGTACTATACTAAGCTTTGAATGTCCAAATGCGGCCACCCATATAGAAGGCCCTGTTCTAACTCTATTTAAAATTAAGCCACTAGTTTGGAGCATTACAATCTCAGAAACTTACGGTATAGTACGGTACCTTTATATTCGATCTTGACGTAATGATTACATGTCACAGATATTAGCTCCAAGGCAGAATAGGAACGAAATTTTGTTGTTCCAGGATCTATATTTTGTTAAAAAAGTATCTGCTCTAAAAACAGCTGTCAAAGAAGCAGTTTGTAGTATTTGTGAGAATGGACTAGAAGATGGCGTATCAATAACAGCAAAAACAATTAGGGAGAAAACTAGGTTTTTTTGCCAGTATCATCTTCCAGTAGATTTCTAAATTTTTGAAAATTAATTCTGTTTTAACGGACTTGTAATGGCGCCTTCAGAAGCAGATCCAACAAGCGATGCATATTTTGCTAGTGCGCCTGTTTCGTAATTGGGTCTTCTAGGTTTCCATTCTTTACGTCTTTGTGCAAGTTCACTTTCAGATACCATCATGTCCAAAGTATTTTTTTCAATATTGATAACAATCTCATCGCCTTCTTTTACTAGTGCAATGTTTCCACCAACAGCTGCTTCTGGAGAAACATGTCCGATCATAAGACCTCTAGTAGCGCCAGAAAATCTCCCGTCTGTTATTAAACAAACTTTTTCTCCAAGTTTTTGTCCTACAAGTGCAGCAGTTACTCCTAGCATTTCCCTCATACCTGGTCCTCCCTTGGGACCTTCATATCTTATTATTACAACATCGTTTTCTTTTATCTCTCTTTTTGAAATGGCATCAAATGCGTCTTCTTCTCTGTCAAAAACTTTGGCTTTTCCTCTAAATTCTTTTGCGTGTACTCCAGCTACTTTTACTACTGCACCATCCGGTGCTAGTGAACCTCTGAGAATTTCCAGTGTTCCAGTTTCATGAATTGGAGATTCAATTGGCTTGAGTACTTTTTGATTAGCATCAAATGAAAGTGCAATTGAATTTAGATTTTCTTTGAGTGTTTTACCAGTAGCAGTCATAACATTTTCATTTAAAAGATTTTTCTTAGCCAAACTCTTCATTAAAATTGGAATTCCTCCAATCTTGTCTAAATCTAACATTACATAAAATCCTCCAGGTCTCATGTCTGCAATATGTGGTGTCTTTTTTCTAATTCTCTCAAAATCTTCTAATGTAAGTCGTACTCCAATCTCACGAGATAAAGCTAAAAGATGAAGAACTGCATTAGTAGAGCCACCTATAGCATTTGCAACTGTAATTGCATTTTCAAATGCCTCAAATGTAAAAATATCTTTTGGTCTTATCCCATTTTCTAAAAGATTTAGAACTGCCTTGCCGCTATCATATACCATTTTTTCTCTTCGTGGATCTTCAGCTGGAGGTGATGCACTGCCAGGTAACGCAATTCCAATTGCTTCGCTAATTGATGCCATGGTATTTGCAGTATACATGCCACCGCAAGAACCTGCATTTGGGCATGCTACATTTTCAAGATTTTTCAAAGCTTCAAGAGTTAATTGGCCTGCTTCATAGGAGCCAACCGCCTCGTAAACATCCTGTACTGTGACTTGCTTTCCTTCATAAATTCCTGGCATGATGGTGCCACCATAAACAAAAACTGATGGAAGATTCAGTCTTGCCATTCCCATCATAGTACCTGGTAAACTTTTATCACAACCTGCTATTCCAACCAGTCCATCATATTGATGAGCTCTTACCATTATCTCAATTGAATCTGCAATTATTTCTCGGCTGACTAGAGATGCCTTCATACCTTCATGACCCATTGCAATGCCATCGCTTACTGCAATTGTTGCAAATTCTCTTGGAGTGCCACCAAAATCACTTACACCTTCCTTTGCTTTTTGAGCTAATCTTCCAAGATGTATGTTACATGGAGTAGCTTCATTTCCAGTATGAGATACGCCGATGAAGGGCTTTCCAAGATCCTCGTCATTTAATCCCATTGCCTTGTACATTGCTCTGTGAGGAGCTCTTGACGGTCCTACCACTACATTTCTACTAGATATTTCCATTTTGAATACAGTTAGAAGAAAACTGGCATAATTTTAGCTTTACATTGAAAAGTATCAATTCTACGCGCTTTTAATAATTATGTAAGTAGAAAAGCAGTCTATGAAGATTAGCATGATAAATCTATTCTCAATTTTATTTGTATCTTCATTGATTTCATCAGTTATTTTGCCTGCATATGCTGAAGTCACATCTATTCAAACCAACGAGGCGTTTTACAAAGGAGGGAGCCAGATTCATTTTTCTGGTACAATTGCACCAGGTGATTCACCATATGTTACAGTTGTAATCTATGATTCTAATAATAAATTTGTACTTTTATCGTCTGGGGTTGCAGATAGTAATAACGCATATCAAATAATGGTTGATACTAGCACTACAAGTAATCACCCAAAGTTCTCACTCAAAGGAATTTACAATGCTACCGCATTCATTATGAATCAGGCAGCTGGTAAAACTGTAGATTTTGTTTTTTCCCCTGATGGCTCATCAATTGTATCATCTTCACCAATTAGTCTGAAAGCAACTCCTTTTTTATCAACAGAAATTGATCTTTCTTGGTATGCTCCTAAAATGAATGGCGGCTCACCAATCACAGGATATAAAATTGAAAGAGATAGTGGAAATGGGTTTAATGTAATTAAAAACAACGCAATACTAACGTATCAAGATACTGGTTTAACTCCAAGTAAACAATATTCCTATAGAGTCTCAGCAATAAACTCTGCAGGTACAAGTACTCCGTCTAATATGGTGTACGCTACAACCCCATCTGTACCAGTACAAACTATTCCACCCGGTTCATCTGAGACATCAGCACAAAATAATACTGGAACTACACAAACCACCAATGTTCAAGCAATTTATGAGGAAATTCAAAAAAGAATTGAAAATGCAAAACGATTACAACAGTTAATGCAAGCAAAATCTAAGGAAATCTCACTGAATGAAAATATGAATCTTGGAGATTCTATCGGTAATGCTTCTACATCTAATATGGAAATAATATCTGAAAATAAACTATTATCAGTTGATTTTAACAATATGTTGTATCCTCTTATTGCTTTAGCAGGTGCGGGTGTAATTGTTGCAGTTCTTTATGTAAAGAAAAATAAACTTTGGTTTAACTCTGATTTTAAATCAGCGAATAGACATGATGATTCTATGAAACCTGTAGAAAAAGAAGATGATGTCGTAGAAGATTATTCACTTATGATTCTAAAAAATAGACTTGCCAAAGGTGAAATAACAATTGAAGAATTCAACAGACTAAAAGATGCTCTTAAAGAACCCTAAGTGATTAATTTGAAGGAATCAACTCCTGCTAGTTGATCATTTATCTGGGTTTCATTCTCGTTGCCGTACGAAATTAAAATTCTATCATTATTATTGAACACATAATTAAGTAGGCTTGGTATTTGTTGATGATTTACGTAGAACTTTAGAGTGTACTTGTCATCACTACAAAACTGTCTCTTATCTGGAAAGATGAAACATTTGTTAGTTAACCCTATGTGAAGTGAATCAAAGAAATACCCCATAGTAACATTTGCTGCAAGCATATGAACGGTTTCTCCATTATCCTTCTGAAATGATATGTAGGGACTTTTTATCTGATAAGCTGGCGTAGAATAATCAAACATCTGACCATAAATCATTGTTAGTAATCCTGCGTGAATATGGATTCCTCCAAGAGGACCTGATCCGAGTGGAACTCCTTTGGGAGTAACGACTGTAGTTAATTCATAGAAATTATAACTTGAAATTGCAAGAACTGCTATGATGCCTCCAAAGACGCCAAGAGCTATCAGTTTGTATTTCGTCTTTTGTTTTTGATGTTTTTCAACATAGCTCTCTCTTTCCTTTACTCGCTCTTCTCGATCTTTTTTGCCCATAAATTGATCAAAGTCAAATTTTTACCCTAAATAACAGTATCTAGTAAGACCTTTCTCCAATATCTTCACTGAACAGGTAAAAATGATGCTCACAACTTTTAGCATAAAAATTTCGATGGAATTAATAAGTTGAAAAATAGAGCAGATCTAGGCAATGGGCAAAAATAGAGATGAAGGTTCTAACAAAAAGCATGATACTGAAAAACGACCAAGTAAGGTCAAAAATAAGATAATTGCACTAGGCATAGTTGCAGCTATTGTGATAATATTAGCAGTTGTTAGTAATAAATTAGATAATCCCAAGGCAAGTAATTTTCCAGTTATCGATTCAATTGAATGTGATATTACTGAATACTCTGTTTTTCATGTACATGCTCACCTTGACATCTTTGTTGACGGTCATCCGTTAACAGTTCCTGCATTTATTGGAATAGAAAGTAATACCTGTCTGTATTGGTTACATACTCATGCTACAAACGGCATACTGCACATAGAGTCTCCTCAAGAAAGAGGATTCACACTAGGCCAATTCTTTGACATTTGGAAGTCTACTAGTACAGGAATGCCTCCAACTGATAGAGAGCCAATAATTTATGTGAATGGACAAGCAGTAACTACAAGCTTGAAAGATACGCCACTGCACGTTCACGATGAAATTGCGTTAGTGTATGGTAATCCTCCAACGAACATACATGCATTTTATCAATTTCCTGAAGGCGAATAAAACTCAATTTCTAATTGATTACACATATCAATTGTTTCAGTAATACTCTTTGATGCGATGTTAATTTATAGCACATAACTAAATTTTATTGTAAGGTACAGTTGTGAAAATGGAAACGCGGTTAGAAAAACTTCAATCACAAAAATACCTGTTAATTTCTTTAGTTGGCACTGGTCTTGCATTTCTAATAGCTGAGTCATTTGGAAAAGAAACAGCAAGCCTGTTTACAAATCTGATTTTTATACCAGTGCCTGCGTCCGTAGTGATTCTATCAGGGATTTTAACAAAAAGAAATGGTTTGACTGGTAGTCATGGAAAGGCATGGATTATTTTTACCATATTTGCTGCAATTTGGTTTGTAGCAGAACAAGTATGGTTAGTTAACGAATTAGTTTACAAGGAAAAACCATTTCCATCTAGTGCTGATTTTTTCTATTTATCAGGATATCCGTTTTATTTTATATTTTCATTACTATATCTACATCAATTCAAAAATGTAATATCAAAAAAAATGATAGTAATCACATCGATGATTGCTGTTGCATTTCTGATTCCAAATTTATATGTGACACTTGAAAACGATTCGGATGAATCAGAATTTGCAATTATTTTGGGCGCGATTTATCCAATAGCAGACGCAATTGTTCTAATTCCGTCTATGATTGGTGTAACACTATTCTTTAGAGGAAAGGTAAACTTTTTGTGGTCGCTATTATTAATCGGAATGCTAATTGAAGTCGTTGCTGATACTGCCTTTCAATATTTTTCATTAGATGATTCGATGTATACTGGACACCCAGTAGATATTTTATTTTTATGGTCATACCTACTGTTTTCATTTGGTCTATACGATCATATCAAGATCTTCAAAAAGTCTCATGATAAAAAAAATACTTTTGATAATAAAGAAAGTCTTAGATGAACTGATTTCAAATCATTCTGACTAGTATGGCGCATCGTTTTTGCATTAATTTAAATAAAATGTCAAAACCTAGTATTCCATGAATTGTCTTTTTTGTGATATTATCGCAGGAAAAGTAAATGCTCATTTTGTTTATGAAGATAAAACTCATGTTGCTATATTGGATAAATATCCGATACAAAGAGGTCATACACTTGTCATACCAAGAGATCATCATGAAAGAATCACTGACATGAATACAGATGATGTTTCTTTATTATTCTCCAAGATTCCTGTTATTGCACATGCGATATTGGAAATTACTAGCGCAGATGGATTTAACATAGCACAAAATAATGGCAAAGCGGCAAATCAGATAATCCCACATGTTCATGTGCACATAGTACCTAGATATTCTAGCACTGGTACCATCTGGACAAAAAGAATGATTCCAAATGACAATGATCTAGAAACTCTTGCATTAAAAATAAGAAAACAGGTAGAACTGGTTCAGTAATATTTTCTGTCTGAATTTACAAAATAACGTTACGTGAAAAGATTATGGTCTTGTAATGAAAATTAAATCTTGACTAAATTGTTATTTCATGTATTATTTTATGCTCAATTTTATTATTCTGGGTTTTGCTTACACCATAAGTTGATTTTATTAGGTTTTTTACCAATTCAATATCGTTTTCAAATAACTTTTCGTATGGATCTTCACCCACAAATCTTGCAAAAGAGCCCTTTGCCTCTTCTGCTGGCAGATTTACATCATCATAACCAATGAAATATTCTGCAGATATTCTTGCAGAATTTTTATCTTTTTTATATTGAGATTTTTGGATATGCGCAGGCAGTTTTCCTTCAATGTCTGTCAGTACGATCAAAGGATCGTACATTCCACCTATGTAGTAAGCAGAATCGGTTGTTGTAAAATCAAATCTGACCTTACACTTTGTTAGCATGTATTGCAAGCGTGCATGTTCAATAAAAATGGTCTTAAAGTTCTTTTACGATGGATTCCATGTCTGCTCTTGTCAAACCAACATGCTTCTTAGCATCTCTTCTTGCAATGATTTTTCCACCTTGAAAGGCGATCATTGTGGGCACTGCTTGTATGTTGAATCTGTCCCAAAGTGGGTTTTCATCTTCATTTACTAACGCGGCCTTTTTCTGTGAATTATCTAAATTAATTTCTTCAAAAGTTGGTTTAAAATTTGCACAATAAGGGCACCAATCCGCATAAAAGAGTACCAACGTTTTTTCCCCATCGCTTAGAATCTTGGAATCAAATTCTTCAGGTAATACATGTTCCATAGTGGGATTAATTTTATAAAATATTTAGAGCTAGCGAAATTGATTTTTTATTACAGAAATTCTATGCTACATACAAAGTTACTGATTTGGATTGTATCTCAAAAATGCCCCTACTTTTCCAATACTGGATAACATTACACCATACTCAGTTGAACCTGATATTACCTCTAGTTTTGCACCAGTTTCGCCAGCAACTAATGATAGATAGTCTACGATGTCATGTTCGACAGATTCAGAATCCATGCTCTTACAATTGGGACATGGTGAGCTTAAAAGTTCCTGAGTTCTTTGTATGAGTTTGGGTCGCTCCAAAATCTCTGTTTGTACATTTTGACATCTTCTACATGTGACATCAAGTTTTCGTAGATTGGTATCATCAGTGATAAGCACCATGTTTACGACATTTCTTTTTAAAAGATCAATTATATCCTTCAATCCATATACTGCAAGCCCTCTTGGAAAATTAATTTCCTGGAAGAGTTTTTCAACAAGTTTTTTCTCTTCTACCATTCTATAATCTGATAATACTTCTTGTGCTCTGGCAAATGCTTCGCGAACCCCTTCTGAACCGGCATATGATGCATCAAGGGTTGCTATTATGTTGTTTTGTAGACGATATTCCAGATATTCTTCTCTTATGAAGGTCTCTTTTGTAGGACCTGGCCCTGATATTATTAGTCCCTTTATTGGATAAATGTCAATAAAATATTCTCTTGTTGTATCTGCAACTCGGTGATAATATGAGTTAAGCTCCATTTCACGTAATCTTTCAAATCTTCTTGCTGATTGACCGCCCTGTCTGTGTTTGCCTGCTACTCCAGATGATGTTTCTGATAATACCTCAAGCTTGTCACCATGTAACAAACCCCACCCTGCATCTTTTGCATCAATTGCCAAAAATCCGATCATGTTGTCATCTTTTAACATATCTTTCATCAATTCAACATGAAAATGATCATCACATCTGTAAAGAAATGTCTGAAGTTCTTTTGGTGGTTCTATTTCATAAAGCTTGATGACCTCACTACCAATTGGACCTCCTCCTTCTGCAGGAAGTGCACCGCAAAAAACAACAAGACCGTTATCTGGAGGTTTTTTGTATAGCTTTAATCTTTGTATGACACGTGAAAGTGCATCAACAACATGAGTCCTTGTAAGATCTGATTTAATGTTATCTGCAGTTCCTTGTTCTTCGCGTAATCCGTTTATCACTTCATGTAACGCTTTCTTTGGTGGTACGTATAATGAGATAAGTTCTGTTCCACGACCTGATTTATCTGAAAGTTCCTCTAACGTTTTTCGTAATTTATACATCTTTACAGAGTCTTGTTTTTGAATTGTAGGTTTTCCCATTAAATGACCTCTTGAGATTATGAATATTAAGTTTGGTTAGAATGAATCTAGAACTTGCTTAAACACAGAAAATGGCTGCGCGCCCTCTATTTTTGTTATTTTTTTGTTATCAAAAATCAAAAATGACGGCGTTGCGTTGATTCCTATTTTTTCTCCAAATTTTTGGTTGTCCAAAACTTTTTGTTCGTATTTTTTATCATTAAGGCATTTGTCAAACTGAGTTGTATCTATGCCTACAGTGTTGGCAAATTGATCTAGTGATTTTCGGTTAACCCAGCCAGTTTTTTCTCCTGCCCAATTTTTGTATAACTCGCCGTGATATTCCCAATACTTGTTTTGGTCACTTGCACAATACGATGCTTCTGCTGCAAGAACAGAATCTGGACCATTGAGAGGAAAGTCACGAAATACAAAGTTTACCTTTCCAGTATCAACATATTCTTTGATAAGTGAATCTTTGCTAGTCTCATGAAATGCATGACAATAGGTACATTGGTAGTCCCCCCATTCTACTATGGTGATTGTAGCATCTGGATTTCCTAGTACTGGTGAACCGTTTTGCATTAGTGTCTGGGGAGTTACTTTGGCATCCTGAGTTTGATGTGGATACAGCATGTAAGATAACGCTACAATTGTAATAATTGCAGGTATGGCAACCAAATAGAACCTGTTCATAATTGTGTTGCATTTTAAATTAAATATTAAGATTGTCAAACCTTGTGTATCCGTCTAAATTTTTAATGATATCTAACAATTTTTAAAATTCAGATAAAGTCTTGTTAGTTTAGTTGACATAATTCCTCTCCATTCTTATCAGGTAGTAATTGCGGCTAGTCTTCTCCAAGCTCTTTATCGATTTTGTCATTTAGTGACTTGTATTTTATGAATCTCTTATTCCATTTGGAAAAGAAACGATACTCCTTTACTGCAATGAACAACAATATTCCCGCAAATATGATAGAAATTGTGATAAAAATACTAATTCCTAAAAATATAGGCCCTGTACCATGGGGGCGCGGTTGCATTTGTTGAATAGGTATATCTTTTATGATGGTACCATTTTGTGAAACTACCTGAAGATGTGCGCCTTCCATTGGCATATTGGCGGCGTTTTCTCCCATCATGCCTTCTCCTTCTAAGTGTCTAATACTGTAAGTAGGATGTCCTAGTAATACTCCGCCTAATACTAGAGCAACAGGTGCAAAAAGAAGTGCAGATGCAATGAATATTAAAAACAAACGCCTTGAACTATTTGTATGAACAAGAAGCTCATCTAGAACTCTAAATAGGTTTTCTGCCTTTGCTTTATCACTGTTTTCGTTATCATCTTTTTTTTCCTTGATTTCTTTATCATCCGGGTTTGTTTCTGGCTCTGACATTTTAAAATCACTTGGAAATATCCCAATAAAACACTTCGCTAACCTTGTTCCTCATCTCTTCTCTCCTTTCGTGGAAACATATCCTCATAAGGTTCTAAAACTAGCTTACAAAATTCTCTTCCTTTTTGAGTTACAGCATATTTTATCATCTTTTTACTTCCCCATGGTTCTTCTGTTTTTTTTATGAATCCTTTTTTTTCTAAATTGTCAAGTATGTCTTTATGTTTCATCAAATTCAAACCGCAATAGCTTAGTAGTGATGTTTGATTCATCTCACCGTGTTCTGTCAATTTTAATATGATATCCTTTCTTATGTACACTCTATCTCTATATTCGTGTGACAAGGATACCGTCTTATTGCGTATTAATACAAGTATTAAATTTATATGAAGTTTTTTCTGTGATAATTAATGAGTGTTAACTGCATCTGGTTGAAACTTTTGCCAAAGAAAACCAAGTATTACAGCATTAACAATCCAATACAGTGTCATTGTACTGAGAGAAGCTATTCTAAAACCATTTACCAAATCTAGCGGAGCGGTGATCTTGTCTGGATTTTGAGGCATTAATAGAAATACCATAATCATGTAAACGGCATACCCGATAGGTATGAGAAATTTTCTATTTTGTAATCTCTTGTAGAGTTTTGCAAAACCAAGAGCACCAAGACCAGACAGAGCTATGAATGCAATATACAATGAACTTCTAAGCATTATTGTGTTTGGGTCTCCCACAGTTGGTGGATTGGCAGGATATTTTAAAAATGGAATGAAAAATAATGTAAACCACATTATTCCTGCAAGGACAAGCGCTTTCTTGACATTATGATGACTTGGAAGTTTGTTACGTGAATATGCAAATACTATCCCAAATAATGCACCTGTAGAAAGTCCTAAGATTCCGCCTGATAGGATAGAGCCTTCTTTTTGCCATGTTCTATACTTGCTAAACTCATCCCAAAATTGCGGGGTGTCTTGTGTTTGTCCTTCTAAAAACCTATTCTGGTTTTCTATTCCTATTGCGGTATCAAGATATGGTTCAACTACTGCAAGATTGACAAGACCATGAATGAGTCCTGCAGAAAAACCAGAAACTAGAACTATGGCAAGAAAAAGTGAGGTTTTCATTAAAAACCACTAGTGACATGGAAAACCAGATGCGTGTCTCATGTCATGTGAGAATTCGTGAAGATACATGTCGCCGTATGCATTTGGACCCTCAATCAAACTGAACAGCTGACCTTGATCGAATCCCACGCTAAAAAAGCCAACTCCAAACAATACCAAAAGAATTCCCACTGCTAATTTTGGAACTCCGTGACTTGATTTTGTTAGTTGTTGCAAAATGTTTGTCATTTTCTATTTTAGAAATTGAATTGTATTTAAGCGATTGGATGGTTTATCCAACTCTTACTGTCCTAAAATTAATTTAAATACAATTGGCGATCTAAACAGGAATGAAAACAAATGCATCAAGTACTGCGATTACTCTCCAAAGTAGCAGAAAGATATGCACCTAGTAGATTGCTGAGTTTTGATTCAGTTCATGTGCTCAAAACAATGCAATTAATGGAAAATAAGAAAAGAATAAGCCGATCATTATTGATACGTGAACTTGGCCTTGGAGAGGGTTCTGTGAAGACGCTTGTAAAACATATGAAAATGTCAGGCTTGGTAGAAAATTCTAATGCTGGAATGTGGTCCACAAATAAAGGGAAAGCAGTGTATGCAAAATTACACTGTGCAATTCCAAATGAGATGGATATTTTCAAATGCTCTATTGCATTGGGAAAATTCAACTATGCAGTATTAGTAAAGGATATTGCCTATAACATTAGGAGTGGCATTGAACAACGGGACGCAGCTATCAAGTTGGGGGCTGTAGGAGCAACCACCTTGATATTTAAAAATGGTAGACTTCTAATGCCAAATACACGTGAAGATTTATTGAGAAATAATCCAAAAATACACTCATTGATCATAAAGAAATTAGGGCCTAAAGACAACGATGTAATAATAATAGGAAGTTCTGAAAACAAGAAAACTGCCGAACTAGCTGCTAAAAGTGCCGCACTCCATACTATTGCAAATCACGAAAAGCACTAAAGTATACTGAAGTTATTCAAACTATTCTTTTTGATCATTTGGAGTCAGGATAATCGTTGGTTCCGGCTTTCTTATGCTTACATCTGCTTTACTTATTCTGCTTTTGTAAATTTTGAATTTTTTCCCGTTATCTGATAGTCTCCATTTATCAACTTTAACAAGTGCTATATCTTCAAGATCTGAAATCTTTTTGTAAACTGAACTAAGAGGAATTCTATGCGCTTCAGATAACTCCATAGCAGTTTTTCCTTGTTTGATTATGGAAAACAAAATAACTCTTGACTGCGCATCTGCTAGTGCTTCAATGACTTTTTGATTTACATCATATTTTTTTAACTGTGAAAGTGAATGTCTTCTTCTCAATATTTTTTTAGTTAGGTTAGCCTAACTATTTAAATGACATGTAACTCATTCTAAGATTTTAGAATGAGTTTCTCGTTTAAATAAAGTTAGCTTGTCCTAATTTGTGATAAAGTGATGGTTAGTGATTGATTACTGGCAGCTCATATTGTTAGGTTCTATAGCAGGATTCACGATTTTTCTAGGTCTACCAATAGCTACTCTTCAGAATCTTAGTGCTAAAAAGAAAGGATTTCTTAACGCATTTGCACTGGGAATTTTAGTATTCCTTATCATTGATGTTTTTAGTCATGGATGGGAATCCGCGGAAGGTTCTGCAACTGCTGCTTTTCAAGGAAAATCTACATGGGGCGATGCTGCACTAAATCTTTTTGCAATGTTTGGCGGTATTGCAATTGGTCTTTTAGGATTAGTGTTATATGAAACAAAAATGCTGAAAAAATCTTTTCCGCAAATTCTTTCTTTAGAAAATCTGAAAGTAGGCGATGATCATCTACATCAACTATTCCATGAAGCAAATGCATACAAGCTTGCTATGATGATTGCAATAGGAATAGGTGCACATAACTTTAGCGAAGGATTAGCTATAGGTCAGTCATATATTGCAGGAGAAATAGGACTAGCAATACTTTTGATAATTGGATTTGGTGCTCATAACACAACTGAAGGTTTTGGAATAGCTGGACCTTTAACTGGTCTTGTTAACAAACCAAAAATACGTTTCATAATTCTGGCAGGTTTGATTGGGGGAGGACCGACATTTATTGGTACAATATTGGGAAGTTTGTGGAATTCTACATTGGCATACATACTGTTCTTATCAATTGCAGGTGGTGCATTGATCTATGTTTCAATGCTCATGTACAATTCGGGCAGAAAACAGACTACAAATGCGGTTATGATGACAGGAATATTTTTTGGATTATGTGCTGGTTTCCTAACTGATTTGATAATTACCTTTAGCGGTGCATAAATTACTCAAGTAGTGATTTTTGTAAGCTGATTTTCCTTTCTAGCCTTCTTGATTTCTCTGGCTATTCTTCTTCCCATGCTCATTGGTTCATTATAAAGAAACGTCGAATAAGGTGACCCATCTACATACAGATTGGTGCCTGCAACTATTCGTGCAGAGAACTCAAATGTGGTGAATTTTCCATTATCATCGTATACTCCCTCCAAACAAAATGGACCGTTCATTCCAGGAGTAACAAGTTTTTTTGCAGCATCGACAAAACGCTCACCCATAGAATAGACTTCGTCAAGAAGTGATTCTCTTAAGACTATTGGAATATTTCCAATCACATTAAAAGACGGAATCAAATCAATATCAATTTGTTGTGGTGCTGGAATTCTTCCAAGACCATCTATATCAGACTCATATCTCCTATCCACTCCAAAGAACTCTAATTCATCAGTTAATGGCGAATAAAAATATTGAAGATATGCTGATACACCAAATGCATATTCTTGTAGGTATAGATCATTGTCTCCTTTGATAATGCCTTGAGCAATTAACTTGTCACGTTTTTTGACATAGTCTTTTTCACTTGTAGTCAAAAAATATCCTTTACCTCCAGCTGCTCCATGTCTTTTTGCTATCACTAGTGAACTGATATCTTTTGGATTTGGTATGGTCTTGGGAACATTGAGATTTGATTCTATCATTAGTTTTTCTTTCATTTTTCTATCTGATTCCCATCTGAGGATCCATTTGTTGCCAAAAATCGGAATTTTAATTGACTCTATTTGTGATGAATCCATTTGAGAAATAAGTGTGCCATGTGGAATTATTACTGCATCTTCATCTTTTAGCTGTGACACGCATTTTTGTTCTGATAATTCTAAAAATGTATCAACCAGTATTAGTTTGTCTATGAATTTAAATCTACGATAAAGTTTCTCACGTTTTTTTTCACATACAAGTATAGTGTTGAATCCTTCGTCTTTTGCACCCTTTAAGACCTGTAATGCGCAATGAGAACCAAGAGTAGCTATTGATGTCATCTATAATTTTCCTTACAGGCGGCTCTTTATGAAAGTTCCATGTGGGATCTTGAAATAAAAGAAAACACGTCATCAATTAATTCCATTGATAATTCCGACTTTGAACTTTCAGGAATGGTTTTAAGAATAAAATCTATGACTGAATGATTTTGTGGAATGCTGTCATCTCGTAATTTTTCTGAATACAACGCAATAGCATTTGATATTGAAATGATAATCATTTCTCTATTAGTAAGTGTCAATAGTACTGCATAGCCCTGTTAATTTATAGAGGTTTTGAAGTGATTTGGTATCAGAAAACGGTTGTTAACTAGTATTTCTATCACAAAGTCCATATATTATTAATTATTGATATTCAAAGTAGTTCAGATATGGAAAAATTAGTGTATGGTAATCATGCAAAACTAGTTACTATAAAAGATAAATCCATAATTTCCTTAATTCTTCATTCCTATGCTGATGAAGATAAGAAAAAAATTCTAAACACGACAGCAAACAAACCGCGCATAATTTTAGATATCATAAGTGCTTGCAAATTACCACAAACATCTTCTTATCGAAAAATTAATTCGCTTATAAAAAATGGCTTATTAATCCCTGACGGTGAAGTTCCGCGAAAATATGGAAAAATAGTAACAAAATATGTATCCCTATTTGAGAATCTGGAAATTAACATTGTAAAAAATGATATTAGTGTTAAAGCAAAATTCAGCGAAGACGCATGTCATGCTGTTTTTCGTATGATGCGTGAAAAAATTATAGACTTTAAAAAAGAAAACATGCCAAATTCAAAAAGTTATCATGCCGTTGAAACAGAATCTGTCTTAATATCTTCGGCTTCTATGATTCCGTTTCTTATAAAAAAAGGGATAATCAAAGTTTAAGATCTTTGGATTTTTGTCACAAAAAAAGTTGACAACTCTTTTTTAATCAGAATCAAGATATGTTGTGTATACCAGACACAGGTACGTGGTTTAACTTGCTGGGATGAACTCTCATCAAGAAACCACTTTTTATCCCCTTATCTTCACATGCTATTTTATTCAAAACTTCACGAGTGCCAATTCAAAACATAAATTAACACTAAGTAGAACAGATTTGATGAAAAGGTTTGACAGGCAACAATCTTGGAATTTGGCGTAGAACGATTTATTCAAACGAGATTAGTCCATCTCTAGATGGAAAGGAAGTAATCGTTATGGGCTGGGTGTCTAGTGTGAGAGACCATGGAAATCTAATTTTTATGATGATTACTGACAAAAATGGAGAAATTCAGATTACTGCTAAGAAAGATGCATGTAATGAAGAAATACGACAAGAAATTGTAAAACTAAAAGAACAATCAAGTGTCGCCATAAAAGGAATAATCAAACCCTCCAACAAAGCTCCACATGGAGCAGAGATTGCTCCTCTTGAAATGAAAATTTTTTCTCAGGCCGAAAAGATTGCACCATTTACATCACAAGCAAAAACCGTAGCCAATATTGATACACGCTTAGAAATCCGCGCAGTAGATCTTAGGAGAAACATCTTACAACATGTTTTCAAGGCGCGAAGTTTAGTTTTAAAATCAATCAGAGACTATCTGTATGAAAAAGAGTTTGTAGAAGTAAATACACCTAAAATGATTGCTACAGCTACCGAAGGCGGAGCTGCGCTGTTTCCAATATTTTACTATAACAAAGAAGCGTTTCTTGCCCAAAGCCCACAACTTTACAAAGAACAATTAACAATGAGCTTTGAGAAAGTTTTTGAAATTGCACCTATCTTTAGGGCTGAACCATCTAGAACAAACAGGCATCTTTCTGAGGCGATTTCAATAGATCTGGAAGAAGCATTTGCAGATTACAACGATATTATGAAACACATTGAAAATATAGTAAAGCGAATAGTTCTGACAGTACGAAATTATAATGAAAAATTAAACTCTGATGTTAAATTTCAAACTCCTGAAATTTCTGATTCTATTCCACAATACACATATTCTGAGCTAATTGAAAAGATGCAAAAAGCTGAAATAAACACTGAATGGGGAGACGACCTGTATGCATCTAATCTGAAAAAACTCAACATTACAGGATTTTATTTCATAAAGGATTGGCCATTGGGTCCAAAGCCGTTTTATGTAAAAGCAAAAGCAGACGACTCTAAAATATCTGAATCATTTGATTTTATGTATGGTGATTTGGAGATCTCATCTGGCAGTACAAGAATTGAAAAAAGATCTGAGCTTGAGGAAAGAATGAAAAACAAAGGGTTCAAACTAGACACATTTGATTACCATCTTAGAGTATTTGATTATGGCGTTCCACCTCATGCAGGATGTGGAATTGGTCTTGAAAGATTGATGATGGCTCTGACAGGGACAGAAAACATTAGAGATGTAACATTTTATCCAAGAGACGTGGATAGACTCACACCGTAGGGAAAACAATGGTAGATAAAAAAGAAATAGAACACCTTAGTGATTTAATAAAAATAGAGATTAAAGATCCTCAAAAATACATTTTACAAGTAGAACAAATTTTGAATTATTTTGAACGCTTGGACAAAGTGGAGATTACTACAGAGGATTTGCTCAGACAAGAATTAACTCTTGATAATCTACGTGAAGACAAATTTGTGCCATATGAAGATAATCTTATTGAAAAATTGAAAAAGACTAGAGAAAATTTTGTTAGGGCTCCAAAGATGGTTTAAGATGACTCTTTCAATATCTATATCTCAATATACGCAAAAACTGCGTGACGGGGAATTATCCTCTGAAGAGTTTATTGCACAAACACTAGAAAGAATAAACAATGTCGAAAAGAATCTTCACGCGTTTATATCTATAAACGAAAATGCGATAGATCAAGCAAAACAGATAGATAAAAAAATAAAAGCAAAGGAAAAAGTTGGCGCATGTTTTGGTATGCCAATTTCAATTAAAGATAATATTTGTACAAAAGGTATGAAAACCACATGCGCGTCGAAAATGCTTGAAGATTTTGTTGCACCATATGATGCTACTGTTGTTTCAAAATTAAAATCAGAAGACGCCATAATTATTGGTAAGGTAAATTTAGATGAATTTGCCATGGGTTCTACAACAGAGTATAGCTATTTTGGCCCTAGCCGAAATCCATGGAATACAGATTATGTGCCAGGTGGTTCATCAGGTGGAAGTGGCGTCTCTGTAAGTGCATTTGAGTGCATTGCATCACTTGGTTCGGATACTGGAGGTTCTGTGAGAAGCCCGGCTAGTTTTTGTTCTGTAGTTGGTCTGAAACCAACATATGGTCTAATTAGCAGATACGGCCTTGTATCATTTGCAAACAGTATTGAACAGATAGGTCCACTTGCACGAACTGTAGAAGATGTCGCGTTTATTTTGAATATTATTACAGGGCGTGATTCACATGATAACACTACAATTGAAAACGGAACACCAGATTATACCAAAGATCTAGATGTAGGTGTATCAGGAAAAAAAATTGGAATAATTTCAGAGATGGTTGGTGAAGGAGTAGACAAAGACGTCCAATCGTCTACAAAACATGCCATATCCACATTTGAAAAACTTGGTGCACAATGTATTCCAATCTCCATCGACTCTGCAGAGCATTCTGTTGCGGCATATTACACTCTGGCATCTGCAGAAGCAAGCAGTAACCTTGCACGATTTGATAACCTGAGATACGGGTTTGATTTTAGTGTAGAAGGATATGAGTATAATTCATACATTTCAAAAGTACGAAGCAGTCTTGGCCCCGAAGTCACAAGAAGAATGTTGCTTGGTACATTTGTGCTTTCGGCTGGATATTATGGAAAATATTATCAAAAAGCACAAAAAGTTAGGAGCTTAATTAAATCGCAACTTACTGAATCCTTTAAGAAAGTAGATCTTCTTTTAGCTCCAACAATGCCAATTTTACCATTTAAGATTGGCGAAAAAATTGATGATCCGTTAAAGATTTACTTGCTTGATATTAATACTATAATAGCAAATCTTTCTGGAATTCCTGCCATCTCTGTTCCGTATTCAATTGCAAATGGATTGCCCATAGGAATTCAACTTTTTGCAAATTCTCTTCAAGAAAAGCAACTATTGCAGTCTGCGTATGCATTACAGAAAACAACAAACCTTCCAGGGGTGCCAATTTGACAAAGATAGGATTAGAGATTCATTGCCAGCTTACAAAACTTGAGAGTAAGCTGTTCTGTTCTTGCAAGGCAGACTATAGGAGCTTTAAGCCCAACTCTAACATTTGCCCCGTATGCATGGGTCTACCAGGCTCATTACCAATTTTGAATAAAAAATCGGTTGAAAAAGCAGCCATGCTATCTATCGCACTAGGATGCAAAATTCCTCCAAAGATTGGGTTTTTCAGGAAAAATTATTTTTATCCAGATCTTCCAAAAAATTTCCAGATCACACAGTATAACGCATACGGTCCAACGAGTATTGGTTATGATGGAATGATTATGATTGAAGACAAGAAAATCAGAATCAGGAGAATTCAGTTAGAAGAAGATCCTGGCAGACTTGTGTATAGTGGTAGCTCAGAAAAAACACAGATTACTTTGGTTGATTACAACAGGGCTGGAACACCACTTGTTGAAATGGTAACTGAACCAGATTTTGAAAATCCAAAACAAGTTAGAATCTTTTTGAACATTCTAGCTGATTTGGTAGAAAATCTTGGAGTGACAGATCCCTATCTAGAAGGTGCCTTTAGAGTTGATGGCAACATTTCAATTGAAAAAGGAAATCGAGTGGAAATTAAAAACGTAGGCTCATTTCGTGATATTGAAAAGGCACTTCACTTTGAGATAACAAGACAGCAAAGTTTAGCAGAAAGAGGCATACCAATTCCTGCAGAAACAAGACATTGGGATGAGGCAAGAAAAATTACTATATCATCTAGATCAAAAGAAGAAGAGCAAGATTATAGATATTTCCCAGAAGAAGATATTCCAAAAATAATCATTGAGAAAGCACTCATTGACAACTTGAAAAAAACCATGCCAGAAAGCATCATGTCAAAAAAGGAGAGATACATAAACAAATATGGAATACCCATGCAAGTTGCCGAAGTCTTGTCTTCTGACAA
Organism: Nitrososphaerota archaeon; assembly: GCA_016201435.1. Classification (GTDB taxonomy): domain Archaea; phylum Thermoproteota; class Nitrososphaeria; order Nitrososphaerales; family Nitrosopumilaceae; genus TA-20. The sequence goes on along the minus strand of JACQCT010000014.1, from coordinate 35,601 downwards.
ATTTTATTCTGATTTATTTGAACAATCTCATACAGAAAAAAACGCTAAAGAAATTGCAAATCTTATAACTACAGATCTCAAAGGTTTTGCTGATACAAAAGAACAACGAGAACAACTCAAACTTACACCAAAACATCTGTCTGATTTAGCTGATTCTATATTGAGCAACAAAATTACAAGATCTTCTGGAAAAACTGCATTACAAGAAATATTAAAGACAGGTAAACCTCTTTCAGAAATAATTTCTAGCCTTGATTTGAGTAACGTTGATGATGAATCATTATTAGTAAAAGCAATAGATGCAGTTTTTACTGAAGAACAAAAAGCTGTATCTGAAGCAAAACAAAATCCTGATACAATTAACTATCTTGTGGGTAAAGTGATGAAAAAGACAAAAGGTAAGGCTAATCCTTCTCTTACTCTTGACATAATTAGGAAAAAACTAGATTCCCAATAACATGTTTTTTTAAATAGATGCATGGAAATTTATTCTTCTTTGTTGGGAATTAATTATGGAAAAGGATAGAGGCATTTGCAAAGGCACTTGTAAAGAGTATAAAGTTAGAAAACCAAGAGATGGAACAAGTCGTTATTTATCAGGTCAAGTACGATGTCAGATTTGTGGAGTCTTTATCACAAGACAAGGATGTCATGACAGAGAAGAAAATCCTGTAACTGACGACACTGTTGATCTATACTGTAATTGTTGTAACTGTATGGTAAGATCAAAACCACGAAATAAACCTGGAATGAAATCTATTAAAAAAACTCCACAAGAAGAATACGATGAACTAAAGAAAATTAATCAAAATATGAACTAGAGCATGTATTTCTTTATTCAGATTATTTTCAAGCGGAACCTTATAAAATCACTATTAAGAAGAAATGATTAATGGCAATACCAACTGAAATAAGTCAAATCATGGAAAATCAGATGGAATTGATGATAAAACAGGCACAAGCCTACATTCCATTCATCAAATCTGTTTTTCCGGGTGTCACTGATTTGTCTGAAATGTGTTTTAATTTGATTGTAGGAAATGTTCTTACTGCATTTGTAACTCAATATGCTATGAGGATGTAGTATCCTAAAGAACAAGACTTTGTTGAGTTTGGTACAATTACACAAAAATATAAAGAAAAAATCAAGGCGATGTTCTAACTTTTGATTCAAAATATTTTGGTTCCATATGAAGGCTCTCCATTGTCAAAAAAAGCACTAGATCTTGGAAAAGAAATTGCACTGAATTTTAATGCAACTCTCAATATCCTTATGGTTGTTCCACTCTATTATCCTATTAATGATTCAATATATGTAGGCACAATGGCGAGTAATTATCAAAAAATTGTAAATGAGCTAACAATTCAAGGGGAAAAAGATCTTAATATTGTGACAGAAAAATGTCGTGAAGAGGGCACAAAAGCATTTTACAAAATAGTTCATGATGACATTTCTAATGCAATTTTAAAACAAACTAAAAAAAGTAAGACTGATCTTATAATAATGGGTAGCAGACGTATGAAAGGTCTTGCAGTAATCAAAAGAATTGGTAGCACCGCAAGACATGTTTCTGAACACGCAACATGTCCTGTTACTATAGTTCATTAGATAAATTATGAAATAAAGACATCCTTAAAATAAAACCAAATGATATAGTTTGTATGCAAGGTTCAAGTGCTATAGATAATTATGATTTAAAAAAAGCTCACCAAGCTCTAAAAATGCTTCTTATTGATAGAAGTAACGAGTTTCGTGTTTTTGCTAAAGGCATAGGATATCCAACTAATGCTAAAGACTGGGAATTAATAGTCTTGAATTTTTGCCTTGATTTTGTAGAGTGTTTCAATACGTGGTCTGGTGAGGCTCCTCCAGATCATAATCAAATTCACAAGTGTATGACACAGATGAGACAAATATCTAGAGGTAAATCAAACATGACTGAAGTTACACATCTTCAGAATATTGCATATCTGCTAGCAGAAGATTTCAAGTCGATTTACAAAAGAATGGAATGAAAATCAAGTAACAAAAAACACTTACTCTTTGTTTTAATTATCCTTCCGAGGCAGATTTTCCGCCATCTATATTTAGAATGATCCCTGAAACCCAATTTGCTTCATCTGACGCCAAATAGACAGCAGCATTTGCAACATCGGCAGGTTCTCCTATTCTGTTTAATGGCTGTCTGTCCTCTAAGACTTTTCTTGCATCAGGATAATCAACGTAAGGTTTTATCATTCCGGCATTGATGATTCCGGGATTTATACAGTTACAACGAATATTTTTTCTTGCATATTCTATAGCTATACCTTTTGTAAACATGTTAATTGCTGCTTTGGTTGTACAGTATACAGTCAAGTGTACTTTTGGAATTGCACGTTCACTCGATATGGAACCAATGTTAATAATTGATCCGCTCTTATTTTCTAGCATTTTAATTAAGACTGATTTTGTAATCCTGAAAGTACCATAGATATTTGTATTAATCAAAGATGACCAATCTGACTCGGACATTTCATGAAAGTGTATGGGATCATTGATTAGACCTGCACTGTTTACAAGTATGTCTATTTTTCCATAATGATCAGAAATTTGCTTGACTGTTTGTAGTACTTGGGCTTCATTTGTAAGATCACATGGAATTCCTGCTGTTTTTGTGGCATAATTTTTTATTGTTTTTCTTGCTTTCTCAAGTTTGTCAAAATTTCTGCCTAGTAAAATAACGTTTGCACCTTCTTCAACAAATCTTTTTGAAATTTCTAATCCAATATCGCTTGAACCCCCAGTAACTATGGCAATCTTATCTTTTAGTCTCACAGTATAATTACGAAATTATACTATATGAAGATTATAAGATTTTGATATATCAAAATATAAATTTGGAACAGCATTTCTCATTAATTTTCAATATTGAAATTCTTTGATCATAACATCAAATAAAAAAGTAATTGTAAATCTAGCTACTTGATTAGTTTCTGAATCTCTTGTGTTACAAGAGGCAAAAATGCACCAACGTCAGTGACTATGCCTAAAGCTTGCCACGTTCCACGATCCATCAGTTTGGTTACTGTTGGCTGATTGATATCCACTACAATTACTTTTACCTCCGCTGGCAACATGTTACCAGTTGCAATAGAATGAAGCATAGTTGATATCATTATTACCATTTTTGCATCCTTGAGGATCTCCTTGTATTTTTTTTGTGCAACTGTCATATCAGGTATGACATCAGGGAGTGGTCCATCATCTCGTAATGAACCTGCCAAGACAAAAGGAATTTTTCTTTTGACACATTCATACATTATTCCTTTTGTAAGTGTCTTGTTTGCAACCATTTTGGGTATGGTGCCTGCTTTGAAAACTGAATTTATTGCCTGCATGTGATTTCGATGTCCTCTTACTGCCAATGTACCATTACGAACATTCATTCCAAGTGAAGTTCCTAGAGTGGAATATTCAATATCATGAACTGCAAGTGCATTTCCTGCAAGTACCGCGTCAATAAATCCCAATCTTATCAGAGTTGCAATTGAGTCAGACGCACCAGTATGTACAATTGCAGGACCACCAACCAGTACAATCTTGCCCTTTTCTTTTTTTGTCTTGTAAATATCGTATGCTACTTTTCTTGCAATGTGTTGTGTTGGGCGTTCACTAGAACTACTGCTTCCCATGAATTGAAAAAGATTTACTCCTTCTCTTGGTCTTTCAGGAGGTGTAACCCTTATTCCTCTTTCTCCAACAATTACCATATCGCCTTTCTTAATCTCGCGGATAGGAGAGCACCAAGCTCTGGTTCCTTTGATTACTATGCACTTGTCCATCATCATATTTTCCACCTTTATCCATTTTCCTTTATAGAAAACATCAGTACGATTGTTTGTTGTACTGTAAAAATCATCAGGCATGACCATGTCTTTTGGTGCAGACTGTAACTTGATTTCCTGTTGAATCTTTGAAGTGGCACCTGCACGATATACAGATTCTAAAATCTCATCAAGATGTTTTTGTGATTTGCCCTGAACGAGGAGCTTTGCATAGCTCTCATCTTTTTTTCTTTTTCCTACTTTAAATTCCTGTACTTGGAACTCTCCATCCAAGTCCATTATGACATCAAATATTTTTGTAAGTATCATTGAATCTATGAGATGACCTTTAACCTCAATCTCATGTTCAAATTTCTTTGCCATTCTTAAGATTCAGTAAATGTACTAATTTAATGTTTAATGAATTTAAAATGGATTTAATCTCGTTTCTTTTTAAATAATACAATTCGTTTCTATAATCATGAGACGATCATCTGCTATTGCAATATTCCTCATGTTGCTATTATCAGTCTACAGTTTTCATCAATCATTTGCACTAGTAGAAGGGTTTCAACGAACTGATTTTAAGCTAGCATATAGTCCAACCATATGCGTAGTAGAACCACTACCCGATCCGAATTTTCCTTCAATTGGGAATCGCGTGCTAACTCAAACAGAATATGCGGTAATTGATTGGTCTACGAAATTAAATACATCACTAGGAACGCCTGCAAGTCATAATTCTGTATGGAAAATCACGCTTGTCAAAGTTTTTCTTTGGCAACAAAAAACATTTGACTATTCAAATTGTGATATTATAATTAATTATAAAGAAAAACCTGATGATCCAAAACTACAAACTGAGATAGGAGGAATAACGCAATATGACTATGAACATCACAAGTCTACAGTTGAAATTTATTATTTGCAAGTTAATGTGAATGCAATACAAAATGAGACTCGTAATGCAAACTATATCTACACAACTACAAATTGGATACCATACTATACTGGTAATGCATTAGGTGATGCTCAACTTGGAATGATAATACGACATGAAATGGGTCACGCGTTAGGACTAGGTCATTTTCTTTCAGATAATCCTGACGATCTGTATCAATGGTTACATGGTTATGTGTCTCTTCCATCAATTATGATTCCAGTTGTTATTGCAATAGGAAATTCACATTTTGATATAACGCCATATGACATATACGAAATCAAATTGATATATGGTAACAATGGATTTGGTAACATACCTATACAAAACCCGGCATTAATCCCAGATTGGGTTAAAACTAGTGCTGGAGGATGGGCTAAAGGTTCGCTTGCAAATGGTGATTTTGTTAAAGGATTGCAATATCTTGTAAAACAAAAAATCATAAATGATACTTCAATAGATTCTACATCATCTTTTACACAAATTCCATCATGGATAAAAAATAATGCTGGATGGTGGGCAGACAATCAGATATCTGATGATGAATTTGTAAAAGGAATTCAATATCTGATTCAGTATGGTATAATCAAAATCTAAATTTTGTTTAATTTGATTAGGTGATTGTTAATTTAGTATGTCATTTGTTTTTTAATTTTATATCATACTGGAAGTGATACTTGACCTTTGAATTCTTGAAGATTGTCTGCTTGCAACATTTTCACTATTGTATCTTTGCGTTCAATATCTAGTCCTCTTGCAATAGCTTTTGAAATTCCATTTTTATCGCATAAAACCACCATGTATCCACTTACATCTGTTAACACGTATCCTCCGCCATCATTTAGAACAGCATACAAGTTTTCTTCACCAACAGGTTCCCAGACATTTGTTTTGTTGTCTTTTAATGCAAGAGCAGGCATTGCAGTACCATTTGCATATTTGTTCAGGTGTTCTCTTGATTCTTTGACACGCTTCTCGCCAATCTTGAGTGCTACAAAATATTGCATACCAACTGTACTGATGTTTTGTTATTTATAGGATATCTCGTCTAAAATTTCTAGAATTTCTTTACTCTTTATGTCTTTTTTAGCAGATTCAAAAAACAATGCAAGTTTGTCTTTTGGATATCCTTCTGTATTATATTTTAAAGATTGTATTGCCATTTCTAGACGATCAATCTCATGCATTAAGGTTGATTCTTTTGAAGTTCCATCTTGGAATTCGTTCCATATTTTTTCATATTCAATTGAAATTTCTGATGGTAGTCTTGAAAGAATTTCTTTCATTGTTTGATTTTCAATTTCTTTTTTATCGCTTTTAGAAATTTCCTCTGGTGTAAAATCCCCCGTAATGGATTCTGAAAGATCATGTAGTAATGCCATCTTTAACATTTTTTCAGTATTGAGTTTTTTTAAATCAGAAAAAACCATTGCCATAATAGCTGCACTAAATGAATGATCTGCTACTGATTCTGGATGAATGATGCCAATTTTATCTTTCCATCCCTTACGAGGTGTTTTTTTTAGTTCTGATACGATATAAAAAAAATCAAATAACATTAAAATTCCTTTTTATTATTATGTGATGAATTTTCTGATTTTATTACTTGTTTGTCATTTAGATCATTCTTGAAAATTAAATGTAATTTATCATGAGTATGTAGCGAATTTGGCATGTTCTAACCGAACTATTTGTACTATTAAATAATTCGAACAAGATAAAAACATCGAAACTACCAATCAATCAATGGTGAAAATCTATACAAAAACCGGTGACGATGGTTCTACTGGTCTCATAGGAGGTAATCGTATACGAAAATCAAGTCCTAGGATAATTGCATATGGTACCGTAGATGAATTGAACTCATCACTTGGAATTGCACTTTCATTAAAATTAGATACTGATATTGCAGATTTGCTGATAAAAATTCAAAATGACTTGTTTGTAGTTGGTGCAGATCTCGCAAACCCAGATTTAAAAAATATATCAAATAGAGTTACAGACGATATGGTTCAGTTTCTTGAATCTAGTATAGACGAACTAGAAAAGGAATTGAGTCAAATTTCTTATTTTATATTGCCTGGAGGAGACCCAATTGCATCACATGTACACATGGCTCGCGCAATATCACGTAGAGCAGAAACTAGCATTGTATATTTGGCAGAAATTGAAGAAATAAACAAAACATGTAAGATTTACATAAACAGATTAGCAGACTTGCTCTTTGTTATAGCCCGTGTTATCAATAAAAGAAAAATGATCAAAGACATTGCTTGGAAAAAGTAAAGACACACTTTAATTCCCCCAAAATTGGATATTTCGATGTGCCGCCGTAGCTCAGCCCGGGAGAGCACTCGGCTGAAGACCGAGCTGTCGCGCGTTCAAGTCCCGCCGGCGGCACTGTAATTTTATAAATTAGATCACATGATCGGACGATGAATCTTGAGACAAGTTTAATAACACGGTCTACAATTTTGGTTAATCGTAATTGGCAAAGGATAAGAAAAAAAATACCAAGAAAAAGAGCCCTAGTGAAAAAAAGAAAAAGGCAGTAGCAAAAGCTAAACCGAAACTAAAACAAGATTTGGTTTCTAGTGATGATGCAGGAATTATCGTCGTAGAAGACAATACAAATATGGATAAGGAAGCTGAACTTGAGGCACGAAAAGCATATCTTGAAGAGGCGCGTTCTCAAGAAGCTTCAGAAGATTAATTCTATTATCTGTTTAATTTCAATGGATATACTATTGTATTAATTTTCTTTTTTAAAAGATCATACTTATCCGTACGTGAATGATATTACTATTGACATGCGTGCACTGTGTCTAATTGCTGTTAAACCCAGTAAGATAGACAATGTAATACTATCACTTCGAAAAATTCGAAAGGTGGTACGAGAAATAATGATTGTAACAGGTAGAGCTGATATTGCCGTAGTTCTTCAAGGAACAATGGATGAAATCAACAACATTGTAATTGATTTCAAAAAGATTAGAGAAATTGTTACTACTGAAACTCTAATTGAGGTGGAGGTAAACTTGGGATGGTAAAAGCAGTAGTTCTGGTAAAATCTCCAAAAAAACTCATTGCAGCAAGATTGCGAATGGTAAAATCAGTATATGATTCGTTTCCAGTAAGTGGTCAGTTTGATGCAGTAGCTTTAATCGAAGTTAAATCATTATCACAGATAAAAGATGTTACTTCTGAGATACAAAACATCAAAGGGGTAGAAAGAACGGAAACAATGGTTCAGGTAGTATAGCATAAGGGTTTTTAACAAAGTATATTCAAACTTCATTATATGAACATAAAACACCTTGGTGGTGTAATAGTTGCAGTATCAAATTTAGAAAAATCTGTAAAATTTTACAATGAAATAATAGGCATGCCAATTAAAAACAAAAGGGAAAACTGGGTAGAACTTGCAAAACAAGGTGCTACAGTTATTTTACATCCTGCTACCACTAAAATAAACACAGGCACGTCTGTTGAGAATGGTATTGTCATTGGTCTTGTAGTTGGCGATATACAGTCTGCTGTCCAAGAACTCAAATCACAAAACGTTACAATCTATCGAGATATTGAATCTCACAAGGCAGGTAAAAATGCAATAGTTCTGGATCCTGATAAATACATGATATCTCTGTTTGAGCCTGCACCCCCTGATAGTGCAAAACAAGCACGTGGATTCCACGGCTTTGCTCCACTCTAGATTAGTTTTTTGATTTTACTAATTATTTTAGCTAACGAATTCAGAGCTGCGTTTTTGTCTACTGAAATATAGTATATCCCTTCTTTTCTTTGGAATGCAATAAAAGTGACTTTGTCATGTTTGAAAATTGCACAATCCATGCTACCTATTGCATTATCATTTGAGCGTCGCATTGTTAATAGAGTTGAAATTAGAAAGAACTCGTTTCTAGCTGGTTCTGATTTTAAGTATATTTTGGTGCCGGGTCTTATTATTCCAGTAAGCGTTCTACCATATTCGTTTATCAACCCAACATATCTTACCGACTTTGACGATAGCAAAATTTTCTGGCATTTTTTTCTATAAACTGAAATATCTTTTTGCCATTTCTCAGCTGGCGTTTTTATCATATCGAAGATAACGTTACAGGCTTTATAAAGGTGGATTTTATTTCTGCTTTTGTTTTTCCAAGTCTTTCTTTAAAACTATGTTTTCTTTTTTCAGCTGTTCGTTTTCGACTTGTAGTGCATTAAGGGAGTTTGTTCCTTTATACATAGGGTGAGATGGCCCAAATTGGTTTGGTGCTAAATCAAAAAGCCCGGCTGCGTATTGCTGGAACATTGTGTAAAAATCAGATAATCTTTCCATCATTACTGAATTGTCTCTAACTATACTGTCTTTCAGCTTACCTGTCATGGATATGCCACGAGGGTGATTTGCCTTTGGAGGCAAACGTGGAAAGGCAAATGGACTATTTACCATGTTCTGATATTGATTGTAAAACTCTAACATTTTTTTTGCATCCATGTTCCACATATGATATGAGGGTTTTTTGCCCCTTATTTCACCTTTACGTGTTAAAAACTAGGCATTATACATAAAACAGATTGTCAACCCGCAATCGTTTTTTATCAAGATCAGCTGATAGCTGATCCTTATACCAGCCTCAGATCTCACTTGATAAAATGGCAAAAACAATATCTATGAGCTGTATTAAATGTAAAAAAAATATAGTTTCAACTGATTTGTACAAAATTGTAATGTATGTTGTCGGTGAAAAGTTTACCGATCATCATTACGAACACATTGAATGCCCTGATAATTTTACTGTTTAATCAATTAGTGCATAAACACGATAAAGTTTTCCAGTTTCTCTATTGTGATAGTTCCACTGAGAGCCATGCCACTCCACTTCTTTGAATGATTGTTTTAACGATGGATGTAATTTTTCATAAATATCTTCTCCAATTAAGATCTGATTTGGTCTGGCAAGAGCTGTTATCTTTGCGGCTATACTCATTGCAGGACCAAGTATGTCTACATGTGATCTGTTCTGATCTGATCCATATCTTACTATGGTGTTTTCTCCAAAATCCATTCCGATTTTCACACGAAGCTCTGGATAGTCATATTCACTAAGAATTGGATTTATTCCTCTTTCTATTACATCAATCATAGTTCTCGCACAGTTGACCGCATTATCAGCTATTAAAAGCGGGCTGTTCTCTGCTACAAAATATCCTATTACAGCATCTCCGACATATTTTAAAACATATCCTTCGTGATGTTTGATAACATATCTCATCTCTTGAGAAAATGAACTTAGGATAATTGCCAATTTTTCTGTAGGTAATTGTAACGTCATCTCTGTAGATCCAACCAAATCAACAAAAATTACGATCATGTGTAATTTCATATCTACATGCGATCGCAAAAATTTATCCGACTCGTCTACGGTATAATCGTACTCGTAACCTTTCTTAAGGGAACTCCAGACTCTTTTTTGGGTTTCCTTGATTAGTGATTCGGTATCTAATGCGTTTGATTTGCCTCCACCTAACATCATATCTATTATGTCGTTAGTAGATACTGGCTCTGTGCTTTCTACAGGAGGATCTTTGCTCAAGACAGGCTGCCTCTTTTATTCAAGGGGAAAATTCACTCCACAAACTGGGCATTGACCACGATGACCTTTGTATTTGATATCGAAATACTGAACAATCTCTACATTACAATTCCAACAAATTATCTTCTTAAAGGACGCCTTAGGCATAGTTTGATATGTGAATTTTATACTATTTGGTATAAAAAGAAACGCAATTTTCTTCATATCAAATTTAAGTGAGGGTAGAAAGGAAAAACTGTGCAAATTCCAGCAAAATCACAAGACGAGTTTATTAAATCAATGACTGAAAAAAGCCAGAAAATAAGGTCGTTATTTTTGGAACGTGTGGTTTCTCTGACAAAAAATGCAGATGTAAAAGTTATGCTAGGGGATGGTACTGTTTCCGAACAACATACGTTTGATCCTGCATTAATTAGGCAATTTTATGCTAAATTATTAAAAAAATTATCCGATTGGAAGGCTCAAGACATATCCACCTCAAATGAAAAAGACCTTAGGCGTGTCTTTATTAGATTTGAAGCAAGGGAAGGAAATTATCTTCTCTCAGGATACATGTCTCTGCAATATCACGCATTATTATTTTACAAACTAAATCATAGAGTCATTGACGTACAAAAGGAACTTGCAGATATAACTGACAAGATAAATAAACTAGAAACCGATCTTGCGCCAAAAGGAGATCAGTTGATTCAAGAAAAATTAAAAGAATTAGGTTATGACACGGTAGATCAGCAGAAACTCTTTGAAATCTTATTCCAAAACGACAACCTTGCTAAAGAAATGATTGAACAGGTATATTCTAGTACGGATGAAAACTTTGCCCAACTGACAAAAAGACGTTTGGATTTATTTAACGAGCTTGATAACATGTTAATTGAGATTTATCATACTACTCCAGTGATGATTGATGAAATGAAAATGATTGCAGCAGAAGAAGGATGCTTGTGTCAATTTGATCTTGAACATATGAAGAAAGAATCTAAAGAAGGAAATTTTGATCCGGCAAGAATTTCATCTAATATAAAAGAAAAATTGTTGGAAAGAATGGATGAAGTCTTTAATGTAATAAAAAATTAAAAATTGTTTATATTCTAGTTCTTTTTTATAATTTTATAATTTAGTCAAGGGGTCTATGGAACTGGATGCAAGGCATCTTCATATGGGGAGTTGATGCCATGCGGCCCCTTGACACAGATCTGTGATCTCTGCGAAATAGTATTTAGCCTTTTCCAGATCGATGTAAATTTTATTCAAACAAGACATCTTTGTATATTTTTTATGTCAATTTTTCATTAAAATCAAAAATACATACGCCTTTTAGCGAACAACGTTTGGCAAGAAACCAAATATACAGTAAGAGATCTGTTGAATTTGTTGAATCTTACTTTTGATGATATACTAAAATCGCAAAAAATCCAGAGTAGCGTAATACGTAAAACTCCAATGGAGATGTCTGCAACATTTAGCCAGATTACAGGCTCGAAAGTTTATCTCAAATCTGAATGCCTGCAAAAGACTGGCTCATTTAAGGTAAGAGGCGCATATGCAAAAATTGCTACTTTGTCAAAAGATGAAAAGAAAAAAGGAGTAATTGCAGCATCTGCAGGAAATCATGCACAAGGAGTCGCATTTGCATCTGCACTGGAAAAAATTCCATGTACTATAGTAATGCCTGTGACTGCATCTCCTGCCAAAGTTGCTGCAACAAGATCATATGGCGCAAATGTCGTGCTCAGTGGAACCATCTATGATGAATCGTGGTCCAAAGCATTAGAGTTATCACAAAAAACAGGAGCTCAGATAATTCATGCATTTGATGATGAGAAAGTTATAGCTGCACAAGGAGTGATTGGATTGGAGATTTTGGAATCATTGCCAGATGTTGATGAGATCTATCTTCCTATAGGTGGAGGAGGATTGGCAGCAGGTGTTTTAAAAGCAGTCAAGACAAAAAAACCCAAAGTCAAAGTAATTGGTGTACAGTCTACGGCATTTCCTGCAATGAAAAAATCTGTTGATGCTGGCAAGCTTGAATCAGTAAAAGGACAAATGACAATAGCCGATGGCATCTCTGTAAAAAAACCTGGCGAGTTTACATTTAAGATAATAAATGAACTAATTGACGACATTGTTCTTGTAGATGATTCTCAAATAGTCAAGGCAATGTTTCTTTTGATGGAAAGAACAAAGATGGTAGTAGAACCAGCTGGTGCAGTTAGCTTAGCCTATCTGCTTGACAAAAAGCCTGCCAAAGGAAAGAAGGTTGTACCAATACTTTCGGGTGGAAATGTTGATATGTATTTGCTTGGGCAGATTGTAGCCAAGGGTCTTACAGAAATGGGAAGAATGGTGAAAATATTCATAGTACTAACAGACAAACCAGGTGCACTCAAAGAAGTTGTTGATGTAATTTCTGCACTAAGTGTGAATATAGTTGAGGTAGTCCATGACAGGTTGAGTACAAGCATCCCAGCAGGCACTGCAGGTGTAACTTTGAGTCTTGAAACCGAGAATGAAAAACATGCCGAGAAATTGATAAACTACCTAAAGGAAAAGAAAATTCAGTTTAAGATAATGACATAAAATTTTGTAATTAATTCATATGACAAGAAGGTTTTTGATGTATCACGCCTCAAATAACTACTAGATTGTTCTTTTTCTCATTATGGAAGACATATGATAGAAAATTATCTAATGACAAATAATGCACTACAGAAAAATTTGTGACGAACTCCTTTCAGTTGATCCTCTTATACGTTATGTGGGAATATTATACAAAAATGAACTTTACGATAAGATGCGTAAGGGAATACAAAACTACCTTACACAAAAAGAAAACGAAGTCTATGTGACACTTGCAGTAGTACGAAAAATTTCTAGGTATAGGCTTGCTCGTGTTTTGGGAAAACCTATCTATTCCATAACAAAATATAAAAAAGTAACAGCATATAAATTTCTATTGGAATCAAAAATATGATTTTTGTGAGCATGGAACATATGCAGTATATGAAAAAATACTAAAAAAGATATTTGAAATCATTGAATGTTATTCTGAAAAATTCAAGGTTAAAAATGTATGACAGACAAAAATTTTCAGATAAAAGATTTGTTATAACCTGACTTCAAAATCGTCAACATATTTGAGACCGAGTTTTATCATGAAATCATGTATCTTCTCATAATCGACTAGAAACTCTTTGCCTTTGTCTGTTAGCACAAGTGGTTTTTTTCTGATCATTTTACTGTTCTCAAGCTCATCAAAATATTTGTTAATCTTATCATATGACATGTTACTGAGAAATTGTATTCTAGTAGGTCTGATTTTGCCATATCTAGCTTCAGACTGAATAGATGTCATAATAGCGTAATAGATCTCTAGTTTGTTTCTACGTGAATGGACAGCCACCTTCTTTTCTATCGTGTAATATATCATGTAAGTGTGTATGTAATTATTTTTAATTACAATTAATTACAATTAATATTTTGTTTTATTTTATATAATAAATACTGTTTTTCAATAATTTAATGCAGATATTTCAAAATAGACTGTAAAATCTACATGTTTTTGTAATGGGCTTAAAAATCACGCCTGTTGCACCACGGCTCTAAAGATTGCATGGTGAGTACCATGATACACATCTTGTTACTCATTCAAGTGCACGAATATTTTATATAAAAAATTCAATTAATCTCTATTGACAATCTCAGACAATAAAAATGAGGTAGAACCAACAACCGCAATAGTCATAGATGATGATCATGATGCAGTAGATGTCATCTGCGAATACCTTGAACTAATGAATATCCATGTTTTAGGCAAAGGCTACAATGGTAAGGATGCCGTAGATATGTATCTTAGATTCAGACCTGGTGTTGTCTTTTTGGATGTAATGATGCCAGATTACGACGGTATCTATGCGCTTGAAAAGATCAAACAGATTAGTCCTCGTGCTAGCATAATAATAATAACAGCTGATCAAACTGAAGAGAGAGAAAACCAACTTGTTGAGCTAGGTGCGTCAGAAATTATCTACAAGCCGTTTGAGTTAAATAATCTGAAAATAATTGGAAGCAAAAAATAATGATTATAAATAACAAAAATGAACCAATAACTGTAATAGTTGTTGACGACGACATTGATACGCTTGACGTCTTCTGCGAATATCTAGATCTTTACCAATTTAGAGTTGTAGGTAAAGCACATAATGGTGAAAAAGTAGCAGAATTATATTCAACCTTCAAGCCAGATGTAGTTTTTCTTGATGTGATGATGGACACCTATGACGGAATTTATGCCCTTGAACAAATAAAGAAAATAAATCCTGATGCCATAGTAATAATGGTTACAGCCGATCTTACAAAAGAAACAGCTGAGATTCTAGAACGTTTACACGCATCATCTATAATTTACAAGCCATTTGATATAAAAAAAGTAATAAATACTGTAAAAGAAATTATTGACTCACAGAGAAATAATAAATCTAATCTAAAACAACTAGGATCTCTAGTACAATCTACTGAATTGATTTTCAGTGTGGGGTCTCAAAAAACATCGGTGATTCAAAAATGAAAGCAGAGCTAATCCCGGATCTAGAACAGCAAAAAATTATCCTAAAAGAAATAAACTCAACTTTAAAAAGACAAAACCAAGAGATACCGAATACGAACGCATTTAATGCTAAATTAATTGAACAAAAATTACTATCACAACAAACTGAGCACAAAATCAGGCAGAATCATACAATGGATGGTTCAAGAAGAAAATACATTCCAATATTTATTGTTGCGTTTGTAGGATTGACTTTGTTTGCAGCATATTCATACCATGAGAATCAGGTTCCCACAAACACAATACCAAATCAACTTGCAAACTACAACTCTAACTATGTCATACAAAACCTACAAGGTGATACAGTAAACACATGGCTTGCATGGCACCTTGTTACTGGACAAACCCTGCATGTTGATATTATAAATGAAGCCAGTTTGTCGCCAGACATGATATTTGCAGTAAAAAACTCCATCCTATCTACTGAAACAGTATCACTTGATGACTCGCTATTACACAAAGGTCTTTCAGGTACATCATCAGTATATTACAAAGGGTGGGCAGGAGCATTAGGGGCTGCATCTACACAGACAACACAGTTTTACATTCCAGAAAAATTTGATGTAAGTGATTCGCCAAAGGGTGTAGGTGAAATTATAATCAAGCTTACCAGGAATGAAAACCCAGATGGACTATCAGGGTATACAAAATCAACTGCAGATGGACATGAAATACTCAAGACCACAATAACAATATACAGTGCAGACCAGCTTTCTGCAAACCAGATTGGTTCCATTATGAGACACGAGTTTGGGCACGCTATGGGTCTTGCACATTCATCAGCTCCAGAAGATCTAATGCATGCAACTATACAAACAGAGTATCCGTACATTTCTGGTTGTGACATTGATGCGGTAACTGCACTATATGATGGCAAACAATCAAGCCAAGTGGTGTGTCAGAAATGATGAGCATGGAAAATAATGTAGAGCAAATCATACCACATAACTATCTTATCCAAATCTGTGAATACTGCAAAAAGGAATTGCAGTTATCAGAAGGCGATATAATTTATGGTAACAAATGGTATCATAAAGATTGTTTTAATGGATTGAGTAAAAGCTCAAGGATTTCAGGAGATACATAAAATGACTTTGCATATAATTGACACATTACTCCAATTGCAATCCCAAAAGATTAATTTGATTTTCTTTATTGTCATGTTAGGCGGCAGTATAATTATTCTGCTTTCGTTTTATCTTATCAATATTGATAGTCTCGTAAATGATACATTTCTTCCAGTAAAATACAAAGTTATGGGCATTGGCATTTTCATTGTTATAGTTCATATTTTACTCACATATGTTGTTAGACTTATTTTTAACAAATTACAGCATGCAAAAACTATGATTTGTAAACAAAATGAAGAATTAAGAAAAATTGACAAGGCAAAATCAGAGTTTATTGCAATGGTAACACACGACCTAAAAACTCCTATTGTACCTATTGCGTCTTATTCCAGAATGCTCATACAAGAAAGGTTTGGTGAATTAAATGATAAACAAAAAGAAAAGCTAAAAGTAATAATCTCCAGTACCGAAAGCCTACAGAATTTAATATCCGATATACACGATCTACACAAAGCCGACTTAGATAAACTAAAGCTTAATTTGGAGTCTGTTGACGTAAACGAAATCGTACGGCAATCAATAGAGACTGTTTTGCCTCTTGCAAACAGACGCGGAGTTATTTTCGAGGATCTGACAACTCCTGGTCTAGAAATCAACGTGGATAAACAACGAATGATTCAGGTAGTAACAAATCTAATTAAAAATGCAATAGATTTTGTTCCAGTTGAAGAGGGAGTTATACGAATGGAATGTCAATTACAAGATAACAACATGACTCTTTCCATAGTGGATAACGGAATAGGAATTCCAAAAGAGAAAATCAGTAACTTGTTCAACCGTTTCTGTCAACTAGATTCATCTAACAATGGCGGGCGAAGCAGCAGTGGGTTGGGCTTGTATATATGCAAAGTCATAATAGAACAGCATGGTGGAAAGATCTGGGCAGAAAGTGAGGTTGGAAAAGGAACTTCAATGAAAATCAGCTTGCCAATGACACCAAGTATTGATCTGGCTGATCATAGTCAAACAAAAAAACAATTTGAAGTTTGTAATACTGAGAGTCAATTGATTTGAGAATAAATAAAGTCTGGTGTGGTCTTGGTACTGTTAGTATAGTTGCAGTATTTTTTCTATGTTATTCACTTCTAACACCGCAAGCGATGCAACAAATTGGATCCTATGAAGAACTGAGCTCTAAATCTGTAAGCGTTCCATTAGATGATAAACATCCTATAAAAATGGGCATACTTCACTCTCTTTCTGGTACGATGGCTATCAGTGAGACACCAGTCGTTGATGCTACACTTTTGGCAGTTGATGAAATTAATGAAAAAGGTGGAATTTTAGGAAGAAAGATTCAACCAATAGTAGTAGATGGACAGTCCAACTGGAATGTATTTGCTAGTGAGGCAGAGCGTCTTATAACAAAAGAACACGTGAGTGCAGTTTTTGGAGGATGGACATCCGCAAGTCGAAAAACCATGGAACCGGTATTTGAAAAATATGATAATTTACTTTTCTATCCAGTTCAGTATGAAGGACTAGAAGAATCACCAAATATCATTTACACCGGTGCTGCACCAAATCAACAAGTCATACCTGCAGTTGAGTGGGCCTTTAAAAATATAGGTAAGAAGTTTTTCCTTGTTGGTTCAGATTATGTATTTCCTCAAAGTGCAAATGCCATTATGACTGAACGAATAAAGGAGCTTGGTGGTGAGGTTGTTGGAGAAGAGTATAAAATACTTGGAAGTAAGGATTTTAGCGATGTAATAGAAAAGATCAAACAAACACAACCTGATGTTATTCTAAATACCATTAATGGTGATAGCAATATCTGGTTCTTTACTGAACTTAGAAAAAATGGCATTACACCCCAAGATATTCCAACCATTTCATTTAGTATTGGTGAAAATGAAATTACGCATTTAAATGCAAATGACATGAAAGGTGATTATGCAGCTTGGAATTATTTCCAAAGTCTTGATATTCCAGAGAATAAAGTCTTTGTTGAAAATTTTAAACACAAATATGGTGAACAGCGTGTTACAAGCGATCCTATGGAAGCAGCATACATAGGAGTATATATTTTTGCCAAGGCAGCTAAGATTGCGCAATCAGATGATGTTAATAAGATTCGTGAGACTGCAAAAGGGCTGACATTTGCTGCACCAGAAGGAATTGTAGGTGTAGACCCAGTAACTCAACATCTGTCAAAGACAGTTAGGATTGGAAAAATACTTGGTAATGGTCAATTTGAGATAGTTGCAAGTTCAGAGGCACCAATCATGCCTGTCCCATACCCTGATTATAAATCAAAGGAAGAATGGAATGCATTTCTTGCTAATCTTTATCATGGGTGGCACAACAATTGGGCAAACGAATCAAATGCATTGATTTCCATGGAGAAGAAAAATGGTTAAACTATTTTCTAGTTATCACAATAAATTAATTTTTTTAATTTTGGTTCTAAGTCTTATTCCAATTATAATCATAACCAGCTATCTGTATATTGATAAAATCTCTACCCAAGAAAAAATCCTAAAAGACGAAATGATTTCTAGTTCAGAAAATGGTGCCAACAATGTTGGAATGTGGATCGAAGAAAGAAAGAACAACATACAAAGTATAGCAAACAATCAAGAGATTATTACAGCAACTAAGCAATTGCTTGATCCTAACATTGGAAATGAAGAGCTTTTTGCAGCACGATTAAGTCTAGAAAAACAACTTAACATTGCTTTTCATAATTATAACTGGCTAGACGAAATTATAATTAACAATCCCAAAACAGGTTATGTTATATTTTATACAGGTATAACTCCACCAAAAATTTCTTTTAATGATGAAAAGTATTTTCAAGATGCCATTGCAAAAAAAATAGGCATGAGCGATATCTATGCATCCGCAGAGATTATAAAAAATGAATACGGAAAGTATGAACAAGGAGTTCCAACATTATTAATATCGGTCCCCATTGCAGGCGAGGTAGGGTTAGAAGGTGTTCTCTCTGCACGTGTCAATGTTTTTAAAATGGACACGAAGGCCTCTATAAGCAGTAAGTTTACTAGCATCGATGGATTTCTTATTAATTCTGATGGGTATTTTATCTCAAAACCGGCCTTTGTTAAAGAAGCTTTAGACTCAAATTTAATGGCGAAGAGAGCAGAGCTAGAACTACGCGCTAATGGATTAAATTCAAAAGAATTTCACGCTTATCAAGAAAGTGACAACCACGGAACAGTGTGGAATGTGAATGGTTTCAATAACTATGTAGGAAATTTTGTTATAGGCTCAGTGACTTCTGTAAAGGGAACAAATTGGAGCTATGTTACTCAAATCAATAAAGATGATGCATATAGCGACATTCATAAACTTCAGATCATGTTATTATCTTCTATTGGTTTAATTGTTGCTGTCATATGTATGACATCAATATTATTTGCTAATAACTTGCTAAATCCAATTAAGGAACTTACAAAAACTATGGAAAATGCTATAGATGAAAATGGTGTAATTAACTTAATAAAAAACTTTGATTCCAGCATAAATGAAAATAATGAAATTTCAAAACTTTATGTAACTTTTAGTAGATTGATGAATATAACTAAAAAATCAATACAGAATCTCAAATTAGCTGAAAATAAGTTTAGAACTCTATACGATGAAATGCCAGACCTTTGTCGTACTATAAATGATGAAGGAGTAATACTGGATTGTAACAAAGTTTATGCGCGTAGTCTTGGATACTCAAGGGAAGAAATTATAGGAACATCGATATTTGACCATGTTGATAAATCACACCTTGCTGCCATACATGATTCGTTTGAAACATGGAAAAAGACAGGACTTGTAACAAATAGAGAGATTTGGCTTAAAAGAAAAGATGGAAGTATTTTTCCAGCTTTGATTAGTGCAACCAATCTATACGATGAGAATGGTAAGAGAATAGGAAGTAATAGCGTGATAAAAGATATGACAGAGACATATTCTGCGAAAAAAGAATTAGAAGATTTGTATAATGAAAATCCCGATCTCCTTAGTACAGTGAACCCAGAAGGAATAGTTCTTAATTGTAACAAGACGCATGCAGCAATTTTGGGTTACACAAGAGAAGAATTAATTGGAAAATCTATATTTAATTATGTCGCAGATAAAAGTATTGAAAATGCAATGAGTTTATTTTCATCATTTATTGCTAATGGAAAAATACGTGATAATGAAATTTGGATAAAAAAAAGAGACGGAAGTAATTTTCCATGCCTAATTAGTGCTAATGGAAGATTCGACGAAAATGGCAAGTTAACAGAAGGAGTTTTTACAATCAAGGACATTAGTGATCTGTATAATACAAGGAAGATATTACATGAAAAAGAAAAACAGATAACTATCTCAGAAGAAAAAGCTAAAAATAGCAGATTGATAGCAATAGGTGAAACTGCATCACGTCTAGGTCATGATTTGAGAAATCCATTATCCATCATTATGAATACTTTTGCGATATTAAAATTAAAATCCAAAAATGTTGTGCTTGATGAAAGCATTCTAAAAAAATATGACATAATTGAAAGAGCTATCTCACGAATGTCCCACCAGATTGAAGATGTACTTGACTTTGTTAGGATAAAACCACTTGAATTGGGTAGTCATTCTCTAGTTGAAATTATAAAGGGACTTTCTGACAAAATAACAAAACCAGTTAATGTCAAGATTAACTTGCCACAAAACGATCTCAAAATAACATGTGATTCAAAGAAACTCGAGATAGTCTTTATCAATATAATAACAAATGCAGTTCAAGCTATGGGTGACAAGGGAGAAATTACCATAAAGATAACAGATGACAAAGACAATTCATGCATTTCAATTGAAAATTCAGGACCGGGAATCCCAGATGAAATTCTTTCTAAGATATTTGATCCCTTGTTTACAACTAAACAGACTGGTACTGGATTGGGGCTAGTAAGCTCCAAAAATATAGTAGAACAACATGGCGGTAGCATAACTGTGAAAAATAATCCTACTACATTTACTATCTTGTTACCAATGAATCCAACAGAAAATTCCGAAGTCAGAATAAATCCACACATTGGTGATGAGCCATACAATATTCAACTTATGAGGTATTATGAAGAAGCGTTAGCACAAGCTGCACGGAATTATGCTTTTACCGGTGATAAAAAGTGGGAACAAAGATACAGAATTCTAGAGCCAGCATCAGATAAATTATTAAAAAAGGCTATTAAAAATGCAGACAAAAAAGATAAGGCGTTCTTTTTAGTTATGGATAAAGCAAATCATGATCTCGTAGAGATAGAAACCGCTGCACTTGAACTTGTTAACAATGGTCAAGCAAGTAAGGCAGTCAAGATATTAGAAAGTAATGAATATGAAAGACAAAGAAAAATTTTACGAGATGGTCTTGCTGAGCAAGCCAATGCAATAGAATCTAATGAACTGAATCAGACTTCGCAGTAAACCGACAATGAATATTTATCATAAACTCAATAACATGTAAGAATTAAACGATACGATTATTCCTACAAAAATTGACGCGACAATTGTTGTTATTTTTCTGTTCACAAACTCACCCATCAATTTTTTATTTCTTGTAAGGATTACAAGTGGTATGATAGGTAATGGTGTCAACAAACTAAGAATAACTTGACTATACACCAGTATGTGCAAAGGATCAAAGCCTAGAAAAATTGCAATTGTAGTTGGAATTACGTTTACAAATCTGGTAACTATTCTTCTTAGCCAAACGTTGACTTTTTTCCCAAGCAATCCCTCCATTATTACCTGACCTGCAAGAGTTCCCGCAACAGATGAGGCAATGCCAGATGAAAGAAGAGTAACTAGAAAAATTACCCCTGCGGCAACACCAAATAATGGAACAAGTGTCTTGTAAGCTTCTGATATTGATTGAATTTGTGAATTTTCTGGATTAAACGCAACAGCGGCCATTATCAGGATTGCAGCATTAATCATGCCTGCCATGGAAAGCAGTATTATCGTCTCAACAAGGTGATGTTTTCTCATCTTCTTTCGTTCTTCAAGTGATTTGCCTTGGGCTCTGTCTTTAGTAAGTGAGGAATGCAAGAAAACTAGATGTGGCATCACAGTTGCACCAATTATTCCAACTGCGACAAATAATGCATGGGAATTGGCTATTGAAGGAATCAAAGAATGATAAACAATTGAAGAAAAATCAGGTTTTGCGATAAATATCTCATAAAAGTAACCAAAGCTTATGACTGAAACAAAAAGTAAAAACATTTGTTCAAGTAGACGGAGTCGACTCGATGTCAATCCCAAAATAATGATTACATCCACTGCACCAAATATAGCCGCATAAATTAGCGGAACTCCAAATAACAAATTTAGTGCAACTACGGTTCCAAGATATTCTGCAAGATCAGTCGCTGCTGCTACTATTTCTGCGCTCAGCCAATAAGGAATGACATACATTTTCTTTTGTAGCTTATCACGAATGATTTCTGACAAGGAATGCTCTGTTGCAATTCCAATTTTGCCTGACAAATATTGTATTAGCATGGCCATTATGCTGGATAACCAGACAACCCATAGCAAACCGTACCCAAAAGACGCACCGCCAGCAATGTCTGTACCATAGTTTCCAGGGTCCATGTACCCTATACTGACAATTAATGCAGGGCCAGAAAATGCAATGAACTTGGCAATGGTTTTTTTGTTAATACCCTGATTTATTCCCAAAATACATCATCTCAAAAACTGTTTGAGCTTGTAATGATGGTACATATAAAATTTAGCTTAGACTACATAATTTAGCTTAGTCTAACTTGTAACGTCTGAATATTACTAGGATTCGAGTATGAATATAGGTAATTATTCTGCCCAGATCTTGATCATACCATTTTTGTACTTTTTATAAAGATCTAGTTTGTACAACTTTTTTTCCAGTTCTTTTTTAAGAGGTTTGGGTACTGCAACATGAAGTGGGATTTCCTTACCATTCATTTCTAGACTGGTAAATGCCCTGAACTGGGAAATAAGATTTTTGTCATCTTTGATCTTAATTTTTGCCTCACCCAGATACCTCAAAACTCCTTTCATTCCTTCCAAGTCTGGTTTGCATCCATCTCTTTCTTTTGGAGCAGGTAATTTTCTATACTTTTCATCAAAATACTCTGGGGTTCCATCAATATCCAAATGCGTAATAGTTATTCCAACATCTTCCATAGATTTTGCTAATGAATTTAGTAATCTTTGATGAGCTTCCAAAGCCATCTCTTTTATATCAAACTTAGAACAATATAAGTCAAAATTGATTTAATGTTGACAAAACCAAAAATTCTTGCATTTGCAGGAAGCACTAGAACTGATTCATATAATAAAAAACTAGTCAAAATAGCTTCTACTGGAGCAACAGGGGCAGGTGCAGATGTCACAGTAATTGATCTCCGGGATTTTCCAATGCCAATCTATGATGGAGATTTGGAGCAAAAAGACGGGCTTCCTTCTAATGTACGTAAGCTCAAGGATCTTATGTTGACACACCAAGGATTTCTTATCTCTTCACCAGAGTATAATAGCTCTATCTCAGCTGTTTTTAAAAATACAATTGATTGGGCATCGCGTCAGTCCGAAGGTGAAATCCCTCTGGCATGTTTTAAAAATAAGGTTGCAGGAATAATGAGTGCTTCTCCAGGAGGACTAGGAGGTCTTAGAGGACTAGTCCATGTAAGGTCTATACTTGGAAACATTGGAGTCATTGTTATGCCAGATCAAATAGCAATAGCAAAAGCTCATGAGGCATTCAATGAAGATGGTACATTAAAAGACAAAAAACAAGAGGATCAAGTCAAAAAGATTGGTGCTAATGTGGCCAAAATATTGTTAAAACTAAATGACTAATCAAAATAAAAAATCAATTGGACGAATTGACTGTTTTCAACAACTAAATAATACTCGTTCCTAGGTTATCTCGGATCGGTGGTCTAGCTGGTAGGATACCGCACTCACACTGCGGTGGTCAGGGGTTCAAATCCCTTCCGATCCATTTTTAATATTTTCATAACATTTAAGTCGATAACAAAAAAAGAATCAAAACATGCGCATATTGCAACTTCATTGCGATAGTATTGAATTTACACCTGTAAAAAAGGAGATAAAGTCAGCTGAAGAAATTGAACCTTCTTCCAAAAAAATAGACGAGGTTGTAGTAGCATTTGTAGCAATTGAAGACGGAGATAACTCCGTTGTTGCAAAAAAAGCAATGTCTGAAATTACAGAATCAATGAAAAAAGTAGGATGTAAAAAATTATTATTATATCCATACGCGCATCTTAGCTCAAAACTTGCCTCTCCTAGTACTGCGTTATCAATTTTAAAAGAAATGGAATCGCTTGCCCAGGATCTTGAAATCTCAAGAGCGCCATTTGGGTGGACAAAATCATACAAAATTCAAGTCAAAGGTCATCCTTTGGCAGAAAACTCTAAAACAATTACTGCCGATGATAAGGATTCTACTTCAGATGCTGTCAAGGCAGAATCAAAAATCCAATCATATTGGTATATCATGTCAACTGATGGAAAAATGAATAAAGTTGAGGAATTTAATTTTGCAAAACATCCAAGTCTTGAAGTGTTAGCAAAATATGAGACTGCCAAGAAAAGATCTGTTGACGAACCTCCACCACATGTTAGATTGATGAAAAAGATGGCAATAGCTGATTATGAACCCGCGTCAGATTCTGGAAATATGAGATTTTTCCCAAACGGTAGATTGATGAAATCACTGTTAGAGCGATATGTCACAGACAAAGTAATGGAATATGGAGGATTAGAAGTTGAGACACCGATAATGTATGACTCTCATCATCCCAGTATGGAGAGCTATTTTCACAGATTTCCAGCAAGACAGTATAATATCAATTCTGAGGGAAAACAACTCTTTTTACGATTTGCAGCTTGTTTTGGCCAATTTTTAATGGCAAAAGACTTTCAACTATCATACAAAAACATGCCACTAAAACTATACGAATTGACACGATATAGTTTCAGAAAAGAGCAATCAGGAGAACTAGTAGGTCTACGAAGACTGCGTGCTTTTACAATGCCAGATTGTCATGCCATGTGCAAAGATATGGAACAAGCCAAAGAAGAATTCAGAAAAAGATTTGATCTATCAAGAGAAGTTATCACAGGTGTAGGGATGGAAGAGGCTGATCTTGAAATGGCAATCAGATTTACTGAAGAATTTTACAACGAAAACAAATCTTTGATTGAAGAGCTAGTACAAAAAATTGGAAAACCGGTACTAGTCGAAATGTGGAAAGAGCGATTTTTCTATTTTGTACTAAAATGGGAATTTAATTATGTAGACAGTATGGGAAAAGCATCAGCTCTATCTACAGATCAAATCGACGTTGAAAACGGTAAACGATACAACATCGAATTTATTGATGAAAACAACAAGCCACTAAATCCAATAATACTGCATAACTCTCCAAGCGGTGCCATTGAAAGAGTAATTTATGCACTACTTGAAAAAGCAGCAAAAGACACCACTGAAGGAAGAAAACCACAATTTCCTTTATGGCTTGCACCAACCCAAGTTAGACTTATTCCTGTAAAGCCAGAATTTCTTAATCATTGTGAAAAACTAGCAGAAAAAATATCAACAAATGATATACGAGTGGATGTTGATGATAGAAACGAAAGCGTTGGAAAAAGCATCCGTGATGCAGAAACAGAATGGATAAGATACATCATTGTTATTGGCGAAAAAGAGGTAAATGCTGAGAAAATAGGTGTAAGAGATAGGAAATCTGCTGAAGCAAAGATTCTTTCAGTAGATGAATTGATAAAATCAATAAAAGAAGAAACTCTAGGAAAACCGGTTATGAGATTAAATATGAACAAGCATCTTTCAAAACGACCGCAAATTATGGTCTAAATATCAAGAAACTAAAAATTGTCTATAACTATAGTTCCACTATTGAAAAATTTTCTAATTAACTATAGTAAATCGTTTCTTGACTAGAGAAGAAGTAAACAAGATTTGAATTAAAATGGAGAACTAAACTAACTGAACGATTTCTATAATGGTCAAATGGAATCATGTCAGAGTCGTATTGGTTCAGACCTGGTGCTGGTATGAATTATAAAATGTGATATCTTTTATGAGATTCTCTTAATTGTAATTCTCTTGTTCGAATAAAATCTATACATCGGTAATCTGATATGTCATATGTTTTCACTTGTTTGATTTTTAATATTAAATTCTTCAAATTTTTAATAAAATTTATTGTGCGAAGGGATGTTTGTCTATAAAAGTAAACCATATATCTAATAGATAGTTATTCTCTAGATTAGACTGAATAAATTGGTTGAAAATGGAGGTATGTCTAACAATAAGGCATTATTTACGATTGCAATAACTGATGCATTAAATGAAATAGGGGATCCTACGCTAGAGCTGGTAGATACTGCCCTTATGAGAGAGTATCGTTGTTCCATAGCTGATTGCCTTAGTCGTCCAGAATATTTGAAGAATATTCTTAACCAGATATTTGGATATGCTGCATCTACAGTTATAATAAAAATTAAGGAATGTTTTGGCGACTTTGGTAAAGAAAAAGATGTAAAAGACTTTCTTGAGGTACTTACTCAAAACTCTACTTCAAATCATATGATAGAAAAATGATTTGGATAATTTTGTTCTAACTGAATCGATTACCGACATGACAAAATAACCACATATGGATTCGTTCAAACAAGCATAATTAGGAGAGAACGAATTTGTGACATATTTTATCCTTGGAGGGCATCATGATGTGATTGTCTTTAACTACACTGCTCAGCATTATTCCAATAGTAATTGAAGAGATTGTTCATCGATTCAATAAGGGAATTGGAATCTGACCAAATTGCAAACATATTGTATAAAGGATGTTTTGCATTTCTCAAAAATATCACTGTCTCTTTATTATCTATTACAACATAACATTGATTATCGTTTTTGGCATTAGGCATTAGTCTAATCATTTTTTTATCTATATTGTTTGCAAACTCTGGTATTTTTTGAGCAGGGCAAATTATAACTCTGGACTTACTTGCAGAATTTATAAATATGTCAACGATCTCAGAATGGTAGAATCGTGAGAGATCTTTTTCAGTACCAAATATAAGAATCTCTTGCTTTGCTGTTGTTATAATGCTAAGTATCTTGGCGAAGATCGATGATGATCCCTGTAACATCTGTAATTTTTTATTTGTAGTCTCAGTTGGTTCAATTACATATGGAGAAATCTCTTCCCACAATTCGCAAAGTTCTTTCTCCTGAATTGCAAGAATCTTAAGTTTTTCTTGTTCTGTATTTACAAGCATTGAAATTGCCTTTTTTAAGGTCACTGCTGTATATCTCACAGGCGAGATACATTCTGCCATTATTATGCCTCTATTCTGAAGAGCATTAAGTATGAAATATGCTTCAGACCTAGGTAGGTTTAATGTTTTAAATATGTCTGGCGCAGTTTTTGGGCCAAATTTTCCAAGGTGGATGTAGACCTTTGCTTGGTTTGGAGTCAAACCAAAATCTAAAAGATGATCTTTGATCTTTTCTATCTTCACCTTGTATTGATATAATAAATCTGCATCATGTTCTGTATTCAGTACAGCGCTTTTTTCAACACCTTTCAATGAAACTCCTTCTCATTTTCTCTTTTCATAATAGTACTATGTATGTGGTTTTAAAGGAAGGATGGAAGAATTGAAAACATTTGCGTTCCGCTTCTCTCAAATTCTGGATTTTCAAGTTCCAATTTGGTATCTTGAAAACAATATAATTCACAATTTAATTAGAAAAAATTTGATCAATTGAATATTCTAATAAACTCATGATGCATCCAAGTCTCTTGGTGTGATCTCAAGAGCTTTGTTAAAAGATTCTATTGCTTCATCGTATCTGCCCAAGCTGCGAAGAGCAACGCCTTTCTTGTTCAAAATATCAGGATCATTTGGATTGGATACTAGTATTTTTTCAAAACAACCAAGAGCTTCTTCATACTTGGCGTCTTCCAAAAAACTCACTCCTTTTTTCATAATCTCTTTAGTATCTGAATCCATGTCTAGTATTAGCAAGTCTTGCTTATTTTGTTTCTTAATGTGAAATATTCATTGCAATGACTTCGGACATTAGCTTTGCAGCAAGTGATGCAGTTGCCCCATTATCATAAGATGGGCAAAGTTCCACTATGTCCATACATGGTATCTTTTTTTCTTCTAATGAATATATCATATCAAAGAGTTCTCTTGAGGTTATACCCAACGCTTCTGGGTTTCCAACACCCGGAGCAAATGCAGGATCTAAAACATCCAAATCAACACTGAGATAAATTTTGTCAAATGTAGAAATTGCATCTTTTACTAGTTTTGGGCCTTTTCCATCACGAATATCTTTATCCGTGATGGTTCTCACTTTATGCTCCTCTTTGAATGCAAGCTCTTCTTTTACAAATGATCTTGCACCCACATGAATGATGTTTTCAGCTCCGCGTTTTTCAATTATTCTTCTAAGGTATGCTGCATGGCTAAGTTTGATATCTGCATATTCATCGCGTAAATCATAATGTGCATCAAAAACAATGTAACCAGTTTCTTTTGGAAAACTCATGTATGTCCCATAAGTTATTAGGTGCTCTCCACCTAAGACGATTACCTGTTTTTCTCTTGTAGCAAGTTCTGTAGTTATCTTTCCTATCATATCTAATACTTCGGTTGCCACAACGGTATGTCTTGTATTTCCTAGATCTTCGATGTTTACGCTTTCCAAATCAACATTAAATCTAGTAGAAAATATCTCAATGTTGTTTAGTGCAAGTCTTATTGCATCTGGTCCAAACCTGGTTCCTGGTCTAAAAGAATGTGTTGAATCAAATGGAATTCCATATACTATTGCAGAGACATCCCCTTCTTCGTTTGGACTTGTGATCAAAGGATTTCTATTCATGTAAAGATCAAGGTAACTCATTTTACTAGATGGGCTGTCGATATTACATCATATAATAGTATACCACAGAAATGTTTTTTAAAATTGACATTAAGACAAACTAAATCTAGTTTGCAATAGCATTACCAGGCATTCTACATTCTGGATGTATCTGAATCTCTCCGATTCTCCTACAGTGTGGACAATTGAATTGAATGCATTCTTTACAGTCAGGGCAAGATTGCAATTCTTGCAATATTTCTCCACATGACCTACATGAATCTTTTCGCATATTTATAAAAATTACATGATCCTCTTATAAATTGTATGAATATTAGAATAACCTATTTGCACTCAGTTGTTTAAAACAATACACTTAGTTCCAAAAGAACTGGTCTAATCCTGTCTGCTTTGGTGCACCAATGAGGGTGGCAAAGTCAAGGTCCATTGATGATAGAATTTGATCAAAAGTACTCTCCATAAATTCCATGTATTTGGCAGAGTCAATTTCATCTGGTCTTGCTAGTTCAACGGGTTTAACGCCGGGTTTGTTTATTATTTTTACATATGATATGATGTCGCCCTTTTTTATTTCTCTAATTTGTTCCAAAAGCTTGGCTGCGCGGATGTGCTGAGGAACTGTCTTTACATATTCTGACGGAGCTTTGCTTATCATTACATTGAACGCAAGATCAGAAAGTGGAATTTGTTTTGCTTTTAATTTTTTTGCATATTGAGCTATCATATCGCTAATTTTTTCCTTTGATTCAGTAAACTCTTGTGTTGTTTTTACTTTGGATAAAATCTCTAAAATTTCATAAAATAAAGTTCTAATAAATGGTGGAGTATGAGATTTTTTTCCAGTAAGACCTTTGACATCAACCTTGCCATCTTTTTGTACTCCTAGGTAGTTTTTCTTTCTTGTACTTAATACCACATATAGGTACTCTTTGTCAAGATCCAAGTCAACCCCAAATTGTTCTTTTGCCCAGCTTACAACCGTTTGAATTTGATCTTTTGTAGGACCTTTTAGGAATAATGAATCTGTATCGCCGTATAATACTTCGATGCCAACTGATTTGCATTTTTCAATTGTTTCCAAAATGGTATATCTACCAACGGCAGTAGTTGCTTCTGCTACTGGCAAACAATAAAGAGGAAATATTTCTGCCCCCATAACACCATAACTTGCATTGAGTATGACTTTGAGTGCTTGACTTACTACTGTATACAGCTGTTTTTGATTCTCATCAAATGAGGGATTTTTTGCAAGACTTTTGTAATAGTTTACTCGCAGATCACGCAAAGATCCAATCAAAACTGCGGTAAGGCCATTTTTACGTATACATACCCAATGATTTGTCCCAGGAATGGTATTTTTCTTACATTCATCATGGATGCATCGTACTGTCTCATATGAAAGATTTCGTACCTTGATTATACTAGGATACAGACTTGCAAAGTCCATTACAGATACATCAAAATGAATCCCTGCAGTTGGCTCTACCACTAATCCTCCGCGATATTTCTTGTCTTTGATGATTGCTTCTGTAGATATAGATGGGGATTTTTGATCAAGCTCCTGTCTTTGTGGAATCAAAAAATTATGTTTTCTGTGTTCAAAATAAAACAAACTACGAATCCATTGTGATACTCCCATTCTTGAAATATCATCTATGGGCATTCTTGCAATTCTAGTTATGACAACTAGTAAATCCATTAACAGGTCGTTGTTAAAGCTTGTCAGATTTTGTGTTAGTTTTGCATCATTGTAACAATAATTTGCAAGCTCGTATAATGAAAGATCATCAAGCTCCCCGTCGTAATCAATTTTTGATTCATTTAGCAATCCTTCTGAAACACTGTTTAGTGAAAAATCATTATACTTGTGACTAAATGCATAAATCTGAAATGATCGGTTTGAAAATGTTCTGTACAAATCAAGATGCACTCCGTGCTTTAGAGTGGCAGAATCTCTCATCATTATTAGTGGAATTTCTTTAGAATCTATTCCAAGTCTTTCAGCTCTGTTGTAGATATATGGCATATCAAAATCGTCACCGTTGTAGGTAATTACAAACGGATAGTCTGTTAAAATCTTGAAAGTATCTCGTATCATATCTTTTTCTTTATCTTCATCATAAAACGAAATTTTGATGTCAGAGTCAAGTTCGCTTTTTCCAGGTTGCTTGTCTTTCTTTTGTAGTACAAAGACCTGTTTTAGACCGTCGCTTCCAGAAAACCCGACCGCTGTGATTTTTTTATCAGCTATTTTTGCATCTGGAATTCTTCCTGTCTCGGATTCCACCTCTATGTCAAAACTCACTCTTCTAATTTTTGGGATTGGTTGGTTTAGTAAATTTGCCCAATCTGATATGTGATTTTGAAACTCTTTAGAATCAATAATTCCCATGTTTGTTACTTTATCATACAATAATCCTTTTAGCGCAAGTTGAACTTCATCTGGGATTTTATAGCTATATTCTTCTAACTTGCCATTTGTGATGGTATAGTATTTGCCAACAATTAGAGAATAATCATAAAGATAATTCTCATAATATTTTATGTCAGATTCCCAGGTTTCAATTATGTTTCTAATGCTCTTATCTGTCTGAGTGCCACCTATGGCAAGTGGATCTGCAACTATGATTTTTGTTACATTGATTGTTCTATCTTTGAGAAGATCTATTTTTTCAGTTTTTTTTAATTCTAGTACATCTTTTCTATCTGATAAAAATTTCAACTCTTCAGGATCTAGTTTGGAATAACAGTATGGCTTATGGCCTGTATTATCAGTCCACAAAAGAATTTTTTTTGAATTAGGTTCATAGAATTTTAGAACCACGGATTTTTTTTGGCTATTATATGTTGCAGAAACAAGTAATGCTGGTGGCATTGTTGTTGTTACTTCATCTACAGCACCCGTGATATTTTGTTGCATATGTTATACCTAGTTTGTTGGAATAAGATTCATCGTTGTATCCTCAAGTAGAATGTTTATCCAATATTGCATTTTTTTCTTATCTAAAGTATCTATTTGGATCCCTGCTTCTTTTAAAAGATTAAAATCAGTTTCAGGATACGAAGCAAGGCAGACAATGCGTCTAATTCCAATTGTAATTGCCATCTTGCTACATTCAAGACATGTTGCAAAAGTAGTGTAAAGTGTGGTATCTTTTGTGCCAGAACCCACTCCTAGTATTGCACAATTCATTATGGCGTTTGCCTCTGCATGATTGCAAATGCATCTGTCAAGACCCTCTCCTGACTGTAGTTTTCCCTCACTACGCAAGATGCATCGCTTACAGCCCCCTTCATAGCAATTTGTCACACCTGGCGGGGTCCCATTATATCCAGTTGCTATCTGTCTATGTTCGCGTACTATTACAGCTCCTACCTGTCTTGTTATACAGTTTGAGCGAAGCTTTGCCAATTCTGCCTGCAGCATAAAATATTCATCCCATGTTGGACGCTCAAAGGGTTTGTTCATATTGATTCTATGTTTTAACTAGTACATTATTGTTTAGCTTCTTTGAATTTGATAATCTTTCCTAGTGTTATGGTATCTAAATTTGATCTAATCTTTCCTTCTTTAATTTTGGAAAACCATTCTTTTACTTTGGCAAATTTATTTTTTTCACCAATTATGTTTGATGCCAAGACAGAGTTACTTGCCCACCATGAAATTGCAGATTGCACTACATATTGTAAATCAGAATCTGTGATTATTGGCCAATGTTGACTGACCATGGTTTCAAGAGGCAGATCCTGAAGACCCAGTCTTTTTTTTATCATGTATAAAATCTCTGTAAATCTAGCAGGGTCTTCAAATGCAGATATTGAAATTCGAATTTCAATACCATCCTGAATGCTTTTATCGTTATCTACAAAAGTTAGTTTTACTGAACCCTTTTTTCCTGAAATAGTAAAATATTCATTCTCGCTTTCAATTTTACCACCAATTTCTGTGATTATGTCCAACATTGCTTGAAGACGTTCTTTTTCTAAATTTTCAATTATTATAGGTGTCACAGAAGTTTTGTCAAATAATGCGGTCATAGTATCAGTAGATTTTATCAAGTCAATCTTGATGCATCCTAGTACTGTTTTTACAATTTCATAATCTTCATTTTCAAAAATTAACATTTCTGGAATTTTTTTATTTGTTGTTCCAAGCCTTCGTAAAATATTGAAAATTTCATCAGGAATGTTGGTTAACTGTTTATTTTCAATAAATCCACGTTCGTTTGTACTATCTGTTTTCCAGTATGCTATGGTAGGTTCTGTAATGGTAGCCATGATGTTGTACGCACCGCGTTTTTCCATTGGTGCAAGTACAGGTAAATCATTATTCAAATAAGCACGAAAATAGCTTGTTCCTTCAAAACTGGAATGTTTTAAAATATTGCCAAGATTAACTTTGGCAAAAAACTTTTCATTTTTTTGTTTGACTTTGACCATGTCCCAAACCCTTGATTTGGGATTAAACTCCTCCCATGATTCTTGGCTTGGAAGCTCAAATTCTTCAAGCGCTCCAAGTCTTCTTGATTCAGGCTTGTATAGTTTTGTCAAGACCTTTACGTGATCATCCAAAGTATGCATTGTAACGCTGATTCCATATAGTGAATCAAGAAACTCCACTCGTTTTGACGAATCAACAACACATGTCCAACGTCTGTCTATTAATCGCGGTCTTATTTCTAATCTATTTAGAATTTTATCTAGTCTTGTTTGCTGTGTGAAATGTAATGGACTGATTTTTGTAAATGTATTTTTGTAGGTTTCACAAAGATTGGTCTTTCCTCGCTGAAAGCAAAGATCACAAAATTCAAGAGGTTCCAAATTTACATACCTCGACAAGTTTCATAATAAACGCGCATTATTTAGCTAATTTCAATATTGTGAGAGTATGATTTTGTTATGTTACAATTCATGTCTAGTCTGTATTTTATGATCGTTATAACCTCGTATTCATATACATAGAATATTGCAAAGATGAAATTGAAAGAAACTTTTTACTTGTCCAAAAGAAGATGAATTTAATTGGATTCACAGTATTTTGAACACAAGTTAATCACGCCTGAATCAATAGAATACAGAGAATATCAGGTAAATCTTGCAAATCAAGCAATAAAAGAAAACTGTCTAGTAGTTCTTCCTACTGGATTGGGAAAAACAACGGTAGCATTACAGGTTATTGCCGAGTTTTTATCAAGGAGAACTGGCGGAGTGTTGTTTCTTGCTCCAACCAGAGTTTTGGCACACCAACATTACGAATTTTTAAAAAAAAATCTTCTCATAGATGACGTTGCACTAATAACAGGTGAAGATCCAGTTGCAAAAAGAAAAAAGCTATGGATAAACAGTGTAATATGCGCTACACCTGAGATTACAAAAAATGATCTTGATAGACAAATTGTATCCCCGAATCAATTTAACTTGTTAATCTTTGATGAAGCACATCGCACTATAGGTGACTATGCATACTCTGGAATTGCAGAAAGATTCCAAAACTCTGATGTGAGAATTTTAGGTATGACAGCTACATTACCAAGTGAAAAAGATAAAGCAACTGAAATTCTTAATATTTTAAAAATTACAAGCATAGCGCAAAGAAATGAAGAAAGTCCTGATGTAATACCATATATTCAACAAACCAACACACAATGGATTACAGTTGATCTTCCACCAGAGATGAAAGAAATTCAAATGTGTATCAAAGCTGCACTTGAATCGCGATATCAAGATTTACGAAGGGCTGGTCTGAATATCTCTGACAGCAAATCATTATCACAACTCTTGCGTGTGAGGGAATTTGTAATACGACAAAATAGAAAGGCCGCAAAGCCACTTTTTACAGCAATACGAATAATTCATGCACTAAATGTTCTGGAATCTCACGGCATTACATCATTTTTGAGATTTTGCGAGCGTACACAGGCAAAAAAAGGAATTGGAATAAAAGACCTTTTTGAAAATGATCTAAATTTTGCTAAAGCTATAAGACTTGCAAAACTTGCTCAATCAAAAGGAATTGAACACTCTAAAATAATAAAATTAAAAGAAATCATAGAATCACTTCAAGGTAAAGCGCTTGTTTTTACTAGCTATAGAGATTCAGTTGATGTGATTTATCAAAAACTAATTGAAATGGGAATTGCTGCGGGATTTTTAATTGGTAAAGCAGGTGAAACAGGACTCAAGCAAAAAAAACAGATTGAAACAGTACAAAAATTTCGAGATGGCAAATACAAAGTATTAGTTGCTACTCGTGTTGGTGAAGAAGGATTAGATATTTCCGAAGTAAATCTTGTTGTTTTTTTTGATAATGTGCCAAGCTCAATCAGGTACATACAAAGAAAGGGCCGTACAGGCAGAAAAGACACTGGTAGACTAGTTGTTCTTATTGCAAAAGATACTGTTGATGAGACCTATTATTGGATTGGAAAAAGAAAAGTAAATGCAGCTAAAAACATGGGGGATAAAATGTCAAAGGTTTTAGAAAAGCAACAATTAGGAGTATCTAAAAAAACAGGGTTAGACGCATATCTATAGTGTCAACACTTGTAAACCTACAATTAAATACAATAAAACTTCACCAA
>JACQCT010000017.1 GCA_016201435.1 Nitrososphaerota archaeon | reverse complement strand
TTGGGTGCTGACTTCCCTTCCAAGATTTGACTAGATCAAATTTGACTGTGTATTGATGATTTGTATCATTGGTAATTGAGGATACAGTTCCAACAAAGACTGAATCTGCGTGCAGATAATAATATTGTAATGGAACAGATGGGGCTTTTACTGCACATGTATATGCAAAAGAGTTACCAGACATTAAAAACATAGATAGCAGACTAATTCCTATAATTGTTACAAGATACAGAGTTTTCACATTAATTTTCAGTTTACAGTGTTTTTAGGGATTGCTGATAAATTGTATTAGTTCGATTCCTGTAGGACTTACTACTTTAATGGAATAATTTTGGATCAATTCAAACAAAAGAATGAGGAGAGATTTTGCTCAGACATGGTTAGTCTGAGAGGTAGTCTAAATCAAGTTGGAGGCCTAGCCCTATTTTTTGTATAACCGATAAAAGAGAAGAAGAGACTTACTATTACTGCAACAACCCCCGAAGAAGTATTGTCTAAAGGAAAAGTAGGGTAGAGATTTTTTGCTACTGCAAGAGCGACGAAAATCAAAATGGCTGCTACAATGAAGATTTTAAACGCTCCTTGGATGTCTTTAATTATTTTGTCTGACCAGTGTTGTCTTGGCATAATTCGTTGGTTCTTTCCTCAACATTTAAACTTGGAGATAATCTTCCGAGTATCTTCATCTCAAAACAAGTTTAATCTAATTATGCTGATTAGCGTCTATAATCTGCTATTTTTGGTTTCGAATTCACAGTTTACATCTAAATGGTTTTTGAAAATACTAATAGAAACCCTTTTTGATAAGTAGTTCACAGGGCAAAACGCACAGAAATGACAAGAAGATCATTGAAACTCAATCCTCCCTATCGAGAAATCGAATACTCTGATGGGAAAAAAGAATTCTGGAATAGATTAACTCCTAGAAATCAAATCGATCTATCTTACCTAGTTGACATGAACATTGGTGATCAATATGTAATAGTCTACGAAATTGATGGTAAAATTTTAGGGTTTATGACATTTCTAGATCAAGGTGATCATCTTCACCTGGACCTTATTGAAAGAAATGAGTTGATTGAAGAATCAAGTGGCGTAGGATTCAATTTAATGATGCTTCTTGAGATTATTGCTAGCATTTTTGGGTATTCCAGAATTACTTTGTCTTCTACACAAGAAAATATCGAGTATTATCAAAGATTGGGTTATGAAATTATTGGTTCCTCATTCGATAACCCAGAATACGGAAGTTTAACGCCCATGGAAAAGAGATCTTAGGCTGGTATTTCAGAATTATTTTTGATGGACTTTGGTATGCTGCCCTTGATGGTTGGTTGAGGACTACCTATTCTAGATTTTAAAATCATTTCATTTATTTCTGGAACATCTCTTAGTGTATACTCTAGAGACTCTGACAAATTTTGTTGTCTCTTTGTAGCTAGAAGACCTAAGATACCATCCAGTTCAACACTAAAATTCACTGTTCTTCTTACTTTTGTCATACCATAGTATGATGATTCCATGATATAAAACTGTTGCACCAAACATTTATTTATGTAATACACCAGTGGTGTATAGAATAAAATGAATCGCCTAAGTATCACATTGAACGATACACTGGATGAAAAGCTGAGGGATATTCAAGGCGGACTGATCAAAGGTCGAAAAGCAGATGTCAGTTTCACTGCCACAGTCAATACTGTCTTGCTTGCAGGAATATTGGCGTCCGATAAATTAGATGAAAAGGACTGGGCAATGATTCGTGGTTTTCTAGATGAAGAAGAGTTGAATCTTAACAAAGAGGGTCTTACTGACAATTTCATCAATCGACTGAAATAGAACAGCATCAAATTCAAAGCTACTCTTGAGGAAAATTTGTCAAATGGTTCAATTCCCCCAGTTTAATATCACAATAATGTTTGAATCCAAGTTTATTGTATGAAATATAGACAATGTAGATGCATAGATGCAATTATGTAAACCAGTCTTTATCATAATTTCTATAAAATTTATCTTTTAATTCAAAATCAAGCGTATGTAATAATTTTTTTCGTTCTCCATCAAAAACACGGT
This sequence comes from Nitrososphaerota archaeon, assembly GCA_016201435.1. Lineage (GTDB taxonomy): Archaea > Thermoproteota > Nitrososphaeria > Nitrososphaerales > Nitrosopumilaceae > TA-20. The sequence goes on along the minus strand of JACQCT010000017.1, from coordinate 43,270 downwards.
CAGTTTGTATTGCATTTTTAAAGCTATGTATAATTCCAATACCCTTTTTTTCTAACTCTAGAGATCTGTTTTCTAATACAGGAGAATAAACTACTAGTTTTGGAATAATTTTCTTATTGGGATATTCCTTTTTTATTAGATTGGAAATTCTGTTGATCTGTTCTACATATTCTTCAAGATTATCATGAATTTGTAATTTACATTCAAAAACATATACTATTTCACCCTGAACACCTATACAATCGATTTGTTGCCCAGATAATGAAAAATCACCCTTTACTAGATCATATTTCTTATCGTCCATACAATATTTTAGAAATACATATTCGAACAGCTTTCCTTTTACTTGAGCAACGTTATCTGCTACCTCTTTGTATATAGTTGATAAATCCTTACTATTTGCAAATGAAATTTTTCTAGATTCAAGATATTTTTGAAATATTTGTTTATTTACAGTAATTTCCTTCAGTTCTACTCTTGACTGATTTTTGAATTTGTTGATACAGTCAAAACACATATCGCGATGATGTCCTCCTTCTCCTGGAGAATCTATAAGAGAATCATAGAATACAATCCAACCAGATGCATCAGAAAAGAATCCGTAGGATCCTATCAAAACTGCAACAGAATAATAGTTATGATCTCCTCTGATGTCAGGATGAATTATCTTCATTACTTTTACCTTGCCTTCACTATTTTGTTCTTCTAATATGGTTACATAACCAGTAAGCAATGCAATAAATGCAAAAACACCATTGAATTCTAGATTTGCTTGACCAGCATCAAAGACATCAATATCATACCAGAGAAACTCTACATCAAGTCTTTTTTTCATGGATTCTAGGTCGTCATTGTCCATGAAAGAAGGCTCTTCTAGATTTGTTTTATCTAATAAAGATCCAAGTATAGCTTTTTCAAAATTGACTAACTTAACTAGACCTTTTCCTAATCCCCCAAATCTATGTCCTATCTTATCTTCAAGTGGCCTTATTAGCTCAGATCTAATTTTGCTGAAGAATTGATCTATAGAGTCCCATTTATTTTTGACATGTCTCCAAAATTCTTGCTCTTTTTTTTCTTCTGGACTTAATTCGGGTTCATACATTTCAAAAACCTCACCTAGATTTATTGAGTGGTTATCTTCATCTTGAAATTTTATTGCTTGACAGCGATGTAAATCCTTGACACATGAATTAGCAAAAACATCACTTCCTAACATTTGATACCAAAGAAATTGAAGTGAATATACATAACCTTCAAAAACCTTGTCAAGATATTTTGGGTTTCTTTCTGTAGAAAAAAATGGATGATAATACCCCTTTGGTCTTCCAAGACTCGTATCTATAAGAAACAAGTAAGTATAAAACTCACTAAGATGGGTCAGAGCCTCTGTTTCACTAATATTTTTTGTAGGTTGGAGGTGATTTTTTTTTATTTTGTTAAACAAATCTAAAAGTGGAAATAATTCATTTTTTACATCCAAATTTTTCCAATCTGTTGATTTTCTAATTTTTCTTCCTAGCTGCCACACGTTCTTTTGAAAAATTATTTTTTCACATGAATTTGGTAATTTTTCTAATTTTATTCCTCTAAATTCTGCTCTATAACAAATTTCATCGTCTTGTAGTTTGAATGGATCATGCATTGTAAAGGAGTTCATAAAAGCAAGCAAAGAAGTAATAATAGTGAATTTATAACCTTCAAAAAATCTATCATGTTCCTTTAATTCATGAAAATCTGATAGCCATTGACGAAATTTTGTAGTGTCTGATAGTATATTTAGAATATTTAGAAAAGCAAATGTTTCATCGCTATTCGTTTCTTCCACAGATTTATTTTCAGACAATTTTTTCTCAGTTTATTATGAATTTGAATCTGTAAAAGTTGATCGTTTTTTCAAATTCAGTGTAATGTTGAACAAGTTTTTCAGGACTAATAACGTCTGCTTGTATCGGATTGATGTTTCAAATCAATAATAAAAACAGCGATAGCGGTATGTTTGTTGCTTCTGTTCCAACTGAAAGATCATCTTTTGTAATTAAGAGAGCTTCTTTTTCTCCCGATGCTTTCTTAAAATCAATCAAGCCGTAATAGTCTTCCCTGTTAATCTTGTTTTGATACTTTAGTTCTATCGGAATAGCTGAATCTTCTTCTTTTATTACAAAATCTACCTCGCGATCATCTTTTCCTCGCCAATAGAATACAGAATTGTGATAATCAAATGTCATTTTAGTTGGAGAACGGTTGAAGGCAAGTCTTATGAGATGATCTGATAGGATGTTCTCCACCAGATGACTTTGCATCTCATTGTTCTTCAGTAAACTTAGACTAAGTTTGAATGGTTCTTTTTGTGTTATTCTACCATTAATAGCGTGTAGAAAGAACATATCATGAAAGTATATTTTTTTGTGGCTGTCAAATTTCGGCCTTTTTTCAACTGTATTATATCTATAAAAAAATGATAATGTGAACATATCAGCAAGAATTTTCACATATTCTTCTACGGTGTGATGACTTCCAATGTCGGTATTATCCTTTAGATTTTGCCATGATACAGGATTACCGATATTTTTGATTATGTTAGGCATAAGTTGGTCCATGTAAGAATCATCTTTTTTTGCTCTTTTCAGATCTCCTATCATTGCTTGAAGGTAAATGTTGTATGTACCTTCTTGGATAGTACCAGTTTTCAGAAATTCATCTATTGCTAAAGGTATTCCTCCTGTAGTCATATAGTTTGAAAGTTGTGCATCAAGTTCTTTTTGATAGGACCACATCTCATCAAGTTGTTTGTCAATCTTGCCTTTCAATAATTGATTGATTATTGTAGTTCTCTTGATTGATGAACGTAGATAATTTTCATCAACAGCCTTTCGTATATCTTCATCTATTGAATATACGTACTCAGAGAATTTCATTGGCGGCATGATTTTATCAAGAGGTTCTTTGACAGCATTTCCTCGTCTACCAGGCAGTCGTTCAGTTGCATGTTTTAGATCAATAGAATGTGAACCTGTAGCAATTATTGTACAATTTTTTAATTTTCCCATGTCTACAAGTTTTTTAATTCCATGCTGCCAGTTATTCACATTTGAAATTTCATCCAAGAAAATAAAACATCTAGACGATTTTCTTCTGAGTTTTTTTGTTCTATCAAGATATTCATTGATTACATTGATTACATCACGTGCACTATTTTCAATTTCAAATGAATAGTACATTATATTCCACTTTGGAATTTTGTGTTTAAGGAAGTCTCTTATTTCCAATTTTATAAGAGTAGTTTTGCCAACTTGTCTTGGCCCACGAAGCGAGTAAATCAGGTCATCTGGCTGAAAGGTCTGTCGTAGTCTTGGATTCCACTTTAGGATGGATTTATCCCATTTCTGAATCTGCGGATCATCATCAATTGCATCCTCATTCTTCCACCACGGATTGTATTCTAACAGGTCAGCATATGACACATGAGACTGTACTGCCCGGTTCTTTATAAAGAGAAAATGGATCTACTGCCCACGTCGTTATAACCAACTTGGGCGTCTACTGCCTGACCATCAATTATACCCCCTACTCCCATACTACTCCCTAGACGGTATGGGGGATAACCTATGTCATGCCTCTAAATCTGAGATCTGAAGTTTATTTCACCTAATCCATACCGATGGGATTAGCGACCATATTCTGCTAATTTTGGTTCCAGATTCATTTTTACTTAATATTTAATATGATTAATAACATCATAATTCGTCATTTAACAAAATTGTGGTACTAATTCCTGTGAATTTCTTTGCTTAGATCAAAAATCGACACAATATGAGTGGGTTTTCCTAATTTTAGAATAAATTCTGTTAAGGGTTCTGCAATTACTTGACAACCTGCAATACCCAATATTGTAGATATTATTCCTGGAAGTGTATTGAATGCGGTTGATAATCCGCCAACTAGTCCAATACTGAGGGGAATGAATTTGGTTATCTTATCTTTCGACTTATTCATGGAACGAACGATTTCATTAGTCTCTTCCCATGTTTCTCTAAGAGCAAGACTTCTATCAATTATTTTCTCTTCCTGATGTAATTCTACTGCTTCGTCTAAAGCAAATAACGCTTTTCTAGGTTTAGCTGTTGAATTTGTGATTTTGATTATTTTTTCAAAACCAAAATCCCTAATGCTTACTAATTCGAATTCTTTTATCAATAACTTTCCTACATCAATTGGAAATGCCTTTGCAGAATCTATTCCCAAATTTTTTGCGGCTAAAGCATCTAATGTGTCCCAAGACACCACTCCGCCTAAAGACAAATGATGTTTAGCTGTAAGTACTTTTTCATATATCCACAAACTTTGTGCTATTGTCATAGGGTTTTTTAAGCTGAGAAGAATTGATACCAAATCTGAATAACCCATTAACATCAATCTAGCATACGCATAGCCAATATTACGTATGAAATCAGAATCAGTTTGAGCATCTTTTGAGAGTAGAGATGTAAGTGATTCTGGAAATTTGTTCAATTTATCAGAAGTTACAATTTTGAAAATTTCCATGCCTTCTTCATACCATGTACTAATTTGATATTGATCATGACCCAATACGTTTATTGAAAGAGCGTGATCATAAGCAGGCTGTCTAAAATTTAGAATCGGTAAATTTAGTTCCAATATTGGATCAAGATAATCTAATCCTCTGAATTCCAACGGAGGAAATTGAAGTAGAGGTAGTATCTTTCCTTCTTTGTACAGTTCTAATGTTTGCTGTACTGTTAATCCAGTTTCTTTTTCGAAGATTTTCTCATCATTTAGAGGAAAAATTGGCATTAATGTAACGTCATAAAATGGAAGTTGTAACAGAATAGGTCTATGCATCACTAACCAGTTGGTATATGTTTTTCCTTTTACAAAAGAAGCAATTTCTGGATAAAAATCTAGAGGAGTTAATTTCTTTCCTGAGTTTATATTATCAACAACCTTATCAATCAATTTATCTAGTTTTTCTATTTCCTTATCTTCTAATTCCTGTAATTCTTGATCAATCATTCTTTCTCACTCCAAGCTTATTGTCTTTATTATTAATAATCAAATCCTAATGTGAAAAATTAATCGACCTTTACACTAGAAGAAGCTGAGATTTTTTCTTCGACTTGTACCTTTACATAACCTGTCTCTTTCCCACATGTGTCACAAATCAGGTCTCTGCTGATATGTTTGTCCCCCTTATTGACTCCAGGAAGTGGTATCAAATGTCCATTCTTACAATTGGTACAAAGGTCTCCTGTCTCCATCTCAGCTGTTCTTCCCTCGAGGAAATAGAAGGTGCGATCCACAAAGTATTGGAGTATTCTATTAAATTCTGAATCCATACCGTAAAATAAAGCGTAAATATCAAGGTAAATGAAACTAAGAAGAAGACCAGTACTTCCTTCGTTTTCAGTAATCGCGATTCTATTCTGTAGCCCTTCACCCAAGCCTTCAATAATCTCATATCTAATTTCTTTGCTAGGTTCCAGGGTGTACTTCACCGTTATTTTCACATAATCAAGTTGACCCAAAGTAATATTCCAAATTTCTTTTGTAGTAATGGTATTGGACCCAGTAGGTGTTGCATCCATCTGTGCACAGTATCGTCTGTACCGTTCGGGATATTTTTTGAATTCCTTGAAGAAATGAAATATCTTAGAAGCAGATAATTTGCTGCTTGTAGAAATGTGTTCTTTCATCTTTTTTGTATAGTTGGAAATACATTTGTGTCTTTGTATGACAGAAAAGACAAAAAATACAACTTACATCCAAGCATAGACAAAAGAATAGAAAGATTATAGTAAATTTTGAACAATATCATTTAACTTTAAGTTGGAAAGACCGACAAATTTTTGAGGCATAAGCGGTTCTAGTTTCTATTGAAAAATGCTCTAATCGACAAACAAGTCAATTATTTAGAGCGTGATGAATTTCAGGATCTATTCAAAGAATATGATGAAAAATTTGTAGTTGGCAAAGACATGAAACAAACTAGTTTTGATGAGAATTGTGCAAATATTTGTATTGAAAGAAATTGTGATTTTATAACTGCGGATAAAGAAGCATACCATCATTTTTTCAAAATTAAACAAGTAAAATCAGTAGAAATATTCCAATTTATGAAAAGAGAGCCTAAAATTGATAGACCTGTTTATTGTATGCGAATTAAAATGGAACATGCAAAAACCAAAACAATAACCAAAGAACAGATGAAAGCATTACAGGAAAAAACTCGTGGTAATGTAGATCGATTGCTAGAGTTTCTTTATCAAATCATAGGCTATCCTGAGGACAAAAAATATGTTTTAACCAAAGTACATGTCTACGAATGTTACGCGGTATTCACTCATGCAGTAGAGGAATATGGAAAATTACTCTACTTGAAAACGTTAGAACCTGATGAGGAGGAAAACTATACAATAGAATATTCAAAGAAATTTGCAAACCATAAAACCAAATTCGAATTAGCACTTGGTAAGCTACCTAAATCAATCAAAGTTGTATACGAAGGAGATTTTTCATCTGATTATGGTTCATCAAATATGGATTCAGATATAGAAGCAACTTGGGAAAATCGTTTGAATGTATTAAATACAGATATCGATAATGATGGAAATCCTACTAATATTTCATTCAACGTTGATATTGATAGTTTAAGACAAAGTGTTTTTGATTTTAGGAATTTTCTGGATTAAAATTAGACTTTATGAACAATACTACATTTTTCACAAATTATGTGCGACAAGGTGCAATTACGACCACATCCATTCCAGCTTTCGCATACATTACATTCTCTTTTTTCATTCTTTGTGATTGCCTTGTTCTTACATTTACTACATTCATAGTCGTATGAATCAACTTTCCCCTTGTATTCAACTGGAATTTCGATAAATGAGCCTATTCTAATGTACTGATTATTTTTCACAGAATTACATTTGATAATCTATAATAAGAAAGTTTATTCTAGTTTTTTAAATTTTATTTATGATAAATTGCAGTTCTATTTTTGTCATATTTGGCCTGTTCCTTCTTAGCTTCTTCTCTAGTGTCAAAGTGGCCAATCAAAGCAAGCTGTTCTCCAGCTGGTTCAAAATTATCAATACTGCACAAGTTAAATCCAGTCTCTGGAGTATTCTCCTCAATTTCTTTAAAGATTACATTGAAATTATATTCACTCATTTTCTATGCATCCTATGGTTTTTTCTACGCAGGGCATTTAGGCTTCACACACTTACATTATGCACACTGTCTAATTTAAAATAATATTCTGATATTTTGCTCATCTAGGCACAGGTCATTTTCTTCTAGACACCTTACTATATGCGAATAATTATCTTGATAATTCGTGCTTCGTTAGGATCTAATGGTTGGTCTGTAGTTGAACCTGTTTTAATTGATGCGATTTTATCCACGACGTCCTGTCCAGAAACCACCTCTCCGAAGAGAGTGTAGTGATTATTTAATGAGGAATCATCACCAAGTGTAATGAAAAATTGGGAGCTTCCACTATCAACATCTGATCCTCGTGCCAAGCCAACCATATACTTTGAAAATTTCAGAGTAGAAAACTCCGCAGGGATTGTATATCCTGCATTTCCGAGGCCCCATGTATCACGTGTACCATTTTTAGTATTTGGATCCCCTCCTTGAATAACAAACCCTGGAATTATTCTGTGAAATATGGTTCCATCATAGAAACCAGAATTTGAAAGTTTTTTGAAATTATCAACTGTGTTAGGTGCTACATTATCCAATAATTGAAGTGTTATTTTACCAAAATTTGTTGATATGATAGCGGTTGCACCACTTGACTTTGACAAAGTATTGACTTGTTGTGACTGCCCTGTGTTTTGGTTTGGTGTTGTTTGTGTTGGTTGTGGTGAAACAGATTGAGGAATAACCAATATTCCTCGATTAATTAAGTATTGCATTCCTTTAATGAATTCATCATCTGTAACGTTTCCATCAGACCACCATTCAGCCATATTTTTAATCCATGTAGGAATTTGTTTCATAACTGATGAACTAGACTGACTAGTTTGAGGTATCAAAATTATTTTCTGTTTTATTAGATATTCAATGTTTTTCTCAAAATCTGTGTCAGTTATGGAACCTGTAGACCACCACTTTGCGTTAATTTTAATCCATGATGGAATATTAGTTGTGGTTGTATTATCTGATGTCTGAGAATCACAGGAAATTGTTGCAGTGGTGTTAACATATCTGCCATATTGAGCTGCAATCTTAACATCTCCTGCCTGCTGCCATACGGGTCCAGTGGCACTAACCGTAAAAGAAAAGTTTCCATTAGAAGATAGAGGAACCTGTCCAATCGCAGCTAAGTTTTTTAGTGAATTAAAAACCTCAACCGAGACTTGTGTATTATCTGTAGGATTTGTCACAAAGCCCTTTATTACAATAGAATCTCCATAATTGCAAGAAGATTGAGCTGTAGTAACTGTTATGTGTTGAATCGTACTAGCTTGGGCAAATGACTGTAGCGATGTACTTGCCCCTGTAAGAACTAAAATTACACAAATGATTCCAACATATCCTATGCTCTCAAGTACAATGCTTTTCAACTCAAACTATCAATATTGTAATTATATAGTAATCATTTTGTATGTAACTCGTAATAACAAAGAAAACGAAGGCTACGAGATAGTTACAAGATAACTACTTGAATGAGAGAGCACATCTTATAGGATATGTACTTGCAAGCAATTACCGAAAGAAAGTATTGCAAGCTTTAAAAGAAAAGGCATTAACGCCTAATAGCATCTCAGAGAAAACTGGCATATATCCAACACATGTTAGTACAACCTTGAAAGAGTTATCTAAGATGAATATCGCTGTTTGTCTAACTCCTAAACTAAAGAAAGGCAAGCTGTATGATCTTACTAAAGAAGGTAAAGAAATACTGAATTCAATCTGACCCAGTAAATGATCATCACCATCAAACATTAATTGTCTAATCAATTACGATATTTATCATTGAGTATAGAGCTAGTCATCGGATACATCTGAAATTGTATCATCAGTAGGATTAAACATCATCCAGATATCGGATGCCTCCTGAGTTTCATTTTCAAAATGTTCTCGCTTGTACCATGTAGAACCTGATGCGAAAAAGTCTGCATTGTAGAAAGTTCCAAATAATGGGCCTAACCTGATTTTCTCTGCTTCAATAAAATCTTTAGTGAAGAATTTGTCTCGGAGGCCTAGCTCATAACCATAGATTTCTACATGAAAAGCATGTTTCTTTCTGATTTTTGATTTCTTTGTTTTATCATCTAGATTCTTTTGAAATCTATCATATTCATCATATACTGGACCACTTGGAGCTCGTGCAGGACACTCTACAATTACTGGCCCTTGACTGTTTGCAACTCTGGATAGCAAAGCTGCCCATACTCTGTTTTGTTGTTCAGGTGTTCTATCAGATATGGTAATATCAGAACTCCATTCAAAAGCTACTTTCTTGTGAGACAGCAAAGCTCCTGGACTCATACCGACTATGATTATTTTAGTTGGCCTTTTTAGATTGTCTGGATTGTGAATCCAAATTGTTCTTACTTTAGTAACTTCGTCTTTCAAAAGTCCCAGAGCAGTAAAATTTGATTGAATGAGATAATCTCTGTATTTTGCAGAACCTAATAATATCTGCCTTAGATCGTGTGCATGAGTCTTTGCTTGCTCGTCTGACTGTGCATTGATGATAAGCTCCATTCCTCGGCAATCCCTCAAGGCGTGCCATAGAGTAATAAGAATACATACTGATGAAATTCCTATCTTTTGTGATTTTAATACAAGAAGTTTATTGTGCTGAAAGTGATCTTTCCATAATGATAATTGCAATGGAGCTAGTTTGACTATCTGCTCTTTTGTTAGAGAATGAAAAAAAGGCTTTTCAAGTTCATCATAGAATGTCTGCAAATCATCTGGAACATTTGTAGGTAGATTTAGAGCTTGTGAGAGCTCTTCACTATCGACCTCTTTAGACATCTCAGGATATACTATTGCCCGCTTTGGAATCATTTTCTAATATCTTCTTTGATGCTTCATAGTATGCTGACAAATAGGGTTGTAGACTTGCTATCTTTTCAAGAGCTAGTATTTTCTTCCAATCGTCTGAGATCTTTTGATAATGTTCCCACATAAGACGCTGGCATATTTGCAGCTGGTCTATTCTTTCCATATGCTGTTGAGCAAAACCACCTTTTGCTATTTCATAAAGTCTTGATTTAGTATCTTCCTTCAGCTTGGCCTTGATTTCGTAATATCTTCTTGCACTTATTTTCTTGACTTTGTCCTGGATGTATTCCAAGCTGTTAGTCTCGTTTAATCTCATGATTATGGTATCAAGGACTGCACTTTCAATTGGTTTCATAGGCACAATTTTCTCCTAAAAGTTCAGCTTCTCTGAAGTTTTGTCCTTTATCGATGCATTTGGTGTAGATTTTATCATTGTGATAGGATTTCCTCCACAATGTCTGAAATCGATTTGCCAGGTGTCCTGGTTTGTTCAAGCCTTGGAATCCTTTCACCATTTGGCATCTTCTTTAGATAGAATCGAATAAGGCCAGTTGAAACGTTTTCGAATTCACGACAGAAAGGCCCACCACTAACTGATTCGGAACCGTCTTTATTGAAATCATAGCGTGTTACAATCCAAGTTTTTACATCTGGAATTGTGGATTCATGGTTTGTGAGACCAGATAAGTAGAATTGGACCTGCGATAGATGGGAAAATAGAGACAAAACTCCTGAGATATCATAGATGAATGGTTTGAGAGTACATCCGATGATGATCAGTGTTAACTTTGGATATACCAAGATCTTTGTATTGATATTATTGTCAAGTGAAGCGTATCTCAAGTTCTCGATAGCATGATTGGTAGGATTAACCGATAACCCCATGGAAACAAGCTTTGAGTGTACATCCGATTCAAACTTTAGATGAATATCATGAATCATTGGAGGTTGGTCTCTAAGAGATTCCAACAGGTGATCAAATTCTGGAATACCCCCCGTTCCCCTATTCGTTATACGATGAGAGTCCCCTGCAAGTTCTATTCCTTTGACCTTGTATAATGTAGGCCTGCCCTTTTTCACAGTCTCTATTTTATCTCTTGATCTGTGAATGTATTGTCTAAAGTTACCTTGTGTCAGGTTCTCATAGTCAGTAAAAGAGAAGGGCCTCTTTTCTTTTTCACATATGTACAGAGCCCTTTTGTAAAATTGATCAATGTCATATCGTGATCCGTTACGACGATCCGTTACTGATCTGTTACTTTTCTTATGAATCAAATCTTGTTCTCCTTGCAACTTTAGGTCTTGCAACCTGTGATCTCCTATCACCTTTTGAATTGATACTAACCCGTAATTTGATAAATCGATTCCACGGAGTGAATTCAAAACAGTGAGAACAGACTAGCCAGATTTGATTATTCTGATAGGTTATTCTAAAAGCAGGAATGTTATCACAGCATTGATTATTTCCTTGCTTAATTGATTTTAGTAGTCTACAATCAAACAAATATTTAGACTCCCAGTTTTCTAATCACAACAGACTTGCCATGTTTTTCAATAATCACATTCAGCTTATGAGCATAGATTCCAATATCTTGGGCAAACTGTTTAGGAATAATTATCGAGAGAGATCCTGTTTTTATCAGATTTGTATGTCGAATTTTTAATTCGTTAATCATAACATTAATTAGCTGGTCTAGCTAATTTGTCCTGTCTAATTTTGAAAGACAGGAAAAATACGAATAAAGCCAATGAAAATAATAAAAAAGACAAGAAGAAGATTATAAAACCAGAGCCAAAATTGGTGAAATATTTGCGAGATAGAAGTGAATATGAGAGATTGAGGAAAGTCGATGGAATATCTAAAAATAACAAAGATGTGTATTCCAGTCAAAAATCTGAAATGCTAGATGACATAATATTTCCATCACTTGCTAATTTGATGTATTTTTTTAATAAGCTTGAAAAAGATCCAAATCTACGAAAAGTATTCCACAAGGATGTTATTGAATTAGTGGGTATGAAAAGAACCGAGAATATATATGAGCAATTACGTGTGACTGAAAGTATTTCATCAACCAAATTTATTCAGAATAATTTTCTAAGACTTTTATCCGATATTTTATCATCATGTGTTTTAATGAAAGATTACTTAGCATATTCAGAGAAATTGAACAGAAAGACGAGAGTTGAATTTGGATCATTTTTACAGGAAGATGTCAAACCCAGAACAGATAAAGGCACTCAAGAATTACTTGCAGACAGACTAGATGAACTTAATAAAAATCTCAACAAAAAAAGCAGGGAAGAAATATCAGATGCTGCAGGAGGAAAGACCATATCACAAATCGTAAAAAAGATTCGAGATGGAATTGATACTGATAACCAGATAAAATATGCCAAAGAGAAATTTCAAACAGATAATCCTTCAGAGGAGCAAATTACTGAGGCTGCAAACGAATGTGTCTTGGAAGCTTGCAAGATATTTGATTCTGCAAAACTGCGTAAAACCATTCTTGATGTTAATAAACGAAATAAAAAAATAAAGACTAGACTCACTTGGGAAGATAAATACGAAGATTCGGTGAAAAATCGGCTCTTGTATCAAATTCAAGAGACAATTTCAGCATTAGCAATTCAGGACAGTTTGGAAAGATTAGGACCTTCACACCCCATTACAAAATCCATCATGAATGATTTTTCAAGACCTAGTGGTTGGTTTGGGATGTCGGTAAATAATACAATAACACACAATGAATACGCACGTCAAATCACACTACCAGACAAGAATGAAAAGATTGTAATGAAAAATAGACGGTATTATTGGTCTTGAAACTTTAATTGTTTTTGGATGTTTTCGATCATTTGTTTCATTCTAGTTTGCTCATCATGAATAATTTCAAGTTCAGTTTCTTGGGTGTTTAGCTTCTGTGAGGTCTTCGTGAATATGTTAATTGTTTTTGATATTTTCATGTACTCGTTTCTGGGCTGTTCCGGGAATAGCTGAGCCTGTTTCTCATAACTGTCTGCTACTTTGTGACCTATACACATCTCACAGAGCCATGTTGGCAAACCCTGACTAATCATGATTGATTTTAATAAGTCCCTTAGCTCGTGCGAGGTCTTGGCATTTCGCTTTATGTTGGTCTTGTAGTATGTGAGAATCTTTTGTACTCCTGCATTTTTTGCCAGTTCTGGAATGAGTTTTGATACCCATTGTGTACTTACTGGCTTCCCTTTGGTTGTTAAGAATAATGGTTCGTGAGCTTGGAATACTTTGCCTTTTTTGACTTTCATGAATCGAAGATAGTCTTGGATTATACGTATGGCATCAACATCCAAGAATCCCAGATGATAGTAGCCAGTCTTGACTCTTGTGAGCCATACTGGCATCGGACATAGTGAAAAATTCCAAGATTCGAATTCTGGAGAACCAAAGAACTTTACCAATTCATCCCAGATCACATAGTTAAATCGGTCTGCAAAGGTAGAGTCATCCAAACCCCTTTGAAATTTGGATATTATCACAGCCTTTTGTGTAATGCTTGGCCTGCCCTGAGTTAGGATCTTGAACAGGTCATCCAGTGTCAATATTACTTCTTGTTTGTTTTCCTCTAGAATCTCAACATGGTTGTTCTTTGGGTTGTACGGTATTTCAATACTGGATAGATTTGCCCTAAAGTAAGCCTTGATTGCAGAAAATATGATATTCATTTTTGAGGCAGAATACTTGGAAAATGACTCTTGTTGGAGATAGTCCAAGCACATTCGTACAAACTTTGTATTCTCTTTGTTCGAAATGGCATTTTTGTACAAGTCCAAAAAGTGTTCAATGTCCTCAATTTGTACCTCTTGAGTTTCCTTTGTGTATTGGCCTGATTCAAGCTTGATCTCTTGTTCTAGTGTGATCGTTTTAGTTTCCAGCCAGTTTGAAAAATGCCAAAGCTCGTTGGAGTATGCCTTGAAAGTTCCGCTTATTTTTTCAGATTCAGAGCCATTTATGATTCTAGATTTTTTTAGCTGTTTTTGCAGGTTTGTAATGGTCTGTAATGTCCTAAACTGTTTTAGTGTGATTTTTTGTGTCTGTTTTTCCTTTATGATTCCAATTGACTTTCCAAAGCGTATTGCCCGTGTTACATTATCTTCAATCGTACTTTGATTGCTAGTTCTTAGCTTTGGAAGACGTGGAATAATTGTATCAACTGTAAATTCTTGATTCTCTTCTAATAATGATAAAATCTGTATGAATTGTTTTCGTGTCTTGATTTGTGGATTTAGCTTCTTTAGGCAGATGTATTGCTGTCTATTCACGCATAGAAAATCACGTGATGGATAATAAAGTCTTACAAAATACCACGTAAAATCATTATTATCTTTTCTGCTATAACATTTGCAGCTAAAGCCTGAGCTTCCTTTGTCTGAGCACCTATGTGAGGAGTACAGATTACATTTGATAGTGTTGCAAGTTTGTTTCCAGTGGCAGGTTCAGACTCAAAAACGTCCAAGGCGGCACCTGCAATTTTTCCTTCTTTTAGTGCATCATACAATGCATTCTCATCAATTATTTCACCCCTAGATGTGTTGATAAGACATGCATTCTTTTTCATCTTTGCAAGTAGTTGTGAGTTTACAAGATGATGTGTGCTTTCTGTAAATGGAATGTGAAAAGATATGTAATCTGCACTAGAAATTAGTGTATCAAGATCTGCTTTTATTAAACCTACATCACGCGAAAAATCTTCAGGTATTGGAATTACATCATAACCAATGATATTCATGTTTAGTGCTCTTGCATGTTTGGCTAGTTTTTTTCCTATGTTCCCAAGTCCAACAATTCCAAGATATTTTCCAGAAAGCTCAGTTCCCATTAGTTCTTTTTTTAACCACTTTCCATTTCGAATTTCTCTGTCAGCTCTTGGAATTTCCCTAGCTAGTGAAAGCATTAATCCTAAAACGAGTTCCGCTACTGCATTCATTGCACCTTCTACTGCATTGATGACTCGAATTCCCTTTGTCTTTGCGGCACCTACATCAATGTTATCTAGTCCTACACCTACTCGTGCAATTATTTTACATTTGTTTGCTTTGTCAATCATTTCTTTTGTGATCTTTGTTCTACTTCTAACTACAACAATGTCAAAGTTGCCGATCTTTTCTTTTATTTGATCTGGGGTAATTTCAGGCTCATATGTAATTTTGAGACCATTTTTTTGTAAAATATCATTTAGAATTGGTGCAACCTGATCACAAATTAATACTGACTGATTCATCGACATGCAAGAAAACCATCAAGTACAGAATATAATCATTGTGTGAAATAAAAACAAAAAAGAAGATTTTGGGGTTTTAACCACCGATTTGTTTCGCTATTGTTGCTGCTTGATCGTCAGTACATAGACAGTGAACAACTTCCTTTTGTGGAATGCTATTCTTGCCTAATGGAGGAACCGCATCAGATGGGTTTGGCATATCGCCTGGACCGTATCCCAATTTGAATGGGTCACCTGCAACAAATACTGTTGCTGCACCGCTGAAGATTGCTGCATAGTCATGGTTAACTGCAACATACGCACCTGGATTATCAAATACGACATCTATTGTTGCACCTTGTGAGCCACCAATGTTCCAAGTTTCAGTTCCCTGAGCTTGTACTACGTTTCCTTGTGTAACACGGTCCATTATCTCACCTACTATGTGGAAGAAAACGGGCATGTTTCCTTGGTTTTCAACAAAGATTCTGTAGTGAACACCAGTATCAACAAACAATGGGTGTCCTTGATACTGTTTGAGTGCTGCATCGTTCCAAGGCTGTGCGACAAATATGTTTTGTTTTTCATCGCCTTTGACCAATTTGTTAATGTCTGCGTTGGGAGTATATCCAAATGCAAATCCGTTCACAACAGTTTGTGTTGTTTTGTGATCAAACATTGCTTGCTGGTCATAGCTACCATCTGCGGTCAAGTACAATTGGTTGTACTCTAACACAAATTCTTTAGCATCTGCCGGAACAATTTGTCTGTCTAACATTACTTGGCCATTAACTACTTTGGTCTTTGTAACCAAGAGATTGTGGTATCCATTCAGTGGATCAACAATTGTTAATCCATACATTCCTGAAAGGACATGTTGATCCATTGCAGCTACATTGACACCTGAGCAATGATACTTGAATGTACCAGGTACTTCGGCAACGTAAGCAAATGTTTTGGATTCTCCTGGCTTAACTGCACCAAAGTTTGGCACTGCAGACATTTGAGACGCGTGCATATCGTTTCCATGTGGAGTCAATTCGGTTGATGGTACAGTAAGAGTCATTTTGATAATGTCTCCTTGTGTAGCTCTTATTGTTGGAGCTGGGACTTGACCGTTAAAGGTCATTGCGTGGTATTTTCCACCGCCCATTATGGGCAAGTCAACACTTTGTGCTGTCAATTGGACTTCCACTACATGACGTCCCTGTTGTACCATTGAATCAATTTGATCTAGAGGGATTTGCGCAAATGCAGATGGCATTTGTAATGCAATTCCTCCCATATCACTGATTTTCTGGACCAAATTATCCTGTACTGTAGAAACTCCGTATTTTGTTGCAGTCATTTCTGACTGTGAATACGTACTAGCGAACAATATTCCTGCTACTGCAACTACTGCTGCAATAGAGAGTATACTGTATCGTCTGTTCATCGTCTCGAATGTTCTATTTTAAGTATATTAACCTATTGGGAAATGGATGAGAATAGTTCAACTTATTTGAAATATTGTATTAATTTTTGTAATTTTTGAAAAGCGAATGAATATTAGGAAAATTAATTCTAGCTTTCACGTGAAGTTTAGAACAGATAGAGATTCTTTAGGCGAAGTTCAAATTCCTGCAGATGCATATTATGGAGCTTTTACAGCTAGAGCTATCAAACAATATCATGTGACAGGTCAAAGAGCTCATCTCTATTTGATCATGGCATTTGTAATGATCAAAAGATCAGCAGCTGTTGCCAACATGAAAACTAAAGCTTTGGATACCAAGAAAGGAAATGCGATTGTGAAAGCATGTGATAAAATTCTTTTAGGAAAACATCTTGATCAGTTTGTCGTTGAAGCAATAAACTCTGGTGCTGGAACTGCGTTTAACATGAATACCAACGAAGTAATTGCAAATGTTTCATTAGAAATACTTGGAAAGAAAAAAGGGAATTATGAAGCAATACATCCAAATGATCATGTAAACATGTCACAATCAAGTAACGATACATTTCCAACCGCAATGCATGTTTCAATTTTGTTTAATATCAATCAAGTCATTCCCGTACTAGATGAATTGATAAAAATTCTGATAAAAAAATCAAAAGAATTTTCCAGTTATAAAAAAATTGGCAGAACACATCTTATGGATGCACTACCCGTTAGTTTGGGCAGCGAGTTTGCTGCATATGCAACTGCAATTGCAAAAGCTCGTGATGTAATAGTTGTAGCAAAAAAAGAACTTGAATTTGTTGCATTAGGCGGAACTGCTGTAGGAACAGGTGCAAATACTCCAAAAGGTTATAGAAGCATTATCATTGCAGAACTAGCAAAGGTTTCCAAACTACCATTAAAACCGCAGCAGGACATGCAATATTCATTACAAAGCAAATTTGCAGTTGCAAATTTGTCATCTACACTTAGAAATTTAGCAGTTGAACTTGGCAGAATTTCAAATGACATTAGATTGATGGCGTCTGGTCCAGTTGCTGGTTTATCAGAAATTGGCATTCCTGCAGTGCATGCAGGTTCTTCTATAATGCCAGGTAAAGTCAACCCATCGCTTGCAGAATGCATGAATATGATTTGTTTTAATATAATTGGAAATGATTCTACTGTTGCACTTGCAGCCCAAGCAGGACAGTTTGAGCTAAACGTAATGCTTCCTGTAATGCTAAAATCTGTTTTAGATTCCACAGATATGCTAAGAAACTTTGTTCCCATTTATTCTCATAATTTGATTGATGGTTTATCTGCAAACAAAGAAAAGCTTCAACAACATATTGAGAACAGTCCAGTAATAGTAACACTACTCTCGCCTAAACTTGGCTATCAGACATCTGCTGATCTATACAAAGAATCTCTAAAAACTGGCAAGACCATCAGACAGTTGGTAATATCAAAAAGATTGATGAGTGAAAAAGAAGTAAAGTCATTTTTGGGATAAAAATGGCAAAGATTTGGGTTGAAGCATATGGATGTTCAGCAAGCTTTGCAGATTCTGAAATGATTTCTGGCTTGATTCTAAATGGAGGTCATACACTTGCCCAGAACTCATCTGATTCAGACTTGAATCTTATTGTTACTTGTTCAGTAAAAGATGCAACTGCACATAAAATGATACATAGAATTAAAAAAATGAAAACAAAACCACTTGTTGTAGCTGGTTGTTTACCAAAAGCAGAACAATCTACCGTTGAAAAATTCAGTCCAAAAGCTAGTTTACTTGGTCCAAATTCTTTAGGGAAAACTCTTGATGTCATAGATTCTACTCTAAAAGGGATAAAGAAAATAGAGATTGCAGACTCGGATGTATCTAAAGTTGGTTTACCAAAGGTCAGATTGAATTCAGCTGTAGGAATAGTTGAAATTGCAAGTGGTTGCATGAGTGAGTGTACTTTTTGTCAAACCAAATTATCTAAAGGAGATTTGCGCAGCTATAGGATAGGCGATATTGTAAGGCAGGTGAAACATGATGTAGAAGACGGATGCGGTGAAATCTGGCTTACATCAACAGATAATGGTTGTTATGGTTTTGACATTGGGACTAACCTACCTACTCTTATCAAGAATGTATCTGAGATAGAGCACAATTTTATGATTAGAGTAGGCATGATGAATCCTATGTATATGACAAGGATTAAGCAGGATCTTTTGAAAGCCTTTGAAAATGATAAAGTCTTCAAATTTCTTCACATTCCAGTACAAAACGGAAGCAATCGGATTCTAAGAGAGATGAAGCGTGGTCATACGGCAAATGTGTTTAGGGATACAAATTATGCATTTAGGAAAAAATTTGAAAGATTTACCATTTCTACAGATATCATAGTAGGATTCCCATCTGAAAGTGAGGAAGATTTTGCGCAGACAATAGAGCTCATTAAAGAAACAAGGCCTGATGTGATAAATCTCTCAAGATATAGTGCTAGGCCAGGAACAAATGCTGCAAAAATGGACCAAGTCGATGTTTCTGACGTAAAAAGACGAAGTAAGATCATTTCTGAATTGACAAATAAGATAGTGCATGAGAGAAATCTCAAATGGGTGGGTTGGAAGGGCGATGTTTTGTTTGATGAAATTGCAGATGGCATCACCAAAGGAAGAAACTTTGCCTACAAACCCATAGTTATTGATGAAGAGGTAAAAATTGGACAAAAAATCAAAGTTGAGATCACAAAAGCAACAAAACGTGGTCTTTATGGTAAACCCATAAGCTAAAATTTTTTAGATCGAAGCTTGGATCAAAACTAATCAACAAAGTTTTTTAACTAATTTTGTAAGCAAAAGAGAGTCATGGAATTTGAGATAAAGGAGCCCATCCTAGTTGTAGGATTAGGCGGCGCAGGATGCAAATTAGCAATAAACGCCAAAGAGAAACTTGGTTCAGAATGTATTCTAATTAGCCATGACCCAAAAGACCTCAATTCTGGCAATCCTAAAATTTTGATTAATACCAATCCAATTCTTAATCCATCTTCGTATCTAATACGAGGCATATCATTTGGTGCCCTTGACAGTATTAGAGAAAAGATTGACGGTTATTCTACTATTGTCATAATGGCAAACTTGGCAGGAAAATCGGGGACAGCATTAGCACCCATTCTCTCACAAGTTGCAAAAGAGATGGGTAAGAATGTCCTTTCTTTCGCCATAATGCCATTCAAATTCGAAAAAGACAGAATCTTCTTTTCAGGCGTATCGTTAAAGAGATTGAAGACAAATTCTGACTGTACCATAATAGTAGATAATGATGCTTTACTTGACAGCAACCCTGATCTTACTCCTGATACATGTCATACCATAACAAATGCAGCTCTGCTTGAAGTCGTTTCATCATTAAAGTCTGCATCCTTCCCATTAAGAACAAACATTCTTTCTACAAGTAAAGAAGGCCAAGACGTACAGACATCGCTAAGAGATTCTATCAAGATGCTTTACGAGGATGCACCTCCTAACAGTGTCAAAAGTACAATGTTGTACGTAATGGGTGGAAACAAGGTTTCTGTAGGAACACTAAATTCCATGGTAAATACAATCAGCGGCATCTTCAATGATGATAGCACTAGGGTAAGTCTTTCGGTCATGGCAGGTGAAAGTTCTAAAGTTGTTTTGTTGACATCAATAGATGGAGAAACGAGGTTTGACAAATACGATCCTCTTGGATTCATCCCAAAACAAAACATGTTGGACTGGGATGAGCCAGAATGCAGTATAAAATTAGATCTTAACTTGACACAAATAGAATAGAATTAAACTTTCTTTGTCTTTTTATCAGACTTTGATTCTTTAGGTTTCTCTTCTTTCTTCTCTGTTAGTTTTTCTTCTACTTTTTTTTCTTCCTTCTTTGCTTTTGGTTTCTCTTCTATTTTTGTTTCTACTTTAGTTTCTACTTTTGTTTCTTTTGGTGTTTCCTCTACTTTCTTCTCTTCTTTTTTCTCTGTTTTTTTCTCTGCTTTCTTTCCTTTTTGTTTCTCCTCTACTTTCTTCTCTTCCTCATATTTTGAAATCAGAATATTACCATCATCGTCTTTTGTTAATTTCACACGTATCTTTCTTGGTGGATGTCGTATTCCTCTTGCCCACACAAGATGGCTTACGTCTTCTTCAATCTTGACATTTTCAGATTTCATATGATGTGTAGCAAATTCTTTAATCATGTTAATTGCCCTCTTGGCTCTTTGGTTATTTGGAGAAAGCCAAACTTTTCCAAGATTTATTGTATAAACGCGTTCAAGTGATTCTTCTGACAATTATCCCACTCCCACATCAGTTCTGCGCCACTGTCTCCTTTTTGGGTTTGATCGTACCTTTCTTTTTGTTCTGACTACAACCCAAGTTGGCACTGGTGAACTTTGCTTTAGTTTCTTCATTAAGCGTATCTTCCTTGGAGTAGATTTGTGCGCAGCCATAAAAATTTGAACACCTTGACCTCTTTTTAAATGAATCTCAAGAGTTTAGGTAAAAAATGATATAGAAAAATTAACTATAGTACCCCAGTCTCTGATAGAAGGTTAAACATTTGCTTTAGCATCCTTGCAGAAGCACCCCAAATTAAATGATGTTGATATCTAAAAGTATACATCTCTTGAATTGATTTGTGCAAAGGATCTAGATCATCTTCTATCGTGTTCAGTAGAGGCACAAATGGAATGTGTAATATGGTTTCTATTTCTGAATTTGGGATAAGTTTTGGTATTTCATCTAGAATACAAATAAACGGTATTATTGTAAAACCAGAATTCAAAGTTGTCACAGGTCTAATCTGACCTATGATTTGTTGTCTAGATACGTCAAGATTCATCTCTTCTTTTGTTTCTCGAAGAGCTGTAGTCAATAGATCATCATCACGTTGTGTCCATGTCCCACCAGGAAAAGAGATCTCGCCAGCATGATGATTCATTGTTTTTGGTCTCTCTGTCATGATTATCATGGGTTCTTTCCCATAAATCACTATCAATACAGCAGCAAGTTTTGTTTGTCCATCGTATTTTACATCAGGTGTAATTTTACTAGATAATGCTTTTGTGAGTAATTCAATTTCCAATTATACTAGTAATACAAGATTCATTTATTTGGCATTATCGTTATATGTTCACCAACAGAAAATATTTTGGTTTTCATTACAGTACAAAATATTCTGCCTCAGGATGATGTACAACTATCGCTGCTGTAGATTGATCTGGAATAATTTGACCCAATTCTGTAAGCCCCATACCGGATTTTTCGGGTTCTAATAATTTCCATACCAAATTGTGTTGTGCTACATCAGGACAGCTTGGATATCCCCAGCTGTATCGTAGTCCTCTTTTTGGTCCAATCTTTAGTTCATTTCTTATTATTTGATTAACCCATTCTGCCATAGCTTCTGCAGTCTCAACTGCAAGACCATGCAAATAATATGCATCCGTATACTTGTCTTCTTTATTCCATTTTTCTATAATTTCGGAAGTCTTGTTTCCAACTGTTACTGTTTGAAATGCAACAACATCATCCTTACCAAAATAATCTGTAATGCAGAGATGTTTTGATTTTGTTGATCTTGGAAAATCAAATGTGATATGTTGTCCATTTGGATGATCAACTACAAGTTTTCCATCTTTGTTATGGCATTTGAAATAGCCATATACCGCACGCGGTTCAAAAAGACATTCATCAACAATTCTTTTCTTCCATTCTTCAAATAATTTTTCATGTTCTTGTTGTGATTCTTTTGCAGTACTTCCACGAAGTCCCCAAGACAAAACAAAAAGAGATTTTTTGTTAATATATTTCCAAATTTCTTGTAAATTAATTTGTGTAGGCTCCAATCTAATTTGTTTATTGATGTGAGGTGCGAGTGGTGGTTCTACTGGTTTTATTCCGCTATGTGGAATATCTCCTACTTCTGTCTTTACACTAGTTTCTGTCCATTTCTCTAGTTTTGTATTCCACTCGGTAAGGAAATTTTCTTTCTCATTTGAAACAAGCTTGTCCATTGTTTTTAGACCATCAAACATTGTTTTGCAGTAAAATGTACCTGGTTTGTAAATTCCGCCTTCTTTTGCTATTCTATTGATATAGTTAGTGTTAATGGCAGCTCCACCACATAGTATAGGAATCTGCATGTTGTTTTTCCTTGCATGTTCTACAAAAAATTGCATTTGTTTTGACGTTGAAACCAAGAGTGCAGAGAGTCCTAGTGCATCTGCTTTTACTTCATCAATTTTTTCCAAAAACTTTTGCATTGGAACCTGTTTTCCCAAATCATAGACGGTATATCCATTATTTTCAAAAATTGTCTTTACCAAATTCTTTCCAATGTCATGAACATCACCATAAACTGTACCCAACACAAGTTTGCCTTTGCTAGTACCTTCCTCCTTTAGCAGATATTTTTCAAGTTCCCCTACTGCTGCTTTCATGCATTCTGCAGATTTAAGTACAAATGGCAAGATGAGTTCTCCTGCTCCAAATTTATCACCTACTTCTTTCATAGCTGGAAGAAGATCATCGTTTAGTGTTTGGATTGCAGCATGATGTGTTATTTCTTTTGGAGCTTGGATGCTCAAAATATTATTTTTTTCAACTAGTTCATGTTTTTGTGTTATCTTTTCAGCAATTGCACTGACAACATCATTTTCAATTCCATCTTTTAACCTATTTACAATTCTAAAGTTAGATCGTTTACCAGCATCCCAAGAAGGATCGATTTCAACTCTTTTGACAGAAATGGTTTTTGTAGATTTTGAGTTTTCAAAATATGTTATTAAATCTGCAAGCGCATTTGGGTGTCGATTAAAGATAAGATCCTCTGCAATTTTTCTTTCTTTTTCACTAATCTCAGAGTATGGAATAACATCCTTTGGGTTGATTATCACTGTATCAAGGCCATATTTTACAGCATGATACAAAAATACAGCATTAAGCACTTTGCGTGCATTGGGTGCAAGTCCAAAGCTTAGATTACTTAGGCCAAGAGTGGTAAATGAATTTGGAAATCTTTTTTTGATTAATGCTATTCCTTCCAATGTATTTTTTCCAGCGTCCTGAAATTCGACTTCTCCGGTAGCAAGTGTAAAAGTTAGAGCATCAAAAATGAATTGATCTTCTTGTAGACCATATTTTTTTCCAGTTTCATAAAGTAATTGTGCAGTTTCTAGCTTTTCTTGAGGGGTTTTAGCCATTCCTTTTGGACCAATACACATTGCAATTGCAGGAACTCCATATTTTGCCATCATGGGAGCTAATGAATGAAATCTAGTTCCATCACCTTCTAAATTAATTGAGTTAATTATTGGCTTGCCAGGAATTTGTTCAAGTGCTGTGGCAATTACTTTTGGTTCAGTTGAATCAATAACCAAGGGAGCATCTATTTCTAGGCTCAATTGTTTGACAAGTTTTTTCATGAACTCTAGTTCATCTGAGCGTTCTGTAGTTGCAACACAAACATCAAGACAATGTGCACCTTCTTCAACTTGGGTCTTTGCTAAATTTAATAATTCATCAAAATTATCATTTAGTACCGCTTCTTTTGCCTTCTTTGAGCCTTGGGTGTTAAGTCTCTCACCAATAATCAAGGGTGGTGGGATTTGTTTTAGCTCAATTGCCTTTAAAGCAGAACTTACTCTTGGAATTTTCAACATATTAATTGTAAACTGAATTTTCTAAATACTTAGCGTTTATTACCTATTTTTGATCAATTATTTTTCGGAGTTGTGATATATGAGAAGGATTAGTACCGCAACACCCTCCTATGATTCTCACGTTAGGATATTGTGAGATAAATTCATTGAGAGCTTTTGCCATTTCGTCTGGCGACATTTTGTAAATAGCTTTTCCACCTTGGTTTTCTGGCATCCCAGCATTTGGCACTACAAGTAATGGCAAATTGTTTTGCTCATCTAACCACTGTATGCTTGGCGTCATTTCTATTGGTCCAGTAGAGCAATTCAATCCAAAAATATCAATTCCCATATCAGACACGGTTGTATATGCCGCCTGAATGTTTGTGCCAAGTAACATTTTTCCATATTTATCTAATGTTACATTTGCAATTATTGGAATTTTTTTACTAGTTTTTTTCATTGCAAGATGCGAAGCTTCGATTGCAAGTTTAACTTCTAAAATGTCTTGGCTTGTTTCAATTAATAATGCATCAACTCCTCCCAGTATAAGACCCTCTGCTTGTAATTCATATGCCTCCCTGATTTCGTTAAGAGGTTTTTGACCAAGTGATTGATCATTTGAGCTTGGTAAGAATCCCGATGGACCCATAGTTCCAATTACATATCTTGGTTTGTCAGTAAATTCTTGAGTTATCTCTACTGCCAACTGTGCAATTTTTTTATTCCATTCCACTGTTTTTTCTCCATAACCATATTCCTCTAGCTTCAACTTGTTTGATCCAAATGTGTTAGTTTCAATACAATCAGCACCTGCTTCCAGGTAGCTTCTATGAATATTTTTTATCCATTCAGGTCTTGTGAAAGACAGCCCGTCATTGAATCCATCTTTGCCATCTGGAAAGTCTTCTGGTTTTGGGTTTAGCTTTTGGATCTCGGTTCCCATTGCACCATCAAAAAGCAAAATTTTGTTCTTTATTGCCTCACTGAAAGGAACTTTTTGTACCATGACAAAGTTGAGATGGTTTTAATCAATTTAATTTCTTGCTTTGATTATATTCAAAGGTTATAATCAAGTACTCAAAAAAACCTTCTATGACAATCACATATGAGATAAATCCCCCAAAAATCATTCAAGACACAGTATTATCTCAAAAAGAACTGCAGGATTCTCTTAATAAATTAAAATCTAAAGCCTTGAAGGTTGGCAAAGTTTGTAAAAGTATCCACTTGACTGATTCAGTTCTTGGCATACCAAGAATATCACCAATTACTGCCGGTTTTTTTATTAGAGATTCTAATAAAAAAATAAGAATTTCTGCAAGTATACGAGTAAGAGATAGAAATCTCATTTCTATTACTCAAACAATTTCTGACGCAATTTTGCTTGATCTAAACGGTGTTCTTATTCTTAAAGGAGATACTCCACCTGTTGGACCAAAGGATTCTAAGCTTATACCAAGTGATATTGTAAAGCAGTTTAACGAACAAGGTTTTGGAAAAAAAATTGATCTTTATCTTTCATTATCAAGCAATCCAGATTTTGAAAAAATTCACAAAAAGATTGAAGCCCAACCAAAAGGATTTGTTACTCAGGTCATTAGCTCCATTGACCAGGTTACAAGAATAGTCGATAAATTAAAACCTCATGGTTTCAAGATAGTTCCTTGTATTTTATTAGCTTCCGAAAAAAATTCAAAATCTGCAAAAATGCTTAGTCTTGATTGGTCAGGCTATAGTAAGGATATGGTTGATTTCATAAAACAAGTACACAAAATTTCAGGCAATGTGTTGATTAGCTCACCAAATGACTTTATTGCTGCCTTAGAGATATTGAAAAAGCTAAGGTGAGGTATTCCTAACAAAAAATGGAAATCAGCGACTAATTAAAATTAAAGAATAACAAATCATGTTTGTAGATACGATATGAATTTATTTAGAATATCAATTTTATTTGTAGGATTATTTGTGATAGGTTTAGTTTTCTTGCAGCATGCTAATGCGGAAGTATGGATTCCTGATAATGAGTTTGGGGGATATTTTGATTCAAATGGTGTATACACCGTCATAGGTGCAGTCAAAAACACACAAAATGTTGCAATAGTTCCTACAATTACCATAAACATAAAAGATAATGAAAATATAATTTCTAATTCTTATACACTGTCAATAGTTGATGCAGAAAAAGACATACCATTTAAAATAAAAGTACCACAGGTAGAAAGTAAAAATGCAATTTTAGAAAAACCAGATGTAATCTTTGTGCTTGCAAAACATAATGCTATGAACATACAAGTGATTTATGGTACCACTTTAATCAAACATGCAGATGGTCACACATCTGGTTTTATCATCAATAATGATACTGTTTCTGCATACGGAGTAAAAGTGTATGCTGTGATTTATGGTAAGGATGGAAAATTCCTTGATACCGGTAAAAGTGTTGAAACCATTACTGAAATGAAACCTGGTGAGAAAAGAGAATTTACCATGTATCCTGATTCCTTGCTTGCATCAAAAGTAAGTTATTACAGTTGTTTTGCATTAGGTGAAGATCCAACGCAGACTCTTTCTGTTGAAAAAGGTGGGAAACGAGTTGATTTCACTTATTTAACAGATGGATATTTAGATGCTGCAAAATTTGATGATTCACAAAATTCACTTTCAATTACTGCAAGAAATCCTTGGCCTCAAATATCATATGTAAATTTCATGATTCCCATTCAAAATGATAACCAAAAATTTTCTGTATATTTAGATGGTAAACCAGATGATGCACTACAAAGCAAAGATCCAGATGGATATTGGCATTTAGCATTCAATTTATCACCGCAGTCAACTAGCTCAGTCATAATTTCAGGATTTGGAGGTCAAGGACAATCGCTCTTTCCTATAGACAGTTCCAACATATCAGCTGGACAGGAACATACAATTTTACCTGAAAATAATTTTAAAAGTTATTTGTTGATAATAATACCTACAGTAGCTGTAATTGTTAGTGTAATTATTTGGAAAAAGAAAACTGATTAGAAAGTTTTTCAACATTTAAGGTATAGTTGGTAGATTTTTTTCCTCGAGAACTTGATTGAGAAGTGTCAAATCATATATGTTGGATAGATCGGGTTTTTTGTCCCCAAGAAAACCTAGATCAAATGCATTATTTGCAGATTGATAAAGAGATTCTTTTACAGGATCATATGTTATTTCAAGTCTAGAAAATGCATTTTGTAACTCATCAACAGGAATTGTTTTACCTGTGAGTTTTTCTAATTGGATATTAAATACTTGTGTAGCTTGATCTTTATTATTACTTATCCAAGTAGTTTCATCAACATGTGCTTCTAATAATTTCTTTATAACATCTGGATGATTTTTCAAATAATCAGTTCTAACTACTATTTGTGATGTTACAAATTTTCCATTTGGCCATAAATTTCTCTCATCGACTAAAATTTTTCCATTTGCTTCTTTGACAAGTTTTGCTCCCCACGGTTCTGGCACCCATGCTCCATCAATACTCTTCTTTAAAAATAGTGTTACAATATCAGGATTATTTACAGGAATTACTGTTACATTACCATCATTCTCGGTAGTTTTGTATCCATTTTTTAGTAAATAGCTTCGTAATGCCACATCTTGTGTATTTCCAAGTTGAGGAGATGCAAATTTTTTGCCAGCAAAATCTGTAGCTGAATTTATTCCTGAATTATCTTGAATCACAAAAACTGCACCTCCACTTGCTGCACCAGCAATTATTCGTAAACCTTGTCCATCAGATTTTATGTACCCATTGATTGCAGGGTTTGGACCAACATATGTGACATCAACTCTATTCGCAAATAATGCTTCAATTGCAGATGGACCTGCATTAAAGACCTGTGGCTCTACTTTAATATCTCCAAGTTCTTTTTGAAAATCACCGTTTCCAAGACCAATGACTGCTTGTACATGATTTATGTTTAGGAAATATCCAATTCTTAAAACATTAGCAGAGCTATCAGTATTATGAGAAAGCTGATTGCCTGAATTTACATTAAAAGAAAGGATACTTACAAGTGCAATAATGATTCCTGCAATTCCAAATTTAATTCTAGGTGACATCTATAATACCTAAACCCCTAACGATGGTGATCCAATCCCCATTTTCTTCTCACTCGCTCGTCTAGTTTAAACAACAGAAGTCTATCAACTAACAATCCAATTGCAAATATAGTAATCATGCTTGCAATTATCTGACCCATATCAATCAAGTCTCTTCCAACAGACAAAATGTGACCCAATCCAACAATTGACATCAATATCTCTGCACCAATGATAGCATGCCATGCAAATGACCAAGCTTGTCTGATGCCAATAATTAATGAAGGTGTAGCAGCTGGTATGGTAACATGTCTAAACAGATAGAATCCTTTTGCACCCATATTTTTGGCGGCATCAAGATAGATCGGAGGTATATTTCTGATGCTACTATATGTCGAAATCATTATTGAAAAAATTGAACTCATGACAACTACAAATAAAATTCCAAAATCATTGAAACCAATCAATAGGATAGAAAAAGGCACCCATGCAATACTTGGAAATGACAAAAGACCTGCAGAAAACGAACTTAGTGTCTTTCCAAATCCTTTGAATTTAATCATAGCAAATCCTATGAGGGTACCAAGAGCTATAGAAATAGCAAATGCTGCTACAAGCCTGGCCAAAGTTACACCTACACTTACAGGTAGAGAATGATTCCAAATTATCTTGACAAATGATTCTGCAACCATTAACGGTGAAGGTAATGAGATTTTTGGCCATATACCAAGCATGAATACTACTTGCCATACACCAACAAACACTGCAAGAAATAGTGCAGCATTAGCAGCATCATCAAAACCACCATAGTGAGTTTTCTTTGAAATTATTTTTTCACTCATAAATTCTCATCTTTTATCCTTGCTATTACCTCACTCTTTAATTCTTCAATAATTTGATGATAATATTTTTGAAGATTTTCATCCTCAGCAAGTCTAGGTCGTCTATAATCAATTGCAAATTCTTTTTTAATTGTAGATGGTCTATTTTTGAATACAACAACACGATTTCCTAAAATTACTGACTCTGAAATATTATGTGTAACAAAAATGATTGTCTTTTTTGTTCTCTCCCAAATTAATTGTAATTCTACTAACAATAAATCTCTTGTTTGAGAATCTAGTGCTGCAAATGGCTCATCCATCAAAAGAATTTCTGGATCCATAGCAAGAGCTCTTGCAATTGCAACTCTTTGTTTCATTCCTGTAGATAGCTGATAGGTGTACGAGTCTGCAAATTTGGTCAGTTGCATCATGTCCAAGTATCGTTCTGAAATTTGTCGTCGCTCCTCTTTTGGAATACCGGCCATTTTTAATCCAAATTCTACATTATCAATTACCTTAAGCCATGGAAATAGCGCACCTTCTTGAAAGACCATTGTTCTATCAGGACCTGAGGTTGTGATTTTATTTCCATTAAGCAAAATTTCACCAGAATCGGGCTTTTCAAGTCCAGCTACAATATTCAAAAATGTGGATTTGCCACATCCAGAGGGACCGACAATGCATATGAAATCACCTTCTTCTACATTTAGATTAATTCCATCTAAGGCAAGAACCGAGTTACCATTATGATCAAAATGTTTTACAATGTTCTGTGCTTGCAATTTAGTCATGAGAAATCGTCTCCTTTCGTATCTTACCAATAGTAGACACTAGAAATACCATGTTCGAAGCGATCAATTTCATATAACAGCGTTATAATAATGCGGTTAAATAGTGTTCGAATTTTAGCTTGGACTAATTTATTTTGTCTCGTTATTTTAGAAATAATTTTTTGTTTTTATTATAAAATAAAATCAGAAGCTTACAAAGCACAAAAGATAAATGCTAAAATCTGATCACAGAAAACCTCAATGAAAGGAAAAGCAGTTCTCGCTTTCTCTGGCGGTTTAGACACATCAGTTGTTGTAAAATATCTTCAAGAAAAACACAACTTGGATGTAGTTACTGTTACAGTGGATGTTGGTCAAGGTGATAATCAAAAAAAGATTACAGCAAAGGCAAAAAAACTTGGAGTAGTAAAACATTACAACTTAGATGCGCGTTCAGAATTTGTAAGTGATTTCATTTTCCCTTCTATAAAGGCAAATGCACTTTACCAGAAAAAATACTGTCTTGCAACTGCATTAGCTAGACCGCTAATCGCACAAAAGGTAGTGGATATTGCAAAAAAAGAAAATGCCAAAGCACTTGCACATGGATGTACAGGTAAAGGAAATGATCAGGTAAGGTTTGATGTTACAATGCGTTCAGGCACTACCCTTCCTATAATTGCCCCAATCAGGGATCTTAATCTTACACGTGATGTTGAACTAAAATTTGCAAAAAAGCACGGAATCCAAATAGACAATACGGCAAAAAGATTTAGCGTAGATCAAAACTTGTGGGGTCGTGCCATTGAAGGGGGAGACATGGAAGATGCATACAAAGAGCCACCAGAAGATGCATTCATCTGGGTAAAGACAAGGAACATGCCAGACAAACCACAATATCTAGAGATAGTATTCAAAGAAGGAGTTCCAGTTACAGCTGATGGCAAGCATCTAAAACCTATTGAACTAATACAATATATCAACAAAAAGGCAGGTGCTTGTGGAATAGGTATTGTCGATCACATAGAAGATCGCGTTGTAGGTATAAAATCGCGTGAAGTATACGAAACTCCTGCAGCAACTTGCCTCATTGAAGCTCATGCAGATCTAGAAAAGATGGTTTTAACAAAACATGAACTCAAATTCAAATCAATGGTAGATTCGGAATGGGCATGGTTAACATATTCTGGATTGTGGCAAGACCCATTAAAATCTGATTTAGATATGTTTATCAATGCCACACAAAAGAGAGTTAGCGGAACTGTAAAACTAAAGATGTTTAAAGGAAGTCTAATTGTGGTTGGAAGAAAATCAGAATATTCTTTGTATAGCCATGACTTGGCAACATATGGATCTGGTTCCACATTTGACCAAACTTTGGCAAAAGGATTTGTCGAGTTATGGGGGCTTCAATCAACAGAAGCTAATAAATTACTAAAGAAGAGGTGAAAAAATAAAATATGAATTGTCCAGAATGTGATGCAATGCTAAAAATTCCAGATGATGCAAGTGTAGGAGAAATAGTTTCATGTCCTGACTGCGGAGCAGATTTCGAGATCGCTTCAAAAAATGGTACCACTTGTCAACTCAAACACGCTGAAAAAGTCGGCGAAGATTGGGGAGAATAAATGCCAAAGATTCGTATCGTTTACGATCGAGTCAGAACAGAGGAAAAAATGCTCGAAGAAAAAGCAATCGAGCTTGGTCACGATACAAAGATGATTGATGCGAAAGTAACTCAGGTAAACACCGAAAGTAAAAAAAATAATTTTGATTTTGGTGACGTAGTACTAGAAAGATGCGTAAGCTATTTCCGAGGTCTGCATTTCACCGCATGCTTAGAATTTCTTGACGTGCCAGTCATAAACAAGTATGAAGTTGCAAACAACTGCGGTAACAAGATGATAACATCACTTTTGTTAAAAAAACACAATGTGCCTACTCCAAAAACATATTTTTCATTCTCACCTGATGCTGCACTTGAGAATCTCGAAAAAGTCGGATATCCACTAGTTATCAAACCCATAGTAGGAAGCTGGGGTAGAGGCGTAATACCTCTCAAAGACCGAGAAACTGCTGATGCCATAATCGAAGTACGAGAACTAAGTGATGGACCACTAGACAGAATCTATTACCTTCAAGAAATGATAAAAAGACCCCCAAGAGACATTCGTGTTATTGTAGTAGGAGACCAAGTTATTTCTGCGATGTACAGAACTTCGTCTGGTGGTTTTAAGACAAATATTGCTCTTGGTGCAGAACCAATTTTGTGTGAGATAACAAAAGAGTTAGAGGATGTTTGTATGAAAGCATCAAAAGCAGTAGGCGGAGGAATATTGGGAGTGGATATAATGGAAGATGAAAAGCGAGGATTAGTTGTACACGAAATAAACAATACTGTAGAGTTTAAAGGACTATCAAAAGTTTCAAAAAAGAATATTCCAAAAGAAATGATTGATTTTGCAATCAAGCAAGCTATAAAATAAATTATACCCCTTTATGCTAGGAGTGTATCAATGAAAGTAGGGGTTATTGGCGCATCAGGTTTTGTGGGAGGAGAAATGCTCAGGCTACTTGTAAGTCATCCCAAAGTAGAGATCTCTATGGTAACATCAAGACAATATGTGGGAGAATATGTTTCAAGGATTCAACCAAGCTTGAAAGGATTTACTGACATTACATTTTCTGAATTAGACTATGACAAATTATCAGACAAGTGTGATCTTGTTTTTACTGCAGTACCACATGGAACAGCAACTGAGATAGTAAAAGCGTTGTATGATCGTGGAATGAAAATAATTGATCTAAGTGCAGATTACCGTCTTCACAATGCCCCGGATTACGACAAGTGGTACGGTTGGCAACATCCTTACCCAGAATTATTGTCAAAGTCAGTTTTTGGAGTTCCAGAAATTCACAGAGAGCAAATTAAAAAATCACAACTTGTTTCTTGTCCAGGATGTATGGCAGTAACTTCAATACTTGCGTTGTATCCACTAGTGAAAAAAAACCTAATTGATACTGAACACATTATTGTTGATTCAAAAATTGGTTCATCTGGCGCAGGTGCAGGTTCTTTAGCTGGTACACATCATGCTTTGAGGTCAGGAGTAATCAGACCATACAAACCTGCAAAGCACCGACATACTGGCGAAATAGAGCAAGAATTAACGGAGGTTGCAGGAAAAAAGATTCATGTTTCTATGAGTCCGCATGCCGTAGATATTGTACGAGGAATATTGTGTACAAATCACACTTTCCTTAACAATCCAATGAGTGAGATGGACATTTGGAAGTTATATCGTGAACAATATGGTAATGAAAAATTTGTCAGATTAATTCGTGATAAAAAAGGATTCTATAAGTTTCCTGATCCAAAGTTTGTAGTGGGATCCAATTTCTGTGACGTAGGATTTGATATAGATGAGGACAATCATAGATTAGTTGTATTGTCAGCATCAGATAATTTGATGAAAGGGGCAGCTGGTTCTGCCATACAAAACATGAATGTAATGGCGGGTTTTGACGAGATGGAAGGTCTCAGATATTCTCCGTTAACACCTGTGTGAGAAAATGATTACAATCAAGATCGGAGGAAGTGTAGTAGACGGGCTTCATCCGTCAACTATTTCTGATCTAAAAAAAATTTCAGAAAAAGAAAAAGTAATTCTGGTACACGGTGGAGGAAAAGAAGTAACAAAGATTTCAGAAGCATTAGGAAAAGAACAAAAATTCATTGTTTCTCCTGGCGGAATAAAAAGTAGATTTACTGATAAGGAAACCGTAGAGATCTTCACCATGGTAATGTCTGGAAAAATAAACAAAATGATAGTAGGAATGCTACAAAAAAATGGCATCAATGCAGTCGGACTGTCAGGTGTAGATGGAAGAATTATTCAGGCTGAACGCAAAAAAAAATTGATTGTGATGAACGAAAAGGGTCGCAAGATGGCAATAGATGGAGGCTATACTGGAAAGATAAAGGATGTAAATTCAAGTCTGATAAAATCAATCCTAGACCAAGGCTATGTTCCCGTCATATCACCAATTGCAATAAGTGAAGAATCTGATTTTCTTAATGTCGATGGAGATAGAGCCGCAGCATATGTTGCAGGAAAGATGCAATCTGATAAGATATTGTTTTTGACCAATGTAGACGGTTTACTGATGGATGAAAAGCTTGTAAAGAAACTTTCTTTGGCTGAAGCAAAGGAAATTCTTCCAAAAATAGGTTTTGGTATGGAAAAAAAGATACTTGCTGCAACGGAATCTCTTGAGATGGGAGTAAAACAGGCTCTTATCGCAAGCGGTCAAAGAGAAAACCCCATATCAGCTGCCATTGCACACGATAACTGTACAGTGATTACAAAATGACCGAAGATCAATTCATGGGAAATATCTATCAGAGATTTCCTGTTACAATAGAACGTGGCCTTGGCTCACATGTATGGGATACAAATGGAAAAGAGTACATTGATTGCATGGGAGGATATGGTGTTGCTCTTGTCGGTCATTGCAATCCACGTGTTGTAAAGGCCATCAAAGAACAGCTTGATAAAATAATTACAGTACATAGTTCGCTTTATAACAAAACACGTGAACGATTCTTGGAGACTCTTACAAAGATAGCTCCAAAAAATCTAAATCAAGTTTACCTAAACAACAGTGGAACTGAGGCAGTAGAAGCTGCAATAAAATTTGCAAGAAAGTTCACTGGTAAAACAGGAATGGTAGCAATGAATGGCTCATACCATGGAAAAACATTTGGATCTCTTTCAATAACATTTAGTCAAAAATACAGAAAACCATTTGAACCACTAGTAGAGAAAGTTTCATTCTCGCCATTTGGGGATATAGAAGCTTTAAGATCTACGGTAAATTCCGATACTGCATTTATCATAATGGAACCAATACAGGGAGAAAGTGGAATCCATGTTGCGCCAGATGGATTCTTACAGGATGTTAGAAAATTATGTAATGAAAAGGATATTCTTTTGATCTTTGATGAAATTCAAGCTGGCCTTGGTAGAACTGGCAAGATGTGGGCAGGTCAACACTGGGATACTACTCCAGACATCATGTGCCTAGCAAAGGGAATTGCGGGAGGAATCCCCATGGGTGCTACACTAGTACGAGAAGATATTCTTGCATGTATAGGTAAAGGCGAACAATCATCTACTTTTGGAGGAAATCCTCTTTCATGTGCTGCAGGCATTGCTTCAATTGAAGCCTTGACACAAGATAGTTTAGTTGAAAATGCAGCAAAAATGGGAAAACTATTTCGAGAAGGATTAGAAAGATTAAAGGAAAAACACAAAATAGTTCGAGAGATTAGAGGCAAGGGTTTGATGATTGGAGTAGAAATGAAATTTGAAGTAAAAGATATTTTGTTCGATGGGATAGCAAACAACCTTTTACTTTTGTATTCTGGAAAGAACATATTGCGATTGTTGCCACCGCTTGTCATTTCTGAATCAGATATAACCAAAGCTTTAGAAACATTAGATGTGATACTAGGAAAAGAGGAAAAAAGGAGAAATGTCTAGAGACAAAACAGATGATTCAATCATTGAAATATTAAAAAAAGATTCTAGAGAATCGTTTGTAGTTATAGGACAGAAGATAGGTCTTTCTGAATCTGCAGTAAGAAGAAGAGTAAAAAATCTTACTGATGGTGGAATTATAAAAAAATTCACAGTAGAAACAGGAGATGCAAATGCAACGAGTGCAATCATTTTGATTTCTGTAGATTCCGCAACTGACACATCCAAAGTTTCAGCAAAATTAACAAAGCTACACGGTGTTCACACTGTTTATGAAATTACTGGACAGTATGATATTGCAGTTATAATCAGAGCACCTACCATTACAGACATAAATGTGTGCATAGATTCTTTACGCAAAGTTCCTGGTGTGTTTGATACTAACACAGTCATCATTTTACGTACTGTAACCTAAAAAACGAAGTTCGGATCTTTTTTATCCATAATGCCGAAAAGCGGCGTAGATATTCTAAAAACAGCCGATTTCTGTACGAATATGTTTATATTCATCAGTTTTTTGTACTAGATCAGCAATGGATGATCCGAATTACTACGCATACAAATATAATGAAATTGGAGTAAAACCAAAGAAAATTCATGTCCTAGATAGCACTTTAAGAGAAGGAGAACAACATCCAGGAGTTACATTCTC
The DNA here is from genome assembly GCA_016201435.1 of Nitrososphaerota archaeon. Taxonomy (GTDB): domain Archaea; phylum Thermoproteota; class Nitrososphaeria; order Nitrososphaerales; family Nitrosopumilaceae; genus TA-20. The sequence goes on along the minus strand of JACQCT010000017.1, from coordinate 7,015 downwards.
AAACAAACAACGAATCCAAATTGCATGGATGCTTGATTATTTTGGTGTTGATCAAATTGAAATTTCTCCAGTTGTATCAAGTGATCATAAGGAAGCAACAAAAACAATAATCAAACAAGGATTAAGAGCAGATATTGTAGCACATGTACGCGCATTAAAAGAAGATGTCGATATTGCACTTGATTGTGATGCAACATGGATGGCCACATATCTTGGAATGTCAGACATACATCTAAAAGATAAATTAAGAATAACTAGAGAAGAGGCATTACACAGAGCAGTTGAGACTGTAGAATATGCAAAGTCACATGGACTTAAGATGAGATTTACAATGGAAGATGCTAGTAGAGCAGAGCCAGAATTTTTAATAAAGATGTGTAAGGCAATTGAAGAAGTTGGAGTTGATAGAATAAGCATTCCAGATACGGTAGGAATAATGCGCCCAAATGGAATGTATAATTTAGTAAAAACAGTTCGTGACCAAATAAAAACACCGCTTGATGTACACTGTCATAATGATATTGGCCTAGCATTAGCAAATGCATTTGCCGGTTGTGATGCTGGAGCAGATCAAATTCATACTACAATAGACGGGATTGGTGAAAGGACAGGAATTCCCGCGTTAGCAGAAACTGCAATTGCATTATCCTATCTTTACAAATCTCCAAACAGTTTCAGATTAGATATGTTAATGGATCTCTCAAGGTTAATCGAACAATATACTACTATCAGACCATATGATTCCAAGCCAATAGTTGGTGCTACTGCCTATAAACACAAAGCAGGAACTCATTTGGCGGCGATTCTTAGAAATCCTGCTGCATACGAGCCAATTGACCCCAAAGTAGTGGGAAACAGGAGAAGAATCGTATTTGGGGAACTGGCTGGTAAAAACGGTGCAGCATATCTAATGTCACTTTTAGGTTTAGAACAAAATGATGAACATGCCAAAGCTGTTGCAGCAGGTCTTAAGAATTTGCGAATGGGAGACTTGCTTGAAATTCCATTAGACGATAGACTGGAAAGAAAGATAATTAATGACACCCAAGTGAAGATAAAAGCAGGAAAATAATATGAAATGTTTAGAATGTGATGCAAACATAGCACCCCCAAAAGATTCCATGGAAGGAGAAATAATAACATGCCCGGATTGTGGCGCAAGCTTTGAACTCGTAAAAGGATCTACCGGCTTTGAGTTGAAACCAGCACAAACTGTTGGTGAGGACTGGGGCCAGTGAGTTCAGGTTTATCGATTCTTTACGACGCCATCAGGTGGGAAGAAAAAGCACTCTTTGATGCAGGCGAGAAAAAAGGCATCGACATAAAGATGGTGGACTGTAAGAATTTATTTCTAGATTTAGACAAAGGGAATGATAATTTTGATACAGTATTACAAAGATGTGTTAGTTACTATCGTAGTCTTCACTCAACAGCAGCATTAGAAGGAAAGGGGGTAAATGTGATAAATTCTTTAAACACTAGCATCTTTGCCGGAAACAAACTGTTTACACATATGCTTTTGCAAAAACAAAACATACCAACACCATTTAGTGCAGTTGCCTTTTCCGAAGAAGCTGCACTAGAAGCTCTAGAAAAGAGTGGATACCCAATGGTGCTCAAACCAACTGTAGGCAGTTGGGGAAGAATGATTGCACTGCTAAAGGACCGCGATTCTGCCGAAGGAATAATGGAAAGTAGAGAGAGGATGTACCCAATTTACCAAGTATATTATTTAGAAGAATTTGTACAAAGACCCCCCCGAGACATCAGAGCGATCATGGTAGGAGACAAGGTGGTTGCTGCCATATATCGATACTCTGGAGATGGGCAATGGAAAACAAATATGGCACTTGGCGGAAGAGCCGAAGTGTGCAAGGTGACAAAAGAATTGGAAGATATTTGTATCAAGGCAAAAAATGCTGTATACGGTCAGATAGTAGGAGTAGATCTAATGGAAAGTAAAGAAAAAGGCCTAGTTGTACATGAAGTAAACAACACAACAGAATACAAAAATACCGTCAGAGTTACTGGTGTAGATATTCCAGCAATGATGATAGATTACGCACTACAGTCGAGAAAATAAGAATTGGACTCTTCAATTACAGTAACACCAAGGTTTTCAGTAAAGATGCTTGAGAAGGCACTTAGGCTTTACACTCCTTCACTTGCAGAAAAACCTCTTGCAGAATTTTTAGCAGACAAGTGTGATGATTTGGGATTTGAAAATATTCATATCGACGAGGTTGGAAATCTTATTGCAACAAAAGGAGCTGGCGCTCCAAAAATTCTTTTGTGTGGACATATGGATACAGTGCCAGGTAAAATAAAAGTAAAAAATGACAACGGATACATTTATGGACGTGGTGCCTCTGATGCAAAAGCTCCACTTATGGCAATGCTTCTTGCCGCAGCTTCTATTCAAAACAACAGTGGAACTGTAGTATTTGCTGCAGTAGTAGATGAAGAAGGGAATGCAACTGGGATCAAAAGTTTGGTTAAACAAAAACTCAATATTGATTATGCCATCTTTGGCGAACCAAGTGGAATTAGAAATATAACAATAGCATACAAGGGAAGAATTGCTATAAATCTCAAAGTAAATGTAGGAAATAGTGCACATGCTAGTGCTCCATGGCTTGCAAAAAATGCGATAGATGAATCATATGTGTTCATTAAAGAACTCAAAGATGCACTAGAGGCAAATCAATCGGACAAACCAAAGGGCATGATCCTAACTGCTACTTTAACTGAGATAAAGGGAGGAACTAGTCACAATGTAACAGCGCTAGAATGTGATGCGATAATGGACATCAGGATTCCAGTAAACATGAACTGCAAAACAGTTGGAGAAAAAATAGCAACTACAGTACAAGATGTTGCAAAAAAACAAGGAGTTAATGCATTTTATTCTGTACTTGATGAAACAGAACCATTTGAGGCACCGCATAATTCTCCACTTGTAAGGGCATTAACTTTGGGAGTACTAGATGTTGAAAAAGCAAGACCGCAGTTAATCCGAAAAACTGGAACCGGTGATATGAACATAATTGGAAATACATTGAACATACCTGTTGTTACATATGGTCCAGGAGATCCTCATGCATCACATACAATTGATGAACGGGTTTCAGTAGATGAATATCTTAGGAGTATCGAAGTTTTCAAGCAGATGCTTTACCATTTAAAAAGATTACATGGCAAGCCTCCGTATAAATAATACGAAGCTCAAAATAGCCAAAATCTGAAATTCGATTATGCTTTGGTTTGTAGGTCTAGGAATTTCTGGTCCTGATGGAATAGGTCTTGATACATTGAAAATACTAAAGAGTGCAGACGTAGTGTTTTTTGAAATATTTACTAGCCCTATCCCACAGTCAGAAATGCTAAAAATTAAAAAGATGGTAAAAGGCGAGTTCAAAACAGCACCAAGATGGATGGTAGAGGACGGAAAGGCGATTCTCAAAGAGGCAAAAAAGAAAAATGTTGTACTTGTCTCATATGGAGACCCCTACATAGCAACAACTCACATAGAATTGAGAACGAGAGCCATTTTGGAAAAAATTAAAACAAAAACAATCCATGCTGCGTCTGCTATTACATCCCTTGTTGGAGAATGCGGTTTACATTATTACAAATTGGGAAAGCCTGTAACCATGATGAATGAGAAGCAGTCAATCCCTAGTGTATATTATACAATTTATCAAAATCTCATAGCTGGAAGCCACACTATAATAATATTAGAATACAACAATGATAAAAAATTCTTCTTGGAGCCAAAAGATGCATTAACGAATCTACTTTTGGTTGAAAAAGAACAAAAAAGAAATGTCGTTGACGAATCAAGTTTTGCAATAGTGGCATCAAGGATTGGTGCAAAAAATCAAAATATAGTAGCAGGAAAATTATCCACACTTAAAAAGACAAATTTTGGTAAGCCACCACACACAATTATAGTACCAGGAAAGATGCATTTTACAGAATATGATGCACTAAAAGTTCTTGCAAAATGTCTTGATGAACCGTTTGATAATTCTTCAAAAATTAAAAAAATTTCAGATCAGATGCTCCAAAAATATATTCCAAAAGCTAGAAAGGCATTAGAGGAAGTAACAAAACAATTCAAGGACGATAAATCGCTCCAATCTGTTTTAGAAAATGCTGATCTTTACTTGGAAGATGCTGAAAAGTTTCAAAGTGAAGGAAAGGAGGAGCTTGCAGTATTAAGCATAGGATATGCAGAGGGACTAATAGACGCCTTGAGATTTTCAAAAGGGATGGACCCGTGGGCATAGAGTTTATAGATGAATCAAGGGTAGGAATCTTGTTTTAGTGATATAGTTGGATGCACTTGATAAGGAAATAATTTCAGCATTATACGTAGCCGCTCTTTCAAAAGATGATCCTATCTCAATAATTCGAAGGAAGCTTCCTGTAAATCCTGATCATCTCAAGGCAAAGATAGAGTCATTTGTAAAACATGGAATAGTTGAATCGGATAAAAAAACACTTACAGAGTTAGGTAGATCTTCACTAAGAGTTGTTTTGGCAGGCGGAGTCTTTGACATAATACATCCTGGTCATTTACACACATTACGAGCTGCAAAGGCTCTGGGAGATGTACTAGTTGTTGTAATAGCAACAGACCAGACAGCACAGAAAATGAAGAGTAGAATACCTCTTCACAACATGGAATTAAGACAAGATTTGGTAAGTTCGCTTTCAATGGTGAATTATGCAGTAGTTGGGCACGAAGGAGATATTTTCAAGACTGTAGCACATGTAAAACCTGATATCATAGCATTAGGATACGATCAAGTTCACCAAGAGAAATTCATAACTGATGGATGCAGAAAAATTAATGTTAATGTGAGCATTGCAAGATTACAATCCCCCATACCGGACATTAAAAGCTCTAAAATAGAAAATGAGTATGGTAGCTCTATCTACAGAACATAATCGTGTGAAAGTTTTAACTTATTTTAAATTGCTTTTTTTTCACTTTCACATAGAGGGCACTTTAAGCCGTTTGTCTTAAGACCACATATTTTACATCTAAGAGTAATGAAGCTGTTGCTGGGTGATTTTATTATTTTTAGGACCAAAACTGTGACTGCTAAAATTCCTATTCCAATACCAATCCAAACAAATACCATCAGTTCCCTTGACACGGGGTCAATAACTAGTTTAGTATTGTTATTTTGAACGAATCGGCACTCTGATTGAGATCTGTGAGCCGGTTGATAGCTTTGTTGTTTTTTTGATGTTTTCTTTTGAAATTAATTCTATAACAGAGTCATCATGATGTGTCCTCTCCAAAGTAATCAATGCAGCATCAGTCGAATTGTTGATTTTTGAAGGATAGCATTTCACCCAACCATACGTTCGCTTGTCATCAGAAAATCCATTGATCATTATTCCAGAATGTGTGTCAAGAGTACGTTTTGCCTCGATGAATTCCTTATCTTTTAGTTTAACATTTAGCGTCCCAGGAAATGGGATGTAACCAAGTTTTGATTTAAACTGTTTTGCATATCCTTTCATTGACATGTAGTATGCGCCCTCTCCCATGCCAGAAACTATTGTACCTTTAAATTCTATATAAGATGGTGAAGATTCCAAGCTTGATTTTAAAATTGTAGATATTCTTGCCATTTCTATGTGGCCTTTAGTTGTGATTCTAACAGAGACTCGCTGCCCGCTTCGCATTCTCTCGACATATCCGTCTCGTTCTAATTCCAAAAGATGTTTTGATGCAGCTTGTTGTGATTTGTTTATACTTTTTCCTAGTGACAATGTTGTGATTGTAACAAAGTTATGTCTGGCACCTTTTGCTAAAAGCTCTGCTAGTGTAAGTATGTGTTGAACTTTGAGTTCTGGCATTAAAACTTAGGCTACGCCCAGCTCTGTAAATGTTTTTAGTACCATACCGTCAGCAGATTTTAGGTTAGCCATCCTATGACCTATAACGCACTCTATTCCTGCTTGTTTTGCAGCATCAATCAGTCTTTGTGTAATGATTCCATCTAAAACAAGATATTTTATACCAGAGCCAGGAGAAAGTTTTCCTACAACTTCACTTACTGGAACCTTGAAAAGTTCACCAAGGTCTTCATTTAGTGCTACTGCCTCAAGCGATTCATTAAGATCTGGATAAACTTTTTTTGCAACGTTTGCAATTGATTCATCTTTTGGATCTTGTAACTTTGGTTTTACTGTCTCTTTTTTCATGTCCTCTGCAGTGTCCTTTAAAATTTCCACAATCTGTATTGGTGTTAGTTCTTCAACTTCAACTCCCTCAGGTGCACGGTGAATCACATCAACGTTAACAAGAGATTTGAGTTCTTTTAGTATGAACCCACCAGCTCTGTCACCATCTAAAAATGCAACAACTTTTGATTTTGAACTACATAGTTCTTTAATGGATTCATCTATTCTTGCACCTTCAATTGCAAGTGCATTATCATATCCAGCTCTTAGTAAATTAATTACATCGGCTCTTCCTTCAACCAAAATTATCCATGGAGAATCAAAAACACCAGAACCGCATGCCAGTTTTTCTCTTCCAAATGTAGCTAGTTTTCCACCTCCACCTTCTGATACATCTTTTAGCATCTCCTCTCCTTCGCTAATTGTTTTAGTAGACCATTTTTGTACGATATCTTTTGCCCTGTCAACAATCTCTTTTTTCTTTGCAGAGCGAACATCATCTATTGCTTCTAATTTGAAATGAGCTACAAATGGCCCAACTTTGTCAATGCTTTCAATAGCTGCTGCAATTAAAGCAGCAGTGTTGATATCAGTACTCATAGGTAACAAGGCATCACCTTTTGTTTGAGTAGACGATGCCGTAGTGTTGACTTCTATCCTACCGACCTTCGATACTTTTTGAAGTTCGTTTAGGTTCATCTCTGGTCCAAGCAGTCCTTCTGTTTGGCCAAAAATTGCGCCTATTATGTCGGCCTTTTCAACCAATCCATCGACGTCAAAGCTGAGCTTAACGTGATACTTGACAATT
>JACQCT010000063.1 GCA_016201435.1 Nitrososphaerota archaeon | reverse complement strand
TTGCATTATCAGCTCTTGGTGTGAGCTATTGTATGCTTTGGCAACAATAATTCTATCTAATGCTTTTGCTGGATCAAGACCTTTTGCTTTTGCTATAGAAACAATTCTTTCAGGTCTGAATGTATTTTCAGTATCAATATATAAAACTCCTCCATCTAGACCGCCTTCTTCTTTTGGTTTTTGAACATTGACACACATTGTATGACAAAACTGTGTTTTTCCAGAACCAAATTCACCATAAACTTCTGTGACAGCTTGGGTTTCAATTCCACCGTCAAATAACATATCTAATGCATTTGTATTAGTAGAAATCTTTCCAATATCCTGTCTTCTTTTGTAAATTTCGGTAGCACTAACAAATTCTTTTTGAAGTTGTCCAGATTCTATAAGAGACTCTCTTGCTTTGGTTACTAGTTTTGCTGCAGTATCAAACTCCATTCCAGTGATCTCTGCTATATCCACTGGACCTCTTACTAGCAGATCCATTATGTTATGAATACCAGCATCATTTAGCTTCTTGGTAGTTACTGGGCCGACCCCATCCAAACTGTCTAATCTTACTTCATCCATCTTACCGTATGGTACGGTACGGGTACCTATTAAAGATATTGTTTTGTGGTGGTGGTGGTGGTAACTTGTCGGTTGATTTTCTATCTGTTAATTTTCGGTTGGTAGGTGTTCTTCCATTTATCTCGTAAATAAGAGATAATGCTTGTTCTACGAGATATTCTACTTTAGGATCGTCAGGAATTGAAATATGATATTTCTCGCAATAATCATCTATGGATCTAAGTATTCTGGTGACACAAGTAAATAATTCTGCATTCAGTTCTCCCATACGCTGTAATTGTATTTGATTCATTTTACATACTGTCCTTGTGCTTTCTTTGCTCTTTCTCTTTCCTGTAACCATTCCTTAAGTTCATTCTCGATATTTTGTGGGATTTGAAGGGCTACTTCCTCACGACCTTCCTTCATTTTTTCTATTTGAGCCTTCAAATTATCAAACTCAACACCTTTTGGCAATTTTTCTATTGCTTCAAATAATATGTTAGAGTCTATCATAAGACCATGAATGAGTCTATACAAATCACTCAGGAAAAAAGCCGATTTACTTATCCCTTCAGTGAAATGCTTGTCTCTACCATCTTCCATCAAATATCCTGCTTCAGCATAATGTTTAGAAGCCTGTTCTAAGAAATCTGAAGTTTCCATAATTTTTTTTCGTACTTCAGCAGGATATGACATGTCTTATTTTTTCCTAAGTTCCTTCTTTAATGCACCTTCAACCAATTCTGACAAATCCATTTCTCGTTGAATAGCTTCTATCTTTGCCTCTTTCCATATCTCAGGATCTATCTTGATAGAGGTTGTAACTCTTTTAGCGTTATCATCTTTCATAATGTATATAGTATTATAGTAGTATATAATAGTTATCACATACATTTAAGTAGGGTATTACGTAATACTAGTAGTATGATTGAAAACATACGTGAACAAAAGGGAAAAGAGATAGCACTAAAAAGTGATCTAATCAGAGTATCTGATAACTTCTATCACGTAAAATCCCAGACTACAAAACGGGAATACAATGTAATAAAGACTGATGGCATATGGAAATGTACTTGTCCTGACTACACTTTCAGAAGGATTTGCTGTAAGCACATTCACGCCATTGAATTTAGTATCAAGATTAGAGAGGAAGTAAGAGAACGAAACAAGCTAGTCATACAACCAATTACAATATCTGACTGTATCTTTTGCCATTCTCACAACGTCAAAAAATTTGGAATCAGACATAACAAAAGCGGTGACATTCAACGATTCATTTGTTTTGACTGTCATAGAACATTTAGTGTAAATCTTGGATTTGAAAAGATGAAGCACGATCAAAAAGCAGTAACCTCAGCTATGCAGTTGTACTTTACAGGTGAATCTCTAAGAAACGTCCAGAAGTTCTTGAGATTACAGGGTTCAGACGTATCCCATGTTACCATCTACAAATGGATTGGAAAATATACAAAACTAATGCAACAATACCTAGACAAGATAGTTCCACAAGTAGGGGATACATGGAGAGCTGATGAGGTATGGGTTAAGGTAAAAGGCGATTTGAAATACGTATTCGCGTTGATGGATGATGAGACTAGATTCTGGATTGCCCAAGAGGTAGCAGACACCAAAGAACAGCATGACGCAAGTAGTCTATTCAGAAAAGGCAAGGAAGTGACACAGACAAAACCCAAAGTAATAATCACGGATGGATTGAGATCCTACGCAGAAGCTTACCAAAAGGAATTTTGGGAGATTGATAGAACCAAAAGAACACTACACATCAAACACATTAGATTGCAAGGTGACATGAACAATAACAAGATGGAAAGGATGAACGGAGAATTTAGGGATAGAGAAAAAGTAGTACGTGGAATTAAGAAAAAAGATTCCGTCTTGATTGGTGGCTATCAGATGTATCATAACTACCTTAGACCACACATGGCACTAGATGGCAAAACACCTTCAGAAAAGTGCGGAATAGAGATTCAAGGAGATAACAAGTGGTTGACGATCATTCAAAACGCAAAAAACCAATATGAAAAAACTTAGCTCAACCGAACGCCTTAAAAACAAAATCAAACAAAGAATAATTGTCTTCAAGTGGGAACTTCCCTCATCACACTACGGAAGCTTAACAGCCCGTTTGGGATTCCAAACCCACTTGGAGACTTTCTACTATAGTTTTCTATAGTCTACTATATTTCCTTTATTCCTTTATTTCGTGCTTATCAACCGATAATTAACACGTTTTTCCATATACCTAAGAGTTAACAGTACCTGTTTTGTGGTGCTGTCAAGTTGTCGTCGGATCTTAAACCTGTCAAAAATCGTCGGTTGATTAGCCTATCTTAAACCTTCTACAGAAAGAGAACTAGATGGCATTACATCTAGTTTCTTGTACCCTAGACTTGACATTTTATTTGCATCCGATTCAGAAACAAGAAAATAAAATGCATAGTAATTAATTGGTTCCCCACAAGTTTTACGTGGTTCTGATGACGTTTGCATCGCAGGAGTATATTTAGCATCTATGATTACAATTCCTTGATCTTTGAAATACATCTTGATAACTCCAAGTTCTGGACCTCTATACATGACGGATGTCATATTACGTGCTGATTCTAATTTGTTCCAATGTTCATCCCAAGGGGTTTGTTGACATTGAAGAGGCGTATATTCAAACCAAACCGTTTGTTCATTTAGCACCCCCCATCCACGTTCAACAAGTTTCTGTGCTGTTTCTGATTTCATACATGCAGGAGAACCATCTGATATTTTGAAAACAAGAACTAATCCAGACTTGCAAAATATATTTGGTAATGGAATACCGTCTTTGAATTGTTTTAAAGGCGATAAATTCCTTTGAAATATCTGGTGGGTTGCACAACTATCACAAACGGTTGGAATAGGTGGAACTGCAAAAGAAGGAACAATCATACCGTTTACAAGGAGACCTGAAAGTAGTACGGATAAAATAAAAAATTTTGGCGAAGGTACTAAAACCATCAAATAAAAAACCCCATTCAAACTGAAAAGCATTTGGATGTCATTATACTACAGAACAAACAAAATTATGCTGATATATCATAGTTTGTTAGATATTTTGTATGAAATAATATTCTGTTAAATTTTAATCAAATCATTTCTTAAAAAAATCATGTAATATAGTTTTCTAATTTAATTTTGAAAAATTCTGATTGTTTCCAGCTTTGGAAATACTTATATCAATTAAAAGAATAAAACGATGGTTGAATTTTAATGAACAAAACAAAATTGTTCTAATATCATGTTTGGAAGTAGTTTTGATGAGCATGGGAAATACCAAATATAATTTACTAGTAGCCAAACTTAATTCTCATTATGACTGCACGATTAGGGATTGTTACGAACACCCAGAATATTTGAGAATCACACTCAAAGATGTGTATAAGGAAGATTATGATTACATCATAAATGAAATCAAATCCCAATTAGGTGAATTAGTTAATGAAAAAAACATAGCCAATTTTTTTAAAATCATGGAAAGTTAAACTCATCTCCAGATGCTCTACAAATTTAAAATCTCATTAACTTGATAGTTCCATAAAACAGGTCTGCTACCTTGTCAGTTTGATTGTTCTAGGTTAATTCATTGTGGCATTTTGGACAAATAGGAGCGTCCATACCGACATGATAATCTTTCCTAGGCTTTGCTTGATATCCACATTTCTTGCATGATCCAGTTGTAGACAGAGACATAATGAGAGTTGTACGTAATAATATAAGAGTATGATGTATTGAGAAATTGCATAATTATCTGGTTATGTCAACATAGTAAAAAGATGGTTTACGAATATAATTATAATTTTAACAGAATTTCTTATACTACTTTCTTTTTCTTCGTTGTCCTGGTTTGTTTTGTCCAGGAACTCTTTTTAATTGAAATCTTTTTCTAAAATTTTCTCTATTTCTCATGCTGGAAATAATTCCATGTCTTTCTCTTGCTTGGACCTTTGGTGTTTGGCCTCTAACTTTTCCTGCTTTTGTAAGCGAACCGTGAGTTGGCACGAATCAACTTTTCCCTAATTCAATTTATGTATTTGGATCTTACCAGTATTTCGCTTTGATTTTCTCAATAACTTGCTCGTGATCTCTTCCTTTTCGTCTTGCGTATTTTTCCATTGCGCTTAGTGGCACTCCACCCAATGTTCTTGCCAAACCGGTAAATGCCTTTCTCTTAAATGAATTGTTATGTCCAGTCTTGTCCATGAATTTTTGAATTCCATATTTGAAGTTGTGTTGCCAGGTCTTGTACATGACACCAAGTTGTGCAGCATCCATTTCATTTCCTATATCAAAGAACTCTGATTTTTCTAACAATCCTATTGGAACAAATGTTAATGGAGTTGCGGTAAACATGGATTCTGGTTGTTCTTGTTCTAATTCACTGATTATTCTGATTGTTTCCCACGCATCATCTTCGGTTTCATCGTTGTCTAATCCCATAATCAATGTAAATGCAGGAATCCAGTGATTTTCATTAAGAGTTTTTACTCCTTCTTTTACAACCCAGTGCCATTCTTCTGGTTTGTATGGCGAAAGTTTTCTATCTGCATATTTACCGATTAACCTTAGACTTCCTGTCTCAAATCCACATTGAATTCCTATTTTATTATCTGCACTTGCTTTGATAATTTTTGAAATGTTTGGAATCAGTTTTTCATCTGCTATTGCACCTGCCAGTGTGCCATGTGTTGGGTTTGTGTGTCCAATTCCAGTTGACATTACTGCACTGAAAAGCTCTTCCAGAGCGTCTCTGTTAGGAGCCATGTTCTTGGTTTTTCTTGGATCTAATCCATAAACAAAAATATCATCGCTATGAAGCCATGCAGATTTTGAACCGCCTTTTTTTATGTTGATTTCTATTTCCTGCTTGACTTTCTCCGGAGGATAGTATCTCAAAGGTCTTAGTGTTACATCACAAAACTTGCATCCTCGTCCACATCCACGCATTACTTCAACCATTCCGTGCATGCTTGGCTCAACTATGTTAGGAATTTCATCAATATCAGGCTCGTCCCAGTAGTGGACAAATCTCCCGTGATATTTGTTTTCACCGTTTCCAAATTCTTTAATGTCAACTTTAAAATCGCTTTTTGCAAAAGGATTCATGTTTTCAAAATCGCCGTTCATTAGATGATTGAAAAATTCTCCTGCATGTCCATCAATTTCTGGACCAATACCTCCCAATTCACCTTCTAGAACTGCATATAGTCCATATTCTTGAATTTTTTTTGGATCATAATTATACTGCCAAGTGCCAGATGCTCCAGCAATTACTTTGGCGTTGCTGCCGTTTTTTTTCTTTGCAGCATTAATTCTCAGGTGCAAGTCTCTGTTGTAAAATTCATCATATGACATTTGTTTGCGACCATATGTGAAGGTCATAGTTACTGGTCCCATTCCCAGAGGATCCATTTCGTATGTTCCAACCACTTGGGTTTCTGGGCCAATGAATTTTTCTACATGATCTGGATGTGCTACAACTACATCTTCGCGCTTAAAGCCATCTCGCAAAAGTGCAGCCTCTACTTTTCTTAATCCATACGGAGCAAGATCGGCAATACCATTTTTGTGACCGATTGGGTTACATATGAAATCAAACAAAACTTTTGGAGTCACCTGATCTTTTAAGATATAATACCAAAAGCTATTTTTTGGTCTATGTGGATCTATTGCTGGTGCACAGCCAAAGAAAGTAGCTAGAGAAATTCCACGATAAGGAGACATTAATGTACGATCAGCTGTCAAAACAATTTTCGGATGAGCCAATTTTCAAATTTTGAGTGATTCTTATGGCTTTTTAACCTTTCCAGTATTTACAAACAAGACTAGTAGTCTTCAAGCATTCCTGCCTTATTTCTATGAGTATAACCAAATTCTTTGTTTGTGAGGAGATATTTACCATCAAATACAGTACCGTCTCTACATGCCAGAACTTCACCAAAACAACAGCTCCCACATATGCCCATACCACATTTCATCATTCTTTCAATGCTTGCTTGAACATGAATATTTTTTGACGATGCAAGTTGTACTACTTTGTGCATCATTTTTTCTGGCCCACAGGTATAAACTGCATCAAATTTTGTTTCAGAGAGTAAATTTTCCATGATGTGTGTGACAAGTCCAGACTTTCCATATGAACCGTCTTCTGTCGCTATTATTACCTGATGTTTATTATGTTCAAGAATTTGATTTGCCATTTTTTCAAAAAATACTTCATTTTTTGTTTTTGAACCAATAAGTAATGTAACGTCATCTGTTTTTTTAAGAAATGTCAGTAGGCGAATCAATGGAACTAAACCCGTGCCACCTCCTACAAGCAGAATCTTGCCTTGTTTTATGGTAAAAGAATTACCGTATGGACCTCTAACTCCAATTTGTTCTCCTGTTTTGAGTGAATAAAGTTCAGTTGATGCTATACCGTGTTTTCTTACAGTAAATGCTGCCTTTCCTTTTTCCTGTGATATCATTACGCTCATAGGAAGTTCATTTATTCCTGGAATCCAAACCATGGCAAATTGTCCAGGTAAAACATTAGAAAGAACTTCGTCTGAGAAGACAAGTGTTCGCACAGTTGGAGTTTCATCTATTATTTTTTCGATCTTTACAATTGTCGGCGCATCAGAATTTCTTTGCAATTCCAACCATCTCCTTTATCTTTGAAAAATTTTTCTTTTCCATATATTTTGATATGCCGCTATTAATTTCTGAAAATACACCAACCCATTTGTCTACTAGTACGCTACCAATCTGTACTGCACTTGCACCAGCAAGTATGAATTCAATTGCATCTTCCCAGTTTGATACTCCTCCACACCCAATAACAGGAATATCAAACTTTGATGAAATCTCGTAAACACATCTTACTGCAATTGGTTTTATTGCAGAGCCAGACAGACCTCCTATTTTGTGACTAAGAATAGGTCTTGTTGTTTCTACATCAATTGCCATGGCACGAACAGTGTTTATTGCAGTAATTGCATCAACACCAGATTCGCAAGCTACTCGGACAGTTTCTAGATAGTCTGAAGAGCCCAGTCCTACTTTTGCTATTACCGGAACTTTGGATTGTGATTTTACAGATCTTACTATTTTATGTACAAGCTCAGGATCATCTCCTACTTCTAATCCCACTTTTTCCACATGAGGGCATGACAAGTTAAGCTCGTATCCAAGAATTTTGACATTTTCAAATTGTTTAATCATAAAAACAAAGTCTTCAGGAATTGAACCAACAAGACTAACAATAATTGGAACTGTTTTATTTAATGAAATCATTTTTGCAAAGTATGGAGCACCGGGGTTTGAAAGACCTACAGCATTAAGATAACCTGTTTTTACACCAACAACAGTAGGATTTGGATAACCTTCCCAAGGTTCTTTGCTTAGTGATTTTGTAACTACTGCTCCTGCTCCGTCTTTATATAGACGATCAAAAACCTCAAGTGATATACCCAAAATTCCCGAGGCAAGCATTGTGGGTCGTTCAATCTTAATCGCACCCACTTGAGTTGAGATATCAGGCTTCACTTCTAATTATAAAAAATTGTTCTCTTATAACAGTTAATGTAGAACCCGCCTAGAATGTTACCTTTTTTAGTAAGGCGTTGGAAAACTGTGAATATGCATTTTGTTATTTTAACAGAATTAGGAATTGCAGTATTTAATGAAAATACATGTGTAAAATCCATTCCATTTTCAAACTCTGCAAAAGAATATGTTGAAATAAAAAAGGAAAATGCAGATATACCTCAATTACAAGAGGTTCTTTCAAAAATCGGTTCTGGAATTTTTGTTAATGATTCTTCATTGTTAAAGATTTTGAAAAAAAATTCAATAGATACAGAATTGATGGAAGAGGCCAAGATAGATCACATACAATCTTCAAAGCTAAGAGTTCTTGTTGATTCTGGTTTTGCAAAAGATGAGTCAGATGCAAGAGCAAAGCTACGAGATTTTGCTATTCAGCTTTCTTCATCTAGAGTAACCGAAACTTCAGAAAGTCCTGATTTGCACATAATTCAGACAATAAACACATTGGACGAAATTGACAAGATAATAAACGCACTTAGTTCCAGACTGCGAGAGTGGTACGGATTACATTTTCCAGAGCTCGATAATCTTATTGATAGCATAATAGGCTACTCAAAAATTGTTCTAGCGGGTAAAAGAGACAACATTACTCAAAATGTTTACACGGATGCGGGATTTCCTGAAACAAAGGTGGAAATGCTTTCTCTTTTACAAAACAAAAGTAAGGGGGGACAGATTTCAGATGAAAACCTAGCAATTGTTCAAGTAATTGCAAAACAGATTTTGGAACTTTTTGAATTGCGAAGTAATTTAGAAAAACATGTAGAGACTCAAATGGAAGCTATAGCTCCAAACATTGCCGGCATACTTGGAACTGCAGTCGGAGCAAGAATTCTTGCAAGAGCTGGAAGTCTTAAAAGACTATCATCAATGCCTGCAAGTACTATACAGATCCTCGGAGCTGAGAAAGCACTTTTTCGCTCTCTTAAGACTGGTGCACAGCCACCAAAACACGGGTTACTCTTTCAGCATACTTTGGTACACGCTGCACCAAGATGGCAACGTGGTAAGATTGCAAGGGCAATTGCTGCCAAAGCAGCTATTGCTGCTCGTGTAGATGTCTATGGTGCTGGAAAGAATCAGATGTTATTTGAGAAGTTAAATGTAAGAATTACTGAGATAGGTGAAAAATACAAAGAACCAAGTGAAAAAGAAACTCTGAGAGCCAAACAATATGATAGTGGTTATTCAAGAGGGCAAAGGGGATTTGGGGGAGATCGTCCACAAGGTGGAAGAAGATTTGGTGGAGATCGTCCACAAGGTGGAAGAAGATTTGGTGGAGATCGTCCACAAGGTGGAAGAAGATTTGGTGGAGAGCAAGGTAAGCAAAGAGACGATTGGAAGAAAGGAAAAAAGAGAAAGTTTGGAAAACGAAGAAGATAATATTTTTTGGGTTAAAATAGATGGTGAAAAAAGACTCGCTACAATAAATCTAGTCCCCGGGAACCAAGTCTATAAAGAAAAGTTAGTAAAAATTAAAGATGAAGAGTTTAGGGCGTGGGATCCCTTCCGAAGTAAGCTTGCAGCAGCAATCATGAATGGTCTTGAAAGTTTGCCAATTGTTAGAAAATCAAGAATTCTTTATCTTGGAGTTTCAACTGGAACTACCGCAAGTCATGTTTCAGATATTGTAGGACCAAATGGCATTGTCTTTTGTGTAGAGCATGCAAGCAGAGTTGCACGAGACTTTTTGGACAGAGTAGCGTCATTCAGATCAAACATTGTTCCCATTTTACAAGATGCAAGACAACCAAAAGAATATTTTTCTGTATATGGAACAGTAGACGTTGTCTATGTCGATATTGCACAACCAGATCAAACTGAGATAGCCATTCTTAATTGTAAAACTTATCTAAAAAAAGGTGGTTATTTGATGCTTGTAATTAAAACAAGAAGTATTGATGTAGTGCAAGAACCTGCCCAAGTAATACGAAATGAAATTAAAAAACTAGGTCCCAATTTTGAGATGGTTCAGGAAATAAACCTAGATCCCTATGAAAAAGACCACGGAATGGCAATTGCAAGATATCTGGGTTAGATTGGATTCATCATTATTTTCACTGGCTTCCAGCTTTTACGCACAAACTCTGGCGTTTTATTATGATTCAAGATCCAGTCCTTGATAAATTTCATAGTTTTAGAATCAGATGGATATCCACTTCCTAGATCGTATTTTTTTCGAAGTTTTTCAATTTCTCTGTCCCTACTTATTTTTGCCACAATAGAAGCTGCGGAAACTACAGCAAATCTACTATCAGCATGATGTCGTGAAAAGATTCTACCAGAATTGGCAAGCTTTGAAATTTCTTTACCAAACCTAACCGGGTTTACATCACATGAATCAACGTAGGAAGAATCCGGTTGCAATTTTGCAATTACTTTAGCCATGTATTTTGCTTCCAAGTGGTTTAGTTGGTTCTTGTGAACGCTTTCATCTATTATTTTAGGAGAAATTCTTGCAACGTAATAGTCGTCCACAATAGCAATAATTTTTTTATACAGTGTTTCTCGCATTTTAGGACTAAGCTGTTTTGAATCTTTAACTCCGATTTCTGACAGGTGTTTTATCTTTGTGCGTTCGATAGATACTCCTGCTATGACAAGTGGGCCTAGTACGGATCCCCTTCCAGCATCATCTACACCACAAATTATCATTTGTGTTTTTGTTGCGCTAGATGTATTAAATCATTCAGAGACTGATTTTTTTATGCACTGATCATTTTTGCACTATTACTTTGCCGTTTGGAAGTGTTCCAACAAATCTGTATCCACTGTTTATCAGCTGTTCTGCTTCTTCGCTTGTTACAACTCGCTGGCTAGGCATTTGCAGTTTTTAGAAACTCTTGCAGCTTAGCCAGTTCATCTTCAGTGAGTGCTTTGACTTTAGCTTCTACTTGTTCTCTGATCTTGGATCCTTCCTCGCCTCCAAACACGGAAAGTTTTGGAATCACCTTTCGGAAATCTTCAGCCCTTTCCTCCCTGCTTTTTCGGTAATATGTCAGCACATATTCCCTGTCTCCCTTTACAGCTCTTGCGGCAATCTCTCCAAGAGTGTCTGCCATTACAGTAAATGCAAACTTCTTGAAAGAGTAGATGTGAATTTTGTACCTGCTCATAGATCCTCTTTGCTGGATTTTTTGGTTCATGTCAGCGAATTGAGCACCCGAGAGGGTTCTCCTGAACACACTCATCATAACTGACTGAACAGCCATGAGTCTTTTTTGAAATCCAACTTCATCAACAGGATCCACACCATCAAGATACAGAAAGTCATCAGGTCTACTTTTTTCCTTCTTTAGATAGGATACGAGCAGTTCCTTGGTTTCCGAAGTGAAGAAGAGTTCCCTTGGCATGTCGTTCTTTGCTCTCTCGGCAGGTATGTTCAGGTATGGCGGATCATAGCTGAGGTTGAAGTCACTCATGTGTAGACCAAGCAGCTCTGCTGGTCTTGCCTGTGTGTCCTTCATCAGCATCAACAAGGTCTTCAAACCAAGATGATTCAGATCTAGGATTATTCTCCTTATCTGTTCCTTGGTGACCTTGTCATCTTGGAAGGGTCTCTTTTTTGGCAGCGTCACCTTTTCCCTGAAATCTTCGCCGTCTATCCTTGCACCCATGAACTTGAGTGTCTTTTTTGCATAGTGGACATAGGTTCTTGTTGTGCCTGCGGAATGATCCACGTCAAGCCATGACGCATAGCTATCCAGTATGTCTATTGGATTTTCCATGCACTGATCATATTTCATGTTCTTTGCTGCGAGGAATTTTTCAAACGACTTGATCGCGTCATCAAATGTTTTTACACTTCTTTGACTGTGCGATTTTCTCCAAATCTTTTCCCTAAGTTTTTCGATGTTTTCTACGGGCGTAGTTGTTTTTGGTGTTTGCGTTGTATTGTTTCCCATATCAGAAAGCCCTTTCGGGCAAACCTCATCGGCAAAGCTTGTACTGGTATCGTTATTTAGCTTTTTGAGCTTGTTAGGGCCCGCAACCCCTTCATTATTAAAAGTCACAAATTGTTTGTAACGCGGATAATATTTGTGACAGATCCTGCATTTTTAGTCACATGGTATAAAAGGAAACAATTCCGAATTTTTTGATCGCAAAGAATCTGGCATTTTATTCGGCGTGGGAGAAAATCTTTACCTATCTTTTTGATATTTTCCTGCTCTTTTTGTGCAACAAACGATGTTGTATAATGCAATATCATTCTATGGATGCATATCTTTCTAAATCTGTAATATTACTTGTAATTTTGAAACATTTCAAACATGTTCGAACAATCTAAAGATAATTTCGAAACAATTTGTTCCCTCATAACATTACGATTTTTTGCAACATTTCGAAAATTCCGAGTAACATTTGTTCCAAACTTACGAATAACATTCTTTGGTTTTGTAACATTCACATCGTTAGAGTTAACTTGTAACCTTACTTGTAATATTGGAACATTTCTAATTGTCATCAAATAATTTAGTAATTATTTGGTAATAATTTGGTAATAATCCTAGTATAATTTAGTAATAATTTCTTGGTGCCTATGATCACGAAAATTACAAGAACATCACAATAATTACCAATAATTGATAAATTACGCACAAATATTCGTCTAAACCCACGAATAAGAAACATGAGTGTACAAATTTCCTGACAGTTACTGTTAGTTTGACGCTTATTGGTAAGATAGTGCTAAGTTTTTGAAACAATAATTATACTAACTTTATAATATTACTAAAATCAAGGTATAAGTTCAGACATAAGGTTATCACGTTTTGACCGTTACACTAGGAATAGCTAATGCGTAACATGTAAGAAAACCTTACCGAATAAGTTCACAGAATTTTGTAAGAATATCACGAAATGTTGTAAGATTGAAAATATTACGAGTAAGAATAGTTCTATACTTACGAATAATAATGAAAGGTTCAGTAAGTTTCTAAACTTACTAATCATCTAGAAAGGTTTGAAAGCTTCTTGATGCAAATTTTAAAATATTACGTGTAAATTTGAGTCTATAAATACGAATAAATAAAAAATGTTTAGGAAATTTCTTGGGCTTAACATTATTTGCCAATTTACAAAAACAGTTGTTGATATTTGGAATTTGGTTCGTAATCTGTATAGAGACTACGCAATCTATTAGGATCCTGTTGGTTCTTCTAACTTGTGATGAATTCAAAAGAACTTTTGACATCGATTTTCTTTTTCTTTGTTGCTGGATTATGTGAAATTGGAGGTGGCTATCTGATATGGTTATGGTTAAGAGATGATTTTAGCTGGTGGGTTGGTGCTATTGGTGGTTTTATCT
>JACQCT010000064.1 GCA_016201435.1 Nitrososphaerota archaeon | reverse complement strand
GTGACAGAAAATGTAATTGTTGGTGGAAATATTCCTGTAGGAACTGGAACTGTGGATCTTTACATGAAGGTAGTTGAAGATGGCTAAACTTTTAGAAAAAATAATCAAAGATGCCATGGATGACAAAAAGTGTTCTCTAGGGGCAAAAGAGGTAATTGGTTCAATGAAAAATTCTAAATTGATAATTTTATCTCAATCTATTCCAAAGAATATGCTTCAAAAGATACAGGAAACTGCAATGAGCTCTAAAGTTCCTACTATGAATTTTAAGGGCTCGTCTGTTGAACTTGGAAGGCTTTGTGGTACGCAATTTAGAATCTCCGCACTTTCGCTTAAAACTTTGAGTGAAACAAATCTCAAAACACTCTTGAAAGAAGTGGAAGAGGAGATACAACAATAAATGTCTTATTCTTACATAATTTTTTATGAAGATTTAAATGTACCACGAAGAGATCGATTTTAAAACAGGCATAGAAATGACGGAAACAATCAAACTAACAACTGACCAAATAAAACTGATGTCTCTATTTCAAAACGTAACTGGTGCAACAGCTCGTGATTGTATTGAAGATGAAAAACTTGATAGAGTAATCTTTGTTGTAAATCCAGGTAAGATGGGTCTTGCAATAGGCAAAGGTGGTTCTACAATTCGAAATCTACAAAATGTGGTAAAAAGAAATGTTGAGCTCGTGGAGTATTCTGACGATCCTGCAGACTTTCTCAAAAATATGTTAAATCAAAAGCTTGTATCTGAAGTTAAAATAAACAAAAGACTTGATGGTTCTATGCAAGCAATCGTTTTAGTTGATGCAAAAAAGAAAGGTATTGTAGTGGGCCGTGAAGGCCGTAATGCCGAGAAGGCAAGACTGCTTGCAAAAAGATACTTTCAAATTTCCAGTGTTCTAATACAAAGTCCGGAAAAAATAATGGAGTAAAAATATGGCAAAATCACCACTAGGTCTATTTTCAGGAAGAGTTCTAAAAGATAAAAGAAAGAAACAGCGTTGGTCTATTGGTACTTATAAAAGAAGAAATCTTGGTCTTGACAAAAAAGCCAGTCCATTAGGTGGTGCACCACAAGCTCGTGGAATTGTTTTAGAAAAAGTAGGCATTGAAGCAAAGCAGCCAAACTCTGCGGTTAGAAAATGTGTTCGTGTGCAACTCATAAAAAATGGAAAGACAGTTACTGCATTTTTACCAAGAGACGGAGCCATGAATTTTGTTGATGAACATGATGAAGTACATGTAGAAGGAATGGGGGCATCTATGGGAGGAGCAATGGGAGATATTCCTGGTGTGAGATGGAAGGTATTCAAGGTAAATGGAACTTCACTCAAAGAACTTGTATATGGTAAGAAAGAAAAACCAAGGAGATAGAAATGACAGAAACTGCAAATATGTTGCTTTTTAGGAAATGGGACCTCTCAAAAATAGAGATTAGAGATCCCGGTTTAAAAAATGCTATATCAGTAAACAAAACTATAATGCCATTAACCTTTGGTCGCTCTGCACTAAAGAGATTCAACAAAGCCGAAGTTAACATTGTTGAAAGACTTGCAAACAAGCTTTTGCACTTTGGAAAAAGATATGCAAAAAATACGGGTAGGATGGGTGGAAAGAAAACTCGATCAATAAACACTGTTAAAGCAGCACTTGACATTATGTTTCTCAAGACCGGTAAAAACCCAATTGAGGTTCTTGTGAGAGCAATTGAAAACTCTGCTCCAAATGAAGATACTACAAGAATAGTTTACGGAGGTACCGTTTATCACGTGTCAGTGGATGTTGCACCTCTACGGAGAGTGGATCTTGCATTACGATTCATTGCAGAAGGTGTAAGGGATGCGTCTTTTTCAAACCCAAAAGCAATTGAAGAAAATCTTGCAGAACATCTGATTCTTGCAGCAGCAAATGACATGAATGCTCCTTCAGTAAAAAAGAAAAATGAGCTTGAAAGAATAGCAATGGCTTCTCGATAGGCATTATAATTTTATCAAAGAGAAAGTAGCCCGAGGCAGATTCGAACTGCCGTCCCCAGGTTTCCTCTCGTAAGATCCAGAGCCTGGAATCCCTAACCCAAAATTTGTTTGGCCACTAGACTATCGGGCTACCGAAACGACTTGGATTAGTTGAGAATATAATTATTTGGTGTTTGTTTCACGTACTGCTGTTGCATAATCGCAGTCAGCTTTAAGTCTCATATATGGAATTAATCTGTAATGAATTGAATAAAGATCATTTTCTTTGTAAAGAATTCCTTTTAGTAAAAGTGATACAAAACCACCAGCAATTTTTGATGATGGTATTCCCAATTCTTTACAAACTACATCACGTTTTTTTTTGTATTGTAATGTAGTAAAACTAATGTTGTTTAATTCTAAAATCAAAGGCCACATTACTTTTTCCCATACAAATCGTCTGTTCTCAGTAGCAGATGCGTACTTGCCTTTTTCCCTCAACATTAATAACGTTCAAAGTCGCACTTGTAATTTATTAGTTGATGCGCAAGGAACTTGAGGAATCACTTGAACTTTTATCAAAAAATTGGGAATTAAACCCAATTATACGGGATTTTATTCTAGGAAATACAAGTGATGTTTCTGATTTTGCCATAAAAGTAAAAGATGTCATCTTCCATATTCCTTATCTTACAAAAGAAGAAAGTTATGTTCTCTGGAAGTGTTACTGGCCTGATTGCCATAATTGTTGTGACAGACAAGGTAGATTGCCACTTACATCAAATGATCTAATTACAATTGGAAAGGGACTAAGGTACCAAAAAGTTTCAGACTTTATAAATAATGAAACTAACATTGCTACCTGGGAAGAAAGAGGTCCATCTGGAAATAGTATCACAATGACCATGATAAACCTAAAACGAAAAAAAGATGAGACAGAAGAAGATGATGGAACTCATATCTCTTGTAGATTTTTGGATGAAAAAGGTTACTGTGGACTACATCCTAATAGACCTGGAGTCTGTTACCTCTATCCGTTTTCGTCTTGGCTTGAAAATGAAAAAGGAAGAGCTCGTGTTCATGCAAGCTTTCAGTTTACTGGTGACTGTCCAGGTTTTTATCTTTCAAAATCAATTGATGAAATGAAGAGTGTTCTTTTAGAATATTCTAAGATGATATATGATTATAACATGAATTCAAATAGAACAGTTAGAGAAAATTTTGGATTTGTTACTATGGGATTCTAGGCCTTTGCAACCTTCATCATATCTGTCATTTTAATTTCCATGCCAAATCTCCGTTCATTTTTTTTCATATATCTATAAATTGCAATAAGATCTGCAAAGTGCTTTATCGTACTAAACTTGCTGTCCATTTTATTTCTTACAAATGCAAGTACCTTTGAGTATATAGCAAACTTTTCAAGCACTTGCTGTCTGTATCTTTCATTATTGCCAATATTTTCAATAAATATGTCAGCGCAGGTCATGCTTGGTATGATGCCTTCTCCTAAAAGTGGATAAACAGTTCCAATCGATTCACCAACACCAACAACTTTTCCATGATAGAATGGTTCACACATATCAGGTGTAGCAAGGCGAATTGGCCTTCCAACTGTTTTGAGTATTTTTCCGCCATATTTTTTAAAAAATGCATCAGTTACTTCAACATGCTTTCTATTCTTATCGCCAGCACCAATGTGAGCATGTTTCTCGCCTAATGGAAAGTACCAAAAATATCCGCTAATTGAAGAAAATGGCTTGAGATAAAAGTCATCAAATGGCACTTTGTCTTCATATTCTATCTTGTACTGGTATGTTGGCAGGTGAAAGTCTTGGGAAAGTCTTGGAAGATACATTCTGTAAAAACCAGTTGCATCAATTATTAGATCAAATTCTGATTCTAAATCTGTAAGTTTTGGTGTTATGCCATAATTGATCTTACATCCTTTTGACATGTCTTTGATAAGACCAATTTTATCGTAGGTACAAAGACCCATCAATTTGATATTGAATCTATCTGAATTCATGTCAATATACATGTTTTTTCCGTCGTGAATTACATAATCATTAAAATCAAGATTACATTTTTTAGCAAACTCTTGCATTGGTCCTCGAGTAGTGCCCCACGCACATATGGAATCATGATTTTCTTGGGTAGATCTTTCAAAACCTACTACTTCGTGTTCATTTTTCAATCTGCCAAGAAGATATCCGCCTGCAACCCCAATGCCCACAACAGCTATTTTCAATTGAAGCTTATTCTGAAAATACCTAATAAAAAGATGTGTAGTATTTTTCTAATTCTAAATTCTATTCTATTAGTATTGCAGGCTTGAATGGCCTTGCAGTACGCGCCTTGTTTTTAGGATCATATTTTTGGGTATCTGATTCCCCAAATACTTGTACCTCCACACCGAATTCTTTTTGAACAAGAGAATTAATTTCTAAAAGAATTTTTTTCTCCTCGACAAGGCCTGACTTTGCCTTGGACTCTCTTGATTCTACAGGCTCTGATAATATATCATTAACAGTCTTTTTGACAAAATCTGGATCCTTTTTTACATTTTCTGTATCCTTGTTTGCAATTAGAGATTTTATCAAAACTCCGATATTCATCTCACCATTGATAACACTTGAAAGAATCTTTTGATACGCCTTTGTCTTCCATGGGTCTGAAGTATAGATGATGATTCGCTTTGGTGAAATTTTGGTTACTTTGAGAATGTTTTTGATATCATCTAATGTTGATTTGAGAAGATTCTCTGATTGTAGTGCTGCAGCATCAATCTTATTTTCAAGAACTGAGGGCCACGAAGACTTTGAGACGATTCCAGAATTTCCTAATTGATTCCACATTTCTTCTGCAATATGTGGAGCAAAAGGAGAAAGCATGGAAACTCTCGCAGAAAAAATTTCATGTAAGGTACCTGATATGTTTTTTCTATTCTTTGCATCTGTTCTCTTTAGATACCATTGTATGTCTGAATCAAATTCATACAGTACGTAGTGCAAGGCTTCACGCAATCTCATTTTTTCCATAGCTGATGTAATTTCAAAGATAAGCTGTTGTAGTCTACTTTGTAACCATCTATCTTCTTGCTCCTGATTGTTGGATTGGTCTGCTTTGTATTTCGTACATTCGTCCAACATGTTTTCAAGCTTGTTTTTAATTCCTTTAACTGCTTCCAAATTAAAATCAGCATCTTGCAATAGCTCTGCAGAAATTAAAATAGCTAATCTAATTGGATCAGCCCCATGTGTTCTGATTGCATCACGTAGTGGAATTATGTTTCCCATTGACTTTGACATCTTTTTTCCGTCCATTAAGACAGAACCATTTACAACTATCTCTTCAGGCCAGTATTTTTTTGGAAATATTGCGATGTGATTGAAAACAAAGAAAGTTAGATGATTTGGAACCAGGTCACGTCCTGAATGTCTAGCATTAACAGGATAAAAATACTGAAATTCGTTTCTGATGTTTTCTAAAATATCATGTGATATTTTAGATGATGAGGAAATTTTCTTTGAATCACCTTCTCCAAAAAATACATAATCAAAGAATTCATCTCCAAGACTATCTGCAATCAGTTGTTTTTCATTTACATATTTTGCCAAGATATAGTATGCCATGTAAATCACAGAATCTGACAAACTCTCAACTATCCAATCCTTGTCCCAAGGTAATTTTGTACCAAGACCATGTTGTCTTGCACATGCCCTTTCTCGAAGCCAATCAACAACATAATTGAATTCTCCTCGTATCTCTTCTGGAAGTATCTTCATTTCATTTATCCATTGGTGTGCATCATCCTTCCATTTTTTATTAGAATAGTCTAGGAACCACTGATCATTGAGTAATTTTACTACACATTCAGATCCGCATCTGCAACGTATTGGTCCATCATTTAGCTCAAACAAAATGTCTGCGTTCTTACTTTGTATGATCCATTTTTTGACTTCCTCTTTAGCATCTGCGACAGTTTTTTGTGCAAATCTTCCAGTGTTTTGTTTTAATTTTCCTCCATAGAATTCTTTGGCATAAATCTCTTTTGTTGCTTCTTCAAGTTTGGGATTGCTTTGGTTTTCTATTTGAAATCTTTCAGTAACTTCCTTTGCAGGAATTTCACCATATCCCTCAGTTTGTATGATAGAAATTGGCAAAATCATCCTTGCAATGGATGCAAGATTCTGATCATTGCTTGACTTTTTGATATCTTCTAATGCTTGATAGTCAAATGGTGCATGTGCTGGCACTGACATTACAATCCCGGTTCCATTTTCACTTTTGACAAAGCTTGCGGGAAGTATTAGGATCTCTTCATTTCTATCTGGGACTTTGACTTTTTTGCTTACAAGTTCAGAGCCCTTTATTTCACCTGTTACTTTGACTTTCTTATCGAGAAACTCTAGTTTTCTTGCACATTCTGTACTGACGATCCATGTTTCATTATCTACGCTGGTAATCTTGTAAGTAACTTGTGGGTTTATCCAGAGATTTGTCACACCAAATATTGTCTCAGGTCTAAGTGTGGCGGTTGGTATGATGTATTTTTCATATCTGAATTTGATGAGAATATACTCTGTAAAACTTGGTTCTACATCTCCTAAGGTATCATGTTGTGATACTGGATTTTGGTCTTTTGGACACCAACCAACAGGATGTGATCCTTGAATGACCAAATTCTTACTTCTTAGCTTTCTAAACTGCCACTCGATGAATTTGTTATAGACAGGATCTATGGTAGTAAATTCTCTTCTCCAATCTATCGAGTAACCCATCTCTATCATTCCTGATTTTATTTCTTGATGAAAATAATCTGCGATCTTTACCGGCTCAGAAAATTCCTTGATGTTTTTTTCTGGAACTTTGTATAATGTTCTAAATGCCTCGATTAGTTCCTTGTCATTTTCTTGAACACGTCTTGCCATGCCAAGAATTGGGGTTCCTGTATAGTGAAAGCCCATTGGAAAAAGTACATTGTAACCACGCATACGCATGAATCTTGCATGAACATCAGCTAAAGTGTAAGTTCTTCCATGACCTATGTGTTGTGGGGAATTTGGATATGGATATGCTACTGTAACAAAGAATTTTTTTTGTGAGTTTGGATCTGCCTCGAAATATTTTTCATCATGCCATATTTTTCTCCATTTAGATTCTATATGTGACCAATCTGTCAAAAAATCACTTTTCCAAAATAAATTGCTCTGCAGCAATTAATGCATCTTTTAGTTTTGACACCTCTTTACCTCCACCCTGACCAAAACTCTCATTTCCTCCTCCAGAACCACCTAGGATTTTGGAAACATCACGAACCAAATCTCCAGCCTTCTTTGTTTTTGCTGCCTCTGGACCTGCAAATGCAACTATTCGTATGCCGCCATTTTTCAAAATCAACGCACAGTATATCATAAATGGGTCTATCCTGATTGTTTGCTCTCCTACTGCAATATGAAATTCTTCATCCATCTCCTCATCTATTGTGGAGTATAATTTTATTTTGCCAAGGTTTTTTGACTGAGATATTGCATTTTTTGCAGTAGACTCTGATACTCGTTTGATCAATTGTTTTAGCTTCTTTTTGGAGGAATCGGCATCATTCATGGCATGCTCAAATGATTCCATTATCTTTTCTTTACTGGAACCTAGTAACTTTACAATTTGTGATATTTTTCTATCTTGATTTTGAGTATATTTTATTGCGGTTTCACCTGAAACAAATTCCATTCTTACAACTCCATCCTGAATTCTTTCTGCTTTTGTAATTTTAATGAGTCCTATCTCTCCTGTTTTTTTTACATGTGTTCCTCCACAAGCTTCCACATCATAACCTTCAATGTTTACAATTCTAACTAGCTTTACTGGAACTACACCGCCTTGGTAAATTCTAAATCCGTATTTTTGTTCAGCATGTCCTCTTTCAAATTCATTAATCATGATGGGAACATCTCTTCTAATAGTAAAGTTTGCCAAATCTTCAATTTTCATTATATCATCTTCAGTCAAGTTAGAATGATGAGTTATGTCTAATCTACCGTAATCTTTTTCCTTAAATGCAGAGTGTTGCCAAATCCATGATCCTAGAGTTTTTCGTGCAGAAGCATTTAGCACATGAGTACTGCTGTGATTCCTTGTTATTCCATATCTACGAGATGCGTCTATTGCACATTTCACAGTCTCTCCTTCTTTTAATGTACCACCTTTAATCTCGTGAACTACAACATTTCCATGTTTATTTACATCAATCACCTCAAAGGTTCCAATCTTTCCATGATCTGGTTCTTGGCCTCCACCTCTAGGATAAAACGACGTCTTGTCTAAAACTACTAGTTTATTTTTTATTACTTTGAGAACTTTGGCCTCAAACTCTTCTGGATCCTGTTTATAGTATAATAATTCGGTATCTGGAATTCCTTTCAAATCTAGATCTTCTTTTTTCTCTTGTTTTTCTGATTGATGCAAGTCTGATAATCTTTCATAAAATGTAGCAGGAATTTCAGAAATTATTTGAGCTTCCTTTAAAAAGTCAGGTGTTATTCCATCAGATTCGTATAACCTGATAAGATCATCAACGGCTAATTTCTTGTCTTGATTCTTTAGTGTACTTGCAATGCTTTTCATTCTTGTTTTTGACTCATTGTACCTCTCTCTTTCTATTCCAATTATGGTCTTGACATCATTTCTTGTTTCTTCTAATTCTGGGTATGTTGATTTTAGATAATCCACATGCATGTCAACTAATTCTTTTAGATCAAAATTCCAGCCAAACCTATCCATTGTAGCTACGGTTCTTCTTAGAATCATTCGCAAGTTGTATCCTCCACCTACATTACTTGGTAAGGCACCATCAGAAATTGCAAATACCAAAGTCCTAAGGTGATCTGCAATTAGATAAATTCCTTCAAGCGGTGCTATTGTTTTATTAAATCCGGTTTCATCAATTCCTGCTTGTTTTGCGGCAATTTTTCTTGCAATTGATATATTGTTTGAATCGCTAAGGCTTTTTGCTATTGATATGAAATAATTTGATATAATTTTAGAATCAAGATCTATCCCTGCTTTTTGTATGAGATTTTTTGTAATGGGACCAAAACAGCAATCATATGCAGTTGGAGTGCCCATAGTAATCCAAGCAAACCTCTCAAGACCTGCTCCCATATCTATTATTTTTTGGTCTAAAACAGAATAATTGTCCAGATCTCCCTGAAATTCAGTAAAGACAGCATTTCCAAGTTCTAGTCCTCTGACGAAATATTCTAACGAAGATCCAAATGAACCTCCTCCTGCCCAGACATCCTCTACAAAAACTACTTCTTTTTTATCAATACCGAATCTTTCTGTTAGTAGTCGAAAATCTAGATCAACACATCTGTCTTTCCAATATCCTTGTGAATTTGGAATGCTATGTTGACCAATCATACAAAAACTAGAAAAATGTCTTCCAGTGACTCCGACATTTTCAATATCTTTGAATCTAAGACAAGTTTGTGGTACTACTAGAGGATTTGCAGGAAATTCAAAAACAACCTTGGACCCCATAACTCTTTGAAAGTCTACAATTGATGCTATTGTAAAATACAGATCATCACGCCACCTACAGACAACTGGATATCTACTGATTGATTTGTGACCATTTTGTACAAAAAAAGATTCTACTTCTCTCCATGCTTGAACATAATCGAATCTTTTCTTTGTGGGAGGATTGCCAATAAATGAATAATTGTTTTCAGAATCATCAGGACAAAAGTTTTGATTAATATTTAGAGTCCAGAAATATCGTTTACATTTTGTACATGATTTTCGTACAAATCCTTCATTTTCAAATAATGCTACTTTGTAATACCTATCAGGATCGGCAGAAAACTTTGCAAGAATTAGTTCCTTGTCCATCTTTGAGAAGTTTTCGGAATGACCGATATTAAGCATTCTGAAGCAACACATTAAATATGATCTTTTTTGAAAAGTTGATATGTTCAGTAAAAAAACATGGAAAGAAGGAGATCACGCTTTCACATCTGTACAAGATGGAGAATTTAGAAACATAGTTGTTGGAGTAATTACAGGCGTTGAAGATTCCAAGATAGGTATTAATGGTATTATAATAAATGCAGTTGGCCTCAAAAACAAAGTTGCTCAAAGCAAAGCAGGGCCCCAATCTGTAGAGCAGCTAAAAAATCCAGATCCAAAAGACTGCATATTGGCTTTGATATACAGAGTAGAATACGATAATTATACTGGTGTCTTTGACGTAAATACTGATTCTGTAATCAAAATTCACAAAAGAATTCACAATGTAATAGATGGATGGGTAAGAGAATCGATTCCAGAATTGATAAACAATGTTCTTTCATTATCTGATGGTGCAGAAAAAGATCAAGCAAAAAGAATTCTAAAGCAAAGAATGGATACTTTGTACGATAAGGAATTGAAAAAATACATGTATTCTATTTGTCGCAGTCTTAAGATTCTAAACTAGTCAATTTTTTACATTTTCAGGTTTTATATCTTGGAATAATAAATTCAGTTCAATATCCTGCTCCATAGTTTTATATTATGCCTTTAGCAAATTCCGTTTACGATGGAATACGTATATGCCGCATTACTTTTGCACAAGCAAAAGAAGGAAGTTAACGAAGCTAATATTACAAGCGTAATCAAAGCTTCAGGAGCTGCAGTAAATGAAGCACAAGTAAAGGCACTTGTAGCAGCACTAGCTGACGTAAACATTGATGAAGCTATCAAAGCAGCCCCAGTAGCAGTTGCAGCAGCACCTGCCGCAGCAGCATCTGGCGGAAAGGAAGAAAAGAAAGAAGTAGAGACACCATCTGCAAAGACAGAAGAACAAGCAATGGAAGGCCTCTCTGCATTGTTTGGTTAAACATCATTTTTAAATTCCCTTTTACATTTTGTTCTTTATTTAGATCTCTAACATTATTTACCATATGATATAACTAATTGTGATTTGACCGAACTGTCACCGTCGATTTCTACTCTGATTTTAGTACTTGATCTTTTTGGAACAATGGCATTTGCTGTTACTGGTGCATTCAAAGCAATTGAACACAAGGCCGACATTGTAGGAATAATAATTTTAGCTACAATAACAGGTGTAGCAGGTGGAACTATTCGAGACATGATAATAGGTCATTTTCCACCTCATTCTATTTCAAATCCATTGTATGTGGTGATTACAGTTTCAACGGGAATTGCTATATTCTTTCTATATCCAAAAATACAGAAACACTGGAATCTATTTTTAAAATTTGATGCGTTGGGATTAGGAGTATTTACAATAATCGGTGCAACATTTGCGTATGATGTTTTTGGACTAAACTTTCTTGCGATGGCACTATCTGGAATGCTTACTGCAGTTGGAGGAGGAATCTTGAGAGATATGTTTGTAAACGAAATCCCAATAGTATTTGTAAAAGAACTTTATGCTTCTGCAAGTTTTGTAGGTGTTGTAGCTTTCTTTATTCTTCTAAGTGTTCATGCAGAGCCTAACATAGCTACATTTGTTGGAATTGCAACTACCACAATACTTAGACTTGTTGCAATGAAGTATAATTGGAATCTACCAAAGGTAAGAGAAAAACTGTAATTCTTTTTAGGATTTTTTAAAAATGGATTCTATTGTGGAGTGTAATTCTTCGCCTTTCTAGCCAATGCATTTGCTTGTGCGTTGGCCTTTTGTATTACTTGATCCTTAGTATCATCTGTTAGAAATCCTGCTTCTAATGCAACAGATCTTGCCTGTTGAGCTGCCTTTGCAAGTATTGCGGATACATTTTCTTTGGTGATGTAACCAATTTCGATAGCAAGAGCCATCGCTTCTTGATGTGCCTGTGCAAATGCACTACGATACTTTTCTACATCTATTACTAGTTCGTTCTTTGTGTATAGAATGTCTTCTGCAACAGCTGCATCAAGTATTATACCTGCTTCTACTGGTTTGACATCAAGCTTGCTTAGTAATGTAGCAAGTTTTTCAGAAATAACAGCGCCTTTTTTGGCAGGTATGGAATCCTTTGTAATCCAAATTGTTCCTTGATCAATTTTTGTGGCTACGCCAGCTTCTTTAAAGTCAGTAAGAATAGGACCTGGTGTAATGCCAGTATTTCCTGCCTTGATTACGACATCGATACTTGCAAGGTCTCCACCACGAGCTGCCATCATTACCTTGTTTTTACCAAGTAAGATGTTTAGTTTGAAAGGAGTCATGTTTGTGAACATCAATACACATTGTCCAACTAGCTTGTCTAGCATCTTGTCAATAGATGGCATTTTCAGTCCAGCTAATGCTTTTTGTGCAACTTTGTCTTTTATGCTAACGATTTCTACTTCGCCTTTGAATTTTTTTCTTAAAGGCAATAATTGTGATGATCTTACTTTTTCCATTCTTACAAGAGCAATTACGTTGTATTTTTTTGGAAGCTCTTGGAGTTGTTGATACATCAACGATTTCTTTTGTGGATATTTTGTTCTATTTTGGTGCATTTTACTTCTTTTCTACTAGTGGCTGTTTGACGAGTTTTCCCATAGTGGTCTTTATCATAATTTTTTTAATGTTCTTATCTCCACTTGGTAATTTTTTTTCTACTAGACTAATCACTGCATTAGCATTTGCAGTTAGATCTTCATCAGACATTGTCTCATCACCTATCTTACATGCAAGAGAAAGTGAATTTCGTAGTCTGACACGTATGGAAGATCGGAATCTTTCTAAAATTGAATCAATTGGGGCATTGAATGGAACTGGTGTTGGCATCTTGCCTCTTGGACCCATAAATTGACCCAAAGTCTTACCTACAGTTGCCATAAGCGAAGTATCGGAAAGGAAAAAATCAAAACCATTAATCAGCTTTCGTGATTCTCGCTTGTTTGCACCTATTTTGTTTACTTCGGTTCCATCTACTATTCTATCTGCATTGGCACTTTTTGCTTTTAAACCGAGATCTCCTGAAGCCACAACACAGACAGATGCTGGTTGACTAAGCGTTTTTGGAAGTTGAACAGTCTCATTTATTGCAAAACCCTTCTTTACATCAATATCTCTAAAAACCATGATTAGCTCTACGGATTGTTTGAACTTACGTTGCTTCTGACCTTTCTTTGCATCTCCTATCATCTGCGTTAGATGAACATCGCTAATCATTACGAAATCGTTTCTGAGAAGCCTATTTAAAATCGTTTACAGG
>JACQCT010000013.1 GCA_016201435.1 Nitrososphaerota archaeon | reverse complement strand
GATGAGTATGCCTAGTATCTGATATGATTTTTTGCTATGTTTTGCACAATTTTTTTGGTAAAAAAGGTTGATTAAATTTTTCAAAAATCATCAAGCACTTTTTAATTAAAATATATTTTCAAGCTTTTAATCCGACAAAAACATATCTTTAAAGAAAAAAGGTACTCACACATAAGAGAGAAACCATGCACAATGAGACGGTCAAGTGGACATCTTTTGTAGATTTAGCTGGGGTATTTTACAAGATTAAGCCAGAAAAAAGGTTGACTAGAAATTTTGATGCAAGTATACAAGTCATATTCATTGCGTAGTCTTTGTATAGACTACGCAGAAATTCATATCGCATTTACTAGTGAAAACTGAAGCTTAGCTGTCCATTTACTAGCTTCACCAAATTGGACTTGTAACAGCTAAAATCCTCATTCACTAGTAACGTTGACAGGAAATTAGGAAACTTGCCATTTCCATGAGTGTCGGACAGCTCTCCTTTACTAGTAAACACGCATGAAAAAAAGAGAGCTATTTGGCAAGCTTGCTAAAAAATCGGACAGCTTTTTCAAAAAAGCTTTACTAGTATAGGTAATTGGCAAGCTTTTCAGTTTTTAGTTTCACTAGTGAAGCTTCGTAGTCTGTATAGAGACTACGCATCGAGACTGAACGGTTTTAGTTGGCTGTCCAACGGCAAAGATAGTTGTTGGATAAAGCCAATTTCCTAAATTTTTTATTTTTGAGTCAAATGTAGATAATGATGAATTATACTAATAGTATATTTTGTAAATCTCGATTCATCCCTTAGATAAGATCTTGACAGTCTATCGGAAATATAATCTTCCCATCTGTCATACATGGAATGAAACTCTTTTCTTGGTACTTGTAATTCCTTTCCACTTCTTATAGTGCAAATGACATAACTTCCACCTTTGTACTGTGCCTGAAAACTCTGAGTTCTGATTTTTCCATCTTTAGTCCAGTTTGAAATTGTTTGTTGTGTTATTAGTGAATAAGATAGATCTTGCCAGAAATTAGCAAAAGGAAGCATGTTCAGTAATAGCAGGTAGTCTAAAAGAGCATTACGCAGATTCTTAATGCCATCATCTCCCGTAACTTAACATCCAATTTTTCAAATCAAAAAATCCCCCGTAACTTACCACTCAATTTGAAATGCCAGTTTCATCCGTTAATTTACCAGAGTCTGTTTTATGGTTCTGTCAACTTGCGGGACATGAATGAATCAAATGTATTTGTCAATTATTGATTCTAATCTGTCAGACATATCTGCGATTTCACGTCTGCTCATATTTCTATCACAGCTTATCAGAAATATCCAATCTTTCACATAGAATATCAATACATGAACTTTTTCCCTAATGAGATGTGCAAAGGTGTTTTTACCTATGATTTCATCATAAAGCTTAAGCAGTTGCTTTAGAACGTGCATGTCTGTAGCCATCATTATGGCTTGATTCTCTTTAACTAGAAATGATTTAGTCATTATTTTATTGGAAACAACTTTACCGTTTTCACCAATCACTAAGATAAAACGCACTTTGTCACTAACTGAGGTCATCTCATCAATTATTTTCTTAAAATCTAACACGTACTTCCTGCTCATAATCGGTCAAATGCAATAACTTTTAACTATTTCCAAAGTTGGAAATATTTGATTATTTTTACTTAAGATCATTCAATAATTTTACCATTTCTAGCATCTATCCGAATTTTTCTTTCCTGATCACCAAAAGATGAAATTAATACTGTGACCGTCCAAACATCATTGACTTTTAGATGCCAGTTTTATCAGATTTTTAATTTTATTTTGTCCTAGAGCTACTTAATCCCATTTTTCTGCAGGAGTTTTCTTTATCGAACCATGATTTCTAATATTGTAATGAATTCGATAAGCGTCAATCAATCACTTCTAATCAGAATCTTCGTAGTCATATAGAAGACTACGCAAGTGTGAGTATATCTGAGAAAAATGGTTTAAGAACAATTTATTAGCAATATCTAAAGATAAAGGGTTTCATATCAAAAACACGAAAACTCTACATCTTTCAATGATGATAAGTCTGTCAATTATCATTCTTATCAACATCAATTCAGCATTTGCGGTAGAATTAGGCCAGCTGTATGTGCCTCCTGCAAGTTTAGGCAATAGGACTGCCAATCTCTCTATTGACATTACTCCATCTGATGTAGAAAAATCAGCCAAATATATACATCTCAGACTGTTTGACCCAAGCAACAATCAAACATTTCAACATGTCACATTTTTACTCAATATCACAAAGCAGAATCAAACCTTGCTGAGAGACATGTTCCACAGCCATTCTGGGCTACTTGCGATCAAATTGATATCAAATGATACAGTGGGGAATTGGACGGTATTTGGAGAACGAGAGCCAATTCAGTGGGGATGGATGCCAAAAGACGGTAAGCTGGAAATTAATTCATCATTACAAAAGGGTCTTTATCATTTTGAGATCACAATTGTAACCATTGATAATGACAAGAACATATTCATACTACATGACGCACCAAAGTTTGATTCATGGTGGACTGTGGATGATAATGGCAATATTTTTCGTAACAGTGAATTGAATCAGAATTCTGTCTTGTCTCCACTAAAGCAGTTCAAATCAGGAATTGTAGCAAATGATGTTGCTTGTAAAACAGGATTTGTACTTGCAATAAAATCTGAAGACAGTTCTTTTGCATGTGTACATATGGATGTTATTCCAAAATTATTTGCAAGAGGATGGGCTAGTTCTTCTCACTTTGTTTTAAACTCATCTGAAAACTTTGAAAATGAAAATGGAATAATTACAATTGGAAACCATGAATATTATTACACTACGGTAAATGACATCATGACAACTTATCGTGGAGAAGGAGTGCAGACTACATTGCACAGCGCGATTTTTACTTTTTTGCCAAGCCCATATTATGGTGGATCTATAGGTGGCTGTGGTGGATTCACATTCAAAAGTGATGTAAAGTTTTCAAACGGCAATCTTGAATTATTAAGAGTGGATGTTCCAGAGAAAGATTGTTTAAAGAATTACACTGAGTTGGACTTGACACAACACACAATTCCACAGGCAGGATTGATAGTATCTAATGACGGAAAAATAAGATTACTAACAAGCATAGAAAATGAAAATTAGAAAATGAAAACTCTACATCTTTCAATACTGATAGGATTGGGAATTATTGCAGTATCAGTTTTACTATTTCAAATCTCTTTAGAAGCCCCAATTAACCTCTATTTACCAACAACACCAACATCCACATGTACAGCACTTCTCAAATTAGAAAGATGGATGTTGGAAAATCAAATAGACAAATCTCAAGCTAGTGTATTAGCGAAAAATGATCCTGAATTTCTTGCAAAAACAAAAGGTTTCACGATAGAATCACAAGAAATAGGGGATTCAACATCATATAATGCTAGACATTGTACTGATTTGAAACTTAACTATGTGCTTGTTGCTTTTCTAGTTAGAAATGGAACGGATACCCATGAGGTAGTAGTTCTTGAAAATGTTACTTCATACAAAATAGAAGGAATAGAAGACCGAGATTATGTTGGCGAATACGGCTTTTTTGGTTCTGGTAATTCAAACTATGGTTTATGATCTAAAAACTCTGTCAATTCTGTTTCTAATATAAATAATCTAATAATTTGAAATCCTGTTTTGAGACTGAAAAGTATTGACATAACTTATATTTTTGAATAATGTTTCCAATTCTTCCAAGACAGAATTTCGTAGTCCTATACAAGACTACGCAAAGTAAAACTGAGTGTTAAACTGATTTATGAAATCCCTTAGTGGGGTTTCAATTACTTTTGTAATACCATCAAAAGGTATCAAATATTGAATTTGTTAAATAACGAAAAATAAGTGTAAAATCATGCTTAAACATAGTTCAAACACAGATTACAGGATTAACTGGAATTGATGTAGCATATATTACAAAAGTCTACAACTAAAAGATTACACTAAATTTTTAAAATATCTGAAATTATTTTTGGAAGAAATTTCAACAAGGAGATATTAAGACTTACGGTGAAATTTAGATTTCATCAAAGCCTATTATCGTTTTTACATCTGATAACTCAATGACTTCAAACAAAACAAAAAGTATCGCACGAATATCTTTGTCAGCAATAACAATAGTATTGCTGATAACTCAGATGTCAAGCATGGGCTTTATCCCCAATATTGCTAATGCATCTAGCTCAGTTACAGCAGACTCGATGAAACAACAAACAAATCCTATTCCTGAATTGGCACTGACCAAAGTTCAGAAAGATGGAATGATTCAAAAAGCATTGGAAGTTACAAAGCTAAAGAATCTTTCAAGTTCTGGATGGGAGTATGTTACAATGGACTATTTGGGAGTGACAACTCCAACACCAGAATGGAAAAGTGTTGTATTACACTTTAAACTTCCAAAAGAATTCAAAACCGAATTGAATTGTAATAGGGATCTGGAAGCTACAGTAGAAATAGATTTGAAAACCAATCAGGTCATTAGTTCAGACATACCGGATAAATCAACTGACTGTAACGGAAGCATAGTATTTAGCAAACCAAGCTATGACACAGATTTGCCAACATTTGTACCACAAGCAAGCGCATTGACCACCACAAATGGACTTTTGCTTGCTATACAAGGTGATGCAACATTATCATCAATGTATGGAGGTTGGACAACAATATCAACTCCAACCCTTGATGAGACTAATCTGTATAGTCATATGGACAAGTTTGTGGCACATTTGTACAATCAAGATTTTGGAACAGGTAAGTTTCTTCAAGTAGGATGGCTTGCCACCCATATTGCAGGCTGTCCAGGTTGTAATATTGCAGCAAATGGAAAGTATCTGGTCTATGTTGACCAAAGTACCTTTGGCGACACGGAAGCACACAAAGTCACTGGTACCAACGCACCAACTTACACACCGGGAAGTAGCGCATATGTACAGATTCTGTGTAATGGTGCATCCCATTACAGAATCCAAGTCACCAGCGGAGGAAAGTTTTTCGTAGGTGAGAGCCTTGTTAATTGCGGAACTGGAACAGCGACAAATTCCCCATCTAACAGTGTTTTCTTTGAAACCAAAAACACTGTAGCATCATCATCGTGGTCGCCTTACATCACTTCTGCAGTAACAGGCACGTCAACGAAGGAATATGACACAACAACCACAATCAAAAACTGGGATAGCTCTCCTGAACAATACCAGACATGTGGCGCAAATGCCCAATTTGGTGTTACGAGTGCTATTACTGGAACCCTTACTTCTGGTTTGACTGCGACATGGGCTACTCTTTCAGCCACTCCTCATTGTTAATCGAAAGATTAACTTCTTTTTCTTTTTTTCATGATAAATTCCTAACAAGGTTTTTTTATTCCAATTTAAAATTATAAATTGTGAGTGATACTTTTGACGAATCAAAACCCTCCGAAACAATTGAAATTCTTTCAACTGATGATGACAAAATAAAACTTCTAGGTGAACTACTCTCTTCTGATTCAAGTTTAAAAATCTTCAACTTGTTATGTGAAAAAGAATTGGCGGCATCTGAGATTGCAAATAACACAGAAATGTCACTAGAACTTGTGCGTCATCACATACAAAAAATGCAAAAAATAGGATTGGTCTATGTCAGCAAAATCCAGAAGAATTCTAGAGAGCAAGACATGAAATATTATGCTTCAAAAAAATTTGTAATAATGGTGGTATCTCCAACTCTTTCCGATAAGGCGAAAAAAAGTAAAACGCTTTTTAAAAATTTAAAAAAAGTCTATTATTTTGCCGCATTGGGAGTTACAGCAATATCAACTTGGTTTGTAACAAAATTTTTTACAGTATTGTTTGCAGCACCAAGTATTTCATTGGACAGATCAATGTCGGAACATGATCTAATAAGCGGTATTTTTTGGCCCTTAATTGCAACTCTTTCTTTAATAATAATTGGGCTAATCATCGCGAGAATTAAAAAATTTTAATTATGATTTAAAATACAATTTCATCTTTTAGTATCTTATATTCAATGTTTGTGTCATCTCTGCAAATTGTTGCAATTGCTCAAAGAATGACATTCCCTTCTCAGTAATGACAAACCTGCGGTTTCTGTTGTTTTTTGTTGACTCTACAAGTCTTGCATCAATCAGCTTCTGGCATTTTTCGTTAATCGCTTTGTAAGAGGTGTTTGTGCTTCTTGATATGGCAGACACTATGATCCCTTCTCTGCCTGTATCTCGTATCACACTCAAAATATCTGCAATTATTCTAATCTCTGAGCGGTATTGCTGTTTCGACATCACGATAAACATCAAGTCCTAAATTGTGTTAATATTAAAATTTACGGAGAAATTCAAATTTCATCAAAACATAACTAGTGATTTTGTATTGTACTGGACAATGCTTTACCATAACCGCTATGAGATGTATCGCAATGGTGGTACAGATGTTCATATGCGCGGTATGAAGGTTAGTTCTCTTCATACGAAAAAAAGCATAAAGGAGAAATAAAAAATGAAAAATGAAAAAACTACAATACCCTTGTTGACGGGACTAGCTGCAATAATAATATCTGTTATTCTATTCTCATCAACAATTTCACAAGAGATCTATGCATTGGCTACGCCTAGCAGTACGGATCAGAATGGTGTTCAACAGTTGATAGATTCAAAAGAGAAAATTTCGGGGATCATGGCAAATAATCCTGACGTGACCACTAATGCTGCAACAATAAGTGAAAATGGCGGAATTCCAATAGTAGGAACATTTGTAGATGGTAGAACATTACAACTAGTTGTTACTGTATATGATCAGGCTCCATTATCACTAGACGTCTATGAAAAAAGAGTGAGAGCAATAGTAGGTGATATTCCACTGAGAGTGGAATTTGGAAATATCACATGGGTTAATGGAGGCACAAATAGCTGCTCATCCCAAACAACTAATTGTAACCCTGTAATTGGAGGACTCGAAATTGTAAATTCGCAAGGTGGCAGTTCAACACTTGGCTTACCACTTTACAACAGTTTAGGAACTGAAGGATTTATCATGGCATCACATGCGGTTTCCTCTACATGTGGGGGCGTAACAGGAACTACGATAACTCAGGGCGGTTCTAATGCAGGAACAGTTTCAATAAACCCGGCAGCAGGTAGTTCAAAAAAGAGTGATTCAGCCTTTGTACGAATAAATAATGGCACACAGCAATTTGGCTACCGTGAGATCTATGCGTCAAGCAACCACTATTGGTACGCATCATCCCTAGTAGGATCAAGTTCACAAAGTTACGGTACGACAGTAGCTATGCAGGGAAAAACAAGTCATTACCTAACTGGTTCAATTGTATCGATAGGAACTATTTCTATTAGCGATTGTGGTAACAGTGCTATGCAAATGATGATCGCCAGCATGACACCAGCAGGTGGAGATAGCGGTTCACCAGTTTTCACACCTGCAGACGCTAATGGAAACGTGGCCTATTATGGAATGACTGAGATAATATACACTTCAGGCAACAGTCATTATAACGGATACAGCCCCTGGGATCTTATAAAAAGCGATCTTAACGTACACTGAACATCTAGAACTCAAAATAACTCCCCTTCCTTTTTTTGTAACGCAGTTAAAACTTGTAATTTGACATGCTTATTTTATTGCTTATGAATAAATCTGTTCATGTGTCTATCAAACAAAGTTACAATTATGAAGTATTTATTACATACAAATTCTACGCCATTTATTTAAATCTTGGATTAACAAATGGAAGTTGAAAGATGATGAGATCATGGATTATATTGACTGTAGTTTTTTCTGCATTGATACTGTTAACTGCTAATGCACTTATACAAAGAAATTTTGACGATCTAAGCATTAGAGACATAACTGTGACATCAGGAAATATCACAATCTGCAGAGATTATCCATGCGCATCTGGAGAGTTGAATGAGATACAGCAAGCACTAAATGGAACACATATTTCATCATCCAGAATTCCTCCTCCCTTACAACAAATGAAAAGTGGAATCTCAACTGAGGATATAGTATGTGGTGAATTAGATGGCAAACCATTGCTTTTGTTTCTAAGAATAGAAAATAATAACTCTGTCTGTCTGACCCTCAATACAGCTAATGAATTATCACATCGTGGGTGGATAGAATTTAATCAAACCATATACAACGATATTGTTCTTAAAAAGGCAAAAGAGTTTGTTCTTTCCAGTCATACTTTCACGACTTATGGAATTGAGAAAACTCTTTTGTTAGATATGTCTACTTGCGACTTACTTATTCCGCAATCATGTTATCCTACTGCCTACTTCTATGTAACACATACCGGAAATTATGGTAATGGAACAAATATGATGAATATGACAAATCAAACCGCCTACCACTCCATGTCAATGATTATTTATGATATGAATCAAGTGCAGTGTGCCATCGTTGATAAAATCTGGGATGAAAAAAATCAAAGACCTCTAGACAAGAATGATAAGACTTGTTACTGATTCTTTGGTTTTCATGGATAGAAAAATGAAAACTCTGCATCTTTCAATTTACAAAAATGGGTCCAAAATAGTCCCATTATGGTGGTATAATCCCACTAGACCTGAACCTTTAATTTGTTTTAAAAGTGAGGGAACAAACTAATTAGACTAAACCCCTCAAGGGGCTTTTTTCACAATTACTGTCAACTGCGTAGTCTTGTATAGGACTACGAAAATTCTATTCCTACTTGATTGAATCATTTTAAAGAAGGGAACTAAACTAAGTGAACAAAACCCCTAGTGGGTCTAAAATTGTTTCACTGTAGTATTGGCTCTACTAGAACCGAACCTACAAAATAAACTTTGGTCTAATATCTCCTTAGCTGAAATCACAAATTCTAAGCTGATTGATCAAGCAAGTGTTATCATATTTCAATTTTCTTGGATCTATGGTGAATAATGATAAAAATAAATCAAATCATACCATAAAAATGAAAATAGATCGAGCTTGTAGTTTACGTAGAATACATGCGCAATATTTTATAGATAAGCGCCTCAACGATCACACGAGTTGTGAAATATGGAAGTCTTGGATATGGCGTCTAGTACAAAAAATATCAACGTAGACGTGATGAATAGGATACTGAAGGTATTGTATGAGCAGAGCCCAATAAAGCTAACAAACCTTGCAATGTCTTCTGGCCTAAACTACAACACATGCAGAAGATATTTGAATCTGATGAAAATCTTTGGTTGGATAGAGACTTCAAGTGAGGACAAGATCACACTAGCTAGAATAACAGAAACAGGCAGAAAAATTCACAGTACGTTGAATGAATAATAGTTCAAAGTAGATTTTTTATTTTGTTACTACTTGAT
This sequence comes from Nitrososphaerota archaeon, assembly GCA_016201435.1. Taxonomy (GTDB): domain Archaea; phylum Thermoproteota; class Nitrososphaeria; order Nitrososphaerales; family Nitrosopumilaceae; genus TA-20. Next base: position 39,007 of record JACQCT010000013.1, on the reverse strand, counting down.
ACGTTTAGAAATAAAAGTTTCGCATAATTGTTACTGATGATTGTTATTGATTGTGTAATGCTTATTCATCAAGACTTACTGATCAAGACTTATCATCTGATGCTTATCAGATCGTGAGCGCGGCTTAATAATAATTCCAACAATGGAAATGACATGCTTTACCATAACCGCGATATGTTGTGTGAAACACATGACATGGCTAATCGATCGTGCGGTATGAAGACCAAACCACTTCATACAAACAAAAAGCAAAAGGAGACAACCAAGAATTGAATGGAAAATATAAATGGAAAATATTAGTATTGTCAGCTGTAATTACTTTCAGTATGATGGCAGAACCAGCATTTGCCACTAAAATTAACCAAGTTCCACCCTACAATGTTTATAGTGCAGTTCCTAATGGTTGGAGTGCAAACAATCAAGCTTATGGTAGTGCCAGTTCATCTGGAGTTGGAAACATATATGCAACATCACCTACTGGTGGAGCAACCGCAGAAGCGGATTCATACCATAACTTGAATGCAAACACTAATGTGCCAGGCTCTCAACCGCAGTTTACTACTTCTGGAAGTACCATATACTATGGTTATACCATTGCTTATGATGTACAAATTACACACAACAGTGCGAGCTCTGGAACAGCACAATATAAGGGAGGATCTCAATTATATGAAAACAGAGGCAGCGGCTGGTTTTTAGCAAAATCTTGTATTTTTAGTCCAGTTACTACACCTGGAGACAACACTAACACTGTTGGCACAATTTGCAGTTCGTCAGGTAATACTGGAACTAATACTTGGGCTACAATAGGAATAAACGATGCATACACTACTACTGCAAGCGCATTTTACACCAATACTGTAGATGCCAAGAACTCGCCTCATAACGTTCAGGTACAAGAGTTAGTCTTGTGTGATCAACTATGTGGACTATGAACAAAAAAACTATAATGCCTGGAATTGTAGCTGCTATTATTGCAATAGTTGCAGTATCTCTGTTAGCACCTACTTCCTTCCAGCAGATATCGGCAAAAACACCTATTACAAACTTGTTGGACTTCAGCGCAGAAATACCGCTCCAGACTGATGTCAAAAGAGGTGAAACCATAAAGATTCCCGTCGATATTTATGGTGGTACTAAGTCAAGAGATGTCGATATTGTGGTGACCGGTTCTGACTTGAAACAAGGCGCCATCTCAGCTGATACAACGCACCCACAATTGCCACAGGGATTCTCAATTGACCTTCCCATAAAGCATACTACGATGCAAGCCATGGATGAAAAGACAGCTCATGAAAAACCGATTATGAGAGTAGACATGACTGTCAGCGTTGACAATACAGTAAAACCAGGAGTCTACGCCTTCGCAATTCATATGATAGATGACAATCCTCTAGGTAGCGAAGGTTCGCAAATAAGTTATTTCTACCTTAACGTAGAATAACTTCTTCATTTTTTTTAGTCAAATATGCGCCTGTTTATTATTCAATAACAAGGAAAATCAATCTACTAGATAACAGTATTAACACACAATAACTTTTTAATTGATTATATCTTATTAAATTAAAATAAAATGAGATTTACAAATCGTGAAATTATCCTTCTAGCAATTATAGTTATTGCTGGTGGTTATGGAACTTATTATTTTATTGCAATACAAATTCCTCATGTTGTTGGCATCACAATCTTGGGGATTTATACAGATCAGGGATATGCATACAAAATAGTGCCTAGCCAAGAACTTAGTCATTGTTTGGCTTGTCCCAAAGATACTCTTTCTTTTTCACAGGGAACCACCATCGCACTTAGTTTTATCAATAACGATAATGTTACTCATTCTATTATGGATTTCAACATAGATGATTTTAACATACACAGTAAGACACTGACACCGATTGACTCACAAAACTTTTATTTTCTTGTTGACAAACAAGGAACTTTTACTTATTATTCAAAATTGCATCCAGATATGAATGGTACAATAACAGTAATACCAAATTTCTTACCCGGGTTTTAATCTCATCATTGATTGTCTTTTACAGGATAAAGATTAGAAAATGAAAACTTCGTTCTTGTTTTAAGAGAGGGTACTAAGCTAAGTAGACATAACACCTCAAGGGGCTTTTTTCACAATTACTGCCAACTGCGTAGTCTCTATACAGACTACGAAGATAGCAAAGCTTAGCTAGTAAAAAGGTAAACAGCTAAGCTTCACTTCAAAAAGCTAAGCTAAACTGCAAAAGTTTAGCTAAGCTAAGCTGTTTAACAGCTTAAGAAGCTGTTTTGTAATGTGAATTTACTGCGTAAAAATCAGTTTAGATACGAATTGAGACACGCAGTAAATTAGCTTAGCTTAGGTCAAGAAGCTAACTTAAGCTGTTTTTACTGCGTGTCTTTGACTTTTCACGGTATTAAGCTCAGTTTAGTGAAGATTGTAAACAACACCAGCTTAACCCCTACAAACACGCATGACCTAAGCTGTTAGCTTCTGCGTAGTCTATACAAAGACTACGCAATGAATATGACTTGTATACTTGCATCAAAATTTCTAGTCAACCTTTTTTCTGACTTAATCTTCTACAATAATGGGGGTATCTTTTACTCTTTTTCTATAAACTCATTAGCAAAAAGGAAATGCCAGGGCTACGAAGGAATACTACAGTAAAGTTTACAATTTCAACCACTTGGCAGAAGAAAAAATGTCTTCTTCTTAGTAAAAAAATAGCCATAAACTAATCAATACTCACTAGTTTAGCTTTATAATATCAGAGAATTTACCAGTTCTGTAAATGGAGATATCTCACGAATTTAATGCAAAACAAATAGAGGAGCAAATTAGAAATAAATTTTCTTCATTGGATTTGCAAAAATTAATTTTTGAGTCTCCAAACAAGGATAAGAAAATCGCATTTATCGAAGGACCCCCTACGATGAACGGCACACCACATGCAGGTCATTTGAGAGGCCGTGTAATCAAAGACTTGTGGTACAGATACATGACATTATGTGGAAACAAGGTAATTTTCAATGCAGGTTGGGATACACAAGGACTGCCAGTTGAACTACAAGCCGAAAAAGAACTTGGCATTTCAGGAAGTAAATCGGAAGTGATAGAGTCGGCAGGTATTGAAAAATTAGTATCAGAGTGCAAAAAAATTGTATTCAAATTTAATGAAAAGTGGGTAGAGGCAGACAGGCTAATGGGCATGTCATTTAATCAAGAAAAAGCATACTGGACATACAAGGACGAATACATTGAACGTGAATGGAAGTATCTCAAAAAGGCGCATGAAATTGGCATACTATCAGAAGATTACAAAGTTGTTGCATACTGTCCAAGCTGCCAGACATCACTTAGTCATGCCGAAGTAAACCAAGGATATGACACAGTTCAAGATCCGTCACTTTACTATAAAGTGAAAATAAGAGATGAAGATTTGTTTTTGATCATCTGGACTACAATGCCATTTACTTTGGTTACCGATACAATGGTTGGACTAAATCCTGATGAAAATTATGTTCATGTTAAAGTTGGAAACGAGACTTGGGTTGTTGGTGAGAAAAGACTCGAAGAGTTTATGAAAGAAGCAAAAATTGAAGATTATACAGTTACAAAAACAATAAAGGGCTCAGAGATGGACGGTAGAAAATACATTCATCCACTCTTAGATGAAATTCCTGGTTTAAAAAATCAATCAATTCATCCAAGTTTTCATATTACTGTTGCAGAAAGTTTTGTTGACATTCAAACAGGAAGCGGACTGGTACATCTTTCTCCTGCAAACGGTGAAGAGGATTTCAATATTGCAACAAAAAGATTAATTCCAATCTTTAATCCAATTGATGACGAAGCCAAATTCACAAAGGATGCAGGTGTGTATTCAGGATTATTTGTAAGAGATGCGGACGAAAAAATTGTCAATTCGTTACGTGAAAAAGGAGCGCTAGTAAAAATTGGCAAGATAAAACACCAGTATCCATTATGTTGGAGATCCCAGCACAAGCTTTTGTGGCTTGCACGAAGAGGCTTTTTTTATTTTTTAGACAGACTAGGTGACAAGGCAGTCAAAGCAGCAGAAAACGTAGAGTACTTTTTTGATCCTCCAAAAAACAGATTCCTTGAGATAATAAAAGACAAGCACCCATGGTGCATATCTCGTGAGAGAATATGGGGATGCCCGCTTCCACGATGGACATGTAAAAATTGTGGAAACCACAAGTGGTTTTTTTCAAGAAAGGAGATAGTTAACGAAGCCTCTGATCTTCCAGATGGGCAAAACTTTGAGCTGCACAGACCTTGGATAGATAAAATCACAATCAAATGCAAAAAATGTAATGCAAAAATGGAAAGAGAGCAATTTGTTTTGGATACATGGCACAACAGTGGTGCAGCACCATATGCTTCACTTACAGACGCAGACTATACAGAGTACATTCCTGCAGAGTTTCTTACAGAAGGAATTGACCAGACAAGAGGGTGGGCATATACCCTATTGATGGAAAATGTGATCTATAACGATAAACCAGTTGCTCCATTCAAATCATTTTTGTTTCAAGGCCACGTCTTGGACAAAAATGGAAACAAGATGAGCAAAAGTCAGGGAAATGTTTTGGACGCAATTGAGCTCATGACAAAATATCCAGTTGATTTGATAAGATTGTATTTCATTTGGAAGTCTAGTCCAATTGAGCCACTCAACTTTAGCACGGATGAGCTAGTATCAAGACCTTACCAAATTCTAAGTACATTATACCACTTGCACATTTACTTTAAACAAAATAGCGAATACGACAAGTTTGACAAATCTCACACGCTAGAATGGGCAAAAAATAAGAATCTTTTAAGATCACCAGAGATTTGGATTTTATCAAAACTTCAAAAACTCATATCCAAAGTCAAAGAACTGCAAGACAAATGCAAATTTCATGAAGCTGCAAAGGCATTAGATGATTTTATCATAAATTCTGTCAGCCAAGTCTACATACCAATCACACGAGAGGACCTCTGGACGGAGGACGATACCCAACGTGAGAGAAGACTAGCAATTTATGCAGTACTATCAGAGATTCTTAAAACATTCGATGTCTTATTGCATCCCATTTGTCCATTTACTACAGAATATCTTTATTCTTCATTTGACAAAAAGAAAAGCGTTCTACTAGAAAACTGGCCTGTACCACAAAAATCTCTTGTAGATGATTCCGTAGAAGAAGCATTTGATTTGCTAAAAGAGGTTATTTCAATTTCTGCCGCTGCAAGAATGAAAGGCAAACTAAAGCGTCGATGGCCTTTAAATGAAGCAATAATTTGTGTCGAGCCATCACAACAGAAAAAGCTAGAATCACTTTCAAATCTCTTACTTTCACAAATTAATGTTGAAAAATATAACATAATAGAATTGGAAAAAAGCGAAGGTCTTGAGCTTGTTGCTAATTTATTAAAATCTAATCTTCCTATTATTCCAAAAATAGAATTTGATCGAAAGAAAATTGGGCCAAAAGCAAAACAGAACATGGGTAAGTTGTTATCAAAATTTGAAACCACTCCTCCACAACAAATCATAGACGATTTGTTGAAAAAAGGTTCATATACTTTTGATCTTGGCGGAAACCATCTAGTATTGGATAAAGAAGATTTTGTAATTGATTTTTCAGAACAAGAAAAATATGCAATGGCACGTCATGAATCCCTTATCGTTTTCATATCCACATCACGAAATCGTGAGATGATGGCACGCGGAATGGTAAGAGATGTTGCAAGAAGATTACAGGTTTTAAGGAAAGAGCGTGGCTACAATCCAACTGATGTCTTGGAAGCAGCATATGTTTTGGATCTTGATGAGGAATCACTTGAGATGATAAAAGAAAAACAAGATGATCTAGCATTTTTGGTCAGAGTAAAACGAGTAGAGTTTTCAGACAAGGCCAAAGTCTACAAAGAAGACGATATGGATGGGCAGAAGATCCGCATATCAGTGGAATAAAAAATGACCAATTACTATTATTGTATAGGATGTCATAAAATCATTGTAAGTAAAGACAGAGATTATGGTCCCAGATGTCCAGCTTGTAAAAAACTAAAACATATCTAAGAGAATCCTTGGTGCAAAAGTTACTTAAAAAAAGGTGTAATTCAAAGATACATGCTAGAATCCATATCCTTTGTAATTCCAGTTTCGGTAATAAGATATGTTCCGAGGAATAAAAAACAGAAAGGCGGTTAGTACTGTACTTACCACCATGATTATCTTGGTGGCATCGGTAGTTCTTGGAACCGGCGCTGTATCATATGGTACAAGTCTTTTCCAAACAAACGCATCATCCGAAGCGATTTCCACCACGGGTACTCAAGTGTGGGTAGACTCTACAGGTAACTCTGGTTGGGCGTGGGGTGCATTTGATGTCAGAAACACTGGTGACAAACTGTTATCAGTTGACCAAATACAAATTCGTGGTCAAGCAGTACCATATGCAAACTGGTATGCAGATACAAATGCAACTCAAGTGACTAGTAACCAGTTCCAATTGGCATTGGTCTACAGTTCAATGATAGTTGCGCAAAACTCGCCTGACGGGCAATTGAAGAATGGTACAGCCGCAGGTTTTTCGCTAATGGGTCCACTAACGTGTCCATATCCATCAGCAAGCTACATTACCATACAGTTGACTTCCACAAGCCAACCTCTTTGCTTTACTCAGCAAAGTGGTCCAGTATCTCTAGCACCAGGTGCCAAGGCAATCATCTACTTTAAGGTGCCACAGAATCTGTTGACATCAGTAGATGCGGGAACTGCAAACAGTATCGGCGTTTATGCAGGCAAAGTGGGATCACCAGTATCAGTAACTGTTGTAGCCAAGTAATATCTATAATTTTCATTTAAAATTTTGATCTTCCTAAATCTAGGTGGATGACAAATTGATACATTCCTAATAATTTCAGCAGCGTATTAGTAAATTTCTAACAATTCGAGCTGATTAAATAATTAATAATTCATTTGAAATCGTGGTAAAACAAAGCACACTGGACGGATGGCTCTTAAACCATTTTTCTGAGCTGCTCAAAAAAGGCTCGTCACATGTTGCCAAAACCAAGACTCCCATTGTACTATACCGAAACACAATGGAAGAGGAAGAAGAATCATACCAAGAAACCATTTGTACGCTAACTGAAGGATATGCGGTCATCCAAGTCATAACATCTGGTGGAGGAGTTGTGCCAAGTGTTCAACAACAATTGGTGTTCCCAATAGATGAATTTCCAGATTGGTTGATGAGACAAAGCAAGGATCTATTACAACGATGTGTTGATTTTCTTGAAGACCAGTTAAAGTAACCAATGTAATAATGAAAGTCATATAATACCATCACAATTTACAGTTACTCAATGTTGTATGTAAATCGATATCACGTTTTTTTTGCATCCATAGTTATTCTAGGAATTGTTGCCATGGTTCCATCATCTTTTGCAGCCATGTTCCAAGTAAGTATCATTCCAGGTTCAGGCCCTAGCAAATTTTGTGCAGAAACAGCTACCTGCTTTAATCAAAGCATATTGAACATTTCTCCTGGAGACACTGTAATGTGGACAAACAATGACAATGTTAATCACACTATAGTTAATGGTCTGCCATACTCACCCCAGAGAGGAGACATATTTGATAGTGGCACGATTGCGCCAGGAAAAACCTATTCCTTTACTTTCTATAATGCTGGAACCTACAAATATTCTGACAAGATCGACAGGTGGATGGTAGGCGAAGTTAACGTTAGACCTATTCAGTCATCATCTTCGGTTCCAGAGTTTGGCCCTATTGCAGTACTAGTACTTGCAGTTTCAATAGTGTCAACAATTGCAGCATCAAAAATGATTCGAATTCTGTAATTCATCATTAGAAGAAAACACCCAACAGATTATAAAGACCATAAAAAAGAAAAGTTTGCATGCGGCTCTTAGAATATCAAGCAAAAACATTGTTTGCAGAATATAAAATCCCAATTCCAAAAGGACTAACATCAACTAATATCGAACAGGGAAGAAAAGATGCAGCTGTACTTGGTTTTCCATTTGTTATCAAAGCTCAGATGGCAGTAGGTGGCAGAGGCAAGGCAGGAGCAATACAAAAATGCCAAAATGCAGACGAGTTTGAGTTAAAATATCCAGAAATTATGCAAAAAGTGGTCAAAGGTGAAAAGACAAAGGCAATACTGCTTGAAAAAATGGCCGATATCAAAAAAGAACTTTATCTTTCATTATTTTTAAACAGAGGAAAAAGGTGTTACACCATAATTGCATCAGCAGAAGGCGGTGTAGAAATTGAATCAGTAAAAAATCAAATTATTCGAGAAGTGGGTTTAGGAGATGTGGATACAAAAACTGCTCAAGAAGTGGCACAACTGATGGGTCTAAAAGACAAGACTGCTACAGATTTTGTAGACATATTACAAAAATTATCTAAAATCACTACAGAAAAAGAGGCAGAATTGGCAGAGATAAATCCACTTGCAATACTAGGTGATGGTTCAGTAGTAGCACTAGACGGCAAGGTCATAATTGATGATAACGCCATGTTCAGACACGATGAGTTGCGCAGATTCCAAGAGGTGTCTGACCTTGAAGAGCGTGCAGAAAAAAGCGGATTTTCTCTAGTGGAATTAGATGGAAACATCGCAGTGGTAGGAAATGGTGCTGGATTGGTCATGTCATCACTAGATATGTTATCAGATCATGGTGGAAAGCCAGCGTGCTTTTTGGATGTAGGTGGAGGTGCCACAACAGATACTGTTTATGAAGCACTTACTTTGATTAGCAAAATGAAAAAAGTAAAAGGAATCTTGGTAAATCTTTATGGAGGAATTGTAAAAACTACAACAGTTGCAACTGCATTTATCAAAGCATATGAAGACAAAATATTAGATGTTCCAGTCTTTGCAAGAATGTCAGGTGCAGAAGCTGACAAGTCAAAAGAAATGCTAAAAGGTTCTAGAACAAAGATGTTTGATACAGTTGAAGAAGCAATAAATGGCGCAGTAATAGAGGTAAACAAAATTGGTTGATCTTTTTGAACTTTTAATAGGAAAAGAAGGTGACAGAGATTACAAGAAAAAGCCAGTAATCATACAGGGTATAACTGGTAAATTTGGTTCATTTCATACACAACAAATGCTTGCCTATGGAACAAATATTGTAGCTGGAGTAACACCAGGTAAAGGTGGCCAAAAGTTTGAGCAAACACCAATTTACAATACAGTAAAAGAGGCAGTTGACGCAACTGGTGCCAAAATTTCAGTAGTCTTTGTTCCGGCAAAATTCTTTTTGGAAGCAGCAGTTGAAGCACTAGAAGCTGGCATCAAATTACTTATCGCCATTCCAGAACATGTGCCAATAAGAGATTCCATGAAGACAATTGAGCTTGCCAAGAAAAAAGATGCCATAGTAATCGGTCCAAACACACCTGGCATCATAATTCCAGGTGTTATGAAAATTGGAATCATGCCTGCATCTCCTTTCAAACCGGGCAGAATTGCAGTTTTATCACGAAGTGGAACTTTGATGTACGAAGTATCATACAATCTATCGCTTGCAAATTTTGGTCAGAGCGTATGCTTGGGCGTTGGAGGTGATCCGATTAACGGAACACCTGTAATAGAGGCATTTGAGCGAATTAGAAACGGAGCTAACATAGATGGTGTGGTCGTGGTAGGAGAAATCGGTGGCGACGCAGAAGAAATGCTTGCACAACATATCATTGATACCAAGTTTGACAAACCCGTTGTTGCATATATTGCAGGAAGAGCAGCACCAAAGGAAAAGAGAATGGGTCACGCTGGTGCAATAATTTATGGAAATTATGGTTCTGCAGAATCCAAGGTCTCAATGTATGCTAAAGCAAACGTTCCAGTGGCAAAAAGACCAGCCGAGGTATCAATGCTCTTGGCTGGAAAGCTTGACATAAAAGGTAGAATCAAATAGTGTCACAGAGTAGGAAGAGAAAATGCCAATAACAGATCCACTAAAAAAACAAATTGCACAAAAAGCAAGGCTTCATTTCAAGGTCTGTTTTGCATGTGGCGCAAAAAATCCAATCGGGGCAACAAGATGCCGCAAGTGTCACAACACGTACTTGCGTCTCAAAAACAGAACACTTGGAATTAAAAAGTAAATTTTTAATCCAATTTTTAATTTATAAAATTAAGATTTACCACAACTACAATCATCTGACATGAATTTTAATTTATTATTTGCATCATACTTTGCTTGCTGATAATGTGCAATATTTAGAATACGTTCAACTGTTGATTTATCATGCCATGAGCCTTCAAGAGCAAACCAGCTCTCAATCTCATCAATGTTAAAAGTAGCGCCGCTTTCAAGTATGTTTTGGAATATTCCTTTTATCATTGTTTCATCCTCAGGTTTTAGATATTTTTTACTTGAAACTGACGTTGTAATCTCGTTTAAACTAATAATGATATTATTTGAAAGAGGCACCATCATATGATTCCATAATATTCTATAAGAAAGTTTTTGAACTCCGTATTAACAGAGTCAATAATCCTAAAAGACGAAATTGATATACTAGTTTATGCTATCAAGAGTAACTAACCATGAAATCAAAATCAATATCTGTATTGTTTGGTGTTTTATCGCTAGTTACTACACTTTCATTAGCTCCAACAGCTTTTGGACAATATCAAGAGTATAGTTCAAGTAACAATAATGAAACAGTACATCTTGGCAATATGGGAGTCACCTCTGTAGGAAATATGCCTGTCATGTCGATGATGAAAGCTACAACAACTGATGGTTCAGAACAAGTCATATTGACTTATTCACCAAATCCCCCTACAAGCGGACAACCACTATCAATAACATTGACGTTCACAGATGCCAAAGGAGGCCCAATCCAACATCAAAACTATGCAATATCAGTAACACAAGACGGAAATGAGATCTTTTCTAATATTGCTGGACACACACATACTGGTAACGATATGCAAGTGACCAACAATTTGTCATCTTTTAATCCGGTAGATATCAAAATAACACTAAATGGAATTGGATTACCTGGAACAGATCCATCGACTTGGACTGGTGCAAAGGGTGAGGTGTTGCTCTTTCAAGGTACAGCACAGAATGTGGTTCCAGAATTTGGTCCAGTTGCTGGCATGATTATTGCAATGTCAATTATTGGCGTTGTAGTAATAACAAGAAAATCTAGATATTCTTTTTAACAAAATGATTTGACGCCAGAATTATTCATAATTTCAAAATCGATATTTTTAATTTCAATCTATATATTCAGGCAAACACAAGCCTCAATAGTTTGTTTATCATAAATTTCAAAAACTATGAAGAAGTATCAGGTACAAATGCCTCTAAACTAGCTAAAATAGCAGAAAAAATTTCAAAAAAATACAGAATAAAAATAGCTATAGTACCGTCACAACATCTTTTATCTGAAATTGCAAAGTATTCCATCCCTGTTTTAGCTCAACATGTGGATGTTGCAAACACAGGCAGTACAACTGGATTCATAGTTCCAGAGATCATCAAAAAATCCAAAGTAAGCGGTTCACTAATCAATCACAGTGAACATCGCATTTCTGAGAAAAAGATCATAGAGTTAGTATCAAGACTCAAAAAACTAGGCATGATTTCAGTAGTTTGTGTCAAGGACGTAAATGAGGCAAAAAAATATGCCAAACTAAATCCAGACTATATTGCTATAGAACCACCAGAATTAATAGGGACAGGTAAGGCGGTTTCAAAAGAAAAACCTGAAGTAATTACAAAATCAGTTATGGCAGTAAAACAGGCAAAAAATTCTACAAAGCTATTGTGTGGTGCAGGAATAATATCAGGCAAAGACGTTACAAAAGCCATGCAACTTGGAGCAAAAGGAATCCTAGTAGCAAGTGGCATTATCAAAGCAAAAAACTGGAATAGCATAGTGGAAGAGTTTGCATTAGCCATTTCAAAAAACAAGAAAGAGTGAGAATCCAACCAAAACAGGTGCGTAATATTGAATCAGTAACTCATTTTGTTCTTTGTAATTTAATTTCGTCAAATTTTTTCATAATTATGAATGATTCTATTCCTGTATCAATGAACATTTTTGTCGTCTACTAGCTCAATTTGGAGAAAATTTGTCGATGCATACGTTCCATTACAACATCGCCCATTTTTCCATCCAGCAGGTCAAAGGCATCTATTTCTAGATCGGATATGTTCCTCTCGCTTTTTTTGGGTTTATCATCCATATACTATATTATAATTCGCTTGTGATGAACACTAGCAAGTCTTTCATGGTTACACCCTGATTTCCACATTTGGAAATAACCTCTTTCTGCAACAAATCATAACCTGTGTACTCGTACAATCAATACTGGACATAGGCGATACCCATTCTGATGCCCCTTCGGAACACCCAGAATTTCTTTTTTGACACCATTCTTCCGTATACCATTATTATGAAATACACATAATTTTTCTTAGAGGATTTGATTATTTTTGCCAGCTGGAAATGTGGCTTCAATAATTTAGATCATAATTCTATTTTCGATATGTCGACCTTTTCTTGTAAATTCTATCGTTTTTTCTGATAATCTCTTTATCATGCATTGTCTTCAATATAGAGTTCATCGAGTATAGGTTGTAAAATTTCAGGCAACCCAGATATGATTATCTACTATCATATTTCTTACGAAGGAGTACTGGGTTCTTTTTTACTCTGTAAGTAAACTCATTTGCCTAAATATGGTATCCTTTATTATGCCATGTAATTTAATTACGAATTGCTTAGTATGAAATCAGTTTATTTTTTCAACGAAGGCGATGGCGCTAATAAAAAATTGTTTGGTGGAAAAGGTGCAGGTCTAGCTGAGATGACAAAGCTTGGCCTACCAGTCCCTCCAGGTTTTACAATTACAACCGAAGTATGCAACTGGTATTACGCTAATGGCAAAAAACTGCCACGCAATCTAATGAACGAGGTCAAGAAAAACATTGCAAAAATAGAAAAGAAAACAGGTAAAAGTTTTGGTTCAATTCAAAATCCGCTTTTGGTGTCAGTAAGATCAGGTGCTGCCATTTCCATGCCAGGAATGATGGATACTATTCTAAACTTGGGATTAAATAATAAAACAATAATAGGTCTTGCAAAAAAAAGTAACAATCCAAGATTTGCGTGGGATTCTTATCGCAGGTTTCTCCAGTTGTTTGGAAAAGTAGTTTTTGGAATTAATGATGAAAAATTTAATGAGGTCTTGGAGAGAACAAAACATACTCAAGGCGTCCAAATAGATAGTGACCTTAACGAGGATTCTCTCAAAAATATAGTCTCAGAATACAAATCAATATGTGAAAATCATCTAGGAAAGCCATTTCCAGAGGATCCTTACAAACAACTAGAGTTAGCAATCGAGGCAGTCTTTAGAAGCTGGATGGGAGAGCGAGCTATAGTATATCGAGAAAAATACAAGATTACAAAGGATATTGCAAATGGAACTGCGGTAAATGTTGTTACCATGGTCTTTGGTAACATGGGAAATGACAGTGCTACAGGAGTTGTATTTACCCGAAACCCTGGAGATGGAACAAAAAAAGTATTTGGAGAATATCTTGTTAATGCCCAAGGAGAAGATGTCGTAGCAGGAATACGAACTGGGCACCCAATTGATAATTTAGCAAAAGAATTACCAAAAACTTATGCACATCTCATAAAAACATGTAAGAAACTTGAAAGACATTACAAGGAACCACAAGACTTGGAGTTTACAATGGAACAAGGCAAGTTCTACATGTTACAAACACGTTCTGCAAAAATGAATGCCATAGGGATGATTAAAACATCTGTTGATATGGTAAAAGAAAAATTAATTTCAAAAGACAGAGCAATACTTAGACTACAACCGGAACAACTAGACCAGCTCTTACACAAAACTATTGATTCATCAGCAGCAAAAAATTATCCATCAATAGTGAAAGGAATTGCAGCGTCACCAGGCGCAGCCACTGGAATAGTGATATTTGATGTAAAAAAAGCTGTAACGATGGGAGAGAGCGGAGTTAAGGTGATACTAGTAAGAGAAGAGACAAAGCCTGAAGATGTCCCTGCATTTTTTGCATCAGTTGGAATTCTCACTAGCCGAGGTGGAAAGACATCTCATGCAGCAGTTGTAGCACGTGGAATGGGCAAACCATGTATTGTCGGATGTTCTGATATGAAGATAGATTACGCATCAAAAAAATTCCAGGTAGAAAATAAAACAGTACTTGAAGGCGATGTAATCACAATAGACGGCAGTGATGGACAAGTTTTCATGGGTGAAGTGCCAACAATAGAGCCCAAAATCACAGATGATTTTAGAACCATACTAAAATGGTCAGAAAATATTAAGAGATTAGGAATTAGAGCAAATGCAGATACTCCTGAAGGAGCAAAGCTTGCAAGAGAATATGGTGCAAAGGGAATAGGCCTCTGCAGAACAGAAAGAATGTTCAATGCTCAAGATAGACTTGGCCTTTTTGTTGAGATGATAATGACACAAACAGTATACGAAAGAAAAGCAGTGTTAGAAAAATTAATGGTTCTACAAAAAAGCGACTTTAAAGAAATTCTAAAAGCAATGAAAGGATATCATGTTACCATACGACTATTAGATCCACCGTTACATGAATTTCTCCCAAACATTGAGGAATTAATCAACAAGATGCATTCACTTGAAAAGCAAAACAATCCCAACGAAATTGAAATCACCAAGAAAATCTTTAATCGTGCAAGAGAACTTGCTGAAATCAATCCCATGATGGGACATCGCGGTGTCAGATTAGGCATTACATTTCCTGAGATTTATGAGATGCAAATTAGAGCAATTTGCGAGGCAGCTGCCGAGCTTGTAAAAGAAAAAGTAGATGCGCATGCACAAATAATGGTACCGCAGGTTGGAATAGCCACAGAACTAGAAAAAATTAAGAAAATATATGATCAGATAAAATCTGATGTGGAATCAAGATACAAAATAAAATTAAGGATAAACTTTGGAACAATGCTTGAAGTCGTAAGAGGGTGTCTTACTGCAGATGAGATGGCCAAAACTGCGGAATTCTTTAGTTTTGGTACAAACGATTTGTCACAGGCAGTTTTTAGCTTTAGCAGGGAAGATGCAGAAGGCAAATTCCTTCCAGAATACCTTGAAAAAGAGGTTCTTGTTGAAAACCCCTTCCAATCCCTTGATGTAAATGGAGTAGGAAGTTTAATGCAAATTGCCATAGCAAAGGGAAGAAGCATCAAGCCAAATCTCGAGATTGGAATTTGCGGTGAGCATGGAGGAGACCCAAATTCAATCAAGTTCTGTCACAAGGCCAAACTTAGTTATGTTAGTGCCTCGTCACATAGAATTCCTATTGCAATTCTTGCAGCAGCCCAAGCTGTACTTTTAGAAAAATTAGAAAAAAATAAATCAAAAACTAAGAAATCAAAAAAGAAAAGATAACACATTGGTACGGATTTGTTTTTTATTTATGCCATGCTTGTGCAATAGATTGCACTTGTTCAATTGATTTTTTCAGATTGGCTGATTTGACATCATCTCCTGCATTCATACCCTCTGCCAGTATTCCTTGAACATCGGAATATCCCATGAATTGAAATTCAATCTTTGTTAGCGACAACGCATGTTCCCATGCTGCCATTGGTTCTTTGCTATAAAATCCTCCACTTGTCACTAGCACCAGTGCTTTTCTGCCATTCATCAGTCCAACATAGTTACCATTTTTTACATCCCATGTCTGGCCTTTTAGCATTACAGAATCAAACCATGCTTTGACAGGTGCAGACATTGAGAAATTATTCATTGGAAAAGCAACAACCACAACATCAGCTGACTTTAGCTGCTCTGTCATACGATCCATTTTTGACATTTGTTTTTTCTGTTCTGGCGTGAGGTTATTCCCAAGATAATTACGTTGAATATAGGCTAACAAGTTCCCTTCCAAAAACATATCAGGCACATCTTTAGAAAGATCAAGCTCTTCAATCTCAGAATTTTTTATATTTTCTCTAAATGCATCCAATAACTTTTTGGTACTGGATCTTTCATTACGCGGAGTGTATTTTACCAGAAGGGTTTTCATTAATTATCCATGCCTAGATTTTTTCTAATTAACTTTCCCACATTTCTTATTGTTACACTGCTAATCCCAGATGCATCAGCTATTTTTTTCTGAGTTGTGCTCTCTTCATTAATTACAGAGGATAGGTAAAGTGCAGAAGCTGCAAGCGACATGGGGTTTTTTCCTTCAGTTATTCCTTTTTCCTTTGCTTTGGACAATATATCTAGTGCACCTCTTTTTGTTTTTTCATTTAGACCCACAGTACTTGATATCCTAGTTACAAAATCAGTTGAATCATAAGATTCCAATTGTAGACCTAGTGTGTTAAATAATATCCTATAATGTCTTGAAAGATCTTTAACTGTTATATTTCCAGCACTTGCAATATCCTGTAGTGTTCGTGGCGCATTTGTTTCCCTGCATGCAGCATAAAGTGACGCTAGCATTATTCCCACAATGGTTCTTCCTTGAGTAATTTTTTTTGTCAATGCTTTTCTGTATAGATAAGCAGCTCTTTCTACAATGGTATCAGAAAGGTCAAGTTTTGATTTTAGCGTATTAAGAATCACAAATGCTGATCTTAAACTTCGTTCAGTTGAATCGGTTTTACTTCTACTGTCCCATGTTCGTAGTCTATTGAAAGTGTATTTCATAGATGATGATATTGAATTACCTGCCGCGTCTTTGTCTTTAGTGCCAATTACGGTAGACAGGCCCTTGTCATCGATGGATAAAGCTGATCCTATGCCAGTCCTACTCCTCTCATTGTATTGTTCTAAAGTAAATGAATGCTGTTCAGGACCTGAATCTTCAACTTTGTCTACTAAGACCAATCCACAACTGCCACAAAAAATCTCACCACGAATACTATCAGTAATCAATGGTCCGTGGATCCCATTATTTTGGGTACAAATTTTTGGAAATTTGCTTGATTCCTCGTGGATTAATACTTGCTTGTTGGATTTGTTTTTCACTATCATTTGTATAGTTACTATACACATGTAACTATTTAAACAGGTAAGTGAGTTTACCGAAACCAGATTAACTTGTAGTAAGTTTCTAATTTGATATAATCATACATGAACGAATTTATTTTAGAATCTCTGGTGGTTTTTCAAAGACTTGCCTGTATGTTCGTGGCTTGCCATCCTTGAATACTTCTTTTGAACAATATTGCATGGAAAAGGCAGCCATCTGTTCAAGTATAGGTTTTAGCGCTTTTCCTTTTTTTGTTATGGTGTACTCAATTTTTACGGGAGTACCAGGAAAAACACTTCTTTCTATTATACCGTTTTTTTCCATTTCACGCAGTCTTGCAGAGAGTGTTTTTGGGTTTATCCCTTCAATTGAATCTAGAAACTCATTAAATCTACTCTGACTAAGCTGTGTCATATTACGTAAAATGTGAACAGTAAATTTTTTTCCAATTATTTTAAAAGTATTATCAATTGGACATGCCTTCATACTATCCAGCAATACTTTGCATTCCTCTTCTTTCAACTTACCATATCCTCACTTGATTTCATTATTATCACTTTCCAATTTATATAGTTACCTTTGTATAGTTAGTATAGAAAATAGAGGTGATAAGAAGATGGAAAATCAAATACAAAACAAAGATGTTCATGTAAAAGAAATCACATCAAATCAATGGGAAGATGAGATAGTAAAATCCAAGATTCCTGTCTTTGTTGATTTCTGGGCACCATGGTGTGGGCCATGCAGAGCAGTTGGTCCAATAGTCGAAGAGATTGCAAGCGAATATTCAGACAAGGTAAGTTTTGTCAAGGTAAACGTGGACCAGAACAATGAGATTGCCTCAAAGTATAATGTCTTTAGTATACCTACCTTAGCGGTATTTAATGAGGGAAATATTGTTTCACAGCAAGTTGGAGTAAGCTCAAACGCAAAAATGTCTCTCAAAAACATGATAGAAAATGCCTTAAAGAAAATTTAGACATTTTATCTATTTTTTATTCTAAAACAATCTTCACAAATCCAGATCTGTTTACCATTATGATTTGAATCTGTCAATACAAGATTCCTGTGTAATTTGCAGATCGAACACAGTCCAAAGATCACAGATTCTTAATGTGTTCTTTTCTAATTAAATTTAGTTATGACAATTTGGCTTTTGCCAAGTGGTTGAAATTGTAAACTTTGTTGCATGCATTCCTTCGTAATCCTATCTGTTTCTTATTTGTGAACCGCTATGTTGCCTATTGCTAAAGTACCACTCTTTGTGTAACTCAACTCATTTATTGTAATTGAGAACTTGTCATTGTTACCCGGAGTGCCATTATCTTCTACTGTTACAGTAAATGTAAAGCCAGAATTACCATTGACTTTGGCAGTACCGCCAAATGTTCCATGAATGCCATCAGAATTGACATTAAATGATGTGATTGATACACTTTGCAAAAGTATCTTTCCTGTCTTGTCCGCATACTGGATTCCTCCTTTTATTGCGGTTCCATTAGATTTTGTATCAAATACAAATTTTGTGTTACTGTCCAAGGCTCCAATTCCTGCCATTCTTCCTGATGTTATACATGGTTCGTTTATGACTGGGTTACCACTAATTGTACCAGAATTATTGATTATACCACCGCAATGATTGGTTATGGTACCGGAGTTGGTGAAAGTATCAAAATTATTGAAAATACCGGAGTTTGTGATAGCATCAAAATTATTGAAAATACCCGAATTGACAAAATTTCCAGCATTCCCAATAGAGAAAGTGCCGGAGTTTGTGATTATGCCATCAGAATTGTTGGCGAATGAACCGAGATCAGTGCTGATGGTACCAGAGTTGGTGAAAGTGCCTGAATTGGTGAAGATGCCACCGTCTGAAAAGTTTACGATTCCATTATGGATGGTACCGTAGTTGGTGAAAGTGCCAGAATTGTTTATGGCTCCATTTGGTACCTTGATGTTGCCAGAGTTGGTGAAAGCGCCAGAATTGTTTATGGTGCCTGCTTCTATATCAACAGTACCAGAGTTGGTGAAGGTATCAAAGTTATTGAAATCGCCATCAGGACCCATAACGCCGCCAGAGTTAATTGTAAAGGAGCCTGAGTTGTTAATGGTAGTATAGAGATTGGTGTTCAAGAAACCAGAGATGTCAGCGGAAGCACCTGAGTTGACCGCAAGTGTATCATGATAATTTATGGTCAGGCAGCTACTGCTATCAACTATAAGATTGGCGCCGGAATTGATGGTAAGAGTTACACCGAGTTGGTTGGTGACTAAACACGAACCAGTAATTTGCAACGTATCGCCGGAATTAATTGTAAGATTGGATATAACACATCCTGAGTTAGGATCCCAAGTAGCACCCAATGATTCACATGATGCCTGATCAGATACAGTAAACGTTGTTGCATGTGCCTGTTGTGTAGAAAGAACAAAAATCAATGTGACTAAAACTGGAAGAACTAGAATTTTTTTCAGATGACCAACCCACAGATAAAGCGTAGTCCTCAGTATAAAAGAATGATCGAATGTTATGATTTGTTGGAGAATCTTTAAGATCAATACGAAAGTAATATCGTTGTGAAGCGAGGTTTAATTTTGATTATAGTTGGTGTATCTTTGTTTGTTAGTGGATCGGTTGTTGCTGGAATATTTTTCAGCTCTGGTACGGAAGATCTTAAAAAATACCTAATTCCAAGTGCCACCTACAAAAGTGGTGGCCTTAATGTGTTCACAATTAAAGCAACGAATGATCATGATATAATACTGATCTTATGGACTGAGCCCAAAAATATTCCAGTTAAATTATCAATCAAAAAAAATGGTACGCCGGATTTGGATCAGCAGTTTACAAAAGAATTGACACCTATTCTGCAGAATTCTAAAGTAGGAGACATTTATGAAGTCGCATTAAAAAATATTGGAAATGATTCTGTGACAGTAAACGGCATAGTAAGTGATAATTTCTCATCTTCACATACTCCGCACAGTTATCTTGAATTTACCACTGTACAGTACCATGATTTGATAAATCAAGTTTGGATAGGAGTTGGCGTGGCCATTAGTGGAATTACAGTCATAATAGCTGGTACGATAATTTTCTTCATAGATAGAAAGAAAATTTGATAATTATATGATTCTCAAAGGTAAAAAGATCATCAATGTTGTATTTGTATCACTCTTAGCAATAGGAGTAGGAAGCGGATTAGTAATACTGTATGACTATCTTGAAAGCCCTCACCTAATATCAAAAGATCAGGCTTTTGCCATAGCAACCAAAACAGGTAACTGGAGTAAAAATTTTCTTGACGATAAAACTGTGGACATGAAGTTGTTGCATGTAAAAACTAATGAAATGGCATTTGTTGTAGATGAAAAAACTTTGCAAGACATAACACCACACTGTCCTCAAAATAGTCCATGCATCGAACCTTATGAGATTTATGGGCATGGCCTTGAAAACGGACAATATGTTTGGATAGTTACAGTCACAGGTCAACCGCCAAATATTCTGTCAGGTCACACATGGGGATACATGATAGATGCGGCAAATGGTAAAGTTCTACAGTAGTTTGAGGTTCTATGATTCTGAAAGGTGGACAAAATCATTACAACATAAAATTTCTCAAAAGGCGTAGAGTTTTCATGTGTAAGAGATTGTACTGTTATCACGTTTAGGGATTGCTTACAAATTGTATTGGTTCTAGTCCTGTAAAGATTGCTACAAAACTCCTTTCTAATTTTTTATTTTGTATTAGTTCTTATTTTTTTGAACTTGTTTTAATGCGATTGTCATACGGTTCAGAAGTTTTTGTTTATTTAACTAATCGCAAAGTATACGTTTATGACAACATTGCTTTTGCAAAGTAAACATGAAATGGTTGACTGTAAATTACCACCGTATCATATGTGTTGGTGTCAACTCGTTTTAATTCATAGTTTTGATCACCAATGCTACCTTTTAGTTTGCCCAAATCAATTCCTGTAGTAGCATCACCATTAATTGTCATGTAAACATGTAGATCAGGTCCGTTTGTTACTTCAAAATTTTCAAACCTAAGAAATGAAGTATTCCCAATAGAAATTATTTCAGCTTTGCCTTTTGCCTCATGTCCTATTCCTACAAATTCACCTTGTTTTGAAAATACTATACTGTGAGATGTTGGGGATACCTTTGAAATCATGTCTTGCATGCTCTCAGAAACTGTAGTTGTGAACTTTTTTGCATCATCCATTATGAGAGCAATTGTTTGTTGTGGCATTTTCTGTACTAGTGCATCTCTTTGTGAATTAGTCATGTTTACAAATTTATCATATGTCAAACCAGTCTGTATCTGATCTAATGCCTGTTGCAGAGGATCACTCATTTTTTGTGGAATTATTTGAGGTCCAAAATAGTATATACCAATTGCAGCTACACCAAGAATTGCCGCAATTCCAATCCCCTTTAACATGATTAAATTCAGTGAATGAAACTATTAAGTATTGAAGAAAGCTGAAATATCCATCTTAGATAATTATTGTAATGCTACCTAGACTTGATTCCATAAAACCAGCTAGACTAAAGATTGGTCTAACTCAACAAAAACTAGCTTCTCTTACTGGAGTCAGTACCTCAATGATTAATCAAATAGAATCCGGAAGGTGTCAGCCAAGCTATTCTACTGCAAGAAAAATATTCGAGGTATTATGGTCACTTGAAAGTCAATCCTCAATGAAAGCAGGAGATATTTGCAGCAAAGACATTGCAAAGCTAAAGACCACAGACACACTACATGATGCAATAAAGAAGATGCAGGATTTTTCAATTAGCCAAATACCAGTCTTTGATGGAACAGAGGTAGTAGGTTTGATAACAGAGGATGGCCTTGTCAAGCATTTGCTAGACAGTGATGAAAGTCAGCGCAAAAAGATCAGACTTTCCGAAGTCATGGAACCAAGACCCCCCATAGTGGATTATGCGATTCCTGTGAAAACTTTAGTTACACTTATCAGATTTTCAAAATGCATCTTGGTATCAAAGCAAAGCAAAATAATTGGCATAATCACTGCGTCTGATACTCTAAAATTGATGGAATAGCTCATTTTAACAAAATAAAAAAAGTAATTTATGAATAACTAAAAAATAAACCAAACTTATTTAATGAAACAAAAATTATTTGCAATCACTTTGGATGAGAGCAAAGTTCTGCTAAAACTCCATGCAGAGACTTTGGATGTATAAAAGTAACTTTAGTGCCTCTTGAACCAGGTCTTATTTCTCCAAGAAATCTGACTCCACATCCTTTCATTCGGGTTACTTCACCTTCAATGCCGTCTGTTTCAAATGCGATATGATGAAGACCTTCGCCTCGGCTTGTGAGAAATTTCTTAATAGGACTGTCGTCTCGTGTTGGTTCCATAAGTTCAATTCTAGAATCTTTTAGGTGTAAAATTGCAACTCTAACACCTTCCGTCTCTACCGTTTCAAATTCAACTTCTTTTATTCCCAAAGCTTGTTGGTATTCTTTTGCAGCTTCATCTACATTATTTACTGCAATCGCAACATGATCTATTTTCATTTTAGAAGGTTTCCTTTGGTTGATAGATCCCAAAAACTTCTCTAAAGGTATTGCTTATTTCTCCAAGCGTCGCATAACTTTTTACGGCATTTATTATATGTGGCATTAGGTTCTCCTCTGATTCAGAAGCACTTTTCATTTTGGAAAGAAGGTTTTCAACTTTTTTGTTATCTCTAGTGCTTCTCAATTCCTTGAGAGTCTTAGTTTGTTTTACTTCAATACTGTTATCAATTCTTAGTAGATCTTGTTTTGCTTCTACTGCATCTGCAAATTTATTAACTCCAACAATAATTCTTTCTCCTTTGTCAATTTCTTGTTTTAATCGATATGCGTTTTGTCTAATTTCTGACTGAAAAAATCCTCGTTCTATTCCTACAAGAGAGCCGCCCATCCTATCAATTTTTTTCAAATACTTGTTTACCTCGTCTTCAATTTTGTCGGTAAGGTATTCTACATAGTAAGATCCAGCAAGTGGATCCACTGTTTTTGTAATTCCACTTTCATGGGCAACAATTTGTTGTGTTCTTAGCGCAATTTTGACTGCCGCTTCTGTAGGAAGTGCAAGAGCCTCATCTTTTGAATTGGTGTGCAAGGATTGTGCACCTCCAAGTACTGCGGCCATTGATTGTATTGCAACTCTAACAATATTATTATCGGGTTGTTGTGCAGTTAGTGATTCTCCACTAGTTTGTACGTGGAATCGTAGATGTGTTGATTTTGGGTCACGTGCATGAAATCTTTCTTTTAATATTTTTGCATAAATTCTTCTTGCAACTCTGAATTTAGCTACTTCTTCAAGAAATTCGTTTGTGCAACAGAAAAAGAACGATAATCTTGGTGCAAAATCATCAATTTTTAATCCTCTTTCAACACATGTTTCTATGTATTGTATGGCGTTTGCAATTGTAAATGCAACTTCTTGTACTGCATTACATCCGGCTTCCCTCATGTGATACCCGGAAATCGAAATAGGATACCATTGTTGAACTTTTTTTGAGCAATATTCTATCATGTCACCAATTAATCTCATAGATTGTCGAGGAGGATAGATGTAGGTATTTCTTGCAATGTATTCTTTGAGAATATCATTTTGGGTTGTTCCTCGCAAGGCAGAGCTTGCAACACCTTGCGATTCTCCTGTAGCAATGTATAGTGAAAGCAAAGTTGATGCCGTTGCGTTAATTGTCATAGATGTACTTACTTTTTCTAAAGGTATCCCTCCAAAGCAAGTCATCATATCTTTAAGTGAAGTTATAGAAACGCCAACTTTACCAACTTCTCCCTC
The DNA here is from genome assembly GCA_016201435.1 of Nitrososphaerota archaeon. GTDB lineage: Archaea > Thermoproteota > Nitrososphaeria > Nitrososphaerales > Nitrosopumilaceae > TA-20. Next base: position 15,072 of record JACQCT010000013.1, on the reverse strand, counting down.
TGCATGTTGATCATCTGCATCATAACCAATTTGGGTAGGAAGATCAAATGCCATACTTAATCCAGTCTGACCGCGTTCAAGTAAATACTTGAATCGTTGATTTGTCTGATCAGCACTTCCAAATCCAGTATACTGTCTCATGGTCCATAATCTATCACGATACATTCCTTTGTGAATAGCTCGCGTGTAAGGAAATTTTCCCGGTTGTTCGTTCTTGCTTCGCGGTTTTACTTTAGAATCATAAACCGGTTTTACTGGTATATTTGAATCTGTTTTTACTTGTTTTGGCGTATTAGATTTCTTATCTTTCATAAAATCACTTGAAAAGTTTTGAAATTTTGTCAGCAGCTTCGTATGGATCTAGAGTCTTTGATTGTACTTTTTTTAGGTATTTGGCATATTCTTTACTAGAATCAATCATGGTGCTCATTTTATTTTTAACATTATTTAAAACAATATCTCTTAGTTCTGTTTCAAGTTGTGATTGTTCCTGTGTTTTTTTGGTTTTTTTCTTTGATATGACAAGTGCTTCTAGTTTTTTTGCAAATTCTGATATTCCTTTGCTTGATTTTGCTGAAGTCAGCAATATTGTGGGATTTTTTTCCGACATGCCAATAAAATCCCTAACTGCATTAAACAACTGATTTGCTCCTGCCAAGTCACTTTTGTTTATCAGATAAATGTCACCAATTTCAGTCAACCCTGCTTTTATTGTCTGTATACTATCACCAGTATTTGGATTAAAAACTACCACTGTAATGTCAGCAATTTTTGAAATATCAATTTCAGTTTGACCTGCACCAACACTTTCAATTATGATTACATCATATCCAGCATATTCAAGAACCCGTATGCTGTTTCGTAGTGATGAGGAAATAGCTCCTGTGGCACCCCTTGATGCCATGCTTCTGATATAAGTTCCAGAATCAGTAGAATCAGACATCCTAACTCTATCACCTAGTATGGCACCTCCTGTGATGTGACTTGTTGGATCTATGGCTAGAACTGCAGCCTTGTAACCTAGTTTTTTTAATTCAAGAACACTTTTGTCTATCAGGGTACTTTTTCCAGCACCAGCAGGACCTGTTATTCCTATAGTAATAGACTTTCCAGAATTTTTGAAGATTTTTTTTATTAATGCTTTTGCAGTCTTGTCATCATTTTCAATAATTGAGATGGCTCTTGCTATTGCCCTACGTTTACCATGTTTTAATTCTGATACAATATCCATATAGAGCTGAATACGGGTTGTTACCACAATAAAATCTTCTTGTTTCAAATTAAAAATAAATAGAAACTGACTTGTTTTATCTATGGTTTACCGTATATCACTTTTGAAGATGGTTGTCCATATGGAACGATTTCAGTCTTTAAAATTAGCTTCCCAAATTCTTTATGATCTATCAATAAAGTAACAGGGGTGGTTTTCCATCCATATTGCGGAGTGGAAGAAATAGGAATATCTTCTACAAAAGATGAATTATCATATTTTTTCTGAAACAGTTGGCTTAGACCCTCTATTTCTAAAATGGCAGTATTGGTATGGTTTGATCTGTCAAGATACAATATCTTGACAACATGACTATCATCAAAATATATTGCAGAAAATTCAAACGTGTTGGATAGACGTTTCTCATCAATCTGATTTACATTAAAAACGTACAGCGATACTAGAATAATTATAATTGGAACTATAATAATGATTTTTTTATTCATCTAATTTCAATGCCTTAGCGTAGGTTTATTTTGCCATATTCTAAAATAAACTTACTTTGGTGTTAGATGAGCAGTTTCGAAAATTGATGAAAGAAACTATAGAGTCAGAACTAGAAGCAATAGGTAAATATCCAAAGGATCCTGCCTCCAAGAGCTTTTGGGAGTATGATAACCAGTTTGATTTTGAATATGGTTGGCATATAGGCTATCTTGAAGCCGTGTTTTTTACCGCATATTTACAAATGCGTAAAAAGGTACCAGATAGAAATGACGAATTGGAAATTAAGAAAACCATAGCATTGCATTCTAGAGAAATTAAGAAGTTATTGTCCAAAAGAAAAACATTAGGACAATGATTCACTTTTCTGAAAATATTTGAGCGTATTTTTGTCAAATAAAGATTTTAAAACCCAGATGTATCCTCAAAATTATGGCACAAAAGGCAACTACTAAAAGAATCAGAATACTAGTAGCCAAATTAGGTTTAGACGGTCATGACAGAGGTGCACTAGTTTTATGTCGTGCCTTTAGGGATGCAGGAATGGAGGTAATCTATTCCGGTCTTTTTGCAACCCCTGAAAGAATTGCCAAAATTGTTGAAGATGAAGATGTGGATGTAGTAGCACTTAGCCTTCTAAACGGTGCACATCTTACATTGTTTCCAAGAGTAGTCAAAGCACTAAAAGAAAAAGGAATCAAAGATGTTCTTGTAATTGGCGGTGGAGTCATACCAGAAGATGACAAACCAGATCTTGTAAAAGCTGGAGTTTTAGGAAACTTTGGTCCTGGCACACCACTTGCTACTGTAATAGACTACATTAACTCTGGCGTTGCAAAGCTGAGAAAAACTTAGTTATTCTGTTGAATCAGGCCACATCATCTGACGCATTTTCTTGCCCACTTGTTCTATTTGATGAGCGTCTATTTGTTTCATGTATCTATCAAATGAGTTTTTGCCATTTTTCTGATAATCGCTTATCCATTCTTGATTGAATGTTCCATCTCGTATCATTTTGAGAATCTTTTTCATGTTTTCTTTTACATCCTTGTTCATAACCATAGGGCCTCTTGTCAAACCACCGTATCTTGCAGTCTCACTTACTCTTCGCCACATTCCGTTGATTCCATATCTTTGGATAAGATCGACAATTAGCTTTAGTTCATGTAAAACTTCAAAGTATGCAATTTCTGGCTGGTAACCTGCCTCAACTAGAGTTTCAAAAGCGTTCATTACCATTGATGCACATCCTCCACAAAGATCAGCTTGTTCACCAAACCAGTCTGTTTCTACCTCTTCTTGAAATGTTGTTTCTATTATCCCAGCCCTAGTGCTACCAATTCCTTTTGCCAAGGCCAGAGTTCTGTCCCAAGCCATTTTAGTATAATCCTGATAAACTGCAACTATAGATGGGGTACCAAATCCTTCAAGATATGTCTCCCTGACTTTAGAGCCAGGACCTTTTGGTGCAACCATAATTATATCAACATCTCCTGGCGCCTTGATCCACTCCCAATGAATTGCAGCTCCATGTGAAAATGATAATGCATTTCCAACATTCAGATTAGGTTCAATTTGTTCCCGAAAGACTTTGGCTTGAATCATGTCAGGAATCAATACGTGTACAATGTCAGCCTTTTCACATGCTTTGGGAATAGACAATACTTCGTGACCGTCATCTTTTGCCTTTTTCCAGCTAGAGCCACCTTCTTGTAATCCAACTATAACATTTAGACCAGAATCTTTTAGGTTGTTTGCCTGTGCATTTCCCTGAATTCCATAACCAATTACTGCAATGATCTGATTCTTTATTGGATCTAAACTTACATCAGTATCTTTCCAAGTTTTTGCCATTCCTGACGGTTGATTTATTGCAAATATAATCGTACAAATTGAAATTGTACAAATTACAGTGCTTTAATGATTAAAGTAACAACAGCTGCTACTGCAGCACTAGCAGGTATTGTAATTATCCATGCCCAAACAATTCTTCTCCCAACACCCCATCGTACAGCAGAAACACGTTTTACTGCACCTGCTCCCATGATAGCCCCAGAGATTGCATGAGTTGTACTTGCTGGAATGCCAAGCCATGCTAAAACTGCAAGAATTGTTGCACCGCCTGTCTCTGCTGCAAAACCTTGGTATGGTTTTAGCTGAGTAATCTTTACTGCCATTGTTTTTACAATTCTCCAACCGCCAAAAAAAGTACCAAGACTAATTGCCAAAGCTGCCATTATAATAACATAATATGGAACCTCAAATTTTGTAATTACTCCTTGAGTTAATAAAATTAAAGCAATTATTCCCATTGTTTTTTGTCCATCATTTGCACCATGAGTTAATGAAAAATATGCGGAGGAAATAAGCTGCAATCTACCAAATGCCGAATTTACTGACGATGGTCTTTTTTTTGCAAATATAGTAATTAGTAAAGTTGCCAACAAAAATGCAACAGCCAACCCAACTACTGGCGAGACAATGATACCTGTAACCACTTTTTGTAATCCCCCGAAAATTATTGCCTGTGTTCCAACTCCAGCGATTCCTGCGCCTATTATTCCCCCAATCAATGCATGACTACTTGATGTTGGAAGTCCCAATAACCATGTAATAATATCCCAAATAATTGCACCTGCAAGAGCACCAATGATGATATTTAGAGTCACAAAATTCGGATCAATGATTCCTTTTCCTATTGTAGTTGCTACTGCAACACCAAAAAGAAAAGGTCCTGCAAAGTTTGCAACTGCTGCCATAGCAACTGCATGAAGTGGACGTAATACTCTTGTTCCTACCACAGTAGCAATAGAATTTGCAGCATCATGAAAACCATTTAAAAAATCAAAAACTAGTGCCGCTATAATCGCTCCAATGGCAAGTCCAATCATACCAAATACCTAAGTATATTTTAGAACAATGTCCTCAACGGAATCTGCTACATCAAGACATCTATCTGATGCAGTTTCCAATGCCTCATAGATATCCTTCAGTTTTATTATACTAATCACATCTGTGGTATCTAATAGTTCACCTACTGCTTTTCTGTAGATTTCATCTACCTTATGTTCAGATTCATTTATTTTTCTACAATGTTCAATTATAGACTTGTCTGCTTTTACGTTATTTATTCTCGTAATCATATAGTTAATTTCTTTTGTTGCAACATATAGCTCCTTTGCAATATCAAGCATGTATGGTGGAGGAGATTTTATTTTAAAATTAACAATTCTGCCAGATATTCCCTCGATATAATCAACAATATCGTCTGTTTTTGATGCAATTCTTGAGACATCCTCTCTATCCAGAGGAGTGATGAAAGTTTTGTTTAATTCTTCAAATACAGAATGAGTATCTTGATCGGCTTCTCTTTCTAATTTCTTTATCTTTGCATGAATTTCATTTAACTTATCAAAATCAGAGAATAATTCAACAAGTAATTTTGAGACTTCTTCTGCCTTGCAAGCAAGGTTGTTTAGGATTGCAAGAATTTCTTTTTCATTAGATTTTAACCATGACATCCACTGTGGCATATAGCTTTTGCTAATTTACATAGTTAAATGTCTGATCAATATATTGACTGCGAACTATATAGTTAGTTAATTGATCGCAAAAACCAATCAAATAGTTAATTGCTTACCACATTTTGTGCATCTTACAACTGTATCTTTTACTTTTAATCGATCAAATTTTTTTGAACCACACCTAGGACAGATGGGACAAGATCTTATTTTCTCCATAACACCACATGAATTGATAGTTTCATTGTTCCCAAGACCACATATTCTAAAAACTAACCAAGAAATAGAGTTTATCAAATAGAACATAAGTAAAAACATCATGCCAAAGATCGCATTTTCATCTGACGAAGAACTAAATTTAGAATATTTGTATAACATAGGCGTATCACATGCCAAACGTGGAAATCCACGTGATGCTATATTTTATTTTGACAAAGTATTATCGGTAGAACCAGAGCATGTGAATGCTCTGGTATACAAAGGTAATGCATTGGGCAAACTTGGAAAATATGATGATTCTATTACATGCTATGATAAAGTTTTGAAAAGTAATCCCAATCACAAGATAGCCTTAATCAACAAAGGTCTAGCACTTCATTATCTAAAAAATTATGATCAGGCAATCTCATTTTATGATAAAATTCTAGAAAAAGATCCTCAAAATGCTAGTGTGCTTTATCACAAATCCTGTAGTAAGGCACTACAAAAAAATTCTGAAGATGCATTAATCATTTTAGAACAGGCCATCATGATAGATTCAGAATACGGGATAAAAGCAGCCGGTGACCTTGATTTTGAGAGATTACGTTCAGATCAAAGATTCAAAGCTTTAACATCTTAGATCAATTCAATAAGAAAAAATAGCATTACAGTAGAGAGATAATTTGTTGAAAATAGGAGTCATCGGAACTGGTTTTCTTGGAAAATCTGTAGCCAAAAGGTTACTTGATACTGGCTACAAGGTAATTGTATACAATAGGACAAGAGACAAAACAGAATCTCTAAGAAACCTTGGTGCAATTGTTGCAAACACGCCCAAAGATCTAGCACAAGAATGTGAACTCATCATAACTATTGTAAAAGATTCTGACGCAATAGAATCTGTCTCATTTGATAAAAATGGCATCATTTACGGAAAGCATGATGGATTGACAGTTGCAGACATGAGTACAATAAATCCAATTTCTTCAAAAAAAATAGCAAAAAAATTTCTAGAAAACGGAATATCGATGATTGATACTCCAGTAATGGGTGGACCAAATCTTGCAGAAAAAGGTGAACTTGTAGTCATGGTAGGTGGAAAAAAAGAGACATATGAAAAATATAAGCAGGTTTTTGATCATATTGGAAATAAGACGTTCTATTTGGGTGAAAATGGTTCAGGACACGCAATGAAGCTTGCTATGAATTTGCAGATATCAATGCTGGCCTTAGCATTATCAGAGGGAATTACACTGACAAAAAGAGCTGGATTAGATCCTAAATTATTTCTAGATATTCTAAACTCAACTTATTTCAAAACTGGTATGAGTGTATTAAAAGGTCCTAAGATGATAAATGGAAACTTTGAACCCAGTTTTACATTGAAAATGATGAAAAAAGATCTTGATACAATAAATAATACTGCAAAAGAACTTGGTACAACTCTTCCCATGACAACATTGGCAAACGAGATTTATCAAAATGCAATTGCCAATGGTTTGGGTGAACTCGATTATACTGGCATTCTTGCATTTATAGAAAGAATAAGTAAATTATAAAAATAAAAATCAGTTTTCTTCTGGAGGTTTTATTTTTCTAAAATTCACATAAACGCCAATGTCATAAACAATTTTTAATAAACCTCCTACAACAAACGGTGCAGATAGCGATAATGATTGTATTATTGCACCTGCAAGAGATGGACTAACTGCTTGTGCTATGTTTCTTGAGGTATTAGTTACCGCAGCAGCAGCCATCCTTTCATCTTCATTGACTACAGCTACAATGTATGACTGTCTGGATGGAACATCCATTTGAGATAGACTCATTCTTGCAAGGTATATTCCGATTGCTACTGGAAATGTAGGAGCAAACGCCAGTAATATCAATAAAAGATTAGACGGTATATGAGTAAAGACCATCGTATTTATCAAACCAATCTTGGATGCAATTTTTGTTGCAAATAGAAAAGAAAAAGCGGTAAGTATTCCAGCTATAGAGAAAATGTAAGATAATGTGGTCAGGTCTGCACCAAATTTTGAAAAAAACCAAAATGATACTATACTTTGAATTACAAATCCTCCACCAAAGGAATCCACGGCAAAAAGTGATGATAGTTTAGTGACAATTCCCTTGGACTTTGTAGAGATGGTACGAACTGATGTAGTTTTAGTAGTGTTTGGAACAAGCTCAATTTTCTTTGAGAGAAAAAGGTAGATTCCTATTACAATGACAGCACATATGCTATAAAAAAGAAAAAGCATTTTAATTGATTCTATTTGATTGAATCCGTATAGTTTTTGTATAAACTGTGGAAATCCTGAAAGCAAAACTCCTGCAGACATTGCAAAAGTACCGACCATGTTATAAATAGCAAAAATTGAGTTTCTTTTTTTGATATCACTAACTGTTTGTGGAAGTATTGCTTGTTCTATGGATAAAAATGCACCAACTTCAGTTCCAGTTACATTAATTGTTCCAATAAGAGCAGATACAATTAATGCGACATAATTATTTGTCATAAGAAAGATTGTGCCAGAAATAGCCATCAAAATAGCATAAATAATTAGAATTTTTTTTCTACTAATCTTGTCAGCATAAAAACTTGCAATTAGGTTAAAGATCACACTGTTTACTAGTGTCGCAGTTAAAACTATTCCAATGAAGATTTCATTAAATCCCATTAATTTCAGGTAAATTGCAAGAACGATGCTTAGAAATCCATATGAAAAAGTCCTAACTATTCTTGCAGTTAGGAGTAATTTGCCATCTCGTGTGACCCAATCAAGAAATGCCATTACGCACCAAGTTTGGCTTTATGTTTTTCAATATCCGACATCTCTACTTTTTTGAAAAGAGGAGAGGAGATTCCAATTTTATGATTAGTAGATACTACCAAGTCTGACATTGAATTCCATTTTTGTTCAGAGACTTTGCCAGCAAGATTGAGTTGCACCCATATCTTTTCCGATGATTCTGGTAGGAATGAAAAAAGTGCAATTGCGATACTGCGAACTGCGTTAACTGAAAGGTAAATGCAGTTGTTCGTCCCCTTTGCGCCTTTCCATGGTTCTTTTTGTTGGAAATACTGGTTAAAGTGGGCAGAAAATTCCAATATTCTTTTGAGTGCTTTATCCAGGTTATTTTGTTCCATCAATGTGGTCATGTCATTGACTAGGTTTTTGATTTTGTTTTGTGCTTCTGTATCAGCAGAATCAAACTCTTCTGTTTGTGGAACTATACCATTAACACTTTTTTGAGTAAAACCTAATGCACGGTTAACAAAATTACCAAGGTTTCCAATTAGCTCAGAATTTATTCTTGCAGAAAATTCTTCCCAATCAAAATTAAGATCATCTTGACTGTGTGGAGTAATCAATGTCAAGTAAAATCTCAAATAATCAGCAGGATAAAAACTAAGGAAATCTTTAAGACCGATATACCAATTTCTGCTTTTTGATATTTTTTTTGCCTGCAGCATCAAATGTCCCCTTGTTGGGACATAGTCTGGCAACTTGTACTCTTTTTTTATTCCAATTCTCATTGCAGGTAAAAACAGATAGTGATGATATACAATGTCTTTTCCAATAAAATGATAGATGTCTGCAGAGTTCCAAAATTGTTTTCCGTCTATTCCCTTATCAGTAAGAAATTTGATTGTAGAAGAAATGTATGCAAGGTGATTATCAAACCAGCCATAAAACACCTTACCGCCTGCTTCAGGAAGTGGGATTGGCACGCCCCAGTGTATGTCTCGCGTTATATCCCAGTCTGCAAGCCCATCTTTAATCCAATTTTGAACGTATTTTTTGACATCTTTTTGAAGATAGGAATCTTCTTCTAACCATTGATTTAGTTCCTTTACAAAATTTGTCAACTTGAAAAAGTAATGTTTTGTCTTTTCTTTGGTTGGAGGATTTTTGCATATTGAACAACGTGGATTTTCTATCTCTTCGGGAACTCTACTACATTTTTCACAAAGATCAGAATATTGATCTTCAGCTTTACAATATGGACATGTTCCAATCACATATCTATCTGGCAAGAATTTTTTATCGAATTTACAATAAAACTGGATAATTTCTTTTTCATAGATGTGTCCATTTGCAAGTAATTTTTTAAAGACGTCCTGAACAAACGCTATATTTTCAGGAGAGCTTGTTCTGTAAAAAAAATCAAAATTTATTCCAAGTGCAGTAAAATCATCATAATCACGCTTGTTCCAGAATTTTACATATTCTTGAGGATCTTTTTGTTCTCTTTCTGACTGGATTAGAATTGGTGTGCCATAATCATCTGATGCACAAATATAGTAAGCTTCAACTCCCTTGAGTTTTAGAAATCGTGTTGTAATATCAGCAGGTAAGTACGTGGAAGCAACATGTCCAAGATGAATCTCGCCATTTGCGTACGGGAGTGCGCTAGTAATGATGGCCTTATTGCTCATTAGGTGTGTAAAGTGTGAGACGAATTTAAGCTATCCCCAACTCTTGGCATATTTTATCTGAGCTGGTGTTGGCTTATCAGTTTTGACATCCATTGCATTTAGAGCATCAACAGCAATTTGTGTATCTATCTCTTGTGGAACCGTTATTACCTTCTTTCCAATTTTTTTATGATTTTTTGCTATGTATATCATGGAAAGAAGTTGATTGGAAAATGATTGCGCCATTACTTCCGGAGGATGTCCTTCTGCTGCAACTAAATTTGCAATCCTGCCTTTCCCTATAAGATAAACACGTTTTCCATTTTTCAAAAGACACTCATCAAGGTTAGGTCTAACTTGTTTAACGGATTTTGATTCATTAAGTAAAAAGTGTGCATCTACTTCAACATCAAAGTGACCAACATTTCCTAGCACTGCACCTTCCTTCATTTTTAAAATGTGTTCTTTTCTTATTACTCCCGTTTGTCCTGTAGCCGTGATAAAAATATCACCAATCTTTGCAGCTTCAGCCATTGGAAGCACTTCGTAACCATCCATGTGAGCTTCTAAGGCTCTAACTGGGTCTACTTCTGTAACAAAAACTTTGGAGCCCATTCCATTTGCTCTTGATGCTACTCCCCTTCCTACCCACCCGTATCCAGCTACAACAACACGTTTACCTGCAAAAAGCAAATTCATAGATCTAAAGTAGCCATCAATTGTACTCTGACCAGTTCCATATCTATTATCAAACATGTGTTTTGTGTAGGCATCATTTACTGCAATGACTGGATATCTGAGTTTTTTCTGATTTGCCAGTGCTTTTAGTCTAATAACACCGGTTGTAGTTTCTTCAGTTCCACCCATTATTTTTAGAGATGAAAACTTTGATTTGCCATGAACTTTGCTGTGACAGTCAGAACCATCATCGGTTAGAATTTGAGGCTTGTGACTGAGCATTTGTTCAATACACCAATCATATTCTTCAGTAGTTTGGCCTTGCCAAGCATAAATGTTAATTCCATTTTCATCAAGAAATGCTGCAATATCATCTTGTGTAGAAAGTGGATTTGCACCACATGCACTTACTTCAGCTCCAAGTTCTTTTGCACCCATAATTAAAACAGATGTCTCTTTTGTAATGTGTAAACAAATCCCAAGTCTAATACCTCGCAATGGTTGTGATCGCTTGAGACGATTAACAGTATTTGTAAGAATTTTCATGTGATTTTTAGCCCATTCATATGATGTCTTACCTTGTTCTGCAAGGCTTGGATCCTTTACTTTACCCATATCATGGAGTCAAATATCAGGACTATAAAATGGTATCACAATAACAATCTAAATATTGATCAAAATTTTGTTTTAAATTAATGGTATGGAAAAAAGTCGCAGAGAAAAATGACATCACAGTAGGAAAAGGCAAGGAGTTTTCAATAGATGGAAAACGCATAGCGATCTTTAACCAAGATGGATTTCACGCACTAGATTCAGTATGTGTTCATCAAGACGGTTCACTTGCCCCTGGAAAGTTAGATGGAGATATAGTTGAATGCCCATTACATTTTTGGCATTATAACATCAAAACAGGAGAATTACAGGACTATATCAAAGGAGTTAAGCTAAAAACCTACAATGTAGAAGCAAAAAATGATGGCATTTACATCGATGTATGATAAGTTTAATTCCGTAATCTCAGATTAAAAATTATTGAATCAAGACATCTTAGAAGAAATTAGAAAACAAGATTATGATTCCATACAAAATAAAATTGGAGAATTTCTTGTAGAAGAAGTATCTCAAAGACAAGCATTTGGAGTAGTTTTTGGCTTGAGCGGTGGAATAGATTCAGCTGTTATTGCAGTATTATGTTCAAAATTTCTCAAAGACAAATCACTTGCACTCATAATGCCAGATTCTAAAGCTACACCTAAAATTGATACAGAGGATGCAATCAAACTTGTAGACAAATTAGGTATAGAATACAAGTTAATTGAGATTGGTTTTATCAATAAAGAATATTCAAAGTATTTAGAACCAAATCCATTCTCATTTGGAAATCTCAGTGCGCGAATTAGAGCAAACATTTTGTACTATTATGCAAACGCTAGAAAATATCTAGTGCTAGGCTCTAGTGATAAAAGTGAATTTCTCATAGGCTATTTTACAAAATTTGGAGATGGTGCATCTGATTTGTTACCTATTGCAGCACTTTACAAGACTCAGATCCGACAATTTGCAAAATTTCTTGGAATTTCTGATTCCATAATATCAAAGAAAAGCAGTCCGGGTCTTTGGGAGGGACATATTGCAGAAGCTGAAATTGGTCTAAATTATGAAGAGGTTGACAGCATTCTTCATTGTCTATTTTATAAAAATTTTTCAATTCAAGAGACAGTTAGTCTTACTGGCATTGATAATTTAGCTGTTGATAAAATCTACAAAATGTACAAAAATAACGAACACAAGAGAATAACACCAAAGATTTGTCAGATATAAAACACATGTGATTTAATTTGAAAATTTTTGATACCTTAACAGCAAAAGAAGAAGGGCTTGACACATCGAGAATTGTTAGAATTTACGTTTGTGGAGTTACCGTATATGATGAAAGCCACATAGGTCATGCAAGAACCATCATAGTGTTTGATACCCTCAGAAGATTCCTAGAATCGCAGGAAATCAAAGTAAAATTTGTCCAAAATTTTACAGATGTAGATGATAAAATAATAAATCGTGCAAAACAAGAAAACATTCCACCATTAGAACTTAGTTCAAAGTTCATTACGCGTTATTTTGAGGATTTTGATAGACTAAATATCAAAAGAGCTGACAATTATCCTAAAGCAACAGACCACATACAAGAAATGTTAGAGTTGATCAAGAGTCTCATAGAAAAAAATTTTGCATATGTATCAAAAAATGGAATATATTTTTCGGTATCAAAGTTCAAAGAATATGGAAAGCTCTCAAAAAAGAAGATATCGGATCTAGTGGCCGGAGCAAGAATCGAAATAGATGAAACAAAAAATGATCCCTTAGATTTTGCATTGTGGAAGTTTGCAAGCGACCAACCAAAGTGGCAAAGCCCGTGGGGAGATGGAAGACCTGGTTGGCACATAGAATGCTCTGCTATGAGTCTCAAATATCTGGGCGAGAATTTTGAAATTCATGGAGGAGGCAGAGATCTCATTTTCCCTCATCATGAAAATGAGATTGCACAATCTGAATCTCATACTGGGAAAAATTTTGCTAAAATCTGGATGCATGTAGGCATGGTAACAATAAATGGTAAAAAAATGTCAAAGTCATTAGGTAATACAAAGTCAATTGAACATGTCTTAAAAAATTGGAGTCCAAACATAATTAGGTTATTTTGCCTTTCAGGACATTATTCTAAACCAATTGATTATTCAGAAGATGCCCTTAAAGAGACCATAATAAAATGGCGCCAAGTTGAAAACTGCTATGCTGAATTAAGTTCACCAGAAAAAGATGAATTAGTTAGACCATCTAGTTTTAGTGAATTTTTTATGAAAAAAACAGATCTTATCAAAAAAGAATTTGATGATGCGTTAAATTCTGATTTTAATACGTCGCTTGCACTTAATGCATTTTTTAGACTAATCAAAGAAATTAACAATTTTGCTTCGTCCGAAGACATTTCTCAATCAATTGCAAAAAATGTTAAACCTGTATTAGAAACCATGTCAGAAATCCTAGGATTAAAAATATCCAAGATATCAGATGAAGAAAGAAATATCCTCAACGAACTTATTAAAACACGCAATACGCTTAGAGAACAAAAACAATATCAAAAAGCTGACGAGGTTAGAAAACAGATATCAGATATGGGCATAGTGTTAATTGATCATAAAACCAGAACTCTTTTGTTAAAACAAGAAAAGATAAGCATGGAAGGCTAGGATTTTTTTGTCATTGCACTGACAAGAGATACCACATCCCTGTCACGCAACTGATAGCCAGTAGGCAGTCTTACTCCATATCTTACATCTTTTGCATAAAGTAATCCTTTTGTCAGATCAGAATGTATCTCCTTTGCCAAATCCTCTACTGTGGATCCATCTTTCATCAATATAAGATCTGGTAATATTCTTCCTTTTTTGTCAGATAGTTTTTCAGGATTTGCCACAGGGTATATTGAATTCATTTTTAACAACTTGAAGACAGTCACATTAATTGCAAACTGAACACCTGTTCTCATGTATTCACCCAGTATACCTTGTGTTATGAATTCTAGCGCTTCTAATTGTTTTTCGTTTAATTCATTTTTGTGTAGGATTTCAAACTGCTCTGAACCTGGGACGTATTTTATGAGGCCTTTTTGTTCTGCCCTTCGCAAAGAAAGCTCGCTATCTGCACTTGCAGGAATAATTATAGTATCAACATATTTTTCTCGTAATCTATCAAAGTTTTTGTCTGCACCAGGCAAATCAATCTTGTTTGCAACTATCAAAGTTGGTTTAGAGACATGACGTAAGCGTGAAGCAAATTTTTTACTATCACGCATATCAAAATTATCAAAATCTTTGTTTTCTAGACCAGTTATCTTTAGTGCATCTTTTACATGACTTTCTTTTACTCCAATTCCCCGAAATACATCTGCTAAGGCAGTCAATGGTTCGGTTTCCGAATGAATTAGTTTTGAAATTTTATCTCTGTTACCCTCAAGAAGTTTAAGATACCACATTATCAATTCTTCTTCAATGTCTGCGACATCTGCAATGGGATCGCCATTCCCTACATTTGTAATCTTTCCAGAAGCATCAACACTTCCTGAAACATCAACAATATGTAATAATGCATCAGATTGAGTTGCAACTGACAGGAATTGGTTACCTAATCCTTTTCCAGCCCAAGCATCCTTTATCAAACCAGGAAGGTCTATTAGTTCAACTGGAATAAAGCGCCAACCATCCATACATTTTGAATTTTGGGGTTGATCTTGAATGTTAAATTCTGTGTGAACGCATGGCGTTATTGCATTACCCATAGCCCTTTCTGGTTTTTTTGTTGTGAAAGGATAGGTAGAGATTTCAGAATGGGAAAGAGTTGCAGCATTAAAAAATGTAGTCTTACCGGTATTGGTCTTACCAATAAGGCCAATTCGAATTGGCATGACTTGATCACAGAAATTTGAATATTTATCTCTGCCGAAGAAAACCTAAGTTAGAAAATATTTATTTTTC
>JACQCT010000062.1 GCA_016201435.1 Nitrososphaerota archaeon | reverse complement strand
TTCTGGTCTGTCAAGTATACTTGAAGTATGTAAATTTGCTCAGGAACCGACAACAAGAGCAGATCTCATGTTCACTGAATTCAAAGATCTCTTTTTGGATGATATGACAAATGGACTTTATGATTTGAGATCGCTTGGAACCTCGATTGAAGGAGCAGGTACTATGATGTATCTTGTTAACGGAAGTATAAAGGGAATTGAAGGTTATGTTAAGAGACTTATAGACGAGATTCGTTCTACACTTAAAAAAAATGAACTCAAAGCAAGCAGAACTCGAGTTACTATACTTTGGACACTTGATTCTTATGAAATGCGTGGTGATAAAGTAGACATGCTAAATTCACTTGTTACCAAGTTACGTGATTATATCGGAGACGTAGAAATTCATCAAGGTCCTACCTTTGATTTATTTCATAGTGATAAAACAACAATTGTTGTAGCGTGTTCAAAATCGGATTATGAGAAAATTAGTAAGAACAATAAAGATTCTGATATCATAATTATAAAAACAAATCCATTATGCGAGATCCTGTAATAAGAGTAAAATTAGACGAATTTTAATGGATTTAGTTTGTCTGAAGAAAGTGATGAAAAAATGGAAATAGAAACTGAGGATGTATCTGATGATGATACATTACAAGAAAAGATTATTGATGAGTTAAAAATGCAGCTCAAACAAGAACAAGAAAAAGCTGTATCTTATGAGAAAAAACTACAGTATCTTCTTGCTGATTTTGAAAACCTGAAAAAGAGAACCGAATTGGATGTTCAAAGTAAAGTAAACTCTGCTTTAGATTCAATGATGTTGAAATTTCTATCAATATACGATGATTTTGTCAGGGCAAAAGATGCACTTGACAAACAAAAAATAAACACTGATGGACTATCAGCCATTCTAAAAAACATGGACTCATTTTTGTCAGAAAATGGCGTAATTCCTATCGAAGCACTTGGAGAAATTTTTGATCCTCAATTACATGAAGCAATATCTGTAAAAGAAGATCCATCGCTTGATGACAACACAATCACCGCAGAGATTCGCAAGGGATATATTTTACAAAACAGAGTTATTAGACCTAGTTTAGTAGAAATATCAAAAAAAACATGATAATAGGATTGTGATAATAATATGGCAAAAATTATAGGAATAGATTTAGGAACAAGTAATTCTGCTGCAGCAGTAATGATGGGTGGTAAACCAACACTCATTCCAGCAGCTGAAGGAACAACCGTAGGCGGTAAAGCGTTTCCGTCTGTTGTTGCCTTTGCAAAAGATGGGCAGCTTCTTGTAGGAGAACCTGCAAGAAGGCAGGCCGTTACAAATCCAGAAGGAACGATTGTAGCTGCAAAACGAAAGATGGGAAGTGACTATGTTTTTAAAATAAATGACAAGGAATACAAACCACAACAAATTTCTGCATTTATTTTGCAGAAAATAAAAAGAGATGCAGAGGCATTTGTTGGCGAAAAAATTGAAAAAGCAGTAATCACGGTACCTGCATATTTTGACGATAATCAAAGACAAGCAACGAAGGATGCTGGTCAGATAGCCGGACTAGAAGTCGTTAGAATTATCAATGAGCCAACAGCTGCATCACTTGCATTTGGTTTAGACAAGGCAAAGCAAGACATGAAAATTTTGGTGTTTGATTTGGGTGGTGGAACACTTGATGTCACCATAATGGAAATGGGCGGTGGCGTTTTTGAAGTGATGAGTACCTCTGGTGATACACAACTTGGAGGCACTGATATGGATAAGATCATAATAGATTACATCGTTGAAGCTTTTAGAAAAAACACTGGAATCGATCTCTCAAAGGATAATGCAGCGATGGTTAGAGTAAGGGAAGCTGCAGAAAGAGCAAAGATTGAACTTTCTTCCATAATGGAGACTGATATCAATTTACCATTTGTATCATATGATCAAACTGCTGGTCCAAAGAATCTAGAAATGAAACTTACCCGTTCAAAGCTTGAAGATCTCATAAATCCAATTGTAGAAAGATGTAGGCCATCAATGACAAAAGCTCTGGAAGATGCAAAACTTTCACCTTCCGACATTACTAAAATTGTTCTTGTGGGAGGACCAACACGAATTCCACTAGTCAAAAAGTTTGTTGCATCTGTTTTAGGCAAGGAACCCGAATCTGGGGTGGATCCTATGGAAGCAGTAGCATTAGGTGCTGGAATACAGGCAGGTATTATTGCAGGAGATGTTACAAGTGACATTGTACTCCTTGATGTTACTCCACTTACTCTTGGAGTAGAAGTACTTGGTGGATTGCGTGAACCACTAATTGAAAGAAATACTACTATTCCTACATCCAAAAGCAAGGTCTTTACTACCGCTGCAGACAACCAAACTGCTGTAACAGTACACATTGTGCAAGGTGAAAGACCAATGGCTACTGACAATGTTTCTCTTGGAAGCTTTAACCTTTCCGGAATTCCTCCTGCCCCAAGAGGCGTTCCACAAATTGAAGTAAAATTTGATCTTGATGCAAACGGAATACTAAATGTTACAGCAAAAGATCTTGGTACCCAAAAAGAAGCAACGATAACAATTACTGCAAGCACAAAACTTTCAAAGGAAGAAATTGACAAACTCAAAAAAGATGCAGAAGTTTATGCAGATCAAGACAAGAAGAAAAAGGAAGAAATTGAAATCAAAAATGAGGCTGAGAACTTTATTTACACTACTGAAAAATTAATCAACCAAGATCTCAAAGACAAAGTTACACAAGATCAAGGAATCAAAGTTACAAATGCAATAAGAGAACTAAAAGATGTGCTTGACAAGGGTTCTACAGAAATTAAACCAAAACTTGATACATTAAAAACAATAGTTAACGAAATAAGTACAGAACTTTACAAAAAAGCTAGTCCACCAGCAGGATCTAGTCCATCGGGAACAGGACCTCAAGGAGGAACTGGTGATGAAAGCACAGGTCAAAACGCTGCCGGCGCTCAATAATTGATGATTTATACTTGAGATTAATCAAAATTCGCTATGAGTGCCAAGCGAGATTATTATGAAGTTTTAGGGGTACAAAAGAATGCTTCTCAAGATGAAATAAAGGCACAGTATAGAAAATTAGCATTAAAATTTCATCCTGATAGAAACAAGTCTCCTGATTCCGGCGAACATTTTAAGGAAATTTCTGAGGCATATGCAATTTTATCCGACGCTGAAAAACGAAAGGTCTACGATACCCATGGTCATGCTGGTGTTGACGGAAGATATAGTAGCGAAGATATTTTCCGTGGGGCGCGCGTAAACTTTGAGGATATATTTGCTGGATTTGGAGGAGGTGGATTTGATTCTATTTTTGAATCCCTTTTTGGAAGAGGAGGATTTGCTGGATTTGGAGGAGGTGGATTTGGTAGGGAAAGAGGAGCAGATCTTGTTTATGAAACCTCAATTACGTTAGAAGATGTTCTTAAAGGAAAAAGAGAAGAAATTGATATTCAAAAGGATATTGATTGTGAAAACTGTAAGGGCTCTGGATGTACCCCTGGAACATCTATGAGAACTTGTACAGTTTGTAATGGTCATGGTCAAGTTAGGTCGTCTAGAAGTACAGGCTTTTCGACGTTTGTTACAGTTCATCCGTGTAACACTTGTAGAGGTCAAGGTAAGATAATAGAAAGACCATGTAGTAAATGCAAAGGAACAGGAAAACAAAAAGGAACAAAACATCTTTCTTTTGATATCCCGCCAGGAGTAGATACTGGTGAATATACAATCAGAGGAGAAGGCGAATCTGTACCAAATGGTGTAAATGGAGATTTGATTGTCAGAATTCGAGTAAAACCAAATGAGAAATTTAAAAGAGATGATAAGGACATTTTTTATGATCAGAACATTTCTATGATTGATGCTACACTTGGTAAAGATATAGTTGTACCTACTTTAGAAGGCAGAGAAAAGATATCGGTGGAAGCAGGTAGTCAACCAAACACGATAATAAAACTAAAGGGCAAAGGACTTCCACATCAAAATAGCAGAGTAAGAGGAGATCAATACGTCAGACTTGTTGTAAACATACCAACCAAACTTGATAAGAAACAAAAAAAGGTCCTAGAAGAGCTTAGGGATACTTTTGATTAAACCGGTGTAAAAATTGAGAATAGGTCTTGATGTAGATGGAGTTCTTGCTGATGTGATTCAGTCATGGCTTTCTTATAATAATAAAGTAAGGACAACAATAGACAAGTCAGAAATTTCTGAATGGGATTTTTGGAAAAAATTTAAGATAGATAAATTTGATTTTTACAAAGAACTTTCAATGTGTTGGACATCATGGAAAGATATTCCATCAACAGAAAACAATATTTCATTGGCAACTAGAGATCTTTCAAAACTTGGTACAGTAGATATTGTAACGGCAAGAGAAGAATCTACACATATTCATGTCAAAAACTGGCTAAAATCAAAAGGAATTGTTTACAATAACTATATTGGAGTGTTAGAGGGAATAGAAAAAACTAAACTTGATTATGATATATTCATCGATGATTCACCAATAAATGCAAAAAGCATGCTTGATGGAGGAAAATCAGTACTACTCTACACACAACCGTGGAATCTAGGATTTGATGATTTGCGTGCTAAAAGAATCTACAAACTAAAAGATGCTGTTTCTGCAATAAAGACACTTATTCAGGAATCTTAATTTTTTCGTTGCGGGGGTTGCCTAGCCTGGTCAACGGCGTAAGGCTCAGAACCTTATCTCTTAGGAGTTCGTGGGTTCAAATCCCACCTCCCGCATATTCAT
>JACQCT010000061.1 GCA_016201435.1 Nitrososphaerota archaeon | reverse complement strand
TATTTCTGGAGAATTCTTTGTGTCCACCTGTCTATTGGAAACGCCTCTAATTTTTCAAGCGAGAATAAGAGTATGCAATCTGCAACTTTGTTTCCAATCCCATAGATCTCTTTTAGTTCTTGTTTTGCTGAAATATAGTCTATTTTTTTTAAAAAATTAAACTCAATTGCACCAGAATTAACTGTCATCGCTGCTTTTTTTACGTATTTTACTCTAAAACCTAGACCACATGAAAGCAAATCCTTCAGATTAGCTTTTGCAAGCTTATCAACATCAGGAAAAGTAAAAAATTCATGACCATCAAAATCTACCTTCTTACCAAATTTTTGGCAAAGTCGTTTTAACATTTGTTTGATGTTTTGTATAGATGAATTTGATGAGCAAATAAAAGAGATATAGCATTGAAATGGATCTTGTCTAAGCAATTTTAGTCCGGGAAAGCGTTTTACAGCAGATCTTACAAGACTATCTTTACTTATCTCACTTAGAATTTTTTTCATATTATCATCTTGCCTGAAAAAATTACTGACCTTTTTTTGTGATGAAGTTATATCAAAAGGATTTTGTTCTACTCTTAAAATCTCTAAACCATTTACCCCATACCATACTCCATCAATTTTGTCCCAGAGAAAAACTTGACCGCTATTGATAGTGCTATCCATGTTTATTTTTGAAAATTCTTGCATCTTAAACGGTAATCTCATCGCCCAATTTTGGTGCTATGGCATCAAACCCAAACTTCTCATGAATCTCTTCCGCGAATTTAATACATGAATCACTATCTCCATGAACCGTCAGAACTTTTGGATTTCCTTTAATTCGCTTCATCATATCAAAAAGACCTGTTCTATCTACATGCCCCGAAAACTCAAACTGTCTTACTTCTGATTCAGCTTTTACATCATTGCCCCTAATGCTTACCTTTCCGGTTTCCAATAATTTTCTGCCAGGCGTACCTTCTCCTTGATATGATACAAGAGCTATTCCATTTTTTTTGTCAAGTGCGAGCTGTTGTAAATAATAAACCGCAGAACCGCCAACTAACATTCCAGCTGGAGAGATTACTACACATGGTTCTTTTAGAGCGTGTTTTCTTTCCTGCTCTCCCCTTATCCACTGAGCATGGTTGATTGAATCTGCAAATACCTTTGAATCACGTAAATATTCTGGATATCGAAGCATTATTTCGTTAACCTTGACTGCCATTCCATCCATGATCACTTTGTGCTTAAATTTAGCATTCTTTAAGACACATGCAATTTCTTGTGATCTTTCTACAGAAAATGAAGGTACAAAAAGAGAACCCTTTCTATCTAAAACTTCGTAAGCAAACTCGATGAACTTTTCCTCAGCTTTTTCGCGTGGCATCTGGTCAGCTTGAGAATAGGTACTTTCTGTAATCATTAAATCAATTTCGCCAAAGTCAAGATCAGCTTCTCGTAACATTCTAGATCCTCGTGGATTTATATCTCCAGTGTAGAAAAGTCTCTTACCTCCTGATTCTACTATGACTGAACCACCGCCAACAATATGTCCTGATTCGTGGAGTTCAAAGGATGCATTACCACGAGTAATTTTTTGCTTGAATTCTATCTCTTTAGAATGCATGATCATATTGGAAACTTCTGGAAATTCAAATGGGAGTGCATTTTTTCCTAATCTTAACATGTCCTCGATCAAAAGTCTGGAGAGATCAAGTGTTGGTGCAGTAGCATAAACATCTGTGCCGCCATTTACAAAAAGTGATGGTACATTACCGGAGTGGTCAAGGTGTGCATGTGTGACAACTACTGCATTGATATCTTTGGGCCTTACATGCATTGGATATGCCGGTTCTTTCCCCAATGAAACACCATAATCCAAAAGAAAATTAGTGCCATCACAATTAACTTGAAATGCCGATCTACCTACCTCTTGGGCAGCCCCAAGTACTTTTACTTGCAAGAATTCAAAGTCTTCTCAAAGGACCTTTAAACCTTTATCGTTTTTTAATCTTCAATTATAATATCTGTATAATCTACAAAAGACTTAATTAGATCAAATAAAGATGATCTGACCATGGGTAGAACCTTTGAACAATGGTGGAATACCATCCCAAAAGACCTTCGAGACAAAGTTCGAAAGGGCGATGAGGGAAACAAACCATTACTAAACCAGAT
>JACQCT010000059.1 GCA_016201435.1 Nitrososphaerota archaeon | reverse complement strand
TTTACAGAATCTGACGCACTAAAAGTTCTTGCAAAATGTCTTGATGAACCATTTGATAATTCTTCAAAGATTCAGAACATTTCAGACCAGATGCTACAAAAATATATTCCAAAAGCTAGAAAAGCACTAGAGGAAGTAACAAAACAATTCAAGGATGACAAATCACTTCAATCTGTTTTAGAAAATGCTGATCTTTACTTGGAAGATGCTGAAAAGTTTCAGAGCGAAGGAAAGGAGGAGCTTGCAGTATTAAGCATAGGATATGCAGAGGGGCTAATAGATGCCTTGAGATTTTCAAAAGGAATAGACCCGTGGGCATAGAGTTTATAGATGAAACAAGAGTAGGAATCTTGTTTTAGTGATATAGTTGGATGCGCTTGATAAGGAAATAATTTCAGCATTATACGTAGCTGCTCTTTCAAAAGATGACCCCATTTCAATAATTCGAAGGAAGCTTCCTGTAAATCCTGATCATCTCAAGGCAAAGATAGAATCGTTTGTAAAACACGGAATAGTTGAATCTGATAAAAAAACACTTACAGAGTTAGGCAGATCTTCACTAAGAGTTGTTTTGGCAGGCGGGGTCTTTGACATAATACATCCAGGTCATTTACACACGTTACGAGCTGCAAAGGCTCTTGGAGATGTACTAGTTGTTGTAATAGCAACAGACCAGACAGCACAGAAAATGAAGAGCCGGATACCTCTTCACAACATGGATCTAAGACGAGATTTGGTAAGTTCGCTTTCAATGGTGGACTATGCAGTAGTTGGACATGAAGGAGATATTTTCAAGACAGTAGCATATGTAAAACCTGACATCATAGCACTAGGATACGATCAAGTTCATCAAGAGAAATTCATAACAGATGGATGCAAGAAAATCAACGTTAATGTAAGCATTGCAAGATTACAATCCCCTATACCAGACATTAAAAGCTCTAAAATAGAAAATGAGTACGGTAGCTCTATCTACAGAACATAACAGTGTGAAAGTTTTAATTTATTTTAAATCGTTTTTTTCATTTTCACATAATGGACATTTTAAGCTGTTTGTCTTAAGGCCACATTTTTTACATCTAAGAGCAATGAAGCTATTTCTGGGTGTTTTTATTATTTTTGAGACCAAAACTGTGGCTGCTAAAATTCCTATTCCAATGCAAATCCAAACAAATACCATTAGTTCCCTTGATAGGGGATCAATAACTAGTTTAGTATTGTTATTTTGAACGAATTGGTACTCTGATTGAGATCTGTGAGCCGGTTGATAGCTTTGTTATTTTTTTGATATTTTCTTTTGAAATTAATTCTATGACAGAGTCATCATGATGTGTCCTTTCCAAAGTAATCAATACAGCATCAGTTGAATTGTTTATTTTGGAAGGATAGCATTTCACCCAACCATAGGTTCTCTTGTCATCAGAAAATCCATTGATCATTATTCCAGGATGTGTGTCAAGAGTACGTTTTGCCTCTATGAATTCCTTGTCTTTTAGTTTAACATTTAGCGTTCCAGGAAATGGGATGTAACCAAGTTTTGATTTAAACTGTTTTTCATATCCTTTCATTGACATGTAGTATGCGCCCTCTCCCATGCCAGAAACTATTGTACCTTTAAACTCTACATAAGATGGCGAAGATTCCAAGCTTGATTTTAAAATTGTAGATATTCTTGCCATTTCGGTGTGGCCTTTAGTTGTGATTCTAACAGAGACTCGTTGTCCACTTCGCATCCTTTCAACATATCCATCTCTTTCTAATTCCAAAAGATGTTTTGAGGCAGCTTGTTGTGATTTGTTGATACTTTTTCCTAGTGACAATGTTGTGATTGTAACAAAGTTATGTCTTGCACCTTTTGCTAAAAGTTCTGCTAGTGTAAGGATATGTTGAACTTTGAGTTCCGGCATTAAAATTTAGGCTACGCCAAGCTCTGTAAATGTTTTTAGTATCATACCGTCAGCGGATTTTAGGTTAGCCATTCTATGACCTATAACACACTCTATTCCTGCTTGTTTTGCAGCATCAATTAGCCTTTGTGTAATTATTCCATCTAAAACCAGATATTTTATACCAGAGCCGGGAGAAAGTTTTCCTACAACTTCACTTACTGGAACCTTGAAAAGTTCACCAAGGTCTTCATTTAGTGCTACTGCCTCAAGTGATTCATTAAGATCGGGATAGACTTTTTTTGCAATGTTTGCAATTGACTCATCTTTTGGATCTTGTAACTTTGGTTTTACTGTCTCTTTTTTCATGTCCTCTGCAGTATCCTTTAAAATTTCCACAATTTGTATTGGTGTTAGTTCTTCAACTTCAACTCCCTCAGGTGCACGGTGAACCACATCAACGTTAACTAGAGCTTTGAGTTCTTTTAGTATGAACCCGCCAGCTCTGTCACCATCTAAAAATGCAACAACCTTTGATTTCGAATTACATAGTTCTTTAATGGATTCATCTATTCTTGCACCTTCAATTGCAAGTGCATTATCATATCCTGCTCTTAGTAAATTAATTACATCGGCTCTTCCTTCAACTAAAATTATCCATGGAGAATCAAAAACACCAGAACCGCATGACAGTTTTTCTCTTCCAAATGTAACAAGTTTTCCGCCGCCACCTTCTGAGACATCTTTTAACATTTCATCTCCTTCGCTAATTGTTTTAGTAGACCATTTTTGGACGATATCTTTTGCCCTGTCAACAATCTCTTTTTTCTTTGCAGAGCGAACATCATCTATTGCGTCTAGTTTGAAATTAGCTTGGAATGGTCCCACTTTGTCAATGCTTTCAATAGCTGCTGCAATCAAAGCAGCAGTGTTGATATCAGTACTCATAGGTAACAAGGCATCACCTTTTGTTTGGGTAGACGATGACGTAGTGTTGACTTCTATCCTACCGACTTTCGATACTTTTTGAAGTTCGTTTAGGTTCATCTCTGGTCCAAGCAGTCCTTCTGTTTGGCCAAAAATTGCGCCTATTATGTCGGCCTTTTCAACCAATCCATCGACGTCAAAGCTGAGCTTAACGTGATACTTGACAATT
>JACQCT010000066.1 GCA_016201435.1 Nitrososphaerota archaeon | reverse complement strand
TTTTTTCATTTTTTTAAATATACATAAATAGTGATACCGACTAAATCGCAAACAAGATGAGTACTCATAAAGAATACGCGCTGATCGCTATTCTTGCCACAATAGCTGTTGTGGGAGTGGTTCCAGCTTTTGCACAATGGCAATCGATTCCTTCGGGAACATCCAATCCAATGCCTAGTGAAAATATACCTATTCCATTAACAGTGTCGACAGACAAGGCAGTATATGATCACAATTCCATCATCATGGTAAATGGTCATGTAAGAAATCCTTACCCAGGTCAACAAATTACCTTGCGAGTAAGTGATCCTTCTGGAAGTATTGTCCAAGTCAGTCAACTAACATTGGACAACAATGGCGATTTTGGAACAAAGTTGACTACTGCAAGTCCATTATGGACTAAAAGTGGAGTTTACACAATTTTTGCCCAATACGGAAACCAACAGGGGACATCAGCTAAAGTTCAGTTTACGATTCCTGGTGGCGGTGCAACAAGTTGTGATTCAAATCAACTAGCAGCAACACTAAATGATGAAGTATACTGCATACCATACAGCATCAGTGGTGGCACTGTGTTAAGTGGAACTCTTAGTGTCGCATCTAAAACCTTGACTGTAAATATTCAAGCTGATGATGACGGACAAATTACACTTAGCATTCCAAGATCAATACTTGATTCAAAAAATGGCAACAATGATCAAAGCTTTGTTGTGTTAGTAGATGGTGAAGAGAAAGACACATCTACAGAAACAACTACTGCTGACACAAGAACTATAACAGTTCCATTTACAGCAGGAACTGGAATGATAGAGATCATTGGCACACAGATAGTTCCAGAGTTTGGACCAATAGCAGCTTTAGTACTTGCAATTGCAATTATATCCATAATTGCTGTATCTGCAAAGACTGGGCTAAGATTTATGCCAAAATACTAGAACATTCAATTTTTTTCATTTTTTAGATCTAATCATAGTAAAGGAAATATACACGTAAAGATCAAATTTGTTATGCGTTATTTTGTATTCCCAATAATCGTGCTCTTTGTCTTATCAGTCTGGTGTATTCCAAGTTTTGCACAAACAACTGCCCCAACTTCTCCCAATATTACAGTCAAAACTGACAAACTGTCTTACACTATAGGAGACACGATTGTAATATCTGGTGCTGTAAAAGCTGTAGTACCAAGTACTCCCCTAACCATCCAAATTTTAGATTCTAATAATAATATAGTTCATGTAGCACAGATTGGTGTTTCGCAGGATGGTACTTATTCAGATACCAATATCAAAGCTGAAGGTCTATTATGGGTATCCAGTGGCACATATACAGTAAAGGTGCAATATGGACCCACGGTTACAACACAGACGACATTTATTTTTGCTAGCTCCATAACTCCAGTCAGTAATTACTTCATAGTCAAAGATCCTAGCAGTCAACAAACATTTAGTGTAAATTATACCATCAGTAACGGAATGGTAAAAGAAATGACCATAGATCCTCAAAGCATTTCCCTAATTGTCTCTTTAAATTCTACTAGTGACGGAACTGTCGTCCTACAAATTCCAAGAACATTGATTGATGCCAAAACTAGTAATGGACAGGACGATTCATTTATTGTTTTAATTGATGGTGCAGAAGTACCACCATCAGGTGAAGAAACAAATAACAGCTTTAGAACACTAACAATACAATTTCTGCAAGGAGATCAGGATATAGAGATCATTGGCACACAGATAGTTCCAGAGTTTGGACCAATAGCAGCTTTAGTACTTGCAATTGCAATTATATCCATAATTGCTGTATCTGCAAAGACTGGGCTAAGATTTATGCCAAAATACTAAAACTCCAAGTCAACTTTTCTTTTATTAATACATAAATACTCATTCTCATTGATTATTTGCTAGTAAATATGAAGAAGTCGACATGTTTAGTTTACATAATATTAACTATAGTTACCATATCGACTGTTATCGCATTAAATCCAGCTCAAGCTGTAAATTCATTTCCTATGACTCTTACTGTTAATCCAACTAGTGGTAAAACACCATTAACAGTTAGTTTTCACCTTAATCTTGGTTCCACTACGACGAAAAATGTTGAGTGGAATTTTGGGGATGGAACTCCTCATGATACAACAAATAAGTTAACAGTCACCCACATATATCAAAAAAGTGGAAATTTTACTGGTACTGTAAATGTAATTTCTAGTAACTATCAATCACAATCTCAAGTATTTAATGTAAATGTAGGAGTAGCTTCTACAACAGCTCCGACTACCATAAACAATCAAACAAATGCACATCAAATACTTGAAAGTTCTCAATCCGGCACAGCTCTTGGTG
Organism: Nitrososphaerota archaeon; assembly: GCA_016201435.1. Lineage (GTDB taxonomy): Archaea > Thermoproteota > Nitrososphaeria > Nitrososphaerales > Nitrosopumilaceae > TA-20. The sequence goes on along the minus strand of JACQCT010000066.1, from coordinate 24,700 downwards.
CAACTCTGCCAATAACAGTTGTCACAGATCTACCATCATATAATCAAGGTGACACTGTAATCATAAAAGGAACCATAAGAGACATACAAAATCAAACAGCTATTGCAGTCATTGTTAGAGATTCATTAAAAAACATAGTTTCAATTGGTCAGCCTCCTATATCTTCCACCGGAATTTTTACTGTTACACTTAAGGCCAATGGCCCATTATGGAAACAAGCAGGAAACTATACTGTTATAGCTCAATATGGTAAATATCAAAATGCTACAACCACATTTCAATACAGCGGCGGCAATGGACAAATTATTGAAAACACACCTGTGAAAAGCGATATCTTCCAGATTAACGTAGCAGGTCAAACATATAATGTACCATACACCATCAAAGGGGGAACTGTCAAGAGTATGGATATTTATGCGGACAAGTTAACATTAGAAATAACAATAGCTGCTACTACTGATGGTTCCTTAACTGTAGATCTACCACGAACTTTGATGGATGCCAAAGTACAAGCTAATCTAACTGCTGATCAAAAAATGACCGGTGTACAAATAAATCCAAATACACAACCGGATGACAAATTCATAGTTACGGTAAACGGAGCACCAGTACAGTTTACAGAAACAAAAGACAGCACCACACGAAATCTTAGCATTCCATTCCATGCAGCTGATACTAAAATCGATATTATCGGTACACAGATCGTTCCAGAGTTTGGCACAATAGCAGCTTTAGTACTTGCAATTGCAATTATATCCATAATTGCTGTATCTGCAAAGACTGGGCTAAGATTTATGCCAAAATACTAGAACATTCAATTTTTTTCATTTTTTAGTTAAACTTATTATTATACAACAACAAACATGACATAATGAATTTTGAGTTTGAGGAATTTAATTCACCAGAAGATATTTTTGTATACATGTCAACCATAGCACCACCCATGAAAAACATGCTCCCAATTAATTCTTACAAAGGTTACATATTTTCACTAATTCCACTCAATCCCACAACAGGAGACATGTATCTTGTGATATACACGAAAGGAAAACTTGATGGAAAAATGCTGGAATTTGATATGAATACAAAAAAATACAAATCTGTAGAGGCAGCTGAAAGGACAGATAAAAATTATTTTGTGGTACTAACACCAAAAAGAAACACTATCGCAGATGCTGCAATAAAAGAATTAGAAAAAAATCCTACCTAGTGTATGCAGGGGCATTAACGGATCTACTTCTGGCATAGTGTTCCATTATTTCGTCAGGAAGCCTTCCATTGAATAGTTCTTTACTCAAGCCTCTCAAATATCTCATAATTGCCCAAGTTCCAGCCTTGATCATACCATACATAAGCACTTTCATAGGCGGTCCAAATGATTTGTTTCTAATGATTATTGGGATGATGTCATTTATGACACGTAAGTTATGTTCCCAACATTTCCAGAATAATGTAAACTGGGCTTCGTTTAGGTTACCAAAGTGCATAGAGTTTTTTTCATTAAAGTCTTGATAAAGCAAAGGTGCTACAAGACCTCGCATTCGTGTTTGTTTGAAATCTTCTACTAGGTCTATGGTGTATTTTGTTTCGTCTGGAGTTTCGTCTGGCCATCCTATAATGAGAGTCGCAGCTGGGAACCAGTGGTTCTGATTTAATATCTTTGCACCCTCTCTGACAACCCAACCCCATTCATCAGTAGAGAATGGCTTAGTTTTTACTCCAAGATGTTTTTTTACCATTCTTGGTGCAACTGTTTCTATTCCCAAGTTTGTTGCGAGCCATTTTTCATTACTCATGCCATTAATTTCTGACATATCATGTAGCAATTTTGGATCAGCACAAACAGCAGAAAACGTCATATGGGTTGTACCGACAAACCTTGCACCTAGTGATTTTAATCCCCTCCACAATTCAGTTATTGCATCATAGTTTGGTTGAAAGTTTCGATTGTCACAACCATAAAGTAACATTTCATCTGAGTGTAACCAGATCGAGTCAAATCCATAATTAAGATTGATCTTTGCCTCATGCTGTAATCTGTCTAGAGGTAAATCTTTTTTTGATCTCTTATTAACATCACAAAAGTCGCAACCTCGTCCACATCCACGCATTGCTTCAATCAACGAGTTTACGGTAGGACCTTGGATAATTGGAATATTTTGAATATTTTTAACAAAACAATGCATTAGTTCTGGCGCATCGCCTTTTTCTAAATCATGAAATAGATCAAGTGCAAGCTCATCCGCTTCACCTACAACTACAGTATCAATACCATGAATTTTCATTCTATCAGTTTTTGCAAGCTCCCATGCACCGTTTCCACCAACAACAACGTGAAAATTATATTTTTTCTTTAATTGTATAATACTAGCACACATTCTTTTGAATTTCATTGCGACGTAGGAAAGTTTCTCTGGTGACATTGTTGTAGTAACAGGGGCCATACCGAGAGGATCCATGACATTTATCCCAACAACTTTTGTGTCAGGACCTATACATTTTTCAAGATTTTCTGGTTGAGCCACAAAGACTTCATCTCTTTTGTATCCTTGTAAGAGTGCAGACTCTACTCTTCGTAAACCAACTTGTGCTACTTTTGCTTCACCTGTTATTGGATCGGTTTCTACACTTGGACAAAATACTTTATCAAAGACCCATTCAGGAAGTACCTCATAAGGACCGCAGGCAATAAAACCATAAAGGAAGTTACCTCGGTAATTAGTCATCAGGCTACGGTCTGCAGTTAAGACTATCCTCTTACCAGCCATTTCTGTCTTATTCTTTATACTATGATATAAATCGTTTAGGTCGTTAATTCATTTAACAGATTTTATATTTTGACATATAAATCGGGACAACTTTGTATATCGTTATGGGCATATCAGAACCAAGACATGTAGAAAGACATCAGAGAGAAATCAGCTCAATTAGGGACTTTGTGTTTGGTTTTGGCGATGGAATCAACACCTCTCTTGGTATTGTTGCAGGAGTAGGCGGTGCAGATGTTTCTTCAAACATAATCATACTTGCTGCCATTGTAGCAATGTTTACAGGGGCAAAAGCTATGGCTGTACAAAATTATCTTGCCGTAAAAGCACAAACACAGCTATTACATTCAGAGATAGAACGAGAAAAATGGGAAATGGAAAATGTTCCAGAAGCTGAAAGACAAGAAATTGCAGATGTTTATAGAGCAAAAGGATTTTCTGGAAATGAACTTGAAGGAATCGTAAACAAGATAACTTCTGATAAAAAAGTTTGGTTGGATACCATGCTTACTGAAGAATTAAAATTAAACTTGGAAATTATTGGCAGTCCATTAAAAAGTGCGTTTCGCATGTTTGGATCTTTTCTGGTTGGAGGGATATTACCAATCATTCCATATTTCTTTGCGCATGGTTATGTACCATTACTTGTTGCGATAGCAACTAGTCTATCGGCATCATTTGTAATAGGAGCGGTCAAGTCTAGACTCGCTAACCTTAGTATCATACGTGGCGGATTAGAAATGGCAGGACTTGGTACTGGCATTGCACTATTAGGATTTGGAATAGGTTCAGAATTAGCAAATATTGGAATACTCAAACTCTAATCTTTTTTTCTAACACTTCTGTTTGCAATGTTAGCTGCAATAGCACCTGCTCCTATGCCATTATCAATATTTACTACAGAAAGTCCAAGTGTGCAACTTTGCAGCATTGAAGCAAGTGCTGCAACTCCTTTTTCCCCGTAACCATATCCAACTGATGATGGCACTCCTATTACAGGAATATCTACAAGAGAAGAAACAATAGAGGGCAGAGCTCCTTCCATTCCAGCAACAACAACAATTGCATCTACATCTGCTCGTATCATTTTCTTTATTATAGGAAATACCCTATGCAACCCAGCAATACCCACATCATAGCTACATGTACACATACAACCCATAGCTTCTGCCATCAATCTTGCTTCTTCAGCTATACCAATATCCGAGGTTCCAGCAGTCAATATACCAACACGACCACCAGAAGTCTTTATCATTTTTTGAAAAAATAGAATTGATGTAGTATTCTTTCCAATTTTGGTTTTGATTTTATTTTTATTTGAAAAAGAGTTGATTTTTTTAAAATCATTTTTATTAATCCTCGATACAAGTACTGGATCAGATCTTGAAATAGCTGCAAGCAGTATTTTTTTCAGATCTACCAGTTGTTTTTTTTCTGCAAAGATTACTTCAGGGATACCACGCCTAAATTTTCTACCAATGTCAAATTTAGCAATGTCTTCAATTTTTTCGACTGAATGTAAGGAAAGTAGTTTTTTTGCTTTAGTTACAGAGATCTTTCCTAGTTTAAGTGATTCCAGAATTTCTATTAGGTTCAATGACTATTGTAAATTCTTATTGTAGTTAAAAATCTAATCAGAATTTCAGGTCAGAAATAGCTGTCTTGACACTTTCAATTCCTTTTTTGAACAATTCTTTTTCATTAGCATCAAGATCTAGTTCAATAATCTTTTCTACACCATTTTTACCAATAACTGCAGGTACACCAATAGTAACATCAGAATAACCATATTCTCCATCAAGATATGTTGCAACTGGAATTACTTGTTTTGTGTCTCTAATTACTGCCTCAATTATAGCTGAAATAGCATTTCCAGGCGCATGTACAGTAGCACCCTTTAGTTCTATGACTTTGGCTGCCACTTGCTTTGTGTCTTGTACAATCTCATCGAGTTTTGGTTTTGATAAAAGCGATGTAAGTGGAATTCCTGATACAGTAGAATATCTTGCGAGAGGCAACATGTTCTCACCATGTTCACCTATAACCAGCGCACGTATAGAATCACGAGAAAAACCAGTTGCCTGATGTATGAACTGTACAAATCTGGATAAATCAAGCATTCCACCCATTCCAAATACTCTGTTCTTTTGAAATCCAGATACTTTGTAAGTAAGATATGCCATTGGATCAAGTGGATTTGTAACAGGAATTATCATGGAATCCTTCGCATATTTTTTTATGTTCTCTACTACACCTTTAACAATAGACACGTTTATTTTTAAAAGATCCATTCTTGTCATCCCTGGTTTTCGTCCAGAACCTGCAACGACAACAACAATGTCAGAGTCTTTCATTTCAGAATAATCGTTTGAGCCGCGTATATTCACATCAATTCCCTTTTCTGACAACATGTGATTAAGGTCCATTGCTTCTCCTTGTGGAAGACCTTGTACAACATCCAAAAGAAGAATTTCATCAGAAAGTTTTCGTAACGCAGTAAAAAGTGCAGCTGCACCGCCTACCTTACCAGAACCTACAATAGTAATCATAAACAGGCGTGATTTTAATCGCTAATTAAACTTCACTATTAGTAATATAGAATAAAGTTGCGTATGAAGTAATTTCTCTGAATTTGGTAAAAATTACCTGAAACTGTGCATGAATTAAAATTACAATTTATATGCATTCTCATGAGTTTACAATTCTATGGTGTTAATAATAGATCCACAAGTAGCTGGGATTTCAGGAGATATGTTACTTTCGGCTCTCATAAACATAGGTGCAAATAAATCAAAAGTAATTGATGGCATTCATGCCTCAGAGAATTATCTTTCAGGATCTAAAATCCAAAAGATTGACTTTGACAAAATTATCAATCATGGAACGGAAGCAACCCAACTTTTGCTTGACATAAAAGAAAACATTCACGAGCGCAAAGGCACTGACATTCAAGAATGCATACTATTAACATCAGATAAAATTGGCCTTTCTGAACAAGCCAAAGTGTTTGCCAAGGAAAGCATTAGATCATTGATAAAGGCGGAATCAAAAATTCATGGAGAGTCTATGGAATCAGTACACTTCCATGAGGCTTCAAGTATAGATACTGTAGTAGATATAATTGGAACTGCGATTGCTTTAGATGATTTGAATTTTTTTTCAGAGGAGATAATATCTATGCCAGTAGCAGTGGGTGGAGGTATACTTACTTTTTCACATGGAACTGTATCAAATCCTGCTAGTGCAATTTTAGAAATTTTCCAAAATTCAAATATCATAATATCTGGTGGGCAAATTAAAGAAGAACTCACTACTCCTACTGGAGCAAGTATTCTTGTTAATCTGGCAGATAGTTGTTCGGAATTTTATCCTGCAATAAGAGTAAAATCAATAGGGTATGGAGCGGGAAAGAAAAACTTTGATGGATTTCCTAACGTACTTAAAATTGTAAAAGCTGACAAAATAGAACAATTTCAACAAGATACTGTACAAATACTTGAGACAAATCTAGATGATGTTTCTGGTGAAGTTTTAGGTCATATGATTGATAAAATAATTTCAAATGGAGCAAAAGACGTTACGGTGACTCCTGCTATAACGAAAAAAGGCAGACCAACAAATCTAGTTTCGGTAATATGTGATTCTAGTTCTGTGAATACTGTTCTTGATACTTTGATTTCTGAAACAGGTACATTAGGAATAAGGATCAGATCATCTGCCAGATTTGTTGTACCAAGAGTAATTATTTCTGTGCCTGTTATAATACATGGAAAAAGTTTTACAGTAAGATGCAAAATGGTAAAAAATCATGATCTTGTGCAACACTTCAAAGTGGAAGCATCAGATGTTAAATTAATTGCAGATTCACTTTCAATATCATTTAAAGATGCAAACGAGTTTATTAGAACTGAGATCAAGCAAAAGTTGGGTTTGAAATGACAAAGATTGACGAATTAATTAATTGGTTTAGTGGACAATCCAAAGTGCTTGTTGCATTATCTGGCGGAGTAGATAGTGCACTTGTTGCGTATGCAGCATACAAATCACTTGGAAACTCGGCAATTGCGGTAACAGCTGATTATAAGACATTGGCACAGCAGGAATTAGAATCTGCAGAAAAAATTTGCTCAGAAATTGGAATCAAACATATTGTAATTCAATATAATGAACTTGAAAATCCTGAATTTGTAAAAAACGATAATACTAGATGCTTTCATTGTAGAACTGAGCTTTCAGAACATCTTAATGAAATCTCTAAAAAGGAGAATGCCAGTATCATCGTGGACGGCACCAATCTTGACGATCTAAGAGAATACAGACCTGGAATAAAGGCTCTAAAAGAAAATGGTGTGAAAAGTCCACTTATAGAGACAGGATTTACAAAAGATGATGTTAGAGAATACGCACAAAAAGTTGGTTTATCAGTATACGATAGACCATCAAACTCTTGTCTTGCATCTCGTATTCCCTGGGGACATGAAGTAACAGCAGAAAGACTTGCGAGAATCGAAATGGGCGAAATTTTAGTCAAGCAGTTTTTGGGGGTACGACAAGTTCGTGTACGTGATTTTAATGGTGTTGCAAAAATTGAAGTAGGACCGAAAGAAATTAGTCTACTTTCTGACCAAACAAAATTATCAAAACTCATTGAGAGATTAAAACAGATTGGATTCACATATGTTGTTGTAGACCCAGAAGGATACAGACCTGGAAAGCTCAATGTGATAGTAGATTGATATATCTCGATAACGCTGCATCAACCCCAGTACACGAAAAAGTAATTGAAGAAATGATTCCATATTTCAAAGAACAGTATGGAAATCCCTCATCTATTCACAAGTACGGTCGTCTTGCCAACATTGCAATTCAAAATGCAAGAAAAAGAATTGCGTCATTGATAAATGCGGGAAGTAGTGAGATTCTCATAACATCAGGAGGCACAGAATCAAACAATACCGCACTTTATGGAATTGTACATCATAACAAGGGCAAACATATCATAACATCATCCATAGAACACGATGCAATACTAGAACCATGTAAACGTCTTGAGGAAGAAGGTTTTCAGATAACATATCTTCCTGTAGACAAGTATGGTCTTGTAAATCCAGAAGATGTTGAAAAAGAAATCTCTCCTGATACATGTCTTGTCAGCATAATGTTTGCCAACAATGAAGTTGGTACAATACAACCAATTGCAGAGATTGGAAAAATCACTCAAGAGAAAAAAATCGTATTTCATACAGATGCAATACAAGCAGTAGGAAAAACTCTAATTAATGTAAAGGAACTTGGCATAGACTTGTTATCTATATCATCTCATAAAATAAATGGGCCAAAAGGGGTTGGCGCATTATACATTAGAAAGGGAATCAAAATAGATCCTCTCATTTTGGGCGGTGGTCAAGAAAATGGTCTTCGATCAGGAACTGAAAATGTGGCAAGCATCGTAGGTTTTGGCATGGCGTGCCAACTTGCAAATAATAACATTGTACAAAATCAGGAGCATTTTAGAAAATTAGGTATGAAGCTTATCGCTGATATTCTAAAAGAAATCCCACACACTAAACTTAATGGCCATCCTGAAAAAAGAATACCAAATAACATTCATTTTACATTTCTTGGTGTAAATGGTGAGGATCTAATAATCAAGCTTGACGAAAATAAAGTTGCTGCATCAACTGGTTCTGCTTGTTCTGTGAAAGTACAAAAAGCGTCCCACGTACTTAGAGCCATGGGATTTTCTCATGAGCAAATAACAGGATCTCTGCGTTTAACTATTGGAATAACAAACACGGAAGAAGAGATTAATGAAACTGTTCAGGTCTTGAAAAAAATTGTAAAAGAATTACGTGCGGTTTCACCTTACAAAGAAAAATACAATTTTTAGTCATGACAGAAAAAACATTATAGTTTAAACAACAGATTGTTTATTTTGAAACAACTTCTATGTTATACTCTGTCTTTTGTGTAAGAGGTAATGCAACTCCACTTTTGTCCCATACAAAAATTTCTATAGTATATTTACCTGCAGATTCAGGAATCCAAGAAATTTCTGCTGTTTTTTTGCTGACTGGATCAATACTTCCATCTACCAAATTAATATACACAACTTTGTCATCTGCATCTTTTACTTGTACAATATAGGAATAACCTTGTGTAATTTGATCATTGTTTGAAATTTCAGTGACAAAATTAAGATTTGCTCCTACTGTAGGTTTTTCTAATAGTGGTCTGTCAAGAGTATCTGTTATCTTGGGATTTATGCTAATTTTATGTGTTATAGTTCCAGTTAACTGCTGAATTGTGGAAGATTGTGTTGAAGTAGGATAAGATTGCGTAGGAGATGAGAAAGGAGACAGGCCTACAACCACTGATCGTCCAAAAATATCTCTGAAATCATGGTACCATACTTGAACACTTCCTCCTGTTGGAGAAGTTAGTGCGGTTCCATCTTCATTACAAATTTGTGTTGGCATGCCGAAGCTTCCTTTGAAAATTCCAGTACCTGGACCAGTTTCAGTAAGAGTAAATCCTGTTGCAGCAAGACCTCCATGTGGTATACCGCTTACTGTACAGTGATGAAATCTAAATCCTTTAATCCAGACTTCTAGGAGTATGTTACCGCTTGAATCTCCCACTGTATCATCTGCAGGAGAATTAGGATCATTTACTGTAGTATATGTCTGAATTGTATTTGGATCTGTATTAAGATCTGGATCGTTTAGAGTTATAATGACAGGTTGACCAAGACCATAGCTTTGTGAGTCAAGTGTAACTATTCCTGTGTGTGTCTGTATGTCAGAGTGTAAAGTCGTAATTGTATTTTCGCCACTAGCTGAAACATCAGAGATTGAAAGATGCATTCCATTACTATCTGTAAGTTGATCATTTACCAAAAATTTGATATCTTGACCAAATGTACGAAGACTTTTGATCAAATTAGGGTCGTATTGATTTAATTGATTTGTAACAACATATTCTATAGTTCCTGTAAAAATACCAGAGTTACTCGATGTTTCTTGTAGTTCAGCTCTGTATATGGCGTTGTTTATTTTTTGATTATTCTGGTTTCCAAAAGAAAACAGATCAAATGTAATTGGTTGAGTATCTATTTCATTTAAGATTGTACCTCCGTTTATTGGATTACCAGATGTGTCAAAATTAATTTCTAGAAACACCGGAGATGATGGAGATATTAGATTTATTGCAGCTACATTAGCATCAGTTATTTGAACGAGGCCATTTCCAGATGACATACTACCTGGTACCAAGATCTGAACTGGGTTATTTCCTAATGCACCAAAATAAAGTGTCATACTTGTATCTGAAAAGGAATTAACCCCTAGCTTTTGTTGAAATGATCTTAGATCATAATTTATCCAATTAGTGCCGCCTGAATTTGGTTGGTTAACATCGATAAACAGACTTTTCAGAGTTTGTTCTGTGATCCCAAGATTTAATGTAATTTTCTTAAAAGTACCATTGGGTAAAGTTGTAGTATCAATTGTCAATCTAGCAGAATTTGAATCAGGTACGTTAGATGATACTGATATTCCTCCAGCAAAGCCAGTTGAATTTGGATAAAAATGTACGCCTGATGCACTATTCAAAGTAACCGGGTTTCCAAACTTTAGTGCAGGAATTATTGCAGAGCTTCGAAAATTATCCAGATGTTCAATTACTGCTGCGTTAAAGTTTTGATTACTGTCTACAAGTGTTATAGTTTCTTTTTGACCGGGATTTAATTGCCCGTTAGGGCTGCCAACAGACAAGTCAGCAGTAGCAGTTCCAGACAATATTGAAGCAGAGTTAGAATTGTAAGATATTGAAGCCGATTGAGATCTTGGTGCATTACTTAAAATTCCAATTATAGATTTACTGGCATACGAGCTTTCAAAAATTCCTGAATTTGGTGCAGTTTCTACAAATGTTACTAATTTGTTATAAGTAGCTCCACTCGTAATTGATGTAGCAGTTTGAAGTTGATTGGTTTTCAATTCTGCAACAGAACCCAAACTCATTTCAACATGTCCGTTATCTTTGAAACCCAAGCTGCTAAGATTTGGATACAAGTTTACTAAATCCGAACCTGTAGGAGCAGAACCAGATTCTGGAAATGCCTGATAGAAGGTTGCCGCTGGTGAATTAATATTGAATGTCCAAGAATTTACAGAAGTAGGATCTTCATTGAGTTGCATATCATTTATTGTTGCAAAGACATCAGAGCCTTGTGGATAACCAGTTCTGTCAAGTTTCATGGAAATATCAGTCATGTCATCATATGTGAGGTTTACAGTTTCAGAACCTCCCGCTTTGTCATACTCTATAGTTACATTATTACTAAAAGTAAAAAGCTGGACAAGTGGCCATGCATTAGGATTTATCCCGATCTGACCAGTTCCTATACCAGAGTTCATGTTAAGACTAGGCGGATTTCTAATCACACTCATTTGGCTGGTAGGAGCACCAAGAGCTCCTATACATGCAGTAAATGACGCTGTACCTTGAGTTGCACCAGCTATTCCATTATTAGGAATTGCAACACCGTCAGTTTGTGAAAAACTTACTCCTAGTACTGATGTATCAGTACTCCTATCACAAAAGACTCCAAAATCTAAGTTTTGTCCATCTGTTCCCGTTGATGAAATTTGATCTGCTTGTTTTGCTTTATCTACGTTAGCAAAAAATGCATACCAAGCTCCACTAGAACCTTGCACCATCCTAAGTGGGCTCCCATTTAATGTAACAGTTGGTTCACCTAGTTGTTGATCAAGTTGACTGATACTACTATCTCTTACAACTACTTCTATGACCATTGCTCCTGAAAAATGATTTTCAAAAATACTATTTTCTGCAGATACAAACAGATCTGGATGATCAGAATAAGCATGTACATTAATGACTGAAAGTGGCGTAGTCATAAGAAGCACAATAAGAATAACAGTTATCATCGTACGCAAATTCATTCCACGTTTACATGATCCACAGAACTTGCAAATATTGTTGTCGAATGATTTGTACTTTATGTGAATAAAATAATCTAATTTATAATTTTAAACATCTTTTATATTTTCAATTTGCTTATGTACAATCCCAAGTTTTAACTAGGGTTATCTTCAACTTTTGCTGTGAAAAAATTCAAACTGGTTATTATAATCAGCGCAATTTTGGTAATTATCGGAATCGCACTTACGTTTTATGAATCTCAATTGATAAATTGGAGTGTTATAAATCAGCAGCAAAATCTTTTGCCTGGGGCATCTATGATATTAACAAAAGATCTTGATCCATCAAAGAATCAAAATGGTGTTTATTCTGTTCAAATTACAGATTTTCAAGAAGATGACAATGTCAAAGTAAATATTTTTAATCCTGTAGATGAGACAATTATATCAAAGTTAATAACAAAAAGCCCGTTCCAAGAAAATTTTATCATTTCTACTAGTGGGATATACAAAATACAAATTGAAAATCAAGGATCACGAGAAGCCCAAATTTTGGCAGTAATAGGAAATTATCCACAAAACATAGCGCTACTAGACATGTATAGTTTTATTCTACTTATAGCAGGGCTGAGTGGACTTGCAATAGGAATAATGTATCTTGTTAAGAATCGTGGTAAGTCTAGTATCAGTTAAGATATTGATCAAGTTCAGTTAAACCATCAACAACTCCTGAAAAATTCTCATCCATCTCCATAATATCATTTAGTTTTTCCTTGTTAACAGTGTAGATAGTTTTATTTTCATCCAGATCTAGTTTAACAAAACCACATTGTATTACATATGCCAATTTTTCTTTTATTTCCTTGTCGGATATCTGTAATTTTTCCACAAGAAATGAAGAGTCCTTGCTTCCATCTTCAAGTTCTGATAATATCATAGAAACATCTGGATTTACTAAAATTTCTAGCATTTTTTGTTTGTCATAATTTTTATCCATTTTTACTATTCCTACTTTGAACTCAATATTTTCTTCTTGTTTGAAATGAAATCGGTAATCAATATCTTATCAATATTCTCGGGATTTATGTAATATGCCCTTCCTTTAAGTTGCCTTTCTAATCCTTCTACGTAACTCAAAAGTTCAACTTCCTCACTTACCATAATAGTATCAATTTCAATTCCTTCACGCTTACATTTTTTTGCTTCAAAGAGAGTTTTAGCATCTATTACTGGATCAACTTGTCTATATCGGTAACAAAGATACACCATTTCTCCACCTATATCCAATTTTATATCGCGTTCATTTTGTAGTTTCAAAAGGGTAGCTTCATCAGGTTTGTAAAAGTGAGAGTATGGCTTGTCGGAAAGTATGTCTTTTTTTTGAGATTCATTATCAATAAAACTAGCACTTGGTTGACCATCGGTTATCATCATTATTCTTTTATTTTGAGAACCATCATGTTTTAAAATTTTTAATGCTAGTCTAAATGCTGCCTGATAATTTGTGTAATGTAAAAAATTGTCATTTGCATCATATGTTTTCAAATATGGAATGTCATAAGGATCTACTTCTGATGCAAGAGAACCAAATCCAACCACGTAAATAGAATCATTAGGAAAAAATTTTTTATTTAAAACATACAAAGCCCAAAGTGCTTTTTTTGCAGCTTCTATTCTGCTTCCTTCTCCTGAATTAACAGAATATTTCATGGTAGAGCTGAGATCAATACAATACACAACAGCAACTTTGCTCTCTTCAATTGTCTCAAATTCTTCAAAATCATCAATATTTAGAGAGATTGGAAATTTGATTTCTGAAGATTTTTTAATTCTTTGAATCGAGTTTAGTATAGTTTGCGGAACGTTAAGATTTCTTATATCATCACCAAGTTCTAGTTTTTTTGTAGTATCCATGACTACACTTCCTGTACCAACATTTTTTGTTTCATGGAATCCAAATCCTCCCTCACTTATCGACTTCATTACATCATGTAGTAGTTTTCCTCCGATCTCAAAAAATGCCTTGTTTGTCAGCCATTTTTTTTCTTCTTTGAGATAACCAATTTTTTGTAAGTATTTTGTGATTGATTCACCTGTTCCTTGAATGTCTGTTTCTTTTTCTTCTTGGTTTTGTTGTATTTCTGATTTTTCGTGAGATTGTTGAACAATTCCCTCTAAGATACGATCAAGTTCTTGAACATCGGGTGTTTTTTCTTTTAGAGCTTGCTTTGCCATTGTTTGAAGGATTTTTTGTAGCATGTTGTTTGACACCTCAGTATTGGATGTTTTATTGTCATTTTCTTGATTTAAAAAATAGACAAAATTTTTGGATCTAGGCTGCAACAAAACCCGCCTCTTTTTTATCAAGGATTTTTGGATTTATTGCATATAGTCCTTCTAACACCAACTCTGTTATCGCAGCTCTTAGTTCACTTTTTGCACTTTCTGATATGGAGAGATATTCAGATCTCATATTATGTTTCTGTGTTTTTTTCTCGAATTCTTTTTGTTCATCAGATATTTTTTCATATATTGTTCCAATCAAATCTCTCATAGTTTCAAAATTCTTTAGTTGGTTTTCATACGAAGTTTGCATACTATTTGCACCTAAGATCTTTTGAGAAACTTGAAATGTCTTACCTGCAAATTCTTGTTTAATTTGTTCCAGCATAGAGAGATCAATTCCTTTTACATATTCAAGTGAAATCTCTTTGAGGGAGATTAGGATTAAATCGTTGAGTACTTTTTCTCTATTTGTAATGGTGTCATCCATTTCTGCAAGCTCAAATTTTGTAGCTTGACTGATACAAAATATATCAGAAGGTCGTGGAATTGCAAGAACTTTGTGTGACACAGCTCGTGTTCGCTCAGATTCACCAACTAAAAGCTCAAGACTATGCACACCCATGCGTACACTTACTCCTTTGTCTTGATTTACTTCATTACTTACACGTGCATTTTGAATTATTTTTGCTAAAATTCTTAACATGAAAATTGGAATGAATGATTTTGAGATTTTTGCTTCTTGTATTATGATTAACATTTCATCTTCTATTGATTTTGGATAGTGAGTGTGAATGTGACTTTTTAGTCTGTCATAAAGAGGCTCTATTATCTTACCAGAATGTGTATAGTCAATTGGGTTTGCAGTTGCAAAAAAGACAGTCTTTGGTTCAAATATAACAGGATAAGCACCAGTTGTAAATCTACCCTCCTGAAGAACGGAAAGTAGTGCAACTTGCTTTCTCGTATCAAGAACTGGTAATTCATCTATGCAAAAGAGACCGTGTTTTGCTTGCATCAACTGACCTGGCGAATAGGATTCAATCTGATACATCTCCGTTCCTTTTTTTGTAATTTTAATTGCATCTATCTGTCCAACAAGATCTTTGACGGATATATCAGGTGTAGCAAGTACATACTTGTATCTGTACTTGCCCTCAACCCATTCAATTTTAGTATCAAGTTTATTGTTACGAATTTTTTCCATACTTTCAGAATGCATGTAAAATTTTGGAACCAATGTTGTACTTTCTTTATCTTCTAATAATGAAATCATCTCGTCTTGGGGTAGATCCATTGGAGAATCATTTGTTATGCTTCCTTTGATAACCGGGATTGGTGACAATAGATTCTTAGAAATAGTGTTAGCAATCTTTGTTTTTGCTTGGCCAATTTGTCCAACTAGCATTACATCATGACATGCCAAGATTGCTCTATCTAGTGCAGGAATTACATCATCTTCAAATCCAATAATTTCTGGATATTTGGTCTCATTTGCCAGCATTTTTGAAATTAGGTTTTGTCTAAGTTGTTCTTTAGCTCCAACTATTTTGTAGTTAATTTCTAAAAGATCACCTAGAGTCTTGATTTGTTTATAATCTTCAGGGAGACCTGCCATTATTTCAGTATATTTTGGAGTTGAAGAATAGCTTCGTCTTACAAGATTTTCAAATTCCTGCGTCAATATACTAAATTAGCCTAAATGCGATTTAAAGTATTGTTTGCTTTAGTATGGTTTTTATCGGGGTTATAGGAAATTTTGGTTTACTTGTCTTCACAAGAATATAGACACATTGTCAGGATTGCGGGAAAAGACGTTCCTGGAGCAAAAAAAATGATCATTGGAGTAAGTCAGGTAAGAGGAATAGGATACAACTTTGCTAAAGCAATCTTAGATGTTCTTAAGATAGATCAGAATAGCAATATTGGGTTTCTTACCGAATCTCAAGTAGAAGAGATAGAAAAGGTAATGAAAAATCCATCATCAATTAATGTACCTCCGTGGTTTCTAAATAGACGAAAAGATATTGATTCTGGAGAAAACTTGCACTTGATTACTTCGGATATAGAATTTAATGTTAGAAATGATATCGAAAGGGAAAAAAATACAAACAGTTGGAGAGGCTTTCGTCACACTTATGGGTTAAAGGTTAGAGGTCAGAGGACACGTACAACCGGAAGAAAGGGCGGTGCAGTTGGAGTTCGTAAAGGTGGCAAAGTTCTTCCACCAGGTGCAGTTCCAGAAGGTGCTGCAGCTCCTGCAGAAGGTGCAGCAGCTCCAGCAGCAGCTCCAGCAAAGGGCGGTGCAGCAGCTCCAGCAAAAGATTCGAAACCAGCAGCTGCAAAACCAGCGGAGAAGAAACCAACAAAATAGGTGATTTGATTGGGAGATCCTAAAAATTCACGAAAAATTTGGAGAAAGCCAAAACGTCCGTTAAACTATGATTTACTAAATGAGGAGCTTTATGTGTTAGGAACTTTTGGATTAAAAAATAAAAGAGAGCTCTGGAAAGCACATACTGAATTATCTAGAGTGAGAAAACAGGCAAGATCACTTTTAGCTCTAACTCAAGAAGTAAGAGAGAAAAAAGAACCAACATTAATGAAATCACTATCCAAGGTTGGATTTGTAAGAGAGAACTCTACACTTGATGATGTTTTAAATTTGAAAGTAACCGATTTACTATCACGTAGGTTACAAACCATGGTTCAGAAAAAGGGTTTGATAAAAAGTCCGTATCAAGCAAGACAGGCGGTAGTACACGGTCATGTAATGATAAGAGACAGAGTAGTTACAATTCCTTCATATATTGTTAAAGTAGATGAAGAAAACGAAATTCATTTTGTTCCAGGTATAAACTATGGACAGCCAAAAAAACAAGAAGTTGAAGCTGTTATCACTGAGCAACCACAAGTGTAAGATAACTTACACACAATTATTATTATCAAGAAGATAGATAGATCATCATATGTGTTCAATAATTGGCTATCTTGGAGACGGTTCTGCTGCACCCATACTGGTCAAAGGGCTAAAACGTATGGAGTATAGAGGATATGATAGTGTTGGAGTTGCGACAATCTCAGGCAATCAGATAACTTTGAGAAAAGGTGTTGGAAAAGTTGTTGAAGTAAACAATGCAGTAAAGCTTGACATGCTTTCTGGTTCAGTTGGAATAGGCCATACAAGATGGGCAACACATGGTGGCGTAACTGAAACAAATGCACATCCACACCCATCCAGTACTGGTGAAGTTGCCATAGTACATAATGGAATAATTGACAATTTTGCAGAATTAAAAAAAGAATTACAACAAAAAGGATATGTCTTTAAAAGCGAAACAGATAGTGAAGTCATAGCAAATCTTTTGCAACAAAATTTTGATCAAACAAAAGACATTAAAAAATCCATGATTCAGACTGTTGCAACCTTGAAAGGAAATTATGCTTTTGTTGCAGTGTTTGAAGACGGTACACTTGCAGCAGCAAGATTTCACGAGCCCCTAATCATCGGTGTAGGAAAAAATGGTTATTTCATTTCAAGTGATGTTTTAGGATTTGTGGAACACACAGATGAAGTGATTTATCCAGACAACCGAGAGTTTGTCATCATCAATATGAAAGGAATTCAATTTTTTGATTTTGATGGCAATCCAGTACAACATCAAGTAACCAAAATTTCAAAAGAACTTGCAGACGTATACAAGGGAGATTACGCGCACTTTACTCTCAAGGAAATTTCTGAGCAACCAGACACAATACTAAAAGCAGGAGAATCCACAAGGATGGAGCTTGATTTGACAACAGAGTTTGTAAAGCATGCAAAGAATCTTTACTTGACAGGAAGCGGTACAAGCTATAATGCGGCTCTTGTAGCAAAACATATTTTTTCAAAATATGCAAAAATAAAGATAGAGCCGATATTATCTAGTGAGGTAGCACATTCTCCAAACAATTTTGATCAGCAGTCTATTCTTATTGCACTTTCTCAAAGTGGAGAAAGTGCTGATGTCTTAGAAGCTGTAAAAATTGCTCAAAAAGAAGGAGCAAAAATCATTTCTATTGTTAATACAATGACCTCATCGCTAGTACAATCAGCCTCCATTTCTATTGGCTTGAACTGTGGACCTGAAATCGGTGTTGCTGCAACTAAGAGTTTCACCGCACAACTTTCTATTTTATACAAAATTGCCGATAAATTATGTGGAGGTTGTATTGGATTAGATCTTGACAAGGTTTCCAGATGTGTAACAAAGATACTTTCTGATCACACAAAGATTCAGGATGTTGCAAGAAATCTCAAAACTATTTCTGACATTTATGTATTGGGCAGAGGAATTCATTACGCAATTGCATCAGAGGCATCACTAAAGCTAAAAGAGCTTACCTACATCCACGCAGAAGGTCTTCCGGGAGGAGAATTAAAACATGGGCCCTTGGCACTAATGGATTCTAGAGTCTTTGTAATAATAATAAATCCTAATGATTCCACCTATGTTGACACTTTGGCAAGTGCCCATCAAATAAAAGCCCGTGGTGCAAAAATAATTGGAATCTCTGACAAACCAAATGAGGTATACGATTATTGGATAGAAATACCTGAAATTAATGAATCATTATTCCCCCTTATCGAGATAATTCCAATTCAACTCTTGGCATACTATGCTGCTCTTGAAAAGGATACAGACCCAGACTATCCAAGGAATTTAGCAAAGTCTGTTACTGTGAAATAACTCTATTGTATTCTCTTTCTGTTAGCAAGAGTAATTTTTCTGATCCTATGCCAGTTTTTAACATGCATGCAATTGATGCACCACCAGCTCCAGCACCTTCCTTTACAAATCCTTCTGCATAAGATCGCAGTCCAGAAATTTTTGATTCACCTAGTTTTAGTTTTGCAACAAGTATTGGAATATCAGAGATTTGTTTTATTAATTCCACAAGGTTTGCCGTCTTATCATTTATGATGTATGAGGTGGTTCCAAGAGCAGTGTTTGTTTCGTTAAAACCAATATGCTTTGCAAATGCTAGAACTGCTGCCATTTGTGTACCTCCTGCCAAAATCACATTTGTAGATTCTGAGGCTGTACCAAGTATTCCTGCTACAGTAGGAATCATGGGATCTCCTAGTTGTGAAATAATGTCATAAGGATCTTTAGATTCTAGTCTTTTTAATGCAGATTGTACCGTTTGTTTTTTTAACAGTATAGGATTCTCTGGCATGCTGCTGCTTACTGTAGCATGTACTCCAAGTCCAGTCATTACAGCAAGAGCTGTTGTAGTGCCTCCAGGAATACTTTCTCCAATTATCAAACAGTCTGTTGAAGAACCAAGTGACCTTCCTACAATTCTTCCATATTCAACCGCCTTTTTGACAGAATCTTGATCAAGGCCTGGTTCCTGTGCAATATTTTTTCCTGGCTCTAAGCCAATCTCTAAACATGGCAATTTTGGAACAATCTTGCTTCCTGCATTGACAACAAAGCTTGGGATGCTTGCAGCCTCTAGCGCAGTTTTAGTAAGTAGTGCCGGAGTTGGTTTTCCATCAGGAGTCATAGGTATTGCATCAATAGATTTGCAGTAACCATAATGAAGGAACTCGGCATCAGCAGCTGCAGTAAACTTTAGTAGATCAGGATTTGCTCCAGCAACAGTAATTCCAGGTATCTCACAAGTGGCAGTATATGAAATAACCAGTGAGAATACAAATTTTTTATTTTCAACTTTTTTGACGAAATCAATTCCCTTTTGGGTATTTCCTAAAATTTCAATATCTTGCAATTTTTATTCACTATTCATAAATTCGAGAAACTCTTGCTCTGTTCTGGGTTGTAAAACAAAATTTGTCTTTTTTTCTTTTCCTAATGTAGACGAGGGATAGCTTCCATAGTTATGGCCAGGATAAAGAACTAGTTTTTCATCCATTTTATAAAGAATGTCAAACAAACTGTGATAAAGTTCCTTTGCACTTCCACCAGGAAGATCAACTCTGCCACAATTACCAACAAAAAGCGTATCGCCTGAAAAAATTTTTCCATCGCCAACAAGGCACATACTGTCTTTTGAATGGCCAGGAGTATGAAAGACGGCAAGCTCCGAATTTCCAAATTTTATTTTATCACCATCTGATACTGTCATATCGTTCTTTAGTGTAGAAGCACTATGTTGTATTATTTTTGCCCCTGTGATTTTTGTCATGTATTCATTACCTACAGTATGATCAAAATGGTGATGTGTATTTACAATGTATTTTACCTTCAGATTACTCTTTTCTATCACCTTTTGTATCTCCTCAAGATCCCATGAAGGATCTAAAACTATAGCAGTATCAGTATCTTCATCCTCTAAAACGTAGGTAAAATTTTGCATATTTCCAACTTGTATTTGATGTACTTTCATAGTACACCAACCTCAGCCTCTAGAGGTATACCGATTTTTTCAACCAGAATGATTCCACACATATCTTTTCTCTTTGGCATTCCTACTTTCATTTTATGAAATGTTATAGTTACATCAGCTTTGACACACTTGTCGTTTGTATTCCCAGTATCTGGATCAAGACCTGACGGAATGTCTATTGCAATCTTGAATGCCTTTAGTTTGTTTATAGAATCAATTGCCGATGCATATGGTTCTCTAATTTTCCCAGATATTCCTGTTCCCAAAATTCCATCAATAGCAATATCTGCTTTTAGATCAAGATCACTAATATCAGACGCAATTACCAAATCTACCGAATTCATTTTTTCAAGTATAGCCCAGTTTGTTCTAGCTTCATCAGTTTTTATTTTGTCTGAATTTCCAAGCAATAACACTTTGACATCAGACCCAAAACCAGCCAAATGTCTTGCAACTACTAAAGCATCACCGCCATTATTTCCAAGTCCAGCAAAAACAAGGATTTTTTTTGATGAAATATCTGAAAATTTTTCTGATAAATATCTTGCAACAGATGCTCCCGCATTTTCCATCATAAAATTTCTTTTAAAGCCCATCTGATGACCATTTTCCTCTATCTGCATCATTTGTTTGACGGTTATATCCATATGATAACAAAAATAATGTCAAATAAGGGCTTTACCAAACGACTTTATCCTAGTTTTTTATCTATTCTTCCATGTCGTTGAAGAATGTCAAATCATCATTATCTAAAATATCAAAGTCATTAGAAGATGTTCAGAGCTCACGTGAATACATCATAAAGAGAACTCGTGAGGTAATTATCTTATGCAGTCAAGCAATAATTTCGGTTCATAAATTAGACATAGCAGATGGGAAAGAAAAAGTAGCAAAAGCAAAAAAACTACTTGATGAAATAAGAAAAAAATCAAACGCCGAATTGTATCGATACATCATGACATCAGAGCAAGAGCTTGTTGAAGCATTTGCATTTCTTGCAATAGTACAAAAATTAGAGATACCTTCTGCTGAATCCCTTGGAGTAAAAGGAGAATCATACATACTTGGTTTGCTGGATTGCATTGGTGAACTAAAAAGACTAGTTTACGACTCTATAAGAGCAGGAAAATCTAAGGATGCAAGTAAATTCTTTGAAATAATGGAAAATCTCTATCTTTCCTTGTATCCTTTTGCCATCTATGACAAATTGGTAAATGAAACCCGAAGAAAACTTGATGTAAATAGAATACTGATCGAGGATGCAAGAGCGGCAGTAACTGAGGAAATAAGACGTTCTGCACTCATTGATTCAATTAACAAGTTTAAAAAATAAAGATCAGATCTGTTTATTTTAATGTTGAATAATTATTTCATGTATTGATTATGTAATCAGATTTTGCAGTATCATTCAGTATAGTCAAATTTGATTTGTTTAGAAAAATTTTCAAGTGCGGGAGAAGGGATTTGAACCCTCGAAATCCTAAGATACTAGCCCCTCAAGCTAGCGCCTTTGGCCAGGCTGGGCGACTCCCGCATTATGCAAATACCCATGCATGGTTTTTATAAGCCTTGATTACTTTTTGAAAATATGTTAATTCCTGTCAGATGTTTTACTTGTGGAAATTTAATAGCTGACAAATTTAGGGATTATCAAACAAGAGTAAAATCTGGAGAAGATCCAGCAAAAGTTCTTGATTCTTTTGGATTCAAAAGATATTGTTGCAGAGCTATGTTGTTAACATCGGTTGAAACAATTCACCAAGTTATTCCATTCTACGAAGCAATTCGAAGAAGACAACAAGAAGTGCAATCTGAGTTAGAATAGGATGCCGAAAATTACTTCCATAAAAGGAAGACTACTCTACAATAGTAGGGGAAGTAAAACAATTGAAGTCGACATTGTATCTGATAAATCACATCTTGGCAGAGTTTGTGCTCCTTCAGGTGCTAGTGTTGGAAAGTATGAGGCAGTAAGCTTTCCTGACAACAATCCAGAAAAAAGCCTAGTTGCCCTTAATTCAAATTTAAAAAAATTCATAGGACTTGATCCTTCTAACTTAAAATCAATTCATGATACAATAAGGAAAATTGATTCATCTACTAGCTATTCGAAGATAGGAGGTTCTGTTGCTTTTGCAGTTACCATCGCCGCTGTAGATTCAGCAGCCAAAGCCCTTGGCATACCACTGTTCAAATTATTAACAAAGGATACTGACTTGAGGTTTCCTTTTCCACTAGGAAATATTTTAGGTGGTGGAGCACATGCTGGTCCTGGAACTCCAGACATTCAAGAGATTTTGATCTGTGCCAAG
This sequence comes from Nitrososphaerota archaeon, assembly GCA_016201435.1. Taxonomy (GTDB): domain Archaea; phylum Thermoproteota; class Nitrososphaeria; order Nitrososphaerales; family Nitrosopumilaceae; genus TA-20. The sequence continues at coordinate 1,993 of JACQCT010000066.1, read as the reverse complement.
GGTTCAAAGACAGTAAACGATGCAATAGAGGTAAACTTTGCAGTACATAAAGAACTAAGAAAAATTCTTCAAAAAAATGATCCCGGATTTACTAATGGACGTGGTGATGAAGGTGGATGGGCACCTAAACTAGACAATCAGAAGGCACTGGAACTTTCTGCAAAGGCTTGCGAAAATTTGGGATATACTTTAGGAAAAGAGGTTTCACTTGGCGTAGATTTTGCATCTTCTACTCAATGGAGTGAAAAGAAAAAGAAATATGTTTATGATAGAGAAGGTTTTGAAAACACTCCTGAAGAACAAATAGAATTTGTCTCAGAAATAATAAAAAAATACAAACTTGTTTACGCTGAAGATGCAGTTCATGAAGAGGCTTTTGAAGAAATGGCAATTCTGACCTCCAAATTTCCCAAAGTTTTGATAACTGGTGATGATTTGGTTGTCACAAATACGGAAATTCTCAAAAAAGCTGCAAAATTAAAGGCATGCAATGCCGCAATCTTGAAGGTGAACCAATCTGGAAGTCTTTATGACGCACTTGAATTTGCAAAGGAAGCTCACAAAAACAAGATTAGACTGATCACGTCACACAGATCTGGAGAAGCTATAGATTCACATATAACACATATAGGAATCGCAACAAAATCAAAGATGTTAAAAGTTGGTGTAGTTGGAGGCGAAAGAGTTGCAAAGCTCAATGAATTGCTTCGTATCACAGAGTATGATTTAATACATGGAATGGCAGAGATTTAAAAACACAACATGAGTAAGCAAGAAGAATTTGAACATATGGAAAAATACGTTCTATCTACTGGCATTAGGGTAGGAACTCAAGTTAAAACAAAATTCATGGTTCCATTTATTACAAAGGCTACTAATGAGGGACTTTACATTATTGACAGTAAGAAAACACTAGCAAGAATTCAAACTGCTGCCAAATTCATAAACAGAGCAGAGATTTCAAGAGTGATAGTATGTTCTGGAAGAGAATATGCAACAACACCAATAGAAAAATTCTGCGAGGTAACTGGCGCCACACCAATGCTTGGAAGATTCATGCCATGAACTCTGACAAATCCACTATTGCCATATTACATAGAACCACAATTAATTTTAATTTCTGATCCACAAACTGATGAACAAGCTATACTTGAAGCAACAAATGCAGGAATCCCAGTAATCGGTATTTCAAACACAGACAACATAACATCCAAGATTGATCTTATTATTCCAGCAAACAACAGAGGAAGAAAATCTTTAGCTGCAATATACTGGCTTTTGGCAAGAGAGATACTTTTGCAAAAAGGCCAGCTTAAAGCAAATGAATCAATGAAATACGAAATTGATGACTTTGAGACCAAGATTACAGAAGAAGAGCTGGAAGAAGAATCAGAAAAACCTACACCAAGATTCGGTAGAGCCCCGAGGCAATAAAGTAATGCAGGTAAGAACACCAGCTGTTGCTGGCATGTTCTATCCAAAAGAAAAAAACGAATTAAAAACTCTGATACATGATTGTTTTTTGCATCCTTTTGGACCGGGAAAAATTCCACCAACATCAGATAATGAAAAGATTCTTGGCGTCATCTCTCCACATGCAGGTTACATGTATTCTGGTCCAGTGGCAACAAATTCTTTTTACACTATATCATCACAAAGGCCTGAACTTGTCATAATTATCGGCCCGAACCATTATGGAATCGGCTGTAATGTTGCAGTGATGAAGGAAGGTATGTGGAAAACCCCTCTTGGCGAAGTAGAAGTTGATTCTGAATGTGCCATGGAGATAAACAAAATTTTCAAAGACATCGAGTTGGATTTTTTTTCCCATACAAGGGATCATAGTTTAGAAGTCCAGATACCAATGCTTCAAGAAATTTATTCTCATAAATTCAAGATACTTCCCATAATTTTGATAAATCAAGACTACCAAACTGCTAAAAAGGTCGGCTCTGCAATAGCAAAGATTGCAAAGATGCGAAAAACTATGGTT
>JACQCT010000065.1 GCA_016201435.1 Nitrososphaerota archaeon | reverse complement strand
TCTCAGTTTCCCGAGGTTATCCACGTCCATAGGTTAGGTTGACTACGTGTTACTGAGCCGTCCGCCTTGTATTGCTACAACGACTCGCATGGCTTAGTACCAATCCGATAGCAGTCAGGTCCGGCAGGATCAACCGGATTCGTTTATCGTATTATTAGAAGTATATTTTATTGGGAATTGGTCGGAATGCACAATTTCTTCAAATTTCAGATAAGACCTTTAGGTCAAACCCACATCTTGTATGCGCAACTGGAGGCCTGTGAATCACAAAATGGTACAATACCAACAATCATCACAAGCGCCGCCTTGCTGTTACGTATGCAAAAAGAGGATCGAAGCGAAATAATATAAACCATGCCTAAAATGAAAATTTTTTCTTGGATCTTACGATCACTAAATATTATTCTGCCAAATAGTTTGGTTATTGCTAAGTGCTTTGGAGACATACAAAAAGAAAACCAAAAAGTCAGGACTGCTTTTTGCAAAATCTAAAAAATTTCATGTAAACGGAGTATCACATAATATCAGATTCTTTGATCCTTATCCCTTTGTAACTAAATCAGCAAGGGGCAAGTACATCTATGATGTTGACGGCAACAAGTACACAGATTATTGGATGGGTCACTGGAGTTTGATTTTGGGCCATGCATTTTCTCCGATTGCAAATTTGGTAAAAAAACAGTTGCCGTCTTGTTGGATGCATGGAACAGTAAATGAGATGACAATATCATTTTCAGAAATAATTCAAAAGGCAGTACCAGTTGCAGAAAAGATTCGCTATGTTTCTACTGGCACTGAGGCAACCATGTATGCAGTAAGAATTGCGCGTTCTGTAACTGGGAAAAAAATAATTGCAAAAATTGATGGAGGGTGGCACGGGTACACCTCAGATCTTTTAAAATCAGTCAACTATCCGTTTGATGAAACTGAGAGTGCCGGATTGGTTGATGAAGAACATATTGTTTCAATTCCATATAATGACTTGGAAAAATCTCTTGAAATTTTGAATGGTGTAAAAAATGATCTTGCAGGAGTAATTATAGAACCGGTACTGGGAGGTGGAGGATGCATTCCTGCAACAAAAGAATATCTTTTAGGAATTCAAGAGTTTGTGCACAAAAACAATGCATTGTTTTTGCTTGATGAAATTGTTACTGGATTTAGATTTTCGTTTGGGTGCTATTACAAAAAAATGAATCTTGATCCAGACATTGTCACCCTAGGGAAAATTGTAGGCGGCGGATTTCCAATAGGAGTAATTTGCGGAAAAGAAGATGTAATGGAAATAGCAAACACTAGATCACACAAAAAACTTGACCGCTCTTACATCGGAGGGGGAACATTTTCTGCAAACCCAGTAACAATGACATCTGGTCGTGCCATGCTTTCGTTTCTTAAAAAAAACAGTTCAGTATATTCTAAAATTGCCAATCTAGGACATCAGACAAGAAAAGAATTAGACAAAATCTTTGATGGCAAGGTAATCACAACGGGAATGGGTTCGCTTTTTATGACACATTTTGTATCAAATGGAATCACACGGATCAGAAATGCTTCAGATGCTGCCATGTGTGATATAGACATGCTTCACAAATATCATTTTGAGATGATAGCAAAAGATGGCATATTTTTCCTACCCGGCAAGCTTGGCGCATTTTCTTACTCTCATTCACAGTCAGACGTAAAAGAACTTCTTGATGCATCAAATCGTTTTTCTGCCAGCATTTAGGAGATGAACTGTCTTTGAACAAATATCACATAACCTCAATTATCATTCTGGCTTTGTTTGTAGTTCTTGCCATACTAGTCTCACCACTAGCAAACAACAATTCTGATATTGTATCTAAAGACACATCAGCATTTTTAAAAGTAAATGATTCTCATGTTAATTTTCTCAACAAGATCATGGTTTGGCTAACAGAGTATGGAAGAGAAGCATTTTGGATAATGACAATAATTCTTTTGTTAATATTTGGTGGAATATTGGGTAAAAAGACTGCAATAGTTTTGGTACTGGCGTTTATTGTGCTAATACCAATAGGATTTGCTGCAAAAGAAATAGTACAAAGACCACATCCAACAATTCCAGAATCTGACTTTTTACTAGCCCAAGATCCAAACGAGTATTCCTATCCCTCAGGCCACGCTACTATAGTTTCTGCTGGTGCAGCCATTGCTTTATCATTATTTCGAGATTCAAAAAGAAAACTGGCAATATCTCTAGCTTTGACTGCAGAAGCTGCACTTGTCTGCATTTCAAGAGTATATGTTGGAGGACACTATCCTTTGGATGTAGTAGGCGGAATACTACTTGGTGTTGGAATATCATTTCTTTTTGTAGGCGCCACAAAACAAGTCGAGAAAATCACACAATTCATAACCAGAACATTAAAGCGCAGATAATACAAAACATACAGAATAGCATCAATTGTTCTTTGTTTCAAAAATGCATTAAGTAAAGAATTTTTCACCAGTAAAATCTATTAACTAATAATTCCAGATTGTGACGTGCATAAAGTCATAATATCTTTGGTAATTCTTGTTTTATTGATTCCACTAGTTTCTTCCTCATTTGCTGATACTGTGCAGATTATAATCATGAGAGGTTCTGCAGATAAACAGGTAAGCCGTACTTATTCTCCACCAACTACTAATGCACTAGTAGGAGAAACAATAGAATGGATGAATGGTGACCAAGTTACTCATTCAGTTACTTCTGGCACACCGGATAATCCAGAATCTAGGTTTGACAGCGGTCCAATTGGACTGGGACAATCTTTCAGGTATACAATAACGACTGATGATATAGGAGTCATTCATTTCTACGATAAGACATATCCATGGATGGTTGGTACGTTAAATGTTCAATCTACGCAAACAGGTTACAAAATAATAAACAATGTTGGCGCAGATGCAGGTGATGGCAAGACGACATTTAATCTACAATATGCATCGCCAAAAGACATTGTTAGCGCAGTAGTAGATCCAAAAGACAAATCAGTTACTTTTACTCTAGTGGGCAAAGTAAATTCTAGCAGCACTCTAGTGCTCAATCTTCCAACCGGACTAATAAACGGGCCATTTCTTGGAATACAGCTTGACGGTCAGTTTATAAAAAATTTCACAATAGAATCTCAGAGCGGTATTAATGTTGTAAAAATACCCATCACTCCATTAACAGAACAAGTTAGTATTGTTGGAAGCTCTGTTGTTCCAGAATTTGGCCCAATAGCAGGAATGATTTTGGTTGTTTCCATAATTACAACAATCATAGTTGCAAGATTTAGACTAGTCCATAAACAGGTATAGCAGATCCATGAATTGGTTTTGAATCATCTGATGCAAGAAAAAGCATAACTCTAGCAATTTCTGATGGTTTAACCCACTTTGAAAAATCTGCATCTGGCATGTCTTTTCTGTTTGCACCAGTATCAATTATGCTGGGCATTATGCAGTTTACATTAATGTTTTTGTCTTTGACCTCATCTGAAAGTGATTCAACAAGTCTGATGAGACCAGATTTTGATGCACCATATGCAGAATTACCAGCAATTCCTTTTAGTCCTAACCTTGCTGCAACATGAACAACTTTACCAGAACCTTGCTTTACCATTTGTTCTACCACGTATTTACTAATCAAAAAGGCTGTTTTCAAATTTAGGTTCATCATCAAGTTCCATTCTTTTTCAGTCATCTCTGTTACTTTTTTTCCACCAAGATATCCACCAACCACATTGATCAAAATATCAATATGGCCATATTTTTTAACAACATCAGATACCAGATTTTTTATTTGTTGTTCATCGCCAATATCCGCTTTAACTAGCATCACATTTTTCATTAAATCCCCAAGTGTTGATTCAAGTTGCGGTATTTCTCTATCAGTAACATGTGTTATTATGGCAGCCGCATTTGATTTTAGAAATGACAGGCTGATTTGTCTACCTAACGCCCCAGTTCCTCCAGTGATTAAGACAGTCTTACCTTCAAAATCATACTCTTTCATAGATATCATATTCATCCGTATTGCTAATTAAAAAAGAATCTTCTGATAATTACGATTTTTATCAGTAAGAGAATAATAACAATCTGAACAAAATAGAATTAGATGTCAAGAGATCCTTTAGTGTGTACCTTGTCTTCAACTGCGTCTGCCATCATATCAAGTTCTGTAGTGTCACCAAACTTTTGATATGTTAATTTCTCCAATGTTTTAATGATGCTCTTAGCTGATCGGTATTGAGGCATCTTTGGATCATTTAATTCACCATACAGTCCTATACCTTCAATGTTGTTTTGTTTTGCAAACCCAAGAATCAGCCCATTAAAACCAGTGATAATAGATTGCTCTGGCGTAGTATCGACGCCTAACTTTCTCATCCTATCTGCAAGACTTGCAGATGTTGTTGTAACAAACGTCTTGGGTTCTTTTCCAAAATCACGGTTAGTGTGAAATCCCCCTACAGTATAGATGAATCTAGCAGAATATCTTTTTGCAATATCAATCACATCCTGACATAACGCGTTTAGTTCTTCGTTTGTTTGTGGTTGTCCTGCACCGCCACCAAAGACAATCGTATCTTTGGCATATCGATATTCCCATACATCCTCTGGTAATTCTATAAAACCGCCATTATCAATTACATATCCCGGAAGTGACGAAGAAATTTCTCGGAATGAATATGTGCCAAGGCTTTTGTTGATAAAATCAATTACAATACTGCCAACGTCTCCCATGTCTTGCATAGCTGCAATAATTAGTGGCTTTTGAAGTTCAGGCTCTATTTTTTGTTCTATTTTCATAGTAGTTGTTGTTAGTGGTTATGATTAATACTTTGGGCAACATTTAGGCAGTTGGGATATAAGACGAATTTTTCAAAGAAGATACAATGGGAAAATATGTTGTTCCACCATTACCATATTCATACGATGCATTAGAACCACACATAGATGCAAAGACAATGGAGATACACTACACCAAGCACCATCAAGCTTATGCAGATGGTCTAAATGCAGCTTTACAAAGCATTAACGCTCTAACTCACAAAAACTACATTATTGGTATTTTGTCAGATTTGACTACGATACCTGAAAACGTAAGAAGCTCAATAAATTTTCACGGCGGCGGATTTGAAAATCACAGATTGTTTTGGGAGAGCATGAAACCAAATGGTGGAGGAGAACCAGGAGGCAGATTGGCAGATGAGATAAAGATTTACTTTGGAAGCTTCAAAGAGTTTAAAGAAAAATTTTCTACTGGTACAGCTGCAATACAGGGAAGCGGTTGGGGCTGGCTAGTTTACAATCAAACTTTTTCTAGAATAGAATTTAGGACAACAGAAAATCAGACCAGCCCTTATACACAAAGGGCCATCCCGTTGTTAGGATTAGATGTATGGGAGCATGCATATTATCTCAAATATCAAAACCGACGTCCAGACTACATTGAAGCGTGGTGGAATGTTGTCAACTGGACAGAGGTTGAAGAAAGGTTTCTTCGTGTAGCAACATAATTTCAATTCCTTCCTGTAATAACACTACTTGTTAGTACAGATTTTTAATTATGTTTGAGAATTTATTACGCCACAACTGCGAGTGGTTTTTCCTCTTCTGGTTGAGGATTTGTTTCTTTTCTTGCACGTGCTAACGCCATTCTCAGATGTTCAATTTCTATTTCATCAATCATTTCACACATGAGATTAATTTATGAAATCAAATACTTAAGTTCTATGTACGAATTAGACGTTATATTTCATATTTATTTTTCTAAAATCATTTTTTAGTTTCAGATTCTTTAGGATTTTTTGACTCTTTGCCTGTCCATAATCTTGCAATAGCGCCCATCATAAATCCTCCAACAACAACTATTGCGATCCCACTAATTATTAGCACAATCGTCTTTGCAATAGTTTTGATCTTTGACATGTTGTATTATGCAATCTCTATTAGATATGGGTTTGAACAGATTAATGCAATCTTGATTTTACAATATAATTCTAGAATTTAGGCATGTTTGTAACAAAATACCATGACTTTAAATTCGGTATAAATCGGGCAGAGTGTATGTCTGAAGAGACAATCAAGAAAGTTCATGGACTCATCGATGCAGGAAAGGGAGATAATGAAAGATTGCATAATATTTTAAATTCCCTTCAGAATGAACAGCCCCTTGAATTATCTGATCAACAATACATTGAAAGTCTCTCTTTAACTGAGCCTGAAACAAAATATGATTCCATCACATTTGAAAATACCTCAGAGTCAATCAACGAGCCAAATTTTAACGATAAACAGGAAACAAATGAAATACCATCCAAAAATGAAACAATTGGTAATAGAAAAAAAATCGTCATAGCTGTAATCGTCATTGCAGCCATGATCTTTGGATATATCGGAGCAAATGCATATGCAGTTAGTACGCTAGAATTTCGCCCACATCAAGGAACGCAATTTGCAATTTCTGCAACAGTATTACATATACAAGCTGAAGTTTGCAATCCATCATATTTTCCTGCCAGTTTTCACAATTATGAGATAAACGCAATTTACAAATCTCAGGTTCTTGAAACAGCGTCAATTAACGGCAGTACAATATCTCCAAAATCGTCCCTACTTTTAGATGGCAAGTTTACCATAAACAAGGATGCGCTTTCACAGTTTGCACAAGATGGGTCACAGTTTGATCCAAATCAAGCATTAGTTAAAACAAAACTTGATGCAGCAATTTTTGGAATTATACCATTTACAATCAACAAAGATTACTCTGGTACACAATTTGCAGACATTGTAAAGAATGGTCCTCCCGGCGGCTATCAGTGTTAAAATGTTGTAAGATTATAAAAGAAAAATATCTCCTAAACTTGGTTTTATTTTGTATTTCGTTCCTTTAGTCTTTGACTCATCCTTTTCTCTCCTTCTGTAAATCTTTTCTTATCTTCCTCAGTTTCTAAAAGCAATGGAGCCACTTCTCTTGTTTTACCATCAGGTCCAAGTGCTACTGCAGTTACAAATGCAGTATTTGTAAGTGTTCTATTTCCATTCATCAAATCTTCAGATTCAACTTTGATTTCAATCTCCATTGATGATCTGTGAACATAGTTTACTCTTGCATTTAGTATGATAGCATTTCCAACAAAAATAGGTTTGAGGAAATTAACTCTGTCTATACTAGCTGTTACCGTATTCATTCTTGCATGCCTTTGTGCCACTAAACCTGCAATAAGATCAATCTGCTTTAAAATCTCGCCTCCAAAGACGTTACCGTTGGGATTTGCATCAGACGGAAACATTCGGACTGTCATCTCGGCTTTTGATTCGTTTGGACTTTTTGGTTTCAGAGCCATTTTCTATTCAGTTCTCCTTAATAAGCAGAACTTTATTTTTGATTTTTTAGCTTCTCCAGTTTATGACACCAACATGCACACAAATCATGACGATATCCATTTCGGTTACGATATTCGCAATGAACTGAATGTTCAGTAGTTTCGCTCAATTATGTCTATTATAGAACATGTCACAATTTTATATTTTGGTCAGATTATACAAAGCCAATGAAGTATTTTTGGTGGAGGCTTTTAGATTATGCCATAGGAGTTTTTGTTGGAGGGCTAGTGGTTTTTTTGGTGAACAGATTTCTTTGTCATGATTGCATTGGTCACTGGACACCAATTCTAATGTTAGCCATCTGGATTGGATTAATGTTATTTTGTAACTATCTATTTCAAGCATTTAGACCAAAGCAAATAACTCATGATAAACAATAGAGTTTTAATTATTTTCATGATGCGTTTACCTAAAATTCATGAAACGGTATTAAGATCTGTAATGATAAATATACCTCCACAAAATACATTAATTGATGAAAAAGTTCTTTCAGGAATTTTGTGATAAAGTAATAGCACTAGATCCATCAATTCGCTTTGCAGGAATAGCAGACGAGGATGGAAAGATAGAGGCAAATTCAGAACGAAAAGGTTTGCAAGCATTACTCACCCCAGAAGAACGCGCACAGTATGCAATAACTGCAGCAACACGCCAATACACCAGACTAAGGTGGGAATACCTCTTAGGCAGAATATTGTATGCAAGCTCACATTATTCCAAAATAACACGAGCAACAATTCCAATTGCTGATGAGGCAAGCAGACTATCTTATGTTTTGTTGTTATCTTTTGATGCAGATACTCCAAACTTCCATGAAACTATAATAAAAAAAGTGATTCCACTGGTACACAAAAACATAAGCACTTTTCTTTCCGAATCACAAAAATAAAATAACAATTACGAGTTTTTGAGATACTGAAAATGGTGTAGGTTTAGGTTACATTAATCATCATGCTTAATGGTGGAGACAATGCATCAGGATTGTTTATGCCTGTCCACACAAATATTTGTGCAGCATAAGTTCCTGGCAATACGGGTGTCCAAGATTGGGAAGGGTTCAAAGATTGACCAGAGTCTAACGAACCTGTAAGCCACGATAATGATACTACTACTCCATCTTGATTTTGGATTTGTACCAAATATGCAAAAGGTTGAGTCCTATCCTGATTGTTTGTCACATCAGATGTTATCTGAACTTGCTTGTTTACTTTGGTTTCCCAAGTTCCATTTTTCAGAGTTGCAGTAGACACATCTCCTTGAATAGCAAAAGCATTATGCATTATGGGTATCAGAAGAATTGCAAATACTGAGATGGTCATCAAAAACATCATCGATTTCATTTGACATTATCATAACAATGTGTCACTTTTTAGGGTTTGGAAAATTCTAGAAATTTATATTATTATCTGAATTAATTTTTTTCTAGATTTTTCCCCAGATGTAATTTTCACCTGAGACTGCGACACGTTGAAGTGTTTTGAAAGTTTCTTGATCAGTTCTTTATTAGCTTCGCCTTTTTGTGGCTTTGATTTTATTCCTACAGATATCTCATCATTGTTAACTTCAATGAAGTCTTTGTGAAATATAACAGAGACTTTGTAAATCACAATCAATCTAGATATAAGATAAATATTAAACAACTTGTTTTCTATCTATACAATGTCTGATTCTAATGACGATCTTGAACGATTACAACTTTTAGATATAGTAGCACAGAGGGGTGTAAAGGGCCTTACACGTGTACAGCTAGAGCGTCTCCAAATTCTTGTAGAACAAAAAGACTATAGCAATAATCCCAAAGCACAAAAATCAAAAATGAAATTGTTATCTCAGATTGCCATTACAATTTATGATTATGACGAAAAATTTGGCAATTCATTTAAAATAAGCTAGAAAGGAAGTCAGACGATGTTAGGTGATATCATCAATGCCATAATACATGATACCTTGTTCATAAAATATGGTCTACTAGGACTCTTTTTTAATGGGATGTTTTCAAGTTTTATTCCAATCCCAACAGAGGTAACCATCTCCGCATTACTTTTAGATGGAGTAAACCCAATTGATGTTTTTTTGGTGTTAACCACTAGTTCCATAATTGGCGGCTATGTTGCCTACTATATTGGATATAATGGAAGGTTACTAAGAAAACTTCGAAAAACTCCTGAAAAATACCAGCAAAAAAGCATGAGTATGATGTCCAAGTACGGGTGGATTACAATAATTTTCTTTTCTCCATGGATTCCAATAATTGGAGATGTCGTATCCATCGTAGCGGGGACCAAAAGATACAGCATCATAAAATATACAATTGCGATGGCAACTGGCAAGACCGTAAAAGCAGTAGCAATAGTATTTCTTAGCTATAATTTCATAAATTGGCTAACTAGCATCTTGCATTAGATCAAAGATATATTACCAGTTTTTGAGAACCAAAATATCGTGAAAACCGTTTTTCCAATTAACTATGATCTGAAATTTGAACCGGATTTTTATAAATTCAAGTTCAAAGGAAGAGAGAAGATCACCATACAAACAAAAACTACAAGGCAGATAGTTCTAAATTCGGCAGAATTGGAGATTAAAGACTGCCAAATTCTAGTAAATAAAAAGACCATTAGACCCAAGGTAAGACTTGATGCCAAAAATGAGAAACTAGTTCTTTCTTTACCAGAAAGAATTTCAGGGAAAGCTGTACTTTCGATTGACTTTGAAGGCACTTTAAATGACAAACTTGTTGGCTTTTACAGAAGCAAATATGAATACAAGGGCAAAGAAAAACTTCTTGCCACTACCCAATTTGAAGCTGCAGATGCAAGACGTGTCTTTCCATGTTGGGATGAGCCGGAAGCCAAGGCAACTTTTGATGTTACTCTTGCAGTGGATAGTAATTTAACTGCAATTTCTAACATGCCTGTAAAATCCAAAAAGAAAATTGGAAAGAAAACAATATTCAAGTTTGCACAATCGCCAATAATGTCAACATATCTTTTGTATCTGGGCGTAGGTGAATTCGAGTTCTTAGAGGGACGACTTGGCAAGACACAGATCAGAATCATTACAACAAAAGGTAAGAAAATGTTAGGTAAGGCTTCCCTTGAATTTACAAAACAATTTCTTTCGTATTTTCAAGATTATTTTGGAATAAAATATCCACTTCCGAAGCTAGACATGATAGCAATTCCAGACTTTGCATCAGGAGCTATGGAAAACTGGGGAGCCATAACATTTAGAGAGACAGTACTGCTCTATGATCCAAAAACATCCTCAACTGAAACTAAACAGCATATTGCAGAGGTAATATCTCATGAAATTGCACACCAGTGGTTTGGCAATCTAGTTACTATGAAATGGTGGAATGACCTGTGGCTCAATGAAAGCTTTGCCACGTTTATGGCTACAAAAGCAGTAGACAAATTTTATCCAGAATGGGATTTCTGGGACCAGTTTCTAATATCAGAGATGACTGGAGGTTTGAGCCTTGATTCACTTAAAACATCGCATCCAATAGACGTCAAAGTAAAAAGTCCTTCTGATGTAAGACAAATTTTTGATGAGATAAGCTACAACAAGGGAGGATGTGTACTTATGATGTTAGAAGATTTTCTTGGAGAAAAGAATTTTCGTGTTGGATTACATAATTATCTTTTAAAACACAAGTATAGCAATGCCAAAGGTGAAGATCTTTGGAATTCTTTAGCTTCTGTATCAAGAAAACCTGTAAGGCAAATGATGAATAGTTGGGTCAGACAGGTAGGATATCCGTTAATAGAAGCAACTGTCAAGGATTCCAAAATAAGACTACAGCAAAAAAGGTTCTTGCTTGAGAACGAAAAATCAAAAAACGGAAATTGGATAATACCAATTTCTGTAAAAACAGGTAACAATCTTGTTTCAAAATTGATGACCAAATCTATTACAATTTCAGTAGATAGCAAGTTTGGTTGGTTTAAGATAAATTCAGGCCAGAAAGGCTTCTACAGGGTAAAATACGATAACGAATCGCTAGAGCGTCTAGGTGAACTTGTACAAGAAAAAACATTAAGTAATGTAGATCGCTGGAGCCTTCAACATGATCTGTTTGCTCTGTGTATTTCCAATCAAATATCATTAAAAAAGTACCTTGAGTTTGTAAAGTGTTACATTGAAGAAGACGATTATTTGGTCTTAGCAGACATAGTAAGTAACCTGAATTTCATTCATGGTCTGTTATCTAAAGAGAGGTTTGGAGAGGAAATAAAAGAATACAACAAGGAATTCTTTAGAAGAATATTTGAAAGACTGGGATGGGAACAGAAAAAGGGAGAAAAACCAACTGATGCACTTCTTAGAAACTCTGTAATTAGTTCTCTTGGCAAGCTTGATGATGATGAAATTTTGGAGGATTCTAAAAAAAGATTTTCTAGTTTCTTAAAAGCTGGTTCACTTAATCCTGATTTGCGCAGTGCGGTATATTCTCTTGTAGCTTGGAGCGGCGATAAGAAAACCTATCAACTTTTAAGAAAAATGTACAAAAAGGCTCCAACTCAAGAAGAGAAAATAAGATTCCTTGGTGCCCTATCTAATTTTCAAGATACAAAGCTGCTTTCCCAGTCATTACAGTTTACTTTATCAAAGGAGGTTCGTTCTCAAAACTTGTTTGTACCTATTTCGAAAATGATTGCCAATCCTTACGGAAAGGAACTGATATGGCCATGGATAAAGAAAAATTGGAACAAAATAGTAGTGAGGTTTGGAGTTGGCAATCCAGTGTTGAACAGAATAATAGGTACCATGGCTATAGAATCCAATATCAAAAAAGAACAAGAGGTAAAATGCTTCTTCAAGAAACACAAAACACCTGGAACTGAAATGAAGATTGCCCAGACTTTGGAGCGAATTAGAATTAATTCTAACTTTCTAAAAACTGTGCAACAAGAATTTAGTACTTGAATTTTTAGATAAATTCTAACAGATATGTTGCCAATATTGAAAAAACGATTTCTTGGAACTCTTTTTATAATTTGGAAACTTGAGGATCATAATCAACATGGCAAGTGCTATTCTAACACAGTTTCTAAGTACAGAGTATTTGATTCCGTTGTTTCTAGTTACAATATTTATTGCATCTTTGATCTCCTCGAAGATAAAAATTCCTTATACAATGGTTCTTGTTGGAGTAGGAGTTGCAATTTCCTTATTTCACTTTACAGGACTTAATTTTGCTAATATAGCCCAGTTTAAGGTAGACCCAAAATTAATTTTGGTTTTCATAGTTCCACCATTAATTTTTGAAGCAATGATGAAAATTAAACATGAAGAATTCAAACAAATACAAATATCATCGCTTTTGTTATCTACGGTTGGGGTCCTTCTTGCAACCTTGGTTGGCGGATTCCTACTAGTATATGTTGCAGGTTTACCATTTATCGTATCTTTTGCATTTGCAGCTTTAATCGCTCCAACAGATGCTGCTATTGTAATTGAGGTATTCAAAAAAGTCAGAGTGCCAAAGTTACTTGCTACTCTAATGGAATCTGAAGCAAGTTTCAACGATGCAACTGGTGTTATAATATTTTCATCAATAATTGCAATAGCAGTAGCACAGGGATCAACACTAGGAACAACTGAGATTAATGCTGGAATAAATGTAAATATTATTGATGAACTAGGACACTTTGCAATAGTATTTTTTGGAGGAATAGCTGTGGGATTAGCTATTTCTGCAGCAGCACATAGATTGCACAAGTTATTAGATGATCCATTTTCAGAAACAGCCCTTTCAGTTGCAGTAATGTTTGGCTCTGTTGTAGTTGCAAATGCATTAGGTATGTCTGGCCTAATAGCAGCAGCAGTCGCAGGACTATACTTTGGAAATATAACAATGAGAAGTGAAAAAATCATTAGCCCCAAAGTAAGAACATATACTTCCAATTTTTGGGAGATGCTGGCATTTTTTGCTAATTCGTTAGCTTTTCTTTATTTAGGATTAAGCATGGACTTGATAAGGATTGGTCAAAATCTCCCTCTGATAATGTTGGCATTTGTTGTTGTTTTGGCTGCAAGAGCTGTATCCACTTATCCAATTCTACGTTTAACTAACAAATTTACTAAAGAAAACATTCCTAGAATATGGCGAAATGTTGTATGGATTGGTGGCATGAGAGGGGCGTTATCTGTAGCATTGGTTGCAACACTGCCTGAAAGCGAGTTTAAGGTAACCTTACAGACAATAACTTTTGGTGTGGTTCTAGCATCTTTGATAATCCAATTTCCAGCACTGTCAAGATACATCAAAAAAGCATTTCCAAGCAATATTACAGAAGAGCCGTTATAATCAAAAGAAATACGCAATATTAATCTCAAACATAAAGTAAAGTGATTTCAATGAAGTTTTTTGAACCTACAAAGAGCATTGATGTATTAATTTCTGAAGGAATTTCGCTTGCCAAGCTTGGCAAACACAAGGATGCAATTTCGTTTTTTGACAAGGTTCTAAAAACAGATCCTCAAAATGTTGATGCGTTATACCACAAAGGGCTTGCATTAATTAATCTTGATAAAAACAGAGAGTCAATATCATGCTTTGAAAAGATTTTAGAAGTAGATTCAAAACATATTGCCGCACTTAACAACATAGGAAATGCGCTTGCAGAACTAGGTCACTATGAACAGGCCATAACATCATACGACAAAGCTTTGAAAATCAAACCAGATTATTCTGCATCCTTTTACAATAAAGCAATCGCAAAAAATAAACTTGGTCAATATGAAGAAGCAATATCTTGTCTTGATCACTGTCTAGAATTAGAACCACAAAATATTGATGCGTTGTTTTACAAAGGACTAGTACTTGGCAAACAGAAAAAACATGAGGAAGCACTTGTCTGTTTTGATAATGTGCTCAAGATAGATCCTCAACATGATGAGGTCTCATTTTACAGAGGAACTGAGTTAGCTGAGCTTGGCAGGCATTTAGACGCCATAGATGCATTTGACTTGGTGTTAAAAGAGCATCCAAAAAATGGTAATGTAATATATGCCAAATCCCGTAGTAAGGCTGAGATTGGCGAAATTGATGAATCTTTAATTCTACTTGCAGAAGCTATATCACATTACGGTAAAACTATTAAAAACTGGGCAATAAAGGACAAATCATTTAAGAGTATAAAAGATGATTTGCGATTTAGGGCACTAGTAAAATAGGTGAAAAAATTGTCTGATGATTTAATAAAAATGGTTCAAAAACTAATTGATTCTGGAAAAGGAGACAGTAATAGACTACATGAAATTTTCAACGTATTAAAACATGGAACCCCGCTTTACATGTCAGACTACAAATATGTACAAAGTCTAATTAAAACTCTAGAAGAACGAGAACAAATTAAACCTGAAAAAGAAATCAAGTCAAAAAAGAACAAAGAAAAAAATAAAAAATCAGAAACAGACAAAAAATCGGAAAAAGTTCAGTCAAGAGAAGACAGTGCACTTACAATTCTAAAAAATCGACTTGCCTCAGGAGAGATAACCATTGAGGAATTTCAAGAACTAAAGAAAGTGCTAAAAGAAACCAAGTAAATTTTGTTTTAGATGAATCTTTTCTCCTTAAATCTTAAATGCAATCATACCAAGACTGCTATAGGTCTACAAATATTGCAATTATCACAGTTTGATGTCTATAACAGTCAAGTTGACACTTTACATTCTTGCACTTGTTGGTTAAAGAGACAAATCATTCTTCATAATGGTGATTAAGATTGTCCAAGTTTGATCCACTACCACCAGCCCCGGTGCTAATGACATGTTTTGGTCATTGTGGCATAGGATTGGGTGCAGAAGCATACAGAAGATTACTGCTTGATGTCGGTGCAGACCCTCTCAAACCTACTCTTAAAGGTGAAAAAGAAGAGTCAAGAGTGCTCAAAAGATACGGTAGCACCATCCTTAGATTTCCACCGTCATATGGAAGTGGCGAGATACCACTCATACCAAGAGCATTACTAATTGACTTGGATCCAAGAGCTGCTAATCTCATTTTACAATCATATCCTGATCTTTTTGCTTTAAGAGACAAGCATGTAATTCATGGTTCGGGAGGTGCAGCGAGAAATTGGGCGGAAGGTAGAACTCGATTCATAAAAGAAGTCAGCACCAAGTTTGATATGCAAAAACAAATTGCCGCTCTTTCACCAGAACCAGTAAGGGGATTTTGTGTACCGTTTGCAATGGGAGGCGGAACTGGCAGTTCTTTTGCAAGTGGATTTATTCAATACATAAAAAAAGATACCAAAGAACATGCAACCATTGCAACGTTAGGACTTTTACCAGAATTTGGCTGGGACCCTATAATTTTTGAAGCTGCCGCAATAAACATCGTAATGAATCTAGAACACCAGATAAAATACAGTGATTGTTCAATTCTCTTTTCAAATAAAACCCTAAGACTGTTAGCCCACAAATTTGAAAAAAAATTGGACAACATACCGTCAATAATTGATGATCTTCCAAAAGAACAAGAAGTAGGTTGGAAGGATTATCGTGGTATGAATCTGATTGCAGCAAGTGCCATTTCGATGTTTGTTTCATCATTTGCAAGAGAAACAGAATGGGACATGTCAAACTATAGAACGTGGCTTGCAACAAAACGTCCAAAATTTGCCATTCCATGGGTGATTCCAATCATATCTGAGGAAAAGATATGGAGTACAGATCTAATGTCAAAAGGAAAAAGTAATTCCATGGAAAGAATTGTTGAGCACATTCACAAAAAAGAAGATGCGCTTTTGTTCGATATTGATGAAACCGATGTCAGAGACAAGGGCGGTCCAAAGGACTCTTGCTGTGCGCTAGTAAAAGTCAAGGGAGAGTTTGACGTAAAGGAAAGAGACGTTCTCAAGGCAATTATCAAAGATAGATTCAACATTGAAGACTCTAGAATGATTTTTGTCAAGATACCAATACTTGAAAGTGAACAGGCAAACATCACAATTCTAGTTAACACAAAGGCAATAGGACCAAAAATACTTGAAATTGCAAGTGAGGCCGAGGTCTCATGGGATGCTTACAAGGAGGAATATGGCAGATGGGGTTTGACTACAGAAGAATTCAAGCAGAGCCTGATGGATGTTGTCCATCAGTTTAGTTAGGTATTGAAAGATGGTTGATTTTCATTATCTTGAGGAGGTAGCTTGCAGGATAAAATCCAGCAGACAACAATTAACCAATGTAGAAGCTGAACTTGCTAGAGTTAATTTTAGAATCCATGAAGTTCCACTAAAGAGTGTCACAGAGTCTACCTTTGCAAAGATGGTAGGTGAACAATATCATGATGAATTGGCCGAACTTGAAAAGATAAAAAACGAGCTTGTGTCTGAAAAAGAAAAACTAGTCGAGATGATAAAAAATGATACCAATACTTTTGTTACAGAAATTATTTCTCCAGAGTTAGTGATTCCGTTAGAATTACCCCCAAAATTATCCGAAGGCAATACAATCTTCAAGTACAAAAATGGAACCAAGTTTAACAACATATTGGATATATTGAGTGAACTGCTAGGACTTAGTGCCCCAATTTTAGTTAAGGATGTCATGTTTTCATCATCTGAAATTGTTGTCAAGGTATCAGATGAATATGAAGCAAAGCAGAAATTCATCAGCAGCATGAACGAGGTACAAAAAACCCTGTCCATCAAGAAAAGGTAATTCTTAGAATAAGATATAACAAGGAAAAATCATCGGCTTTTTGTGAAGAGGAAAAACAGGAAAATTCTAATGATTATAATGGCTGTCGTATTTGGAGCAATAATGCTAGGAAGTTCAACTGTGGCACTATTTGGCGGTTTTGGCAATAAAAATACAGCTCAAACCACGGATACTACAATAACGGGCACTCCTGCTGATAATTATAAAGACAAAGACCGTCCAACATTTTGTGAAACTAGTGATGCAAAATCTAACAAATACATAACAGAATTCAAGATCCCTACTGCATGTACACAGCCACTAGGTATAACAACAGACCCCAGTGGAAATGTCTGGTTTACCGAATCAAATACGGGAAAAATTGCCAAGTTTGATCCTTCCACCAAAAACTTTACAGAATATACAAATCCGTTATGGCAACCACATGAAAAATCAATGATGTGGGGAATTGGTCATGCGCCTGATGGAAACATTTGGTATACAGATTCTGGACACAATCTAATTTGGAGATTCTCTCCTACTGATGAAAAATATGCTAATTTCAATTATCCAAAAACAGCTGGTCAAAGTGAAGTATTTCCTCAGATGCTTGTCATAAATGGTAAAGAGATTTTAGTAAATGATTTTGTAGGAAGAAAAATAACGTCTTTTAATTTAGATCAGGTTGGTTCGGCCATAGAGTACTCAACAATATCTTCTCCTGGAAACTATAATTTTACTAGTGACATGGCAGTGGATTCTAATGGAAAAATATGGTATACCGTTTGGATATATCAACAAGGAGGAAATCTGGTAAGATATGATCCCCAAACAGGCAACAAAACTCAGTTTAGTCTTCCTCCAGGAATTTTAGCTCCAAATGGAATATCAATAGATCAAGATGGAAAGGTATGGGTCACAGATACTGCAAGCAGCATCTTTTTCAGTTTTGATCAACGATCACAGCAATTTACAAAACTTATCACTTCAATGCCCGCAGAGTCCACATATGGTAATGCATCAGGGTTGATCAAGACTCCGATTTCAAGACCATATTGGAACCAAGTAGACGATAATGGTAGAATATGGTTTAACGAACAGGTTGCAAACAGCATAGGTGTTTTTGATCCTGCAAAAAATTCTCTTGTGGAATACCGTGTTCCTTCTGCAAATCCAAACTGGTCTGATTGTGGAGCATTGCAAGATTGTGGAGTAGCCCAAGTGCTTGATCTTACAACAAGTGATGATAAAGTGTGGTTTACAGAATGGGTCGAAAACAATATTGGTTTTCTAGATACAAAAACACCACTCCCAATTGATGTAATTATGACTCCAACTGACATTACTCTTCATAGAGGTGATAATTCTACAGTATCATTTACAATAACTCCAAATGAACAAATCATAGATCCTGTTACCATAGTTACGGCAAATACTGCTAATACCAACGACATTATTGTTTCTGGTAATCATCAAGTCACCATTGCAGGTCAGCCAAAGACTGTTTCAATTAGTATTTCTGCAGATAATTTTGCACTTACCGGAACATACAAAGTTCTAATTGGTGCCCGATATCATGAAGTTACGATATCAAACTATGTTACAGTCACCATAAAATAAGAAGTGATTCCAAAGATTGATTCCAGTATAGGGATCTTTGTTTACAGCACAAACTTTGAAGGTATTGGAGGAAAGATACGATCAAACCAAGATGACTTTTTTGTGTCCGAAATTTTAGATCAGAGAATATCATCTAAAATTTTCCAGACAGGGAGTTATGCAGTATTCAAGTTAAAAAAATACGGAATTGATACAAATCACGCTCTTTCTGAGATTTTTAAAATTCACGGGTTAAGATTGAAGGCATTAGGGCTTAAGGATGCAGGTGCTACAACCGAACAATTTGTGTGTGATACAAGTACCTCCAAATCACCTGAAAAATTTTCCACTAATAGATACGATCTTGTACGAATAGGATTTGTTGTAAAACCACTTACAAAAAAAGATATGATTGGAAATCATTTTAAGATAAAAATCCAAGATGCAGATTTTTCAAAAATTGACAATTTTAAGGAATATGATAGGATTCTAAACTTTTTTGGATATCAGAGATTTGGCAGTAAAAGGCCAGTGTCTCATCTCATAGGAAAAGCAATACTACAAAATGATTTTGAAAGAGCGGTTCATCTGCTTCTTTCTTTTAGCTCAGAATACGATTCAGCTGAAAATAATAAAATAAGAAAAATTCTTGAAGACAAGTCAAATTATTCAAAAGCTTTACAAGAAATGCCTCATCAGATGGATATCGAAAGAATGATACTAAGTGAAATGGTACAGCATGGAGATGCCATCAGGGCCATGAGAGCAATTCCTCTTTCTCTGAGAAGATTTTTCGTTCAAGCCTTCCAGTCTTATGTATTCAATTGTGCTGTGAGTCAAGCTTTTGAGCATGGTGAAGAGTTATTTTTACCAAAAGATGGAGACGTTTGTTTTGATAGGAAAAACAATCTTGGAAGATATCAAAATGATCCGGATCAAAGACTTGCAATACCCCTAGTAGGTTATTCTTATTCTAAAAAAAATAGATTTGATTATCAAATTTCCCAGGTTTTAGAAAATGAACATATTCATGCAAGAGATTTCTTTTCAAAAGAAATGCAAGAGGTAAGCAATGAAGGCGGGTTCAGACAAGCTACAATAAAATGTGATAGTTTTTCCATAACGGAGTCGTTTGTAAGTTTTACATTATCTCGAGGTTCGTATGCAACTATTTTATTACGTGAGATAATGAAACCGTCAGATCCTATTGCAGCCGGTTTCTAAACTTTCACAATTTTCTACTTCATTTAATAGTTATATTGAAAAATTTAAAATTGAATTATGTTTGACAAAATTTTTACTAGAATAACAAAAGCCCAAAATTTTCCAGATGATTACGATTGGATTAACGTGAAAGAGCCACTTTCGCTTGAGAAACTAAAAGGGCAGATACATTACAGATACAAATAATCACTTGGTTAGAGTTTATGATATGAATTCAAACGTACTATAAACTCTAGAAATAAAGATTTAAGATCGTACCATTACAGAATATTATGGAAAAGGCGTATGTCCTCATAGGCTGTGAACTTGGAGCTGAAAATGATATTGTGTCTAAACTTTCAAAAATGGACAAAGTCAAAGATGCAAGAATTGTATATGGAGATTATGACATCGTCGTAGAAGTAGAAACTGAAACTGAAGCACAGATGGATAGTATAATAACAAAAAAAATTCGCAAACTAGGCAAAGTAAGATCAACTATGACTTTGGGAATTGTAAATTAATTTCGATATTAACCATGCCGTTGCCAAAATAATTATTCCTACAATTGCAATCCATTGTCCGTTAATTATCCATTGGGGATTGGAATACATAAAGGAGGATTTTGGGCCTATTACAGATTTTCCTTGAAGAAAAAACACTATTCCAAAAATTATAACAATTATTCCAATTCCTATTAGTGGTTTTACTACTCTCATTTGTTTATTCTATGAACAATAACCAATAAAAGGTAAAGAGAGTTGATAAAATGGGCAAAATCATTTTGATTCATTTCTTTAATGCTTTTTTTAAGTACAAATCTAATGGACGAATGGGGACCTGATCTCTATGAGATGAGGCATAATCGAAGTTGGTTAGACATCAGCATTTTTGTAGGAGCAGCAGCATCAGCATTAATTTCCTATTTGATTTTTGGTCCTGATATAGATAGAGCAATCAAGCAGTCACCCATCCTAATCGATTTAATGTTTGCACCTTCTTTTGGCATAGGTTTTCTCTATGGTCTTAGAATGACAGACAGGGTCATGAAACCGTCTGAGACAAGAAGTCCAATAAAACGTGCAATTGTGAAATTATTTTTGTTTTTGTTTATGATGGGTGCAATTTTTACGTCTGTATCTTTTGCACTACATGGAGGAGCTCATCCCACTCACAAATCAATTTTCACAGATGGCTTAATTCCATGGGCAACAGAGTTTGTTCAGGCTAACGGCGGTCTAACATTTCTAATTATATCCAGTATTACAATAATGGGTGCAGCAACAAAGCGAATTGTTGGTATGGAAGGATTTCTAAGTAAAATTTTCATTTTTGTTGGAACATACATCTTCTTTTCTATGATAGCCCTCACCCTTACCCATAGTGATCCAACACATTCCCAAGTTTATCTTTATGCGTTCTATCAAGCTGGGATTGTAGGCGGAATATTCTATCAGATGAACAAACTTACATCTCATGCCAACATGTGGGAAGACTATGCAAGTGGTTACTAAAACTTTCGAGTTTTTAGTGTAAATATTACCATTCCAATAGAGAATACTATTACAAGTGTACTAATTCCACCAAATTCTGGGAGATAAGTTGTTCCCAGTACATTTACAGTAGTTGTGCCTGTCTGATTGAATTTGAGTATGATAGTGGAACTATCAGTACCATTGATCATAATTGGTGAAATCTGCTTTCCATCTTGTGTAACAGTAAGGCTACCTCCTATGAGGTTACGTGGTATTACAATTTCAGCAATATTACCAGCATGAGTACTGTTACCGATAAAAATCAATTCTTTGTTATCTGAATTTAAAGTAACAGTTTTCATATCATAGTTTGAGACCGTAGTAACAATGTAAGTGTAATTTGCTGTTTTTATTTTCCACTCCCATTTTATTCCTGGATATTCAAGGTTCGCAAAAGCTGGTGCAGATAATAATCCTAGTATCAGAATACAAGATATGATAATTTCTATCTTCAATTCTTCAAATCGACAAGTTTACCGCGCATTTCCTTATCTTTAGAAATTCTGGGATGTGACGGATCTGCCATAATTATTTCGTACCAAAGATAAATTCCATCTTTATAGACATAATATGAGCCGAGAAGTTTCATATTTGGAAATCTTTCAAGTACACGGCGTTCTGCAACTTGTTGCATGGAAACATCTGGTTTTATTCTTGTAACACCAAGATGCTTTGGTCTTCTTCCTGCTACTGGTCTTTTCTTGCGCATGTTTCCTCTACCTACGCGCATTCTTACAACAACTATACCTTGTTTTGCCTTGTATCCAAGTCTTCTTGCCTTTTGTATCCTACTTGGTCGATCAATTCTAGTAAGTGCATTTTGTTTTCTCCATTCTACTGCTTTCGCTCTCAGTTCAGGGGAGTTTTCTTGCCACATCTTCAACCAAGTTTGATCTTGATGGCTAATCATAAACGGCACTACTAAAATCCCCTTAATATTCTGTTAAGAAACTATAGAACACTAACCTCAAAGAAGCCTATTTATGAAAATGGTTTTTTTTACTCCTTATGGCATGGTTTGGAAAGATCATTTTGATGGTTTCATTAGGATTATTAGTTATCGGTTTACAACATAGTTTCGCAACATCGTCTTTAGTAATTTCTACAAGCAAACAGACTTACGAGTATGGAGACTTTCTTTCTATCACATTTAGAGTATCAGAATTAACTGACCAACCAATAATTATCCACATCGTAGATGATTCTGGAAAGACTAGTGCACCAATCAATATTCCAATAAGCAAATTAAATTACACAATAATTTCACCATTTCCCTTTTACAAGACAAATTATAATCCCGGGAAATATAGTATAGATGCAGAATATTCTGGTGTCAAAACCAGCGTTTATTTCGATCTTATAGATTCAGACAAAATTGCAATTCCAACAGAATACAAAACATTAGTAAAAACATGGTTACAAGGAAATGCAACAGATAATGACTACGCAGGTCTGATTCGCGAATTGATACATGCCAATATAATCAAAGTTACAAACTACCATGATCAGACAACAAATACAATACATATACCAAAATGGTTCAAAAATAATTCAAAGTGGTGGTCAGATAATCTCATCTCAGATAATGATTTTGGATTAGCAATACAATATCTCATTAACGCTAAAATTATAACAGTTTAATTTTCTATTTACGAATTTGCTTTCTTGTTTTTGATTTCTTTGATGATGCAATAACTACAATTAGAATTAAAATTGCTGCCGCTATTACCAAATATTCTATTATCTGTTTATCAGCAATATTGAAAGGTAAATTTGGTAACATGAAATTAAATATCTTTGAAAGAAGTTCCTGTACAGATAGGTTTTGCGCAGAGGCATTAGCCGGTTTTTGTACAAGAATGGTAGTTTGATTTTGTGATTGTTCGTTCTGTGGTTGTTGTGAAGTTTGATTTGGTTGTTGTGGAGTTGTGCTTGGAATTTGAGTTTGCGGAGGTGAAGATGGAGTTTGTGTTGTAGCAGTACCACCATTACCTGAGCTTGCAAGACTAGTTCCAATAATCTCTAGTTCTTTGTTTTCAGGTGCAAGCTGAATCAGAATTGTTCTACTTGATTTATCCGAGTTTTTTTCCACATACGAGGTAAATGCTCCATCAGCTAGTACAATAAAACTATCATCGCTACCATCTTTTTTTATGGCATCAATTAATTCCCTAGGAAGTGTTAACTCCAATGTGGATGTAGGATTAGTAGATTGAATTGAAAAAATCAATGCTTGATCTTGTGTATTTGGTTGTGCACTAAGAACTTGGACATAATTTGCATCATAGTTGATTTGAAATGATTTACCTAATACAATAGTAATACTACCAGTATCTCCAAATACAGAAACAAAAGATAGACCTAATAGAAAAAATACCGGCAGAAAAAATTTCAAGTATGCCAATTCTATATAACGCCACGAAGAATCATTATTATATGCTTACTTTTCGTTAAATTAGTTATCTTACAAGTAATAGTCATATCTAATTTGATGTAGATTTTCAATTAATAGGTTTCATTCTAGAAGGATTTTTCAAGATTCTGGCCAATCCCCACCACAGTTTGTACAGCGACCTCTAAAACCGTTGTATCTACATTCAAAAATTATGAACGTATCAAGTGATCCACAACCCATACAATCTTGGGGTTCATTACAGTTCATTGATTGCATGATACTGATTCAGAATATTAGAATGATTTAGCAAAGTAGCTAAGTATTTGTAATGATTGATAACTGTAGAGTTTTCATTTTCCATTGCTCACAAGAGATTTTTCAAATTCCATAAGATAGATTCCTTTTCCGTCAATCTTACCATTTGAGTAGTCATAGTTTATTGCAAAAATAAGGGAATCTTTACTTGGATTAATTGCTGTACCCACCAGAGGAGATGTATATGGTTCATCTTGATTTCCATACAGTATCTTGACGGAATTTTGTGAAATATCCATTAGCTCCAAAAGCCCCGCAGGACAAGATTGCTCTCCCAGTGTTTTGTCTTGAACACATTGGTGAATCAATGTTTCATATAGAATATGATCATCAGAGATCCATTTTGGATTCCAAAATTCGTTGTTATCACCTTCTTTCACAATCGTAAATTCTTTTGTATTCATGTCAAAGATTGTAAAATAGTATGGATTATTTGCAGCTGGCGGTCCCATTGTTGAAGCAAAATTTATCACGTCTGTACCATTGCTGATTGGATGAAGCGGATCGTCACTTGAGACAAAAGCTATTCTGTTTCCGTCAGGACTTACTGCCATTCCTTCAAACAGTTGGGTTCCGTTATAGATTGGATTTATTTTGTATCCATCAGGAGTTGCAAGCCAGAGTACATTATAATGGTGTACTAGGAATATTGATCTGTCGTCCTTCTCCAATCTTGTGGAATTGGAGTGAGTTTCTAAATACACTAGATTGCCATCAGGCATGAAATCAAGACTAATCACATGAGAATTTTTCGTAATCAAGGAATACGATTGGTTGTTTAGGTAATATCTGAAAATGTCTTGATAGGTTTCATTTTTGTTATTGTATTGACCCACAAAATAGATTGAACTGTCGTCAGGCGAGATGTGAATATAGCTTATACTATTGAATTCTATTGGAATATTTGCTGGTGTAACTTCATTGCCATCAGTATTCATAGTTAGTAGATAGGAAACAGGAGCTCCTGCATTCATATTGAAAGCTGTAAACTTGCCGTCATGGCTCCAGTCAAAGTCTCCTGTCACGATGTAATTCTCCTGATCACCTACTTGTGGGTGGATGGTTTCCCACATTCTATTATAGTCTGAGAGTTTTTCAATTTTCATGATATGAAAGTTTTCTGATTGGAATATGTTATAGTCTTCAGATAATACAAGAGTTGTAATTACTGATACTACAATTCCAACTCCAATTATTATTGAAAGATGCAGAGATTTCATTTTCTATCTTGAACAAGTACCAACAGAATCGAGATTCCAAGCAATTCCATTCCCTATTGTTATGGGATAATTGTATGCAACATAATTGGCACCTGCATTCTCAGCTGTGGTATCAAGAGTAGCTCCATAAACTACTGGATTTAGTCCATAATAACCATCAGGGAGATTTTTGGCAAGTACAGAAAAGACATAAGTTCCATTTGAATAAGGTGGAATAGTTACAGGATTCTCCTTGACGTTGATTCCATCTAATCGAAGCCATGGTGCATTTTGTATAGAATTTTGGTATGCAACATCCCAATTACATGGATTGGAAGTTTGTTTGAATCCAGGATTTGCCATAAATTCTGAAATGGTACTGTCTTTGTAGTCAAACCAAAAGCGAGCTGGCTTGGCAAAAGTGTGAATGTGTAAGGAGAATGTAACATTCTGGCTATTTGGGCCAGCATGAAATGATGAAACTGTAGTATTTTGGATATCATAACTTAATTGATCATAAGATATTGTTTTGATATAATAGACTCCGATTCCGTCAAGACCAGAAATTTTTAGGTTATACGGTATAAGAGGACAGTATATAGTTCCGACTTTTTTCCATGGAAAATCATCCAAGGTTATTCTTGACTGGTTATCATATCCTACTGCAAATGGCATACCCCCACAAAAGAGCGACATGTCGTAAAAGCCCGCTTGTTTTCCTGTGGATATGGTATAAACAACAGTGCTGTTTCCCCTTGCAATGGTATCAGGAGATGCATATGTTGTGATGTTTGGTTTCTTGGACAGATTGTTTGCCTCAAAGATTTGTATATTAGCAGGTGTTGGATCATTTGAATTCTCATATTTTACACATATCATTCCAGTAGAGTTCATTTGCATGTAGAGTACTGGGATGTAACCTGTGATGATGATGGTACCATTCGGATAAATTGGACTGGTTGTAGTTGCCTTTTCTTCGTATGGGATTGTACATGGCGATATGTCAGTAGGAAACATTGGAGGAATTACTATGTGATGTTCTTTCCTTGAGGGAATTTCTCCTGGATTAGCCCATCCTTGATTTTCTAGTTTTTCAATGCTACTTTGTTTCACACATGCAGGAGAAAGATTTTCAGCTTTGATTATATGAACAAGATCATCGTTACACTCTACATCAAGAGCCGAAATTCCTGATTTGAATTGTATTGTAGGTGGCAGAAAGGAAGCAGCATTTGGATAAAGATTGTTAAAAGGTGGCCCACAATTTCTTTCGGAATAGTCAATGCCAGATTCGCCTCTAGGAATAGCTTCTGATGGGCCTAACCCTAGCAATTCATGTGCGTAGCATTTCGGATTGGCTTTGGTTGAATACATCGATATCATGTACATTCCATCTCCTTTTTCAAGATAAAGACGAACCCTATCTCCCACTGAAAATTTAGGATCTGGTGGACCGCGGCCACCGTTAGGACCTGATCCTACTACAATAATGGTATCGTTTTGCTGTGAGCTCTTGAGATATTGTTCAACTTTGACATGATAAAAAGTGTAAATGCCTGATGAATCGATTTCCGTAGATGTTACATTTCCCACTAGTATAATATCTGAGTCTTTGTAAAGTTGCATTACTGTCTGTGGAACAATTCGTCCTTCCACTTGAGCCCAGTTTAAAATCAACACACTAGATGCAATTATAACTATTGAAATATGCAGAATTTTCATTTTCAATGTCTTTGTGTTCTCCAAATTTTCAAAATTACTATCTCGATTACCGCAATCAGAATTGCTATGCTTCCTATAATGATGAGAATTATTGGTATCCAGTCGGTAAAGATAACCTTCTGTCCGTCATAGCTCCACAAGAGATTTCCCTGATTCTTGTAGAACAAGACCATATCTCCGTTGTCAGTATATCGCCCCCATGCTATATATTGACCGTCATCTGATATCCTAACTTCTGGTGGTAGATGTGTATCTTGAAATGTATTACCACCAGTATAGTTGGTCAGAAGAGTACCCTTGTTATCAAAGTAGAATATCTTGTCAGACGCAACAACACGTATGATAGAACCGTCCTTTGAGAATCCAAATTTTTCTTCTAGGAAGGAATTTCCTGCATCATAGCTCCAAAGTAGGTCTCCATTCTTGTCATAGTAGTAGATAATTGCACTATGTAGGAAAACTGGTGGTTGATCAGGTCTAGGAGGCTCATAGGTTGCTAGTGTGAACCCTTGAGCAATTACATGTGAGCCGTCTGGTGTTATATCGGCACCAAATATGTTCCTGTCAAGCTGATGGCTCCATAATAGATTGCCTTGTTTATCAAAAAAGTACAGACTTCCTCCCTTGTCTCCAGTTTCCGTCCCAGCAACCACATTGGAATCGTCAGTAGATATGTCTACGGAGGAAACCTGCCCAAAATTAAGATCTCTTATCCTTGATGGTGTAAGAAGAGTATAGCCTTGTGAGACTTGGTTTTTGTTAAAATCTGCAAACCATATCTGACCATAAGAATCAAGCGAGACAAAGAAGGGAGAGAATTGTGGCGGATCTAGATTTTTGTTTTGAAAACTAGCCACGTATACTGTTACCGCAGATGCAATAATGAAAGATATAATTATTGAAAGGAACAGAGTTTTCATTTCTTATTTAGTTGAATTGGTAACTGTAAAATGTTGTATTGCAATATGACCCCATTCATCACCGCCAACTATTGTATAGGTAGGAGCATTGAAAAGACGAAATTGATTGTTAACATAATAGCCGCTAAAGGAAAGATGACTTTTCGTCACAACTAGTTTAGGACATTGAAAAGTGTAGTCATAACATTCTGGCGTCGTCTTACTGTTCAAAGACTGGAAGGTATAACTTTTGATTGATGGTTCAGAATAACAGCCACCAAAGCCCTGATAAAGCGATAGTGGAGCCACATGTGTCATGTTCTCAGGTGTGTAAAAACCCTCAAGGAGAGTTGTCATATTCTGTTCGGTATGGTAACCCTCTAGGATAGCTATTCCAACAGGGTAATCAGAACATGCACTCAGACCCATACTATCAATTGGCCAGTCATTTGCTACAGGGACAGTTATTGATTCTGAATGTGTGTTGCTAAGTGAGATGTCTATACCTATCGCTTGGCCAGATTTTATGATGGAGGGATTTGAAGAAAAATCAAGTTTAAGCACAGATGACTTATCAGACGTTTCCTGTGTAACCGGACTGATCAAAGCTGCCCATCCGAGTGCAACAAGCTTCTGAACAGTTTGTAGTTTTACACAGGCAGGATGATTGTTCTCCTTTTTTACGACCAGTTTTAGGTTGTCATCGCATTCTATATTTTTTAACACAATTCCTGATTTGAATTGCTTTAGGGGAGACTGTAGAGGAGATGAGCTTGATGTAACAGTTCTCATTTGTCCTGGACTATCCGAAGGAACCTCACAGTTTGGGTTTGGTTTAAAGTACGAGTTATCCACCAATGGAATCACATGTACTCCATTGTCGTCAGAGGCAAAGAGTTGCATCGTGCCGTTAATTTGTTCAGTAATTATGATCTTTGAGCTTTCTGGTGTTTTTAAAATGGGCCAATAATTGACTTCATTACCTTCTCGTGTTGTCATAAAATTGTTTGAAATTGGTGGTGTTACTAAGGGACCAACACCAGCAAGTCCAGTGCCATCAGTATTTATCGTATACAAAAAATCCTCAACACTATTGTTTTTTGAAAATACTATTTTGGAACCATTGTCTGAAATCACTGGCTTTTCATAAGAAAAAAGGGAACCGTATGTTACAAAGTGCCAGTTGGTGCCATCCGAATTTACTACAAAAATTTTGTCCGTGTTTACACCGACTTCGGTACTGTATCCAATTATCTTCCCATTAGCTGATACTGCAGTCCAAAATTTGTCCTGAGGATCATGAGTGATTTGGAAAAGATGAGTACCATCAGAATTTATAGAATAGATATTTGCAAATCCAGTTTTGTCTAGCAGGTTTGTTCCAAATATTATCTTTGTACTGTTTGGAAAGATGGCGATTGCACTCAGAGAGTCAGTACCATTAGTTAATCGCCTCATGTCGGTGCCATCTATATTACTTGCAAAAAGTTGGTTTATTCCGTTCACACCAGATGAAAATACAATCGTTTTTCCATCAGGTGAAATGATTACAGGTGATGAATCAGATGCAACCACACCTATTTTTGCCAGACCGCCTGTTCCGTCACTGTTTACGGTGTATAATGTAAAATTTTCCAGAATAGCACTTCCCTCATTTGATAAGAATGCTACCTTTGATGTGACTGGTGAAAAACCCATCACATCTTTTTCATTACAAACTGGGCCAACATAACCAGCATATGATTTTGTAGGACCATAAAATGCGACATTGGATACTATTAAGATCAAAATTACAATTATTGATAGATGTAGAGTTTTCATTTTCTATTACTCAATATCGAATATTTTCAATTGTAATCTCTTCCGGTTGGATAAAGTGTAGCCCTCCAATATTTTCGTCTATTGCGATAATGTATGTGCCAGAAGACGGAGCGTTATTTGTTTTCACTGTTGTCATAAAATAATACGGTTGTGTAGCATTCAAAGTAAATGATGGATTTGGAATATCAACTGAGAGCCATAGTGGCAACAAGGAAGTATTGTTTTCATTCATAATGCCAAGCACTGAGAGCTTTACTGGCAAGGTTCCGTTTGAATTATCCAATGGATCATACACTGCTCCAGATTCTCCAAAGTTAACTCCGTTACTGTTTGTAGTAATTTTTCCTAGTTTTATTGGAGATTGCACATGCAGCACAGAAATTTCACCTTGTCTCACAGGAAGAATTGCTGTTGTACTGTCATGCTCAGAAGCTGCTTGAATTATTAGCGATTTGTCTGATAAGGGATTTCTCAGGACTGGAACCTCATAACCTGCTACGATCATTTTTGAGGTAGTTCCATTTGGTCCTGCAACTAGCTTTTCTGGCTTGAACTTGACCCATTCTCCCTGCCCTATGTTTAATGCACTAAGATTGATTGCTTGTGTAGAATTTGAATGGATAGTTATCGGAATTTCTTCATAGATTGGCCCAGATGAACAAAATTGCCCGCTAGGTTCTTGATTTACGCAAAAAGATCGCATTTCATAATGAGTTGGGCCAATATTAATTGAGATCTGACTTTGATGCGGTACAACAAACACGTTTATTATTCCTAGAGTTTTGCCATCAAGATCTGTCATCCATCCTGTACTTTGATCTACAGCGTCACCTTGGCCGGTTATTCGTACAGTGTAATTTCCAGGCTGGATGTTCAAAGCCGGATGGATTGTAATTATCTTATCTCCCGGTGGAATGCCATTAATTGTAGTATAAGGATCGGTTGGAGTAATCCAAGATTCTATGTTTGGCGGAGATTTGATTGACAGCTGCAAATTCATGGTAGTGTAATTGTTGTCCACGTTTAGGTTCCATGGAATTTGTACTGTTTGTCCCTGATGGACTGCTGTATCAAATTCTGATTTTCCATTTGGAAATGTGATTGTCAAATGTAATGTTTGGTTAGTAGAATTGTAACCTGTTTCCTGATTTAGAGGAATCTGATTTTCACTAGATATTGGCAATATTTCATAGAGATGCACTTCATTGTATTCATTTCCTGTTGCCAGATATCTCGAATCACCAGACAATGACATTGATCTAACAGAACCTTCGATTGGATCACTAGACAGAATCTTTCCTATCCTGTCAAGAAGTGTCACCTTGGTACCCGATGGAGTACCGCTAATTGACGGAATAAATGAACCATCAGATGAGATTGTAACCGATGATGGAATGTTATCCCGACCTAGCAATTTGCCGTTTGTGTCAAAGATGAAAACTTGCCAATTTGTGGATAGTACAATGTAGGAACCATCATCTGACATGCCTACATCAAGAGAGGGACCACCAACTTGTCTTTTCCACAGCAGGCTTCCACTTGAAGCATCAATCAAGTAGGCATTTCCATCAGATCCACTTGCAGCATCGCTTGCAAAAACATACTTGGCATTTTTTGAGATTAATGCCCAACCACCATTTCCGTACTGGGTTGAAAATTTCCATAGCATTTTTCCTTCGTTGTTTAGGAGAAATACATCGTTGCTTGAACGTACTGCTAGCAAAGAACCATCTGGTGTCATTGTGATTCCATATAGTTGATCATCGGTTTTTTCTGTGGCATTCTCTAGTTCCTTGGAAGAAATGCTCCAGAGCAGATTGCCATCCTTGTTTAGGTACAAGACTTTGTCTTGTGCCACTGTTGAAATTATTGAACCATCGTATGATATGTTTGCCCCCCAGATGGTGCTCCAACCACTCATTTCATTTTTCCACAACATGGTGCCATTTTTGTCAAACAAGTAGATTGCAGGATTTTCATAAATGCCTGCAGGACCTGAAGCTATCTGGTATCCTGTTGCTACAACATATTGACCATTACCTGAAATTGAAACTCCGTCCATTTTTCTGTTTGATTCGTATTTCCACAATTGATTTCCGCTTTTGTCAAACAGATACACTGATCCTTGATGTGCATTGTCGTCTGTATGCATCTCTTGTAACCTTGTAGCTGCAGCCACATAGGAAGCATCATGCGAAGCTGCAACGCTTAGAACTTCACCATCTACCTGATAATTCCAAATTTGTTTTATTGCGTCACTTTTGTTATTATTTTGATTGTCCTGGACCGGTTCTATTTGATTTTCAACTTTAGTTTGGACAATTTTTGAAGTCTGAGGCGGGAGTGAGACAATGGCGATACCAAGTATCACTAATGCTGTAATACCAATCCCAATTATCAGTGAAAGATGTAGAGTTTTCAATTAAACATCACGGGTGTATTGGTCCTTCTGATATAACAGGTATAGATTCATCGGGCAAAACAATTATCTCTGCATGCATCCAAGGATGCGGCTCACTGTGATACCAATAGATTCCAGGCCTGTCAAAAACAAATGCCCAAGAATGGTTTGGCATGATAGAAGTAGAATCAAATTTTTTCAGATCACTTGTAACGGTACTTGGTACATCATCTTGGTTATACCATTGTACTGTGCTGTTTTTTCCCAAGACTACGATAATCTTACTTGGGACATAATTTGATGTGCTTGATTGTGGATTTGATGCACCGTTTGGTATAGTAACTTTGGCAACATCTGCAGAGTTTTGCACATAGCATGAAAAAATATTTCCCTCTGCATTGCAGACATATCCTGCTTTTTCTACCATGTTTCTACAATCTTGATTACAGACAAGATTGGAAGGCAGGTCGTTGATGGAAGCCCATCCACGCAGAATCAGTATGCCAACAGTATCAGGTCTTACGCATGCTGGTGTCTTTCCGTCTGACTTTACTACCAATTGAAAGCCATCAGCACAGTCAATCTCTTTTATCGGAATTCCTGATCTTTGCTGCAAGATAGGTGATGCAATATGATACGGAATCATATCATGATTTACTTGTGGTGTAAGTAGTGTACCTACTATCTTGATGCCTGCATTTTCCCTTTCAAGTATGTTGTTTTGGTTCGTTATTGGAGGGACTTCCAATGTTAACGTTCTTGTGTTTTTATCAGAATTAATCTCTTGAAAATTAGTTGCAGTATAATTTGTAAATACCAGAAATGGAATGTCGTTATTTTTCTCATCTTTGGCATCAAGTAGATTTCTTGGTAACTCCAAAGTCAGCCATCGCATTTGGTTGGTGTGTATTGTTATAGAGTTCTCATGAGGGTTTACATCTATTGAATTAATTTTGCCACCGTCAATCTTGTATGTGATTGGAAAAGTCGTGTTTCCAATTGTTAGATGATATGGAGCAGATTCATAATTAAAACCAATTCCTACCCATTCTGTTGGTGTAGGAATAATCTTGCCGTTGTACCATCCGGAAATTCCAAGAATGCCAGTAATTTTGAATGAGTATGAGTATGTGCCATTTTGGCTTACGTTAATTTGATCAGATTTGTACAAAACATTATTTGGATTGTAGATTTCAATTTGTGCTTTGTAATGATCCTGATCCAAAAGCACTTGATCAATTTGACCAAAAATTGTTATAGTATCATTAGCTGCATACCTGTTGCTTTGTGAGTTTTCTGTCATATGCAAGATAGGAGGAGGACCGGGGTTTGCATAAATTTGCTGATCTGGAGATACAACAATGTGTAATTCTTTGTGATACGTTCCGCTTTTTGCATCAACAGTCCAGTTCCCAGGTGTTGTATTTTCTGGTATTTTTAGAAGATCCAAACTAAAATCACCATTTTTGTCACTTGTTGTAGTCAGTGTCCCTTTGGTGACATTGTTAGGATCTTGCAAAACAATTTCTACTATGGAATTTGGTTCTGTATGACCCAGAATCGGTATATAGCCACCAACCGTAAAGCTTGTGCCAGTTGTTGCCATGACCAAAAGATTGCCATCTCCAAGATCATTTGGTGCTGGAATTGAATGTTGGCTAGTGAAATGAAACGAGTTTTGCAAGTCCAAGTTGTAATATGAATTCCAGACTCTAACAATGTATGTTCCTGTTATGGCATGGGAGTCTGAAATTTTAAACTGATACTTGTAGTTTCCATCGCTGCCAATGGCAACAGTGTCATTTTTGTATATGTTGTCATATAGATCGCGAATCTCAACATTAAGATCTTTTGCTGGTGCGATTTGCCTGTCAACATTTCCTGAAACTGTAATGGTATCACTGGCTTCATAGTCTTGTTTGTCTGTCCCTAATGAAAATTCTGCAGATGGCATGTGTTCTGGATACTGGCCAAACACGATTCCAGTATTGATGGATAAAGAGATAATCAGAATTGCAATTATTGAAAGAAACAGTGTTTTCATTTTCTAAATTTCATCCAATAAAATATTATTACAGATACAAAACTGATCAATAGTATTGGAACTACAAAGGGAAATTCAGGAACAGAACTTGTTTGATTCTTAATACTTACGAGAAGCTTTACGGAATCATGTGTGACAGTAATAGCTGCTTGTGGATCTGTGTGAGTACTAAGTGTAGTAACAATCTGATCTTTGTGCTGTATCATTGTCCATGTTCCCTTTGTACCGTTCGGAAATATTCTTGTTCCATTTGAAAAATACTGATGATCATCTATTGGAGGACCAACAGTAGGCCACATGTTGTCTCTAATCACAAGAGTTTCATGAATTTGGTCTGGAAACTGAACGTCTACATTATCCGGAGGGTTCGCAACAGTTGGAACGGGTAGGCAACTTCCACATCCAGGAAACGTAAAGGATATACCGTGAAATTCTATTTTTGTATCACTTGGTTTGATAAGATCTGACGGGGTTTCATGAATTGTTTTTATGAAATACGATTGGTCTGCAATACGTGCAGTACCTGTTTCTTGGTCAATGCCTTCATAGCTACCATAGTAATGTATGATGCCATCTTCCTTGTTTAACGTAACTATGGTAATGTCCTTCTCTGTTGCCAACTCTCCATAATATACAATCAGTTTGTATTTGCCTGTTTGATTTATCATTGGAATGCTGTTACTATATTCGGACATGTAATACACACTTGCTGTCCCCTTGGACCCATTGGGCAGCAGGTCATATCCACTATCCCAAACGGTTGAAGAGTCATTTCTAATAACAGCTCTTGGATAAATTGTGTTTTGACCAGAACTTGTTATTTCAACAAAAAAAGTAATTGGTTCTCCTATTCCGTAAGTGTCCTTGAGTCCAGATACTGTAACATTCAGATCATTCTCAGAAGATGTTCTAAAAATTGCTGGGATTGATAGAATAGTCATAATTATCACTATAATGATTATTGAAAGTTGTAGAGTTTTCATTTTCCGCTGCTCACAAGAGATTTTTCAAACTCCATAAGATAGATTCCTTTTCCATCAATGTTGCCATTTGAATAGTCATAGTTTATTGCAAAAATAAGAGAATCTTTACTTGGATTAATTGTTGTACCTATAAGAGGAGATGTATATGGCTCAGCTTGATTTCCATACAGTATCTTGACGGAATTTTGTGAAATATCCATCAACTCCAAAATCCCGGCAGGACAAGATTGTTCTCCCAGTGTTTTGTCTTGAACACATTGGTGAAGCAATTTGCCAAAAAGAATAGTGTTGTTATCAACCCATTTTGGATTTGAATAAGATTCGCCATTGGTTAGCTGACCAAGAATTACAAAATTCTTTTCGTTGTTATCATATAATGCCAGATATGATCGTACCATCTCTGGAGGTCCAAGCCTACCCATATCTTCTATATCGGTACCATTACTGCTTGGATGATTGGGATCCTCGTCAAAAACAGATACAAGCTTTGTCCCATCTGGGCTTGCTGCCATCTGATTAAAAAACTCGGTTCCGTTGTATAGTGATTTTATCTTGGTCCCATCTGAATGTGCCAGCCACAGTATGCTGTAATGTTTTATGAGAAATAGAGGTCTGTCCTTTTCTAGTCTGGTGGAATTAGAGTGGTTTTCCAGATAAACAATGTTCCCGTCAGGCATGAAATCAAGTGCTTGCAGATGAAGATTTTTTGTTACAAATGAATACATATCGTTGTGCAGGTCATATCTGAAAATGTCTTGGTAGGTTTCATTTTTGTTGTTGTATTGACCTACAAAGTATATGGAATCATCAGATGGGGAAAAATGAATGTAGTCAACATAGTTGAATTCTATCGGGATGTGAAGCTCTCTGATTTGTTTTCCATCAGAAGTCATTACCCACAGGTATTCTACTGGAGATCCACCGCTCATACTAAAGGCTACAAGCTTACCGTCATGACTCCAGTCAAAGTCTCCTGCTGATATGCCATCATCATTTCCAATATCGTTTGGATTTTGAATGTTTTTTATCTTGTAAAAATCTGAAAGTTTTTCTATATTTTTGATCGGAATATTATTTCCGAATATACTAATACCTTCCGGATTGATTAGCAAAATGGATAATACGATAGAAATAAAAATTCCTGCTCCAATTATAATTGAGAGATGTAAAGTTTTCATTTTTTCATCCCTGTCTTTTTCTCATTTTAAAAAAGTAAACTAGTGATCCTCCCACCGCAGTGCTTAACGCTGCCCCACCAACTATCCAAGTATGTATTTGACTGGGACTCGAAGTATCAAATACTGCATCTAAAGATGCTCCATAAGGGTTTGGAGCTTGACCATTTATCCAGTAATAATACCACATGTGTTGATTAGTTACACTCAGATTAATCCACTGCTGCAAGTTTCCATCTTTTATTGCATTATCCATTTCAATTTTTTTTGTATCTATCAATTCTTTTCCTTTGTACTGATAGTAACCATCCCAAGCTTCTCGCATTTTTTCTAGACTTGGTTTGATTGGGCCTTCTCCAAGACAGGGAGGTTTAGTTGGCCAATCAGGATCAATATCATTGGTACACAGGGCATGAGCAGAATTGCTTTGCATTGTTATCAACAAGCAAGCTGCAATTCCTGTTATGACCAGTGAAAGATGTATAGTTTTCATTTTCTAAGAACTCCTTACTATCTCTGACTTGCCAAGATCAACCCAGATATTTGGGTGAGATGCATCAAAATATAGAGTATTATCAATTATGGAAGCACTTGGTACTTTTACTTGAATATTAACAGAATCTCCGTCTTTCCATGGTAAATTATCAGGTAACTGTAATTTTTGATAGTCCGGATGTAGAACATCTAACACCGGTAATGAAACTGCCAGCCCATCTTTCTTTACACATGAGTTTCCATCACATATGTTGTAACCTACAAGAAATGTCTGCAATTTTGAATTAATTTTAAGATAATGATCATGGTAGATGCAACTTTCTTCTGTGGGACACCCACTAACACCAAGACTGTGAATTACCAGTGCGTTGATTCCAAAAGTATTTTCTTTTGTTACCGGTGTAGGATCATAGTAATACAGGAAGAACAACATTGTTCCAATCGTTGAAGAAGAGATAGTTGCAATATAGATAATTTTTGATTTTTTCATTGTCAGTTTCAATTACTGTGATAGTTTATAGGGTTTGATTAAATTCCAATTTAACGATAACTTTAAATCAGAACCAATGGGAAACGCAGAAAAAAGTACTGACATGCCAGATAAGACTGGCTTGAGTGAAAAGATTGAGATCCTCTCAACAGATGATGAAAAGATAAAGGCAATAGGCGAACTGCTAAGCAACGATTCCAGCAGGGGCATTCTGAAATTATTGCTTGATGATACCATGACTGCAAATCAGATTGCACAAAAGACAGGAGTGTCGCTACCACTGGCCATATACCACTTGAAAAAAATGCAGGAGCTTGGCATTGTAAATATAATGGCAAAAGAAAATGATACAAAATATTATGCTTCAACCAAGTTTGCCTTTGTTATATTATCATCAAAGGTATCTGAAAAGGCAAAGAAGAGTAAATCACTTTTCAATTCACTAAAAAGAATCTACAGGTTTGCCGCAATAGGCATATCGGGACTGGTATCATGGGCGGTACTGCAGAACATGAACATGCAAGAATATTCGCCAGCCATGAAAGTCCCCAGCAATACACCCACAGCAGGCCCCGCCTTACAACCTCCTGCAGTTGTGCCTGCTCCAATGCCTGTACCTACCGCACTTCCTCCATACATGACACCCATAGAACCCTCTGGATTTTCACATGAAATTTTGATATTTGTAATTCCACTTGTTGTCATAATAGCAGGACTTGTCATAGAAAGGATCCTCAGAGCATACAAAAGATAATTAATAAAATTTTTGGTTAAATTCAGATTTAATCAAATCCTAAATAGCATTTTTTCTTGATAACACATCAGCTGACAAACATGATGTTATCAATTAGTAAAAATGCAAAACAAGTTTCACGTAACTATAACATTGACATAATGCGACGAATCTTAGACGCACTCTACGAGATGGGAAAAAGCAGGATCACTAACATTGTAGTCTATGCAAGACTGAATCACTACACAGCCAAACGATACTTGCATCTTATGAATATGCTTAACTGGATAGAAATTGAAAAGGAAGAAAACCACATTGTTCTTTGTCTAACAGAGACTGGAATATTTGTTCACAACCAACTACATGGTATAATACCAGAGGAGGACATTGTCTAATTGACTAGACTTATTTTTTAAAATGTCTGATCAAACAAAAAAAGTGTTTGTGGATATAGCGATACAAAAGGCCCTGCTTGAGAGTGGAGCTATTACACTAGAGAGAGTAAGTAATAGACTCTTTGAGATATATCACTCACATTTGGCTGACTGCTATGATAATCCAGAATTTTTGAGGGAAGTCCTCAAGGAAACTTTTGGTGATTCCTATATCAGAATAGTGGAGGCAATAAAAACACATTTGCAAAGTGTTTCTCACCACAAACAAATCGAAGTCTTTTTACTAAAGCTTGGAGAATAGAGTTTTCATTTTACTTCATGGTCCACATACTGCCAATTCAAGCGGCACAGGTTTTTCATCAACTACTTTACCGGTTTGGTCATCTAGAGCAACAGCATATCCGGTATCATTATTTCTAAATACTGAAAGATATACAAAGTGATCTCTTGCATCATTTGGAATAACAGAAAACGAACACGAAAATATTGAATTTTCATCTATTTTGTGATAATCGGTAACTGGGTGGATTTTTCCATCTGCTGTAACATGTACATGCCAGTCAATTTCATTAGGAAAAATCCCGTATTTTGAAGCAGTGTCATTAGTCAGCTTGGAAACATCCCATGAAATTTTGTCAGTTGCCGGAATAAATAACAAATATGCGAGAATAGATATCACTACACCAGAAACAATTATCGAAAGATGTAGAGTTTTCATTTTTTCATCTAAATGACTTAATGTATGACAAAAAATTCCTTCCCTATTGTTTTATCAGAAACTGAGATATTCATGGCATATGAACCCGTTTGATTTATCATCAAATTATATAGTTCTCCAAATTTCCATTTATTTTCACCATAACCAGTGTCAGGGTCACATAACATTAACACCGTGGGAGATTCCCATATGGTTTTATTCCCTGCATTTTTAACTATAAAGGAAGGATAGCCACAGCCCAAAAATCCTTTGAATTTTAATACAAAGTCTATTTTTTCCCCAACTTTGTATGTGTCCTTGAATTTTTCAACTGTTAATTCATTTACTGGCTCGAGTGCCCAATGCAATGACACGAGTTTTTTGATGCTAGATGGTTTTACACATGCAGGATACTTGTCTTCTGCCTTTATGACAAGTTGTAATTCATTATTGCATGAGATATCTTTTGTTGCAATTCCTGATTTGAATTGCTTTAGTGGGGATAGTGAATCGATTGTCTTCACATGGGCATCAATAGAATTTTCACTTACCATAAAACCATTACCTATAGAAGGCTCTGAATAGAAAACTTCTGTTCTGCCAAAGTCTAATCCACCAGTTGCATTAACCAAAGCAGAATATTGACCTGGTGTTTCTGGTCTAAAACTCCATGATACTGGGACATTACCATTGCAAGCTGGAATAGTGATATTCTCTTTTTTGTCAGTAAACACTAGTTTTGTGTTGTTCTCTGTCATCACTGATAGTTCTATTCCAGCATGCTTTACAACTGGAAAATAATTTTCTGCATTGAATTTTATGTTCACATCTTCTCCAACTGCAAACGTAGTCTTTTCATTTCCATGAGAATCTGAGAAAGTAAAGAGCCTGCCAAAAGCTGGCATTGAAATGATAGGAGGCTCAAATGGCAAGGAAGGCATTGGTATTAGAGGACG
Source organism: Nitrososphaerota archaeon (assembly GCA_016201435.1). Classification (GTDB taxonomy): domain Archaea; phylum Thermoproteota; class Nitrososphaeria; order Nitrososphaerales; family Nitrosopumilaceae; genus TA-20. The sequence goes on along the minus strand of JACQCT010000065.1, from coordinate 737 downwards.
TGCATCGCAGTTATTGTGCAGTCTGAGGGAATGAGGCTGAATCTGATAATGCCCATTTTCCTTGTTAATATACAAAAACACTCTGTCACCAACATCGTATGTTGGATCACTTGAATAGTAAATTCCCTTGGCAAATCCATATACTGTGATGAGTTTAGCAGATTGTGGATTCTTGTAATACTGTTCCACTTGGATGTCATAATGTGTTTGGTTAGGTTCAGAGGAAGGAATTGTAGATTGTACTTGCGATAGTGAGATTACCTTTCCTACAAGAACCAGTTCGCTGTTATTGTAATAATCTAGCAGGGGTTGTTCTGCAAAAGCTGGCAAGACAAATGAAAAAACCAGAACCATCATACCTGCAAGCGTTATTGAAAGATGTAGAATTTTCACATTAATTTTCAGTTTGCAGTGTTTTTAGGGATTGCTGATAAATGGTATCGATTCGAGTCACATAAGACTCTGGATTTTTGAACTGACAGTCAGTGCGATTGTGTTCGAAACTGTCCTTTTTTTCTTGCAATAACAATTAAAGCTACTCCTACAATCGCAATTATCATTCCAGATGCAAATGTTTGAACCGCTGCCCAATTCTCACAGAAAGCGAAGGGAGCACCATTTTCCATTGGAGGGCAGCCACGAAGGGTTTGGGATGCTTGTGACAAATTAGTTCCTACTAGAAACAAACCTATAACGACCAACAAGGGGCCAATAATACGAATCCAATTTCTCAATCG
>JACQCT010000060.1 GCA_016201435.1 Nitrososphaerota archaeon | reverse complement strand
GTTTTATGAAAAATTTTGTCAAGACCAAGTAAGATTAATAAGGATTCAGTAAAGCGACCATGTCATGCTTCGATAGCTCAGCCTGGTAGAGCGTTACCTTGGTAAGGTAAAGGTCGCGGGATCGAATCCCGCTCGGAGCTTACAGTCATTCTCTGTTGCGTTATTGTTTTCCGTAATGATGTTATTGAATTCAGTAATGCCACTTTGTTGTATTAATGGTAGTTCTAACATGTAGAAATCTCTAAGTTTATTCTTAATCTTGTGCTTTAACACTCTCTTATAAGATTGTGATATGTCAATCTTGCCTGAAAGATAATCACGTTCTGTTTTACTTAGCAATTTAATTGTAATACGAAGCCATGTAGTTATAATTTGTGATTATTGCCAAACTGTTTCTTCAAATCCCATCTAACAAACTGATCACTATCACTTTAGCTGTAATTTTTCCATAAAATATGCTAAATCATTTTGCATGTTAACATCATTGCCTGTAATTTGACCATACACAACAGTTTGACCTGCAACACATACTGCTGAATATTGAAATTCTTGTGCTGTATGATACACATTGCCATAACACATTTCCCATACTGACATGAAATCACTAGGCTTCCAAGTAATTATTCCAGATACACCACCTATAGCATTACCTTGAACACCGCCTGCTGGAAAGCTACTAACAATATTGTTATATCCGCCTGACGCAAAATTATTTGAATAATACACATATTTATCTAATTTCACAGTTGTCATTGGCGTTGTTCCTTCTTTACTTAAATATTGTTCCCATGCTATCTTTGGATAAACAGAATATCCAGTTTCATTTTGTATTTTTTTTACACTCACAATTTTCCAAAACGGATCTAAATCATTTGGCGTTAACATTTGTGATATTACACTACTTACTACAATCGGTACTGTTTTATTTTCTTGTGTTGGTTGACTTGTTTGTGCTAAATTATTCACTTGATGTACAACCAAAATCTTTTGATCAATTAACCATTGTATTGCCTTCAAGAATTCATCATCACTAATTTGTCCATCTCCCCACCATTTTGCCGTATTCTTTATCCATGATGGAATAGAATTTTGTTGTGCAGATGCATTTATGGAACCTAACAAGAATCCCACTGATGTAAATAATACTACAATTGGTATCAGCACAAGAAGTGATCTTCTCATTTACGATACGTGTCTACAGGTTATAGATAAAGTCTGTTTTACCTTTACTGTTTGTGTTTTGAGAGTTTTGTCTGTATTGTAGCTAACAATTGAGGTATCTGTCTTTCTTCTTTTATTGCACATTCTTTGTCTTTCAAGTGTCCTTTAGCATATTCATAATATTCAAAGTTCTTATCATCATCATGTGGAGGATGCAGAATAGCTATGCAACTAAGATCTTCATCTTCTCTGTGAAGATCCTCCACACTTATGGCTAATGCTTTTGCATCCAACAAGGACGTTTCAGGTTTTACATCAAATGTGATTGCATGTATTAGATCATCTATTTTACCATTTTTGAAACCAAAATCCCATGTGAATTCACTAATTTTTCCTTTAAGCTTCGGTCGATTTACCATCCATTTGTCAATCTTTATTTCCTTTATGTTCTGCCTAATAAGAGAACGAAGTCGTGGTTTTGTCATAGTAATTTTTCTGTCTCTTTTTTTGATGTCTATGCTTATGTAACGTTCAAAGAGTTCCTCAACAGCCTTTTGTGGTGTAGAAGAAATTATTCCATTGGGTTCCGTAAATATCAGTTGATATCTAAAGTCTTTTGTAAGTTGCGGTAAATAATCATTTGATTCAATTTTGTATTCGCCCCTGAAAGTTTCAACTACACCCTTTAATGCACTTATGTTAACATCATGATATCTTGCACCCAATGGACGAAAGTTCTCGATAAATCTTCCATAGGCTTGTCCCGTCTTCGGAGAATGAACAATTATCCCCAAGTTAATAGGTTCGTTCTTTATTATATCAGGCAAAAATCTTGCGATAACGTAGTTAAATGATGTCATATCCACTTACAATTAGGAAAGAGTTGCTTATTATCTTTGATAAGCTTCAATATGGCTTCCTCATCTCTTTTTTCTAGCACTGTGAGTAGTGCGTTTACTTCCAGTTCTGGCATTCTCCATTCTTTAGGAACACTATCAAGAATCTCCTTGAAATCCTTTTTTTCCAATGCCTTTAATTTTTCAATATAGGCAGTAAAATTAGATTCGTCAGTAATTCCTGATATATTCCATGGAATATTACTAAATGCAATTGGTAAATTTTCTATTTGAGGTATAGTCCAGTTGCCTCCCCCAAAACAAAGTCCATGATCAAGTAGAACATAACGATATTTCTCTCTTGTTTCGTCTATTGGCACAATAATACTATTGTCAGCATTACGATCTGCATTACAAACAAAAGTGTCAAATACTATCATTCCCGCTACTTGATTCGCATTAACAATTTTTTTTATATCCATTTGTTGTGCGATCTGTTTACCGACGTTTGTAGAATCTGGAATTAGAATAGTACCATAATGTTTGCCTGCTTTTACTTTGCGTTCAATAAGACCATTCGAAACATCGATTAATTCTTGATCTATTTCAATAACTTGTGGTTCAGCAACAGGCATATCTATTTTTTTTGCTAACTTACCACAGACGTACTCATTGATAAGAGATTTATCAGTTATTTCATTGGAGAATTTTACAATATAATCACCATCAGTACATTTCATTAGCCAAGGTCTAGTAGACGATTGATAAAATTCACGATCTGCGATTATTGCCTTGATCGGCATAGATTAACATCTGTGTACTACATATCAAACTACTGTTGAATTTCTATTAACCACAAATCCTATTTGTTTAAGCTAACGAGATCGCAGATCTATTTTTCATTCTGAAAATTGTCTTGCGAAACTAATTTTTTATTCGTAAAAACATCAGAAATTCAAAATTTAGTTTTCTTATACGCATCTTAATCTAGATCGCAAGAATGATCTTTTTTGAATTTATTAGATACCTAGTGATTCCTTCTGCTTCTTAGATGATATATTATGTAACGAATCTTCATTTAAAATTGCGTGGCCATATCCCTTAACATAGGCTGTACCAATACATCCATCTAGTATTAAATCAAGAAATTCTCTAGGTACTATCCAAAGCTCATATTTGCTATGATGCGCTGGAATCATGAGTCCTTGACATCTACCATCGCTATTATAGATTGCACCCATTGAAAACTTCAATCGCGATATATGCACCGGAGAAATAGCATGCTTTGGTAATACTTCTGGAAACACATCCCAAAAATCTTCCTGTCTTCTTTCTATTAATGCATAATTTTGAGAATCAATATCCAAAATATATTTATCTTTTTTAGTTATCCAACCTTTTGTTCCTTCGTTACTAACTTCTGCATTATCTAAATTTTGTTTGATCATATCTGTAAAGAAATCTTTGTTGATCTTGAAAAAATTCACATGATCTTCTAATCCTTTCCTACGTTCAGTTGCATGAAAGTCATACTCATTGATTCCAATTGTAAAAGTAGCATGCATTTTAGAACCCTTCTTAGTTATCATAATTTTATGATCATCTACGCCACCAAATGTTATAATAACACCACTTGGCATTTCAATCGCTTTGTCTCCCACAATACACTTTGGTATGGGTAATTTCTTGAGTTTCTTCAATTTGTTGGCATTCTCTTTCTTGTTCTTCTTTTCTCATTTGATACTATGTAAATCCACTTTGCGTAACGATTAACATCGAACATCTAAAATTATTACCTCTATCTACCAAGAATTTTTTTGAATTTTCCGAATTTTCCTGCAGACTTATAATCTTCTTCATATTGTTTTACACATTCATTGCTACAGAATTTTTTTGGAACTAACGCGAATGATTTCGAGATTACGTGTGTTTCACATACTATGTTTGGACACTCTACACATGACTTGGAATGGTTTGAACAAACGCTATGCTTACATGTTGAACATATTGTTTTATCACATTTTTCACATAGTACAGACGTACACACTATACACGAGTATTCAGGTTTATGCTTAGAACAAAATGCATTATTACATTCTATGCAAATATTGGCGTTTTTTTCACATAAAATAGCAGCACAGTTACTACATTCTTCCATGTGCTTTTCACAAATCGTAGAATAACACTCAGTACAGATTGCCGTAGTATGATTCTTACAAAGACTACAGTCCTTCATTTCATCAGTAATAGTAGTACCATCATAAGCAAGATATGCTCTATTATACGATTTATTTCCTAATTTGAAAGTTACAGACCATATAGGAACATATACGATATCTGTTCTTGGTATTCTCACATCACTTGGTTGAGGTCTAACTATGATTTGCCTACTTTGTTGATTTGCATCAGTATACCTCTTTCTGATTTCATTACTTGCAACAATTTTATCTCTCATAATTTTAATAATTTCACTAGTATTGATCCTTGGTTCTCCTTTTTCAATTGTGAAATTTGTTTCTTGAATTTTTTGCTGTGATTCAGCCAGATTATGATATTTTTCTAGATGATCAAAAATAAGACTACTTTCACTAGCTTGCTCACCTGAAAACGCATCAACTACTGCAATATCTGATACATTACGTTCTTCTAACAAGACGTGGGTTCTTGGTTCTCTAGCTTCTACATGTAAACTATATTCAGTTACAAGAAATGGTTTTAATGTTAGAACAGATTGGCTTGCTGTGAAATTACGATTAATTAAATAATCTGGTGGCTCATTGTTATAATTAACTGGAATTAGTAATTCATCACATTCAATAATACGTCCTCTAAAATTTGTTCGTTGGGCTTCTTTCATGTCACCCAGTGTGGCAGATTTACTTGTTTCTAAACCAAAACCATTACGCAAATCTGCTTCAATCTGCCACTCTTGTTTTGCATGAGCCCATCCTTCTAACTGTATTATTTTATCATAATCTAGTGGTATGATGTTTATTCCTTTTTTATCTTTCACAGATGAAACTCTTGCAAATATTGTTTCAGGTATTGAAGTAGCAGATGCAAATATCCCATACTCTAAGTTTTCACATTCTAGCATTTCTATAAAATGACTAAATTGTTCAGAACCAGGAGGACCGCTGAGCCATTCTTTACAAGATACTCCAATTACTGCATGAGTTTTAGGATCTTCTGCTACAATATCAAGATCACCAATATTTTGACCTGATTCAATTACTCGATGTTGTAATTCTTTTATCTGAAAACCTCCAATGTTTAACAGGTGTGCTATTCGTACTTCAAATGAATCACCTTGTTTTGATGACATTTCGTATTCTCTTTATTAGCCGATATTGAAAAAGATGATCCTTATTTTGTGACGTCATTTTTTATTAATTCACATTTTCTTTATACACACTTACAGAGATGCTCCACAACTGTATATGGCGTGAACAGATTGTTACATAGTATTCTGCAGAGTACATTTTATCGCTATACAGTAGCATTTTCACTTATCTTTGTGTAATTTATTGGGAACGAACTGTACTTTGTTTCGGATAATTACTCAAACGAACTTTCGTAGACGTGAATTACTATTAGTTGTTGGCGTTATGTAGACTGTACCTTTCCCACTATTTTAGATGTATAATGTCAGGAACAGATTTTGCTCTGTTCCAGCAATTATAGGAACGGACTTACGCTGTGATTAATTTTTTTACTTTCTCTATTTTTTTTGCAATAAAATCAAATTTGCCGTTGTATTTTTTTCTTATTTCTCCTGTAACCTTGAATATATTCATGGGCTGAATCATACTGCCATCTATATCAGACCAATATGGAATACGTAGATTAATCAATCCACTATCGTCTAAGGCATCAAAATAATAGTTTATTCTCTCTTCATACGCTTCTGCTTTACAACTCGATAAACAAGTTGATCGTAGACATTTTGAACAAACTCTTACTGGTTTTTTAGGGTACATATTATCTACTAGAAGGACGAGTTCTGCTTGTCCACCTTCCTCACAATCTTTAACTTTGTACGCAATTTGTTTTTTCATACTATACACCATTAAGCAGTTACTCTTACTCTTCAGTAGTGGGAAATAATTGCTACATCAAAGACATCAACTGTATCTGCAACTGCTTATACGACCTATCACTATATTACTGTTATTTGACTGATTGTTTGATGTGAATTTTTTTATCATATCTTAATTTTATCATATAGTGTTGCAATTGAATCTCTGATTCTTTGATGATTAAAATCAGGTCTAAAGTAATGTCTGGAGAATACAGATTTAGGAGTACGACCCTGGAGTAGATCGATAAATTCCTGTTCTATTCCATCATTTCTAAGGTGTGTAGCAAATATTTTACGACAATAAGCCATATGCATATACAAGTTGATCTTTCGTACAGCCATTCTGATTGAATTGTAACTATGTGCCGGTGTCTGTTTGGCAATTTCTAAAATAGAATCAGAAACCACACTAATGTAGGCATTCTTAGTTCGTCTAATGAATATGTCAGGATGTTTGTAATGTTCCAATATCATTGTATTACCACTGAGATAGTTTCCGAGGTTACTATGGATTAATGAGATACTCTTACAGGCTTCATCAGGTCGAAGTCCAGTTAACGCATTGTATAGTAGTATATCTGCATAGGACTTGGATAATTTCGATCGAGCATCCTTTAACCATTGTACCATAGAGGAGAAGCTATTCTGATCATTCATTATATTATTGAAGATATGTAAGCTGCCGTATGTTGACCACTTGAGCTGATAACGTTCTCGAATAAGTTTCCATTTATCATAACAGCCAAGGTATTTGGAGAGTGCAGCTAGTGATTGCATTACAAGTAATCGCTTCTGCACTGATAGAGATAGAACTGCCTGAGCATCATTGTTCTGTAATACGTATGCGAATTTCTTAGCGTAACAGAGAGATTTGTACATTGTATTCTTACTGTAAACAGTTAACAGGTACGACTTGTACTGCGACCAGAAGGACTCGTCATATTTTACATCAGTGTGTATTGGTAAGGTAAAGGTCGCGGGATCGAATCCCGCTCGGAGCTTTTGTTGTTTTAAAAATATCATGTGGAGTTTATAATTCAGTAGATTTTTTACAATATTAAATTTCTATTTTATGTAGAGAGAGGAATTGTAAAATAAAAGGTAGTTCCTTCGCCTTCTTTGCTATCAAACCAGATCTTCCCCTTCAAATTTTCAACTATTAAACGACAGATTACCAATCCAAACCCGCTTCCACCATATCTTCTTTTTAAAGACAGGTTAACTTGGTAGTATTTTTTAAAAACAGAATCTTTTCTTTTTTCTGATATGCCTATACCATTATCCTTAACAAAAAAACGAATACCGTCATCCTCTTTTTTGGCACCGATCTCGATTTTACCCCCTTTCTGCGGTACAAAATCTACTGCGTTTTGTATCAAGTTATCAAAAACTTGCTTTAATCTGTTTTTATCACTTTGAAGAATTGATTTTTCTTTTGTTGTATCAACGAATTCAATCTTTTTATCCTTCATCATATGAGCGCTAATTTCAACAACACTTTTCATAAATTCACTAATTTTGAATTCATCTTTGTTGAAAACCATTTTATGAGCAACAAGCAGTTGAACATCAGACATATCTTCAAGCATTCTTTCCAATCTAATCGTATTATTATAAATCTCATTTACAGCTTCCAATTGTTGTTTGTTTAGATTTGCAGCAATTGGATCATTAAGTGATTCGCAGTATCTCTTTATTGGTTCTAAAGGTAATTTACATTCTTGTGAAAGAGAAAAATAGAATTCTTCTTTAAGTGAATTCATTTTTTGTAATTCTTCTAGTTGAATTTTTTGTCTTTCATGGTCTTGTATAACCTTTCTGGCCTCATAAATATCCGAAATATCTCGGATTGCAGTATTGCTTCCAATTAGCTTTCCTCTTTCATCATACATGTTATTAGCACTTAATAGTGCAGGAAATTCAGAGCCATCTCTTCGTTTAAACCATATTTCTCTATTTTCAGCACGTCCTGTTTCTTTCCAAGACTCAAATGTATTACGCATTTCTGCAATGCTTTGCTCTGCAACATGATCAAAAATTGATTTACCTATGACCTCATTTTTTGAAGAGCCAAAGTTTTTTGCATATTTTTGATTACATTCGAGAATTATGCCGTCAGTATTTACAGTTCTTTGCATAACTGGCGATTCCTCATATAGATTTCGATATTTGATGCTATCTACAGGAGAAAGTGATTTTCTAGTTTCAACTTGATATGGTTGTGCTAAAAGAGGATTTTTAGAGGTTCTACTGTTTGCCCACATGATAACTCCTCCTACAACAATTCCAGCAAGTCCAAGATAAAATGCATGATACGCATATGGAACATTAGGATCTAACCCATAGTCAATAACTGCTAATCCTATAATTACTAATAATAATCCGCCTGAAATCCCAAATGTATTCATATACTACTCCAAAAAATATTGCATCTCATATAATTCAATACTGTAATGTATAAAACAATTTTTTGAATAATAACCCAAATCAATAGATATTAAACATGAAACTAGAAGATTAACTTTTCAGGTTTTGCAAATCTAAATCATTCTAAAACCAGAATCAAATTATCCAAAAATTCTTGGATCCTAGTTTTTATTCCATCTATTACTTTTTTGAGTTCATTGTTTGTAATATGTGCTTCATGAATTCTCAAGTTTTTTGAAGCATGATCCATCCCATGTTTTGTTATGAATTCGTTAAATTTCTCAAAATATTGACTTGTGATTATAAGATGACCGTTATTTTCAATTTCAGATATAGGTTGATAAATTATTGATTTTCCAAAAAGTTCCAATATGTCTGGTGGTAGTGGTATTATACTTCCATAAACATCATAAAATAACCAATTAGTTTTTCTATATGAGGGAAGATTGTCATAAAGTTCATCCCTAGTTTTGTATAAACCAAGATAACCGTTTAATTCTAAATCTATCCATGTATTTTTATCAGATATTCCCAGATACTTACAGATGGTTTTACATGATTGCAAGATCTCATGTAGTGATTTTTTCTCATCCAAAAGTTCTATACTTACTGTTTTTGCTAATTTTAATGCCTCATCTTTTTTATTTTGGCTCAAGATATCAGACTAGTGATTATTACCATGATTTTACTTTATCTTGAGGCTATGTAGATTAAAAAAAGTTACACAATGTGTGATCTTTTATTGTCATAGCCGCGCAAAATAACATCTTTAAACTGTTGCATATTGAAACAACAGTACAAACAAATCACAGCATTAGTACCAAAACCATTTGTAAAATGGGCGGGTGGAAAAAGACAACTTTTACCAATATTATCACAACATATTCCAAAAAATTTTGATACATATTTTGAACCATTTCTAGGCGGCGGTGCAGTTTTGTTTCATTTGATATCTAAAAACTCACAACTAAAGTGTTTTGTATCTGATTTGAACTCTACGTTAATTCTATCATATGTCACAATTCGTGACAAAGTGGATGAACTAATAATGTCATTAGAAGAACACTCAGAAAATTACTTTAAAAATCCTGAAGAATATTATTATCAAGTAAGAGACAATAATCCAAAAAACCAAATTGACCAAGTTTCAAGACTCATATTTCTAAACAAAACTTGTTTTAATGGCCTGTACCGAGTAAATAGTAAAGGAAAATTCAATGTACCGATAGGGAAGTATGTAAATCCAAATATAGTAAACAAAGAAAATCTACAGATACTTAGTCATGTTTTACAATCAAAAGGAATTTCAATAAAATGTGAAGATTTCACTACTGCTCTTAGGAAAGCGCAAGAAGATGATTTTGTGTATTTGGATCCACCCTATCAGCCAGTGAGCTCTACTGCAAACTTTACTAGTTATACAAATGATAATTTTGACTACAAAGATCAGGAAAGACTCTTTATCGAATTCAAAAAACTTGATTCTAAAGGCTGTAAGATTATGCTTTCAAATTCCAAATCACAAGAAGTAATAGAATTATTCTCAGAGTATTCTGATAATATAATAGAAATAAACACAAATCGATTCATAAACTCAAATTCAAAGAAGAGAACTGGACATACTGAAATCTTAATAAAAAATTATTAAAATTTATAGATGATGTACTGAAATTTTATTTCCCTAGAGCAAAAGGAGTAGATCATTAGATTGTTACAGACAATATTTTTTAAAATTAGTTATAGAATATTCTAGGTAGTAATAAAATAAAGTAAAAGGAAAGGGAAGTTAGTCCCACTTACTCCAAGCAGCCATCCATCTGTATGTCCACGTTGTCAATTTGCAGCCTAAAGCTGTCATTGTAACTGACAGGACAGCACCGGCACCAGCACCTAGCGCAACCGGACTATCATAGAACTTTCCAACTTGGGGTTCTATCGGAGTCATGTATGGAGGCAATGTTGTTCTTGGGTATTTGAATGCAGTCTCTAGCGGATCATCTATCGTGATTAGATTTATCATGTTGAACATTGGCAGAGACATTCCACAAAGCACACCACCCATTAGAATGAGAGAGTGTTTGTTCTTCTTTGTTGCCCAATATACCAAGTCCATCAGCATAGCAGATGGAATCCAAACTGGTACAACTATGAAGCTATATGGATATCCTAATGAGAACCACGCTCCTTTTGCAATCCACGTATACACCGTCATTATCAGTGCATAGTAAGTTGCAGTTCCTGGAACTCCAGTGAATGTAAGGTAGTACGCGGCACCGACAGCAAGCATGAGTGTTTGTGATACTGAAAATACCACAAATGAAGTCCACGCCCAGTCAGTATAGAATATGTAGTCTCCTGCATTGATGGTCAACAAGGTAGAGTTGACTGCTACCACTACTATAAACAAGTAGTGAGTACATCGTCTTAGCCAGACCATTAGCCACTATGATAGATGTGTTGTATATAAAATTTTACGTAGATAGTGAGATCAGGTTTTATATCACATCATAATTTCTGGTTTTACTTTCAAGTAAAAGTCTAAAAATTAAAAGAAAAGGGGATTGAAAATTTCTATGCGCCGAAGAAGAAGCTGTCAGTTAAGATTGTAGCTATCGCGATAGCAGCAATTATTCCTGCCATTGCACCATCATAGGTTCTTGCCTTCGGAGTACCTTCGGTTGTAACCTTTACACATAGTAAATAACCAATGGCCTCTATAATCGTCAGCACCGTTAGAGCAAAGTGTGCACTCGGTGGAGGATAAGCCCATGGATAATAGGTAACTGCTACAGCAACTCCACCCCATGTTCCTAACCAACTGGCAACGAAAATACCAGTGATCATTCCAAAGAGGTCTTCTGCACGCTTACCAATCATTTTACTTACGTCGGAACTGGAAGCTCCGCCACCAGAACCAAATCCTTTTGGTAAAGTCATTTGGGTAATTATTAATCCATATGCTTTTAAGTCTTTCTTAGATGAGAAGGAAATACTTTCCACTATATGGATCTAAAAATAATAAAAAATGCGCTTTTGCGCGCCTTTTTCTATGGGATGGATCTACTGTACAATTTGCCTTCTAGTGCCATCTTGTACATTTCTGCAACGTATGGATTCTCACCTGGGGTTTCTGCTCCAAGCTCGACTAGTCGTGCATATACTCTAACTACATAGGCAAGTGCGCCCATGAAAGCAACTACGACACCCATGTTAAACATCCAGTGGTTTGGTACTGAGAAGATTTCCTCTACATACCAGAAGTGCCACATCTCGTTTACACCAATTGTGAACATTGTTGCCAAGTAACCAAGTATGGTCATCTTAAGGCCAGTGTTCATGGAGTTGTTTGGACCCCTCAGGATAGGTACTTTTCTGTCATACATTGCCACTGATGCCCAACCTAATGGTAGAGCAATAAAGTGACTGTATAACCACCAATGTGCTGGTGTAAATGCACTATCTCTAATAGATGTTTGATGGAGCGATCCATCAACGAAGTTGTCTACTTCCACTGAAGCAGCGATAGATCCCATTGCGATGACGATTAACCAGATCTTTTTCAATCTGTGTATCTCGACTTCTTTTGGAATCAGTGCGGGCATTTGTGCCATACATCAAGTGATGAGATTTCTATATATAAAGCATGAGTAATAAATTAACAGTTTTTTTTATATTTTATAGACATATTTTTAACTATTATTGAAAATCATAACATAAACTTATCTAAAAAACAAGTAATTCGTATATAAAGAAAATATGCCACCAATGCTTATCATCAATGTTTATCATGATTTTTATCAAAATTTTTCTCATATTTGAATTGGATCGATTATTACGAGGGTAAAACATATATCGTTGTTCTTTCTCTGATGCATTAGTTACGTGATATGGTAGATAAGAAATTAATCGTAGCAGCACTTGGTGTGATTGTAGCACTTGGAGCAGTTGGACCTTCATTGGCTCAAATGTTCCAGCATGCAGAAGCGCATGGTGTACAGGCACAACTACAAAGTCGTTTTGTTAGGATAGATGATGAAACTTGGTCAAAACAATCTGTCCATACAGGTGATACCCTTTCAGTATCAGGCAAATTCGTAAGTCTCGTACAAAGAGATCTAAGAGGTTGGTATACCGTATATGGTGACTCTGCTAATGCAGGCAACAGATGGGAGATTGTAGCAAGAGACCCACCTGGTAACGTCATTGACATTCCAGGAAACGCAGTCATTCCTTACAAATTGACAATCAAGGCTCTAGAACCAGCAGTCTATCACATGCACACACAGCTTAACATCGCAAGTATAGGCCCAGGACTTGGTCCAGGACAAACAATAGTAGTCACTGGTGAACCAATCATAAAGCCAATTCCATGGACAAATGTAGCCTATCAGTCGATAATAATTGGCGTTGGTTATGTTGTAACGTTTGCAACAAGACCGTGGCAAGTGATTTAAAACAAATTCCCCCTCTTTTCATTTTATCAAAGTCATATTAGAAAATATATTCAGATCACATTCATGTCATACTATTAGGACTTTAATTGTACGGACTTTAACCAAGCATGCCCTTTGGCATGCGATTATATTCCAAAGTCCATTTTCTTATAAAGTATACAGGCACACCCACCGTTAGTGGCAAAGCAAAAATCACTCCAAATGGCCATGGAATAATTGCTTGAATCAGAGCATCTACAAGGAAAATAATCAATTCCACAACCAACCCTTTTGAAAGTTTTCTAATTCTGTAAAAAGCTATAAGCTGAGTAATAAAACTAGGAATTATTGCCAATATCATTTGACCGCGCATATTAATCATTTTTTTGAAATCATCAATCCAACGTATTTGTAGTTTTGTCTTATTTATAGAAATTTTTAATGATGATCGTTTCTTTCAAAATGTGTTGACTACTGTTATTCTTAAAATTGCCATAATTCTAATAATAATAGCAATAGCAATTCAAGTCATCCATGTTCCTCCAGATCACAATTCACCAATATCAAACATTTTTCTAAACTCAGACGTAACTAATGCATTATCAATTATTCAATATCTTTTTGCCATAGCTGGTATTTTTTTAATAGTCAAATTTATCATAGATAAAATATTCACCAAAAAATAGAATTTTGTTTTAACCTTTTAATTATAAGATTAGTATTTTATTTCCAGATCATCAAAGTAGGCGGCTGTATCTTTTTTTGTCCATAACCCAATTTGTCCATGCTGATAGTGTTGATCATATCTCTTGATAAGCTCGTTACCATCAAGATAACCTCCTATTCCTTGTGCAGACACACTAGCAGTAATAGTATGCCATTGATCAGGAGCAACATTTGCTTGTTTGTCTACAAGGCATAGAAGTTTTCCTGGCTCAGCTCTACATAATGAGAATGTTTTATTTGTAGCATCAGCAACAAGAACAAAATATTGCTTAGTATCAGTAAATCTAAATGCCAACCCAGCTGCTTGTGATTTTTCTCCAGAATTAATCTTAACTTGCACACTTGCTTCATAGTTAACATTGTCAACTCCATCAGGCATTATCTGTATATGATAATCCGATGTGGTATCATTATTCGTTAGCTTAGCAAGCACGTTTGGTGAAGATGGTGCAGCGGGATCGGATTTTATAATCCAAGAGTCATTTTGTAAATCGGTTTGAAAATATGAAAATCCCTCAGGAATAGCATTCTCTTTATAAGAATCAAAATTCCATGCTTTGGTGTTTTTATACGGACCGTTTTCCATTGCATAATACGCTGAAACAGATATTCCAATCATTGCCACAATTGATGCAATGGCATATCTTTTCTTTCTTCCCCATCGTACTGATCTACTTGACAAATATTCTCTGTCGTATTACCAGTTTGTGATTGATATAAACATACTAAATTATTCAAATGCTAAAAATGAAATCAATAGATCATCTGACTTGAGAAAATAATTGATTGTTTTTATTTTTTTGATCTTCTTGGTTTTTGTTTTCCCTTCCATTTTTCAAAACCCCATCTTGTAGCTGCAAAGACTCCAAGTGAGAAGAAAAAGCCACCTACATACATAAAAAGCGGCACATTAGCTGCAAATCCCCATGTGAAACCAACAGCCGCACTTACAAATTCCAATATGATAAAAACTAACCATCTATCAACCATCTATAACGAACGGTAAAATCTACTCCTTTTTACCGTTTCTAAGTTTACGAAAAGAATACCAAAACAGACTTTGGTATAATTCAAACATCATAAAATAATAATATCATTGTATGTTAAAATGAGAGAAAAAGTGTAAATTAAAGAAAGTGATTCTTTCAGGTTTCACTCATGTTGTAGGCTCGTTCTCCTACTTGTGAGATATCAAGACCTATTTCTTCTTCTTTTGGTGTTACTCTTACACCACCTGGCCAAATTACATCTTGAATCTTCCAGATCAAGAGAGTTATACCAAATGCCCATGTTGCTGCAAATCCTGCACCTATCGCATTCTGTACCAATGCATATGGATTGCCAAAGAACAAACCGTCATGACCCCATGGGTTTATTCGTTTTTCAGCAAATGTCCCAGTCATTAGTGCACCAACGACACCGCCCATACCGTGTACTGGCCATGTATCCAATGCATCATCTATTCTTCTCCTATTCTTAATTATCAAACAATAGAAGCAGACTGTTGCACAAGCAAATCCAACTATAATTGAAGCATAAGTTCCAATAAATCCAGAAGCTGGAGTAATTGCAACTAAGCCAGCTACTGCACCAGCAGAAGCACCCATTGCACTAGTTTTTCCAGTGTGTGCCCATGCAAGAAATACCCACCACATTGCAGCAACCGCTGTTGCAATGTTTGTATTTTGGAATGCTTGAGTCTCTAAGAAACCTGCAAAACCAGAACTTCCAGGGTTGAAACCAAACCATCCAAACCAAAGTAAAGTAGCACCTAACATGACCAATGGAATTGAATGTGGTTCAAATGGAGCTTTACCATAACCAATTCTTCTTCCTAAGAACATTGCAGTTGCTAATCCTGCAAATCCTGATGTAATGTGAATGACTGTACCGCCTGCAAAGTCTAATGCACCAACTGAAAACAACCAACCTGGAGCTGTACCTTGGCTTCCTAATGACCAGTTTGCATGACCTGCAACATCATAAATGAAAGTAGTCCATAGTACTACATGTATCATAAATGCACTCATCTTCACTCTATCTGCATAACCTGCTATAGCTAATGCAGGAGTAATTGCAGCGAACATGAGT
>JACQCT010000058.1 GCA_016201435.1 Nitrososphaerota archaeon | reverse complement strand
TCTGCTAATTGTTGGTTCTGGTCTGGCAGGTCTAAGAGCTGCAATTCAAGCTGCAAAAACTAGCTCAAATATCAAGATTGCAGTAATTTCAAAATTACAAGTAATGCGTTCACATTCTGTTTCTGCAGAAGGTGGAACAGCTGCGGTACTTTTTCCAGAAGAAGGAGATAGCATAGAATCACACGTTTATGATACTGTAAAAGGAAGTGATTTTCTTGGCGATCAAGACGTAATTGAAAAACTAGTCAATGAAATGCCTTCTGAGGTATATCAACTTGAACATTGGGGAATGCCTTGGTCAAGAAGAGAAGATGGAAAAATTGGTCAAAGAAATTTTGGCGGTTATAGTTATCCACGTGCAACATTTGCTCAGGATAAAGTGGGGTTCTATGAAATGCAAACTCTGTATGATACATGTCAGAAATTTGACAATATTGAATTTTACAATGAATGGTTTACTACATCAATAATACATGATGGCCAAAAGTTTTGTGGCATTACTGCAATCGAGCTTTCTTCTGGAAATTTTCATACCATAAAAGGTAAAGCGCTAATTATAGCAACAGGTGGGGCTGGAAGACTTTATAGCTATTCTACATACGGACTCTCTTCAACTCCGGATGGCCTCGATATGGCGTATAGATCTGGCATGGCATTAAAAGACATGGAATTTGTTCAATTTCATCCTACAGGAATTTTGCCATCAGGAATTCTCATTACGGAAGGTGCACGCGGTGAAGGAGGCTATCTTCTCAATAAAGATGGGGATAGATTTATGAAAAAATATGCACCTAGCAAGTTGGAGCTTGCATCGAGAGATGTAGTATCTCGTGCTATGATGACAGAAATAAATGAAGGCCGTGGTTTTAAGCACGAAACAGGCGTGGATTGCCTAAAACTGGATCTACGACATCTTGGTAATGAACTGATAATAAAAAAATTACCAGCAATCAGAGAAATATCACTAAAGTTTTCAGGTATAGATCCAGCTAAGGAGCCTATAGATGTAAGGCCTGTATCTCATTACATGATGGGTGGTATTCATACCAACATAGATGGTGCAACAGAAATTCAAGGAATCTGGGCTGCAGGTGAAGCTGCATGTAATAGCGTACATGGTGCAAATAGGCTGGGAGCAAATTCTACAGCTGAATGTCTTGTATGGGGAAAAATAACTGGTGAGCTTGCAGCAAAATATGTTTTAGAAGCTAAATCCCCACAATTTCCATTACACCTTGTATCTTCAGAAGAAAAAAGAATCTATGATGGAATATTTCGCGGTAGTGGCAGTGTAAATCCATACGAAGTAAGACAAGATCTAACTGATATGATGAATGAAAAAGCATATGTCTTTAGAAACGAAAGTGATTTGGTAGCTGGCCTGAAAAAACTGCGTGAACTAAAACAAAAAACATGGAAACACGTAGATGATAAAGCTAAAGAATATAACACAAACTTTTCAAACGTTATGGAACTAGATTCCATGTTTCGTGTTGCTGAAGCTATTCTTGTTGGAGCAATAGCAAGAAAAGAATCACGAGGTGCGCATGCAAGAACTGATTATCCTGATAGAGATGACAAGAACTTTTTACATCACACACTAGTATATTATGATACAAAAGAACCTATTATCAAAAAACATCCTGTCACTATTACTAAATACAAGCCAGTGGAGAGAAAATACTGATGGCAGAAAGAATATCAAATCGAGAAGGTTTGAGAGGAATGGCAAACCCAACTCGATATGGATTAGAGCGAGTTGCATATTGGTTACAGAGATTAAGTGGATTGGGATTACTTGCATATTTGATAGGACACATTTATGAAACAAGCTCCATAGTCAACGGCAAAGTGGCATGGGATAAGATGTTGGAATTAACTCAGACTACGCAAGGACACCTGCTACTTACTTTGGTAATTGGAATGTGTGTATTTCATACTGCCAATGGAATTAGAGTGATGTTAGGACATGGTGGAATTGGAGTTGGAAAACCAGGTCAACCTGAATACCCATATGATAAATCGCAAAGATCTGCTATGGGTAGCTTGAATTACAAACAAAGACTTTGTATCTGGGTTTCAATTGCACTTGCAGCTCTTGCAATGATGTATGGCATGGCAGTTTTATTTGGTGATTAAAATGCGTGAAAGCATAATAATGAAAATACATTATGGAACTGCTCTTGGTGCAGTAGCACTAGTAGCAATACATATCCTATTTAGAATGACACAGAACTTTTCAGAATCTCTACAATACCAAAATGTAATTGCAAATTATCATTTACTTCCTTATGCTTTAATGCTTGAAGTAGTATTGATTTTGCTTTCAGTTCATGGATTTAATGGATTACGTGTGATACTTTTAGAACTAAAACAAGGTATCATGTATGAAAAAATGATTAACTATGGTTCTATTGGTGCAATGGCAGCACTTATTGCATATGGTTCAAGAACTATATTGATGGCAGGAATGGGAATGTCATAAAATGGCCGTTGAAACAATCTCAAAAACACCTGAAGTTTCTGTACCTATTTCATCTGATTCTATAATTCTTAGAATATCTAGATTTAATTCAGAGACTGATTCGTCTCCGACATTTGCAGAGTTTAAGGTTCCTGTTCAAAAATGGACTACAGTCTTAGAAGCAATCCTATTTGTAAAGCAAAATCTAGATCATTCTATTGCAGTACGATATTCTTGTAGACAAGCTTCATGCGGTTCTTGTGGGATGCAAATTAATGGCAAACCTTCACTTGCTTGCTACACAAAAATCTCTGAATTAAACTCAAGTATAGTAACTGTAGAACCAATGCATAATTTTCCAATAATTCGAGATTTGGCAGTTGATTTTAAGCAAATGTTTGCAACTCATAAAAAAATGAAGCCGTACATAGTGAAAGAAGACTCAGAATTAATCCCCGGAACAAAAGAATTTTTACAAACTCCAGAAGATGTAGAAAAATATCTTCAATTTTCTTACTGTATAAAATGTGGATTATGTAATTCATCATGTCCAACTATGGCTACTGATACCTCTTTTATTGGACCACAAGGTCTTGCACAGGCTTATCGATATGTGGCAGATAACCGTGATGATGGTAAAAAAGAACGACTCAAAATAATAGACCAATCACATGGGATATGGAGATGTCACTTTGCAGGGTCTTGTAGCCATGTTTGTCCAAAAGGTGTTGATCCAGCAATGGCAATACAACTTTTGAGAGGATATCTCTTAGGATTTAGAAAGTAAATCTAAGGCTTTTTCGGATTTGGACTAGCGTTTACTTGGTTGTTTATTGCCTCTGCCATGAAATGATTGGAGACATTTAACTTTACATCATCAACTCCATCAATTTTCAGTAAATAATCATGTATGTCTTGTGCTATTTTAAAACCAAAAATAGCTGGACAAAAAGGACTAGTAAGATGTATGTCTACTTTAACTGCAGAACCTGTAATGTCTATGTTATCTATAAGCTCAAGTTCCATGATAGAAACATTGATCTCAGGATCCACAATTTTTGTTAGTTCATCGAAAATCATTCTTCTTAATCCTTGAGTTTCTTGTGCCACAACAAAAAACCGTCTATGCTATATATAACCATTCTAATTCCTAAATTGATGTATAGAGCTAGTAGACTAGATGGTAAGCTAGATGAAAACACTCTAAATTTTCTCTCATCTATTTCTGAAGATAAAGAAATTGCAATTTATGATATCTTGGGCAGTCAAGCTCACACCTTGATGCTTTTTGAAAATAAAATTATTACAAAAAATGAGGCTTCAAAAATTTTATCAGCGCTTGAAAAATTAAAAAAAGAAAATTTTTCAATAAAATCAGAATCTGAAGATATTCACGAGCTAATCGAATACCTAGTAATAAAAAAAGCTGGAATAGATGCGGGTGGGAAAATGCATACTGCACGTTCTAGAAATGATCAGATCTCACTTGACATTCGTATGAAAATACGTGATGATATCAATGTTTTATGTTCTTGTCTTCTAGGTGCGATAGGGACTCTTGTTTTATTGGCAGAAAAAAATCAAAATACTGTAATGCCTCTTTACACACATCTACAACAGGCTCAGATTGGTTCATTTTCGCACGTTTTACTTGCATATACTGATTCTTTGTTCAGAGATCTGGATCGATTTTATGTTACTTATGGTAGAGTAAATGAATCACCATTGGGGGCTGG
>JACQCT010000057.1 GCA_016201435.1 Nitrososphaerota archaeon | reverse complement strand
ATGCGATGAATGTGTATTGATCTGTAGATCGTGACAAGCTTTTCAAAAAGCATACGTATGGTTAAGGATATTATTTGGCAAATCTTGGGATTTGTTGAAACTCCCAAAATTAAAGATGAATGAATTAATCTCCCGAGATTTGACACGTTTAAAATCTCTCTATAACTTGACAGTTCCTTCTTATCAAATAATTCGGTCTCATATAAGATTACGAATAACTTCGTAGTCATATAGAAGACTACGCAATTCATGCAAGAAAGTCAATAAAAAAATACTAGTCACAGAACCAATAATTATGAATGAATACATTTCCCTCGCAATTTTTGTTTTCGTTTACATACTCATAGTTGGGAGAACCAAATTCAAGATTCCAATCTGGGCTTCGATGTTGATTGGAGCTGCATTAATGATCGGTTTTCAGATAATCAGTCCAGAATCTGCCTTCAAAGCTGTACAGCTTGACGTCATAATGTTTCTTTTTGGTATGTTTACCATAGTTTCTGCTCTTGACAGGGCAGGAGTTTTGAAGATGGTTGCAATCAAGATGCTCTCAAAAGCAAAGTCCGTCAATGCCTTACTCATGATTTTTGTAGTAGGGATGGGAGTTCTTTCTGCGTTCTTAGTAAATGATACTATAGCGTTAATGGGCATACCACTTGTTGCATACATATCAAAGCAGTTGAACATCAGGCCAGCAGTATTTCTGATCTCTCTTGCATTTAGCATTACGATTGGCAGTGCCATGACACCAATTGGAAATCCACAGAATCTGTTGGTTGCAATTCAGAGCGGAATACCACTTCCTTTAACCAATTTCCTAAAGTTTCTTGCAGTACCTACTATTATCAACTTGTTTCTTACATACTATGTACTGAGGTTTTATTTCAAAAAGGATCTTCTTCAAGTAAACTATCAGAGTATTGCTTTAGATCATTATACCATAGAGAACAAGCATCTTGCAAAAATTTCCATAATAGTATTGATTGCAACCATTATCGGTTTTTTTGTTACGGAAGCACTTCATTTTCTGCAGATTGTTAACATTAGTATAAGTCTGGTAGCGCTAGCTGGTGCGGCAATAATTTACGCCATAAGCAATGAACGTCGTGAAATAATGCAAAACGTAGATTATTCAATTTTGATATTTTTTGCTGCAATGTTCATAGTTACTGCAGCAGTTTGGTCATCAGGGGCAATACCCATGATAATGAAGAACATCCCCACTCCCGACCCAAAAGATCTGATACAAAGTAATGCGATAATTTCTATAACAAGCGTGACCTTGAGTCAGGTATTAAGCAATGTCCCATTTGTTGCGCTATACCACTATGTAATGGTAAGTAATGGATTTACCAGTAACGATCTTTCTCAATGGATGATGCTTGCCGCAGCAAGTACCATATCGGGAAACCTTACAATTCTTGCAGCTGCTAGCAATGTCATCATAATTCAAGCGTCAGAATCAAAAGGGATCAAGGCATTCACATTTTTTGAATTTCTGAAAATTGGCTCAGTTGTAACTTCAATAAATTTGGCTGTGTTTTACGTTTTTATCATCTTGCTAGGGCGCTAAGGTTCAGAAATTCTTTCAAGCCACGATCTTCGTAGTCCTATACAAGACTACGCAAAGCAATACGAGCGTTAAACTGATTTTTCAAATCCGGGAGAGAGATCTTGTAAATTAGTTTAACTCCCTGTCTTTAAAATGAGGCCGGGGGAGGTTTGGTTAAATTAGTTTAATACCTACCCAAACTTTTATTTTAGATTCTAATCGTTATATTTTTACCTTACATTCTGAAGTAATTTCCTTTGCCATCAGAAAATATGTGGTTGTCAGGACGGCTATGGTGACAAGCTGTATTAGCATTTCATAATTCTCTATAAAAGAGAGAGCAGAAACGCCAGCAACACCAAAGATGGCAACTATCGGAATTGCAATACCACTACAAGATGTGCATATAGCTGTTACTGTACCTACAAGTGAAGCAAAAAGTCCTCCACCAGATCTTCGTATACTTGATTTTAATCTTCGAATTTTATAGGCTGCCATGCCTAAAACAAGTCCTGTCAAAGCCGAAGTGATGAGAATCAGTGCAAAATTTGGGACCAGAGTTGTTGGGAGGCTAAGCACAACATAGGGCTGGAAAAACAGAAACTGGTTTGCCTGTAAAAGGAGCAAGGAAAAAATCACGGCAACAACGCCAGACAGAACCAAATACCACGAATTGGAGAATACAATCTTCAGAGCATCTTTGTACATTTTTTATTGACTCTCCTTTTGGCTCATGTCCTCTGTCTTAAAATTAATCATGTGAAGATTCTTGAACCCTCCCATCTTGTAAATAGAAAACAGAATTATGGTAATGGAGGCCACAATGAAAATTGGATAGTATTTTGTCAGAAATATGCTTCCTCCAAGTGGTACAAGAAATCCAATGAATGAAAAGCATGCAGGACACACACCAAGAACTAATCCAAATACACTTCCTCCAAATCCTGCCTTGGCATCGGGCTTGCAGTCGATGCACTTGTTCTTCGAATAAAGATAGAGTGAGACAAAGATTCCGAAGAGTATCGAGAATGTAATGTATGAAATTGAGCTCTCAGGTTTTTGTAAAATGTCTGTTGACCATATCTGGAATGCAAGTGGAGTGCTCAGGCTTTGAATCAGAGGATTGACAAAAAAGATTCCTATTGCAGAAATTACCGCGATTGCAGGTTTCTCTTTTATTGCTTCAAGGAGGAGAATACTTTTCATATTACACCGCCCTCAGCAGAGGATTCATCACAGGATCTATAGACGAGTAATCGAGTGGTTTTACGTCCACCCATCTTATTATTCCGTTCTTGTCAAATACATATTTTGTATCAAGATACTGTACGTTGTACGTTTGTGCCACGTCTGTTCCTTTTGCAATGTACCATCCATCCCTTCCGAATTTGTTCTTCCAATCAATAAACTGACTATTTGTCTCCCCATCATCGATGAAAACAATCAACACGTTAAAGGCCTTACCAGTTCCATCATAATATTTGGCTAGATTTTGTGCCCCTATCTGACACGGAGTGCAATAAGTTGCAGTGAAGAAGATGAAGAGAGGCTTT
>JACQCT010000056.1 GCA_016201435.1 Nitrososphaerota archaeon | reverse complement strand
TGACTTTCGCCTGCTTCTCCGATTTTAATTGCCCCACTGCCAAGAACTAGAATTTTTTTCAGCGACTCATCTTTTGGCATTTTCCTCCCCCATAAGGCGTTTTAGCTCTTCAAATACAAACATGCAATCAAAAGGTCCAGGTGATGCTTCGGGATGAAATTGTACAGCAATGCATTTTTTTTCTTTGTGTTTTATTCCTTCTACTGTTTTATCATCAGCATTAGTAAACCATAATTTGAAATTTGTTTTTTTGAGGGAATCAGGATCTATTCCATAACCATGATTTTGACTTGTCACATAAACTTGGTTATTATCTAAATCAAGACAGGATTTGTTTTGTCCACGGTGACCATACTTTAATTTGAAAGTGTCTGCTCCTCCAGCAATTCCCAATATTTGTGCACCCAGACATATTCCTAAAGTTGGAATATTTTTATCAATGAGAGCTTTAGCAGTTTTCATTGTTTCAGCACATTTTTGTGGGTCACCAGGTCCGTTTGATAGAACTACACCTTTTGGATTGTAAGAAAGAATTTTTTCAATAGAATAATTCCATGGCACTTTGATGACTTTGTATCCAAGCTTTCTTACACTTCGTAATATTGCGTTTTTTACTCCAGTATCAACTATTACCACCGTATCTTTTTCATTTCCATAAATTTGTGGTTCTTTTGTTGATACAACATCCATAAATTCTTCTGAATTGTAATTTTTTGCAGCTGCAAGTTTTTTCTTTAGTTCATTTTCATCAATTTCAGTTTCAGAAACAGCAAGTGCTGCCATCATAACCCCACTTGTGCGCAATTTTCGAGTCAATGCCCTAGTATCAATTCCTGAAATTCCTGGAATTTTTTCATCATATAGCCATTCATCAAGTGTCATTGAAAGATTCCAGTGACTTGCAGTAAGAGACAGTTCATGGACAACTAGACCCCGTACTTGAATTTTGTCTGACTCAAAGTATTTTTTTATTCCATCTTCATCTTTGGCGGATTGGTCAGGAATTCCATAATTGCCAACTAGAGGATAGGTAAGTGTAAGAATTTGACCGCTGTACGAAGGGTCTGTGAGCGCCTCGGTGTAGCCAGCCATGCCTGTATTGAAGACTGCCTCACCAAAAGTTGTAGAGGTATAACCAAAACCCATCCCATTAAAAACGGTACCATCTTCTAAGATGAGTTTACCAAACTTGTTTACATGTTTGGCTTTTTTTGTTGGAATTTGAAACCCTCGTGATGTGAATTATTTTAGAGATTTAAGTTTTGTGTTAAAGACTTCTGCTAAGGAGTCGGGGTTTTAATTCTTGAAAAAATCTCTAGAGTGCTCGGAACTGCTCGCTCCACTTGTAATATGCACGAATCATTTCCATACTTACACTTGGTTTTCTTCTTGTTAGGATTTCTTTGAAATCACCCAACGTAAGCTCACGTGGTTGCATCTTTGGTTCTCCTACTACTGGTTCTGGAGAATAATCAGCTTGATGGAACAAGTCATTTACTACCATCAACTGAGCAGATTGGCAAATGTCTTTAATGTCACTTGCGCTATATCCGTCTGCAAGCTTTGCAAGTTCAAGGGATTTTACTTTTTCGTCTTTCTTGAGTGGTGAAGTGTAAAGATCAAAGAGTTTTACTCTTGCTTCAAGACTTGGTAGTGTTACATAGACTCTTTTTGTAAACCTTCTAAGAAATGGCCAGTCAAGACTCCATGGTTTGTTTGTTGCTCCAATTACGTATAATTTCAGGTCTTTTCCTTTACCGTTGATTCCATCCATTTCTGTTAGGAATTGGTTTTTGACCCGAATTTCTCCTCCTACCTCACTGTTTCTACTTCCTAACAATGAATCTACTTCGTCGATAAACAATATCACTGGGAGTCCTTCTTTTTCTGCATAGCCACGAGCCATGGTGAATAACTTTGCAACATTTTTTTCTGCTTCACCAAGCCATTTGCTCATCATTGATGCGGCATCTACATTTATGAAATAACCATCAATCTCACTTGCAGTTGCAGCCGCAAGAACAGTTTTTCCGCATCCCGGAGGTCCGTAAAGAAGAATGCCCCTTGGCCATCCCAATGGAAAAAGATCAGGTCGTTTAGCTGGATAAACAATAGATTCGCGAAGAGCATCTTTTGCATCTTCTAGCCCTACAACTTCGGCCCAACTCACGTTAGGCTTTTCTTTCATCACCAAATCATCAAATTCATTTTTTGCAAGAGATTGTTTTTGTTGTTCAGGCGTAGCTTTTGGATCAACTGCAGGTTCAAGTTCTACATTAGTCATTTGTAATGCCTTTATCCTGTTCTGGTATGCGCCCAGGCGTTCAGTGTAAACTCGGTTTAACTTGTTATCTGGATATAGCTGGATAAGCTTCGTAAGGGATTCTATTGCCCTCTGATAATTGGATATTGCCATGCCGCGTGCTCCTTGAGAGTCAAGCTTGATTGCTTCTGCTGCAAATCTACTGGCACTATTTTCTAATTCTTGCGGGGCTAGACTCATATTATTAATACCTAAATCTCAACTGCGGTATTTGTTAGGTAATCATGTGTGTAAATTGGTCTAGTAGTCTTTGTTAAATTAATTGGACTTGAAACTGGTTCTATTTTGGCCTGTGTAACCGCTTGTGGCATGATATAATTACGATAATCGTCAAGACGGGTCTGAACGAATCTATCCAAAGAGAGGTGTTGTGTAACTTCCTCATGAAGGGTCTGTATCTGGTTAAATGCCATTTCTGCTGATATGAGAAGGTCTGTAAGATCATCACGCATCGCGTTTACAGAATTTGTTGCATGCAGTAATATTCCAATAAAGTCCTCCAAAAACGCCTTTAGTTCTTTTTTATCCTGATATTTTGAAAGCAAGTATTCTGCTGCCATCATTACTTGCCTGAGGTCTTTTAGTTCCTCAACTGAGAGAGTTTCTATGAATTTATCATCTTTATCAGAAGATTTTTGGGCAGTTTTTTCCTCGATTTTAGATGAAATGTTTCTGATTTTGTCAAGAGGTAAAGAAATATCCTCCGAGGGCCCAGTTTTTGAAAAATTAAGCATAAGCAGTCCTTGCTTACAACAAATCTACTTGAGGAAACTGCTTGTAAATTTTAGAGTCAGCAATCAACTTCGCTTCATCTAAGAGTATTGATGATTTTTTATTTGCCAACCCAAAGTCCAGATTAGCGCTTGTGAGTTGTCCCGCATCTATTATCAATCCACCCAGTACCAGAGACAACTCGCCAAATTGAGAATCAGCTTCAGGAAAAACCCCAAGCATCTGTGAACGGGTTGTTCTCACTATAGATATGGTAGGCGCTAAAACTAGTATGATATTTCCAAGCCCAAAAACAGAATCAATGCACCTTCTTACTTGTCTAAGAGATTCTACGGCACAAAAAATTTCAGATTCAAAATGTAGTTGTGTTTCAAATTCCGTTACGGTATGCTTGTTTTCTTTAGTTTTTTTGTAAAGTTTCAAGTTATTTTTGTTAAGATCAAACTTTTTTTGATTAAGTGTATCCAATATTCTATCAATTAATTCTGCGGCATAATCAAGTCTTGGCTTTAAAGTACTTGCCCGCGTTATCTGATTTTTTGTCTCGTCACTTATTACCCATTTAGATTTTGTTACCAATTATACCAAACAATAACTATACTTTTTCTATATCAGACACTTGTTACATGGAATGATGTCACTACAGTAACACCCTCTCTGGATACAGCTCAGTATTTTTTCCAATCTTTGTTCAATGAATTTAGCTATTGACTTTACCTTGCAACTAACAAATTGGTGGTAATGGTAAAAGGACAGGACTTAGCAGTAAGCCTAGAAGAATTTGGCCTAAGCAAATACGAAGCTCAAGCTTATGTAACTCTAATCACAAAGGGCACCATTTCTGCCGCAGAGCTTGCATACTATTCCAATTTACCAAGAACAAAGGTATATCCTACATTACTAAAATTAGAAAAGAAAAAGATTGCAATAATATCAAAAACTAAACCAATAATGTGCACCGGAATAGCTCCTGAAGATGCGTTTGATGAATTAGTACAAGAGCACATAAACAAAGTAAACGGCATGAACAATCTTGTAACCAAACTAAAAGAGGTAAGTGAAGACAGCAAAAAAGCAAGAGGTTCTGAAGAAAAGCGATATTTCCATCTTACTCCAAACTATGTCTTCAACCAACTTGAAACTATGATTGAAGGCTCAAAGACTTCGATTCATGCAATAGTTGATTCATGGGGATTGAATCTTTTTTCACAATGCAAAGAATCCCTGATACATGCAATCAGAAAAAATATCGATATCAAAATAATAATTCCACCAAATTTGGTAGGATCAGAAACATTTAGAGCAATTCCAGATGATGTCAAGATAAAGTGTGCCGATGTTTCACAAAATTCAATCATGTTTGATGATTCTGAAATTCTTATGATAAATAGCAACAATGGAAAAGGGGCAATATTTTTGTCAACCGAAGTATTAGGAACAAATCAAGCCAAGACGTTTGAACAAACTTGGAAAAACGCCATTAAAGTAAACAATCTTTCTGATATGACAAAAATCGATGCCCAGGAAACTTTGAAGGTGATTCAAGCCATAAATGAGAACGGGCTTGGCTTTGTACTAAATTCTGTGCTACAATCTAAAAATAAAGAAATTGACATGCTTGAATTTCTTGAGAAAAATGGTGTAGATTTGGAAGCAAAAACAATTGATGAAATCATTGCTCTTGTTGATTCCACCTTGCAGATCACGTGTTCAGGACAAGCACATTATGAGCCACAAGGAAACCACATCATCATAGAATCAAAGCTAAACAGTGGACATTCACTTCCTTGGGCGCTATTACTTGAAGGATATCTGCACAAAAAAGGATTCAAGACAAAGATGATGTACAACAACCACCATCACAGTGGGGAAAAAATACACATCAAAGTAGATTCAAAGTTAGATACCAATTAGTTTAGTCAAGGAACTATCTCTATTGATTTTAAATTTTAACCATAAATTAGTTATGTCATAATTCACTATAATCTTGAAAAAAAAAAAAAAAATCAACAGTTCTAATATCTTAAAGTTGAGGCAGGAATGCCCGTCTGTCACATCATAATACTTCGTG
>JACQCT010000055.1 GCA_016201435.1 Nitrososphaerota archaeon | reverse complement strand
TCAAGAAAACCACTTTTCAGTACAGGATCTGGAGTATTTGCATTTGTAATGCTTGGCTTGATCGGATTTGCTTCATGGGGCCATCATATGTTTTCGACAGGAATGGACTTTACAACAAAAACCGTATTTATGATTGGAACATTAGCTGCAGTGCCAGCATCAGGAATGCATGTCTTTAACTTTTTAGCAACAATGTGGGGTGGTCGAATTAAATTTGCTGCACCAATGAAATTCATGGTTGGTGGAATAGCATTATTCTTCTCAGCAGGAGCAGGTGGTGTTCTTAACACTGCAATGCCACTTGACTTTATCACACATGGAACATACTGGGTTGTAGGTCATATGCACTTGTTCCTTACTGGCACAATTGCATTTGGTTTTGTTGGAATGATGTATTACATCTTCCCATTATTTACTGGAAGAATGTACAGCGAAAAATGGGCAACTGTACAGTTTATCTTGATGATGTGGGGGACAGTCCAAGTATTCTTTACGCAACACATTCTTGGACTGGAGGGCATGGCAAGAAGAGTATATGACTATCCAACAGATTTCACATCGTGGACACAACTAAACCAGATAGCAACAATAGGAGCATGGATTCTTGGAGTTAGCTTTGTAATCTTCTTGGCACAACTAATTTACTGCGCTGTAAAGGGCAAGGAAGCCAATATGGATGATCCATTCAACTTGGGTGGAAAGTACTACTATCCATATCAAGCAAAAACACCACATCACGTAGGATATTGATATGAGTCATTCAGAACACGACGCACCAATACTTAGGACATCCACTAGAAGAATGGGTAAGATGCTTGCAATTATTATTGGAATTCAGATTGTTGGTGGTTTGATATTTTTCATGCACTATGATTTCTGGAATTCATATCTTCCAATTGCTGGAAAACTACAGGAACAAGGTGCCATTTCAGGTGGAGGAGGTCAAGGACAAGCCACTGGAAAAACAGTTAATGTTTCTTTAAAATTTGTAGAATCACCAGATTTTAAAACATACGCATTTAATGTGTTATCTGGACCAGATCAGAATCCTGAAATCCACGCTAGCGTAGGGGATAAGATTGTTTTTGATGTTACAAATGCGGGCAAATCATTTCATGCCTTTGCAATTACTGATTCAAAAGAAGGACCTGGTCCAGCTATAGATGGTACTATAATTGGAACTGCTGACAATCCAATGAAGCCAGGTGCTAAAGGTGAAATAACATTTGTTCCAGCAAAGGCAGGAGAATATTTCTATATTTGTGCAGTGCCAGGTCACAGAGAATTGGGTATGGTAGGTAAAATTGAAGTTACTGAAGCATCTTCAGGTGGCGCATCTGGAACTACGGCAGCACCAACCGGTAAAAAAGTGGAATTCTCCTTAAGCTTTGTAATGAGTTCTGATTTCAAGGATTATGCATTTAATGCACTTCCTGGACAAACAGGACATAATCCGGACATTAAAGTAAAATCTGGTGATACTGTCACAATTCATGTCAAAAATGACAGTAAATCTTTCCATTCTTTTGGTATAGTTACTGATCCTGATAACCCAACTAATGTTCTGTGGAATTCTGCATTAAAGAGTGCAGACAATCCAATGAAGCCAGGCGAGACAGGTGATGTTACATTTGTTGCTGGTTCACCAGGTACATATCACTACGTCTGTACTGTTCCTGGCCATGCCCTATTAGGTATGGATGGCAACTTTATCGTCGAGTAATAATGTATTTCAAATATCTCGCTCTATCTTCTCTTGTAATTTTATACTCTCTAATGTTTATTGGAGGATATCTTCAAGCAAGTGGACAGGGTCTCTCTTGTCCGGAGTGGCCATTATGTCCTAGTGGAATTCTTCCATCTGCAGAATATTTGACAGAATGGATACATAGGTTGATTGCTGCAACAACAGGGGTACTGATTATAGCAACTGCAATAGGAAGCTGGAAAGTAGCAGGTTCTGATACAAAAATAAGAATAACTGGAACTTTGGCTGGAGTTCTTGCCGTTGCTCAAATTACACTTGGAGCAATAGTGATTGATACTAAATTGCATGCTGTAATTGTAGCGATACATAATGGTGCAGGAGTTTTGCTTTTTGCAATGGCTCTTCTTACTACATTATTTGCATTTAGATTAGCTAGATCCTCAACTATACAAACTAAGGTTTAGGTTTCATTCTTTTCTTTGAAATCCATATCCAGATGATTAATGCAAAACATCCAAATCCGCCTGCAGAAATTATGTATACAAAGATTGGACCAAAGATGTTTACTGCTGAAACATTAAATTGATAAGTTAATGTCTCGCCATTTGGTCCTGCATTATATAGATCAACTTCAACCACATGGTTTCCCGATTCGTGAAAAGTATAGGGAATGTCCCATTGGCCACCATCATGACTCTGGGGAGCCATTGTGTCAATTAATTTGTCATTATAGAATACCCTTACTCCCATTCTAAAATGGTCGACTTCACTATTTTGGGTATTAAATGAATTAAGATAGTTACTAGTAGATTGTGCATAATTTAAAACTCTAAATTCAAGTTTGAATGGTTCATTTGCAGCTGGGATTTCAGGTATGGTTGCAACTTGTACTTCATAATTTCCAATTGTTTCAGAATTAGAATTGAATTCAGAGTGTGCACCTGCACTCTGAATTGCGGGAATTGTTAGAACGCCTAAAAAAACTAATAATAAAAGACAACCAGATTTTCGCATCATTTTGTTATACGGTTTTCTTTAATATATTATTACAAGATTGATTAGATCACTGAAAATTAGCAAAAGCTTTAAATCCAGTCTGACAAGAACGGGGAATGTATGACCACTGTCAGTAAAACAATCGATATTAAATCTAAAGTTTCTAATGTCTTCACCTATTTTGCAAGACCTGAACACATTTCTGATCAATTTGAAGAGCGAGTAGGCATGACTGTGGTACCCATGGATGTTAAAGCAGGTATGGGTGTAGGAACAACCTTTAGAGTAATAGGTGATTTTGATGGTAAAAGACTAGAATGGGATTGTGAAACAACCGAATTTGTACCAGAACAAAGAATTGCAGCAAAAATGATTAAAGGTCCTTTCAAAAAATGGAATATTTCTGTTGAATTCAAATCACTAGAAGAGAACCTGACTAAACTTACCATGACAGTAAATTATGAAATGCCACTAGGTCCACTTGGTAGCATTTTAAACAAAATTAAATTTGCAAAGACAGCAGAAAAAGGAATGGAGACTGCTCTCTACAAAGTTAGAGGACTCTTGGAAGGAAATGGTTCTATTCCGGTTTACATTACACTTGATGCATATAGAAAACTTTTAGTGGAAAAAGAAAAAATGAACAACGCACCAGTTTCTACGGTCTTGACTAAAATATTAGAAAAATACTCTCAAATTGAGACAGTTAAAAACTAAAAATTAATTTTATTTCAACTCAAGTTTAAATAACGAACTTGGCGTTTGCTATTTTGTGGGTCTATGGCTCAGCCAGGTAGAGCGAGGGACTCTTATGATCTTTCAGAGAAATCCCTATGTCGTGGGTTCAAATCCCACTAGACCCGCTATTTTAGAAAAGATATTCTAATGTATGCATTGACAGTCTACTAATTTTGTATCAAAAGTACAATCATGCGGACCATCTGACATTGCATCAACAGGAATTTTTTTCATACATTCATCATGTCTGCCCTTTTTACAAAACCAACAAATTTTTGCAGAATCGTTTTGAGAATTTGTTTCCATAAAAATCTCTCAAATTAAAATACAGTTACATCGCCAGGAGCAGGAGAATGTTCATGGCCATTTTTATGATACTCGATAAATTCTTTATGGGTTATCTTTTGATGCTTTCTTAATTCCTCAATATTTTCAAAAGTTTCGTTACAGAGATAACATTTTGGTTTGTGTTGATCTATCATAGATAATACCATATATGAAATGACTGCGTTGTTGTAATTGAATCTTTCAGGATGATTTTGTATCAATTAAGGTATGTTTTCAAATTGGAGTTAGCCATTTTGAAAATCTTTTATCTTTTCCCATGGCCACATTCAAAAAGGTATTTTGGAGCTTTCGTGTTATCTTACCAGGTTTCCCATCTCCTATTGTTATATTGTCAATTTCTGTTACTGATTTTACCTCTGCGGCTGTTCCAGTCATAAATACTTCATCAGCAACATAGAGATCCTCTCTATCGATATTAGTTTCTGATATTGAAATCTCATCAGCTCTTGCTATTTTTATGACACTATCTCTTGTTATACCATTTAGTATACCGGCACTTGGTGGAGGAGTAAATATTTTGTCATTATTTACAAGAAAAATATTTTCCGCACTTCCTTCTGAAACTTTGCCATTATAATTTAACATTATAGCTTCATCATAACCATCTTTTAGCGCTTCTACCCTGGCAAGTGCTGCATTTGCATAGTTTGAGGCAGCTTTTGCTTGCATGGGTTGAGACCTAGAATCTATTCTTAACCAACTTGAAACTTTACATCTGGCACCACGTATTTTTCCTGCACTTGATTCACCAAGTTTCCATTCCCAACATGCAATGGCAAGATCAATTTTGTTTGGAGTTGGAGTTAAACCAAGTACTCCGTAGCCATAGTAAGCAATGGGTCTTATGTAACATTCTTTTAACTTACTTGCCTTTACTGTTTCTATTATTGCCTTAGAAATTTCATTTTTTGAATAGGGCAATTTCATAGAATACATTTTTGCTGATTTGAATAATCTATCTACATGTTCTTGTAATCGAAATATCATGGAACCCTTTGGAGTGTTATAGCATCTAATTCCCTCAAAGACTGCTGTTGAATAGTGTAATGCATGGGTAAGGACATGTACTTTGGCATCCTTGAATGGTACAAGCTTGCCGTTCATCCATATCTTGCCTTGCTCTTTCATAGAAAAGGACACGGAGTCTGGTAATTTAAAGAATTAATCAGGATTTAGAGAGCATGTAACAAATATTTGAAATACTAGTTTTTAATTTTATAAACTAAAACCAAGTTTTCTTTAAATTAAGATGTGAGATGTTTATTTCTTGCGAACACAATTCTCTCGTTTGCCGTAGTTATTCTAGTGTAGGCCTACACTTCCAGTTATTTTTATTCAAAAAAATGTTTTTTGAGGTCAATCCTTCATATCTTGCTACAGATAGACTGATTCTTCTCATTTCAAATCCATTTCCAACTAGCCTTATTGGATCTCTCATGGGCAATTGCTAGTAATACTAATGGATCTATATAGATCAGGTCTAAATATTGCCTATGTGTATAATATACTAGAGCGTGTTTTGGGTAACGCCGGGCTGATTCTAGATACGAGGCCCAAGAACAAACCCACTTTGACTTCTACAGGATTTTGAACTGTAGGGGCCAACTGCTTTAGCTAATTATCAAGTTATGATTTTAAAATAAAATTATCTGCAAGAAATAATACGTGAAATTGTCAAAAGCAAGAATTAACTAGTGTCGTTTCATTTGTTCCAGTATGGTTAAAAGGAAAACAGGCAAACACATGAGAATTGCAGATCAGCATGCTGTACGCAGAAAAAGAAAGAAGTAATCTTCAATTTTTGTCTTTATACAAACTTGATTTTTGATCTTTCATTATGTACTGTACGAATAGCTTTTTCTATGTTATCTCCAGTATCCTCAATTACTATTATAATTCGTGAAGTCTCCTCTTGTGCATCCATGTTTAGTATGTTTAAACCAGCCTCACCTATCTTAGAGCTAGCCTTGGATGCAATGTGTTGTACACGCCACATCTCATCTCCTATCAAAGTAATAACGCCTCTATTGTAAGTAATTGAAGCTAACGCATCAAACGCTAGGATATATCTTTCATTTCGTTTTACATAATCTGCATCAAGAAATAGTATTCTGGTAAATTCTGTACCATCTTTTGTATAGGGAGATAAAATTACAAATTCACTATATCTCTTGTCTTTTTCAAGGGATTCAAACAAATTTTGTGCAGAAACACTCTCTATTCTTAATATCGCACAGTTTTTCTTTCCTGTAACTATCTTGAGAGGATGACCATTTTTTTTACTAGGATTTCTCTCAATAGTAGTAAATTTTTCAGGTCTATTCATGTCAGTTATTATTATTGGCATATCTACGCCGTTTTCTACAATCTCTTTTATTGCAATTGGATCTAGGATTTTCATTCCAAACATGCCTGCAATTCTAGCTTCGTTATACGAAAGTTGTCTAATGTCTTCTAATTCCTCTTTTACAATTCTTGGATCGGCAGAAAGAACTGCACTATCCTTTTCAAAATCAATTTTAGTGTGAAATTTTTTACTAAATAATATACCAAGGTCTGCAGCGGTTCTATCAGAACCTCCTCTTTCATAGGTAGTTTCTAATCCATCAGTAGTTTTTCCAATGAATCCTCCTATAGACAATACATCATTTTTTTCTAGTAATGCTTCAATGGCATTTACATTTTGAGAAGATTCTGCAACCAGAAAGTTTGCTGACTCTATATTTTTGTCCGTTATAATTGGCCATATCTCAAATCCAATTACATCTGATTTAATTCCAGCACTTTGTAACACATAATTCATTACATGTGACATGAGTATTTCTCCAGAATAGGCAAGAACTCTGGATCGTGTTTCATACGCAAATTCTTTTTTTTGCATAGCTATATTCAGTGCATTTGATGATTTTTCC
The DNA here is from genome assembly GCA_016201435.1 of Nitrososphaerota archaeon. Lineage (GTDB taxonomy): Archaea > Thermoproteota > Nitrososphaeria > Nitrososphaerales > Nitrosopumilaceae > TA-20. The sequence continues at coordinate 5,106 of JACQCT010000055.1, read as the reverse complement.
AACAAGGAATCAAATATTTTTTTACAATCATCTTGGTATTTTTTGTCTACAAATTCTAATATTTTTTGATATGGCTTTTTTAATTCCTCTATGTTTACTGGATTTCCTTCTTCTGCTTTTTGACCAATTTTTAAAGCAATGTCTGTAAGAGATCTCTGTTTACTATCGTATTCAGTTAATGGCGCAGAAAAGACAGCAATTACCTTGGCATCTTTTTTTAATTCATTGATGCGTTTGATGATGAGAGGGATTTGCTTACCGTCAATTCCTATTGCACTTCCACCAAACTTTGCAATTACAATATTTTTCAAAACTTAGTTACAGCTCTTAAAATCAATGTATAAAGTTTGGGTAAACTATGAATTCGATGATTTTTGAATGCGGATAAATCATACGCATTCTTTAAATCTAGAATTTAGTCTAGTCAATTATGTCATTTGTGACAAATTTTAAGGACAAATTCAATTGAGCAACCTAATACAAGGTGAACTATTTAAAGACAAAAACACAAATCATATTTTACAATATGTTCCTGAGGTAGGTCTGATACATAATGAATCATTATGTAAGGAAATAACTGGCTGTATAAATTTTCAACAAAACAACTAAAATCATAATATCTTTTTTATCAAACTTGCAGCTTTCTGTGCTCCACCAAAATTTGCTTGAATTCTTTTTTCATTAATTTTTTCTGGAATCAAAGACTCTAAACGGAAAAGATCATTAAAAGAAAAACCACATTCCTTTGCATTTTCCTCTTGTTCAAAATGCCCCTTTATCGGTATGAAAATACCGGGCGTTCCATAATGTTTAGATTCATCAATTGTTGACTTGCCTGCAAGAGAAATTATCAAATCTGACGCGTAAATGATTTCATGTAAATTGCTTACAAATCCAAGATTTCGTATCGCATCATTATTGATTTTCAATGATGGTCCAGAAACAATGACAAGTTCTGCATCTAATTTTATTTTTTTAAAGGCATCAATCACTGCATCAATCAAAAATTTTCCTGCATTTGTTCCTCCTACGCTTACAACAATTGTTTTTCTATTGAACAAAAATTTCTTTCTTAATTCATCCCTTGTCTGTATAGTGCTTCGTACTATTGGCCCAACTCTTGCAATGTTATCTTCGTTTGGACCAATTTCAGGAAGAATTACAAGATCACATTTTTGAATTATCTTTTTCATCGAACGATTCATCCTTTTTTCAATTAAAGAGCCAATTCCACTTACAAATCTTGTTTCTAAAATATCGGTGATCAATACTGTTTTTAGTTTTTTTCCCTGTCCAATTGCAAGTGATGCAAAATCCTCATCACTAACTATGAGATTGGATTTTTCTTTTTCTATGATATTTGATGAAATAGTCTTACATTCCTTATAATACGAATAATACTTGAAAAGCCAATTTAATGGATTCTGTAACTTGCCCTGATTAACTACAAAAGGAGGAGGATGATACAAGTCTTTTATATCAAAACCGTATTCTGAAAATAATTTTGATCCTCCTTCACCACTGATAAATTTTGTAGAATTTCTATCAAGATATTGAGCAATAGCTATGTCTCGTGTTGCATGTCCAAGACCTATTGGACTTGAAAAGAAAACTATCTCATTCATATTTTGAATTCAATTAGTGATAATTTCTGCGTTTTTCTTTTCAAATAAAATTCTCAAAGTTTAAATGCATTTCTAATTGGAGCTTTGCTTGGGTTCATAGTCCAGTTGGTTATGACGTCGCCCTTACACGGCGAAGATCCAGGGTTCGAATCCCTGTGGACCCACTACCTTTCTTGGTCTTAAAATAGTTCCATAGAGGTACAAAATTCTATAACTTGAAGAGGTTTTCAGCAATTCTTTCTTTTCATAACTGGTTACTTCTCAATTGCTTCAGAATCTACCATTATGTAATTTGCAGTTGGAATTGGTTCAATGTATCTGATTATTTTTCTTGGGAAATTATCTAAAGTGATATTGAATATAATTTCTCTTAGTGTTTCTGGAACTCCGATTAAAACATTATCTCGTGTTAAAATTTTTGATGAGTTATTTACTATTTCTGATTCAGATTTGTTTAAACGTATTTCACTTACTATATGTGCACAATATACCAACAAAGCTTCATTGACGTTTAGTTTCAAATTTTTTGAGAGTTTGTTCTTGACTAATTCTATGACATTATGAAAAATTGCCTCATCTTCATTTCTGAATTCAAATAATTTGGTAAAGGAAAGATCAGACTCTCCATTTACCACGATATCAATTTTAATCAATTTCTTTTTGGAATCTTTGCTTTTGGACCATTTCCAAAGTCATAAGTGTGATTTTTTCCGCGATACGCGTTTGGTCTTACCGGCTTGCCTTCAGTTTGGCCTTTCTTAGTTAGAGATAATCCTGCTAGAAGTTCTACAATCAATCTGTTTGCCAAGCCTGATGTAATTCCTCCATTGTAAGAGTTACCATCACTTACATCATAATTTGGTGCAACTTCTACAAGATCAAATGCAAACTTGTCTGGATCAAATGATGTAGAAAGCAACCTCATCAATCTCATGCCTTCTCTTGATGTCAAGCCGTTTGGTTCAGGTTCTCCTGTTCCTGGAGCATATGCTGGATCAAATGTATCAATGTCCCAGCTGATATACACTGCGTCTACATTATCGTTAGCTCTATCTGCCGCTTCTTTTGCAATCCTATCAATTCCTAATTCCTCGACATCTAGCATGGTAAACCATTGAAAGTCTTGATCTGCCATCCACTTGTATAGATCTGGACCTGGCCAATATCCACGAGGTCCAATTAGGGTGTAATTTTTTCCTTTTAGACATCCTAATTCCATTATTCTTCTAATGTGAGCTCCATGGTCATACTTGAAACCACACAAACCCTGCGGTGCACAATCAGCATGTGTATCAATGTGAATCATTCCTATGTTTTTGTACTTTTTTGCAAATGCTCGTACATTTGCAAAAGTAATAGAGTGATCACCGCCAAGCATGACTGGGATTCCATCGACATCTAATACTTCTTTGACTTTGTCAGTCATTCTTCTGTGGGATTCTACTACATCACCTGGTGAAATATTTACATCTCCATAATCAACTGTTCTGAAAACTCCAAATGGGTCAACACCAGTTTCGATGTTGAAGTGTTCGTATGGAGGAGACGGTACAGTAGAAGCTGCTCTTATAGCTCTTGGTCCATATCTAGCACCTGGCCTGATAGTCGTTCCAAAGTCAAAAGGTTCTCCTATTATTGCTACATCTGGTCGTACTTTTTCTAACTCTGCTTTACTTCTTAACCAAGGCAATTTCAAGAACGTAGGTATGCCAACAAAAATTGGTTCGTCATTACCCTTGTATGAATCTCCATAGAATTCCATTCCCATATTTATCGATTTAGTAATACGTTAGTATCTACTTAAATTTGTCTAAGTAATCTACGTTTTTGAATAGTTCTACAGTCGAACTTTTTCATATTTGATTTTCAAATTATGACTAAAGTTGCGTAATCTACGTGCTATTTCAGAAAAAATCTGTCATAAAATTTGATGTAATAAAATTTTAAATACATTAGAATTAATAATGTGCTAATGGATTTGACAGGCGTTTATGCAATGTTTGCAGCAATACTGGTTGCTAGTGGTTTCTTTTTGTTCATGGGTACTGTAGGCCTAAAGGGGAACAAAAAAGAAGATGAATTGCATAAAACAGAAAATACATAGAGTTATTCAATATGTTTAGCTGGTTAAGAAAAAAAAATAATTTATCCTCTCCAGAATACAAATTTAGGCATAGCAGAAAAGAAGCTTCTGAAGATTATGTCAAGTATGGAGAAGATCTGGCAAATGGTAACAGGCCAGAGGAAGCTTTGGAATATTTTGATAAAGCTATACAGGTTTTACCAAGCAATGATTTTGCATGGGGTGATAAAGGTTTGATCTTAGATAAATTAGGAAGAGCAGACGAGGCTTTAGAATCCTTTTCTCATGCAATCGCAATTGATTCTACCAATCCCATTACATGGCACAATAAAGGATTGACATTGATTAAATTAAAAAGGCTAGAGGAAGCAATAGAATGCTTTGATAGAGCAATAGAGAACAATGAAAAATATGCAAAAGCTTGGTATAACAAAGGTAGGGCGTTAGCAATGCTGAATAAAGCTGATGAGGGACAAAAGTGCTTTGATACAGCAAGGAAGTTTGATCCGTTCCTTTATTCAAAGCTAAAGAAAATGAAATAATTATTTATCTACCTAGCACAATAGTCTCTGAACATAAAGAATCTGTCTCAACTACATGAAGAAGAAATTTATTAATTGAGAACTTATTATTAAGAGAATGTTTGGCACAAAATATGGTTGTGGAGCATGTGGTGCTATTTTCAAAGATAGAGAAGATCTTTTAAAACATGCTCAAGACTTGCATGATAAAAAAACTACCTATTTGTGTATAACTTGTGACGAATCATTTGAAAATGAATCCTCGTTTCGCATGCACATGGCAAGAGATCATAGAATATGATCTTCCTTTTCTGGTTCTGATCTATTATTGTTCATGTTATGTGTGTTGAACAAATTAATAAATCCACAAAAAAACACAATTTCTTAACCTTTTTTTGAATTTTGTATATCAATATTCGACAGTCGAACTATATCTGAAGACCAAACCGTCATATTTAATAATATATAGTTACTAATTACAAGGAACATGGCAGATATTCCTCTCTATTATCCCGTTATAGTTATGGCATTTGTTGCTGCTACTGCTGCCATAGGTGTTCTTGCAGTAAAATTTGTCAAGAAAAGTAGCAAACGTTACATTGTTGCAGGTAAGAGCTTGCCTTTATTTTTCATTGGTACAATGTTGGTTTCTGAAGCAGTCGATGGCAATGCATCGCTTGGAAATGTGTCATTATCAGCTTCGTTTGGGTTCTGGGCTGGTGCAGTCATACCACTTGGTTTGGCAATTTGTCTTGTCTTAACAGGTGCTTTCTTTGGAAAAAGATTCAACCGAATGAATATGATTACACTGGCAGATTTCTACTATAGACGTTATGGAAATGTTACCGAAGTCATGACAGGCACTTTGATGTCAATA